>JAAERX010000051.1 GCA_024229935.1 Gammaproteobacteria bacterium | reverse complement strand
CATAGACATGTTCGGTATACAAAACCTCACCCAGTGCCTTGGTATTGCTGTAATCAGCAGCAACAGGTTCCGGTCTGACAAGCGAGGAAAGCCCCTGATTGCGCAACCATACAACACTCCATATCTGGGCTATGGCAACAACAGCCACAAACACACCAACAGGAACATAGTGCATAAAGTGTGAGCGCATGGTTGTCGTTTTGATGTCAAGCATCATAACCACAAACAGAAACAGGACCATCACCGCACCGACATATACAAGCACCAGTGTCATCGCCAGAAACTCAGCTTCTAAAAGAAGCCACAAGATTGCACTGGTAAAAAATGCCAGCACAAGAAACATGACAGAGTGCACCGGATTACGCGCAAGAATGACGCCCAGGGCGGCACCTATTAAGATTGCTGCATATCCCAAAAAAATTAGTAATTCAAACATTTCTGTTTACCGATACCTAGCATCTGCTGCTTTATCAGTTGCAATCATGGCTTCATTTTTGTCGCCAATCGCAAGCAACTTATCCTTGGTCATGATGTTCTGACCGGGCTCTTCCATGTGGTATTCGAAAATACGTGTTTCCACAATTGCATCCACCGGGCAGGCTTCTTCACAGAAGCCACAATAGATGCATTTAAAAAGGTCTATGTCATAGCGGGTGGTACGCCGGGTATTATCAGCTCGCACGTCTGACTCAATGGTAATAGCCAACGCCGGGCAAACCGCCTCACACATTTTACAGGCAATACAACGTTCCTCACCATTCGGGTAACGACGCAGAGCATGCAAGCCACGAAAACGCGGTGACATCGGTGTCTTTTCTTCCGGGTACTGTATGGTCGTTTTTTTGACAAACAGATTCTTCAGTGTCAGACGCAAGCCCTTCAACATCTCCCACAAAGTGAATGTCTTTATGATTCTTACTATGGCATTCATATCAGACTTTCCATATCAGACATTCCAAGGGCCTATCTGTGCCCACCACATAACACCCTCTGCAAATATCCAGATGATGGTGACAGGGATAAATATTTTCCAGCCAAGTCGCATAATTTGGTCATATCGATAGCGTGGAAAAGTTGCACGAAACCACAACATGCAAAACAGGAAAAAGCATGTCTTAACTGCCAGCCAATGCAGGCCTGGTGTGAGTATAAATTCCAGCGCTGTACCGTTAAGGAAGGTCCAGCCCGCAAAGAATGATTCCCAGCCACCCAAAAACATTGAGGCTGTCAGGGCTGAGATCAAAATCATATTGGCGTATTCAGCCAGGAAGAACATGGCAAAAGTTGCACCCGAATATTCAATATGGAAACCGGCAACAATCTCTGATTCACCTTCAGCCACATCAAAGGGTGCTCGGTTCACTTCAGCCAGACCCGAAAGGAAATACACAACAAACAACGGGAACAAGGGCAACCAGAACCAGTTCAATACACCGCCCTGCTGAGCCATAACAATTTCACCCAGGTTCAGACTTTTACCAGCCATCAGCACACCAACCAAGGCAAAGCCCATGGCAATTTCATAGGCGATAATCTGCGCTGCTGAACGCATAGCACCCAACATCGCATAGCGGGAATTAGAGGCCCAGCCTGCCAGAATCACGCCATACACCGCCAGCGAGGTCAGTGCCAGCAAATACAGCAAGCCTGCATTGATATCAGCTATAGCAAAACCAGGAAATAATGGTATTACAGCCCAGGCCGCAAATGCAGGTGCCATTGATAACATGGGCGCCAGTACAAAAAGAAAACGGTTGGCATTATTTGGGATAACAACTTCTTTAATAAGCAGCTTAACCGTATCAGCAAATGGCTGCAGCAAACCTTTCGGCCCAACTCGGTTTGGGCCAATACGGTTTTGCATATAGCCAATGATTTTACGTTCAGCCAACGTAAGAAATGCCACACATATAATGAGCACAACCATGAGGATGACGATTTGTACTGTCTTAATAAGCAGAAACACCCACACATCAGGCAGGTATTGCAAAAGCCATGATTCAACCGTGTTGTAGATACTGTCAAACATACCTATACCGTTTTACGCCAGCCGGGCGCTGAATCATGTGTGGATTGCAGGGACTCTGCTCTACGCACCAGCGCATCAACAGAATAAACAGGTACCTCAAGGTCAGCTGGTGTAACAGCTGCTACCGCAGCCTCCTCAAGTTCGGTAACCTTTAGAGGCTTGTCGTCAAAGGCCAGTGCACGTAACTCATCACGCACCTCTTCTGAACTTTGATATTCAAAATCTGGTGCTTTCAGCAAATTACCAAGCACTCGTAAAACCTTCCATGCGGGTCGGGCCTCGCCCACTGGTTTCGCCACACCCCGGAAGCTTTGCCAAACACCCTCAACATTTACAAATGTCCCTGAGGTTTCAGCAAAGCTACCAATAGGAAGAATGACATCCGCATGTTCTGCAGCGCTGTCTGTCAACCAGGGTGATAATACGACAACAAATTCAGCATCATGAAGTGCATTTAACGCTGCTACATCATCAACACAGTCAAATTCTGGCTCAACATTCATAAGAAGCAGGCCCTTAACCGGTGAGGCAAGCATCTGGCCCAGATCAGCCCCTGTTATTTCAACCCCACCACCTGCAGGCCCGCGATGTGGCAATGCACCAGCATAGGCTACACCAGCGCTGTTCGCGCCTTCGCTAATAATACCAAGACGTGCGCCCGTTAAATCCATCAGCTGGGCTGCCAGCTGGTATATCCGAGCATAGGCCGGATGACGTTGCGCCATATGGCCAAGAAATATACTGGCATTTTCGCTTTTCAGCGACTCAACAATTGCAGCCTGCTTACTACCAACAGCAATACTATTGGCAACTGCAAAATCAACTGTCCCACCAGCTGCTTCAACCACTGCAGCCAATTCAGCAACAAAGTCTGCTCCCTCATTTACAAGAGCATTGGCAACCGGGAAAAGATACTCATATTCACCGGCATTAATAAAACTAATCTGCCCACCAGCCAAAGCCGCCTTACGTACTCGATGTGCCAGTAATGGCACTTCCTTACGCAGGTTTGAGCCAACAATTAACAGGCCGTTAAGTACATCTACATCCGCAAGAGCAATACCCAGACCGGGCATTACTGACTCTGCTTCCTGACCTCGAAAATCCCGGCGACGTAAGCGGTAATCAATATTTCCAGAATCAAGCTGGCGCATAATTCGTGCGGTGAGATAGGCCTCTTCAACGGTTGCTGATGAAGATACCCATGCTCCCAGAGAATCCCCGCCATCACTCATACCAAGCTGATTTAACCCTGCGGCTGCTTTTTCCAGAGCATCTTCCCATGTTGCAGGAACAAGCTTGCCATCGACACGCACCATAGGTTGTTCAATACGACCGTTATAAATACCTTCATAGCTGAACCGATCCCGATCCGAGAGCCATGCTTCATTAATCGCATCATTATCCTTGGGGACAATACGCTTAAGACGTCCGCGTAAGGTATGTGCATAAAGATTTGAACCCAAGCAATCATGTGGTGCTATCGTGGCGCGCTGTTCCATCTCCCATGCACGAGCACTAAAGCGATAGGGTTTATTATTCAGCGCACCAACCGGACACAAATCAATAATATTGCCGGACAATTCATGATTGACACTCTGCTCAACAAAAGCGCTGATCTCCATCGTGTCGCCACGACCCATACAACCCAGTTCCTGAATACCAGCTATTTCCTCACCAAAGCGCACACAACGGGTGCACTGTATACAGCGGGTCATATCAGTTGACACCAGTGGGCCAAAATCCTTGTCCTTAACAACACGCTTGCCTTCGTTATAGCGAGAAACATTCCGGCCATAAGCCATTGCGACATCCTGCAATTCACACTCACCGCCCTGATCACAAATAGGGCAATCCAGCGGATGATTAATCAGCAGGAACTCCATGGTGGCTTGCTGCGCATCAATTGCATACTGCGACTTGGTTTGCACCACCATGCCGGGTGCCACGGGTGTGGCACAGGCAGGCAAAGGTTTAGGTGCCTTCTCAACTTGCACAAGGCACATACGGCAGTTAGCTGCCACAGAAAGCTTACGGTGATAACAAAAGCGCGGGATGAAAATATCCGCAGCATCAGTCACCTCAATCAGCATTTGGCCTGGAGTTGCCTCCAGTTCCTGACCATCTACCTCAAGTTTTATTTTTTCCTGGCTCATTCTTTAATTTAGTAAGCGTCTATGTATTAAAGGTCTATATATTAAGTATTCAGGCAGCTGCCTTATTAGCATCCACTATTGACTGACCACCATGTTCAATCATGTATTCGAACTCATGTCCAAAGTGCTTCAGAAAGCTCTGCACAGGCCATGCTGCTGCATCACCTAATGCACAAATTGTGTGCCCTTCAATCTTGTTGGCTACGCCCAGTAAGCGCTCCATATCTTCTGGCTTGCCCTGTCCAGCAACAATCCGATCCAGCATACGATGCAACCAACCGGTACCTTCACGACAAGGTGTGCACTGGCCACAGGATTCAGAATGATAAAAGCGAGAAATTCGCCGCAGGAGTCGCACCATGCAAACGGAGTCATCCATAATAAGCAGTGAACCCGTGCCCAGAGACGAACCAGCCGCCTGCAATGAGTCGTAATCCATTGTGATATCCACAATATTGGCTGCTGGCATCACCGGCACCGATGACCCACCCGGTATCACCGCTTTAAGTGGCCGACCATCCAGCATACCGCCTGCCAGCTCAAGCAGATCTTTAAACGGTATGCCCAATGGCAATTCAAAATTACCTGGCTTGTTTACATGACCTGACACTGAAAAAATCATCGTGCCACCTGAGTTAGCCACACCCATATTGGCAAACCAGTCAGGTCCGTTACGCATAATCGCAGGGACTGAGGCATAACTTTGCGTGTTGTTGACTGTAGTTGGCTTACCATAAAGACCAAAGTTGGCCGGGAATGGAGGTTTGAAGCGTGGCCTGCCCGGCTTGCCTTCCAGTGACTCAAGTAAGCCAGTTTCCTCACCACATATATAAGCACCTGCACCGGCAAACATATACAGATCAAAGTCTATATCTGAGCTACGAATATTTTTGCCCAGCAGACCCGCTGCATAAGCCTCTTTTAATGCCGCCTCAAAACGTGGGATTGGCTCATCCATGAATTCGCCACGTATATAGTTGTAGCCAATGGTTGCTCCCATTGCGAACGCACCGATTGCCATACCCTCTATCAGCGCATGCGGGTTGTAACGCAATATATCGCGGTCATGACAGGTGCCCGGCTCACTCTCATCCGAGTTACAGACTGCATATTTCTGTATCTCAGGATCTTTTGGCATAAAGCTCCACTTAAGCCCGGTAGGAAATCCTGCACCACCACGACCACGAAGTCCTGATGCCTTAACTATGTCAATGACCTGTTCAGGTGAAATATCCCCCGCCAGAATCTTCTCCCAGGTTTCATAACCACCCTTAGACTTATAGGTTTCTAGGGTCCACGGCTGTTCCTCGCCCAGCGTAATCAGACATACCTGGTTCATTTCATAGGACATGGTTATTCCAGCCCATCCAGAATCTCATCAACCTTTTCAGGGGTAAGATTTTCATAGTAACGATGATTAACCATCATCATTGGTGCACCCGTACACGCGGCAAGACATTCTTCTTCTTTTTTTAGAAAAATGCGGCCATCTTCTGTACTGCCACCTTCCTTGATGCCATATTTACTCTCAATATGCTGAATAATTTTTTCGCTACCACGAACCATGCAACACATATTTGTACAAACCGACACACAGTGACGACCCACTTCTTTGGTCTCGAACATTGAATAGAATGCCGCAACTTCGTATACCTGCACCTTCGGCAGGTCGAGATAGTCAGCAACTGCATTCATCAGTTCAGCTGTTAAATAGCCCTGATTCTCATGTTGCACTATGTGCAATGCAGAGATCACAGCTGAGCGTTGCTTCCCTTCCGGGAACTTTGCAATCCACTCATCAATTTCCGCACGCGCATGCGCGGATAAAATAATTTTTGTTTCAGTGCTCATCATCAGTTACCGGTCAATCTCTCCAAACACGATATCCTGCGTACCAATGACTGACACAACATCGGCCAACATATGGCCCTGAACCATTTCATGCATTGCTGACAAATGAGCAAAACCCGGGGCGCGTACTTTCAAGCGATAGGGCTTATTTGCACCATCTGAAACCAGGTAAACACCAAACTCACCCTTGGGATGTTCAACAGCGGCATATACCTCACCCTCTGGCACGCAGTACCCCTCAGTGAACAATTTGAAGTGATGAATCATCGACTCCATACCTTCCTTCATCTCAGTACGTTTTGGTGGTGCATATTTATGATCATCAATCATCACAGGCCCCGGATTCGCTGCAAGCCACTTTGCACACTGACGAACAATGTGGTTTGACTGCCGCATCTCTTCCATACGCACAAGGTAGCGGTCATAGCAATCACCAGTCACACCAACAGGGATATCAAAATCCAGATCGGCATACACTTCATAGGGCTGTTTTTTACGCAAATCCCATTCAACACCTGAACCACGCAGCATAGGCCCCGTAAAGCCAAGCTGTAATGCACGTTCCGGCGAAACAACACCTATATTGACTGTACGCTGCTTCCAGATACGGTTATCCGTTAACAGGGTTTCATATTCATCAACCCGCACCGGAAAGCGCTCGGTGAAGTCCAGAATAAAATCAAGAACTGTACCCTCGCGCGCACGATTCATACGTGCGACATCTTTTTCATTATGTATTTTGGAAGGCTGATAGCGCGGCATACTGGCCGGTATATCGCGATAGACGCCACCAGGACGATAGTACGTTGCATGCATACGCGTACCTGACACAACTTCATAACAGTCCATGAGATCTTCACGCTCACGGAAGCAATACAGAAACATGGTCATCGCACCGACATCAAGCCCGTGTGTACCAAGCCACATCAAGTGATTAAGAATGCGGGTTATCTCATCAAACATTACCCGTATATACTGAGCACGAACAGGCACATCTATACCAAGCAACTTCTCAATCGCCATGACGTAACCGTGTTCATTACACATCATGGAAACATAATCGAGACGATCCATATAACCGATACTTTGGTTATATGGCTTGGTTTCTGCCAGCTTCTCCGTAGCCCTGTGCAGCAGGCCAATATGTGGATCCGCCGTCTTAATGACCTCACCTTCCATTTCCAGCACAAGGCGCAGCACACCGTGTGCGGCCGGATGCTGCGGGCCGAAGTTCATGGTGAAATTCTGAATCTCAGCCATTGTCCCCGGACTCCTTGTCAGCTGACACATAACGGTTGTCATCACGGATAGTACGAGGCACCAGTGTACGTGGCTCAATACTTACCGGCTGATAAACTACCCGGCCAAGTTCTTCGTCATACTTAACTTCTACATTACCGCTAAGTGGAAAATCCTTGCGGAATGGATGTCCGATAAAACCATAATCGGTCAATATTCTACGAAGGTCCGGATGACCCTCAAATAAAATACCAAAGAGATCAAATGCCTCACGCTCATACCAATCAGCTGAACTCCAGATTTCAATTACAGAAGGTACAACCGGGGGATTAGCCGTGCCTGTATATACACGCAAACGTAACCGTTGATTATTACTAACAGAAAGCAGTTGATAGACAACTGCAAAACGCTGTGAGTCATACTCAGTAGCCGGATCAGGAATCACAACTTCCCGGTCTACACCACGGCTAAAACCACTGTTTGATGCACTGCGCGTTTCCCACTCACTCTCACCATAGGTCAGGTAATCAACACCACAAATATCAATCAGCATTTCAAAGGCAAAGTCAGGCTCATCACGCAGTGCTGCACACACTTGCGTTAACGACTCCTTAGCCACCACCACAGTCAGTTCACCATGAGCATCATTGGGGCCCTGGATGACATCCTCAATAGCATCACCGAAGCGCGCTGAAAGATTGGCTGAAAGAGCCTGATAACGACTATTCATTAAGACTTACCGGCCGATAACGCTGGAGTGACGAATTTTGTTCTGCAACTGGATGATGCCGTACAGCAGCGCCTCAGCTGTAGGCGGGCAACCCGGCACATAAACATCAACCGGAACAATCCGATCACAGCCACGAACTACAGAATAGGAATAATGGTAGTAACCTCCACCATTAGCGCAGGAACCCATTGAAATCACCCAACGTGGTTCGCTCATCTGGTCATAAACTTTGCGCAATGCTGGCGCCATCTTATTACACAGCGTGCCCGCAACGATCATTACATCAGACTGACGCGGACTTGGCCGGAACATCACACCAAACCGGTCCATATCATAACGAGCAGCACCCGCCTGCATCATTTCGACAGCACAACAGGCCAGGCCAAATGTCATAGGCCACATAGACCCTGTTCGTGCCCACTTGGCAACACCACTGTCCTGAGCCCAGTCAATCAATGACCCCAGCTTGGTAACAACAAAGCCCTCTTGCTGATGCGTGGTGGGGAGATCGCGGGGAAGCTGCTCAGTTAATCCCATTCCAGTGCACCCTTCTTCCATTCATAAATAAAGCCAACAACCAGCACCGCAAGAAAAACGCCCATAGCAAGCACCCCGAACAGACCTACACTGTCCAGAGATATTGCCCAGGGGAATAAAAAGGCAATTTCCAGATCAAAAACAATAAAGAGAATAGCAACAAGGTAATAGCGCACATCAAATTTCATGCGCGCATCTTCAAATGGCTCAAAGCCACATTCATAAGTCGACAGCTTTTCTGCGTCCTTAGAACCGCGCCCGACCATAAAACCAATAATCAGCAATAACAAGCCAATACCAGCCGCTACGCAGAGGAATATAAGGGCAGGTAGATAATTTTGAACCAGCATGATTCTTTACCGTTTTGGACAGGGCATTTTATCAGCCTGTCTCTCTGCACAACACCGGAAACAAGGAATGAAAGGCTCCGGAATATACGTATTCCTTACACATTTAATACCTATCCCTGACTCACTTTAAATGGTGCCGATGGCCGGACTCGAACCGGCACAGCTCTCGCCACTACCCCCTCAAGATAGCGTGTCTACCAATTCCACCACATCGGCTATTAATACTTATTGGAACGTCGCTCAACTACTCCGGAACGACAGGCAAAGAATCAACACTATCTGTGCTCTCTGCATCTATTGAATCAGTAGCTTCAGGCAATGGCGGCAAATCAAACTCATCTGCTTCTATCACTTCAGGCACTTCTGTTGAAATACCTTCTTCAACAACTGCGTCCTCATCGAGGATACTGGTTACAACCTTACGGTTACCATCACTGTTCATGTAGGCAAGCAGCAGGCTACTGGCAAAAAACAGCGCAGCCATAACAGCAGTTGAACGTGACAGAAAATTAGCTGAACCACGCGCACCAAATACCGTACCAGATGCACCCGAACCAAAACCTGCACCTGCATCGGCACCCTTACCTCTTTGCAGCATCACCAATCCGATGATGGATGCAGCAATCAGCACATGCGCAATAAGCGCGAGTGTAGTAAATGTATTCATTAGTTAACCTGCGGCATTACAAATCGCCAGAAACTCACCTGCTTCAAGAGATGCTCCACCAATCAGTCCACCGTCTATATCCGGCATAGAAAAAAGATCTGCAGCATTAGCTGACTTAACACTTCCGCCATACAGCAACCGTAAATCGGCGGCTATTCTAGCACTACGCTTGGCCGCCATCCCACGTAATGCTGCATGAACTTCTTGCGCCTGCTCCGGGGAGGCCGTTTCACCGGTACCAATAGCCCAAACAGGCTCATAGGCAACCACGGCCTGAGCAAATGCCTCAATACCCACAGCATCTGCAACAGCCGAGAACTGGCTGTTAATGACATTCAACGTAGTATCAGACTGGCGCTCTTCAAGGGTTTCACCCACACACAGAATGGGCGTTAGCCCCTCTTCTTGTGCTGCAGCAAACTTGCGGGCCACAATGTCATTTCCCTCACCCATCAGTGCCCGGCGCTCAGAATGCCCCACAATGACGTATCCACAGCCTAAATCCTTGAGCATGGGGCCGGAAATTTCACCCGTATAAGCCCCTCTCTTTTCGACATACAAATCCTGGGCACCAAGTGCAATGGGACTACGGCCAATAAATGCCTGAGCCTGCGATAAAAATACAAATGGAGGACAAACCAGAATATCCGCACCACTGACAGCATCAGCACCTGCAGCTATACCATGTAGCAGCTCCGTAACACTGTCACGGGTACCATTCATCTTCCAGTTTCCGGCTATTAAAGGTCTACGCATCTCAGGTTTTAACCCAGTTTCTGCAGCAAAAAAGCCGGATTCACCCGAACCGGCATAAAAGGTGGCGGAAGGTTAGCTCTCCAACCGCTGAAAATCAATGTGATTTCGCCCTATAAGCAGGATTAGGATAACCAACCGGCAGGCATTTCCCTTAATTAAGTCCAATCAGCCTCAGGCGGCAGCAGAACTAACGGCGTCCGCAATCTCGCCAGCCAGGGTTTCAACCTGCATCGCATCCTCACCTTCGACCATAACTCTTACAACGGGCTCGGTACCGGAGGCACGGAGTACCACACGCCCACAATCACCTAACTGGTGCTCTACACTCTGAACCGACGCCTGAACCGACTTTGAATTCAGGTCCATCTTACCTGCGACCCGAACATTAACCAGCGCCTGAGGATACTTTGGCATTTTCGCTGCAAGCTCTGTCAGCTTAAGGCCAGACTGACAAATGACCGTCAGCACCTGCAATGCACTGATCAGGCCATCACCTGTAGTGGTCTTATCCAGACAAATAAGGTGCCCAGAGGTTTCACCACCAAGCACACCGTCATTTTCCTGCAGCAATTCCAGTACATAACGGTCACCAACTTTGGCACGCATAAACTCTATACCCAGATCACCAAGGGCTTTTTCCAGCCCAAGATTACTCATTAAGGTCCCTACAATTGGTCCCGCCAGAACACCTTCCTTATGCCGAGCATTAGCAAGAATAAATAATAGCTGATCGCCATCAAGCAGGTTGCCCTCATGATCAACCATCAACAAGCGGTCACCATCACCATCAAGTGCAATGCCAAGATCAGCACCCGTGGCTGTTACCGTTGCCTGTAACAATTCAGGATGGTTTGAACCACAATCCATATTAATATTTTTGCCATTTGGCGAGCAGCCAATGGGTATAAGATCAGCACCAAGATCAGCCAGCACACGTGGGGCAACTTTATAAGCTGCGCCATTAGAACAATCCAGAGCAATCTTCATATCTTCCAGACGCATATCCTGCGGCACACTGGACATGGCAAACCACTGATACTGATTACGTGCCGTATCTACACGGCTGGCACGCCCCAGTGATTCTGATGGTCGGGTAATTGCTGGCTCAAGCAGGTTTGTCTCTATCTTTTCTTCAATCTCATCAGAAAGCTTGCGCCCCTGGCGATCAAAAAATTTAATACCGTTATCCTGATACTGGTTATGTGATGCACTAATAACCACGCCTAGATCAGCACCCAATGACCTCGTCAGATAGGCAATCGCAGGGGTTGGCACAGGACCAAGTAGCATGACATCCATACCGGCAGCAACAAAACCCGCCTCAAGTGCAGATTCAAACATATAACCTGACACCCGGGTATCCTTGCCTATTGCAACCGTACCACCATCTGGCGCCAGCACACGTGCGGCAGCACTTGCCAGTCGCAGGGCAAATTCTGCGGTTAAGGGTTCTTCACCAACTGTGCCACGTATACCATCTGTACCAAAATATTTTCTGCTCATTAAAATTTAATCCCAGGGCGGTAGCTTACCGACCCTTCTTTGCTATGACCCTTCTAAAATCCTGCGACGGCAGCCTCTATTCTAAGTGCATCTACAGTCTGCCTAACATCATGTACCCGAACAATATGCGCCCCTTTGCGTGCTGCCGCCAGCGCCAGAGTCACACTTCCAATAACACGATCACAGCTTTCATCATTCAGTAGTTTAAGAATCATGGACTTGCGAGAAACCCCAATCAATAAAGGCTGCCCAGTACCTACAAATTCGTCAAGTGAGCTGAATAATGCCAGATTATGTTCCAGTGTTTTACCAAAGCCAAAGCCCGGGTCAATCACTATATTGCTTGTTTTAATGCCTGCCGCAACACACACCGCTATACGTTCTTGCAGGTAATTCAGTACTTCAGCTACCACATCAGCATAGTGTGGTTCTGCCTGCATGGTCCTAGGCTCACCCTGCATATGCATCAGGCACACCGGTAAATTCAATTCAGCTGCGACCTCCACAGCGCCCTCAACACCAAGTGCACGCACGTCATTCAGCATAGATGCACCTGCTGCCGCACCTGCCCGCATAACCTCCGGCTTACTGGTATCAACTGAGACGGGCACTGATGTCAGCCTACATATAGCCTCAATCACCGGAACTACCCGGTCAATTTCCTCGGCCGTACCTAGAGGAGTTGCGCCAGGGCGGGTAGATTCACCCCCCACATCAATAATATCCGCACCCTCTTCAACCATCTCCAACGCACGCCTGAGTGCCGCATCATGTGAAGCATAAAGCCCACCATCCGAAAAAGAATCAGGTGTGACATTCAGGATACCCATGACCCGGGTAACACCAAGCTCAAGTGAAGCAGAGGGGAAACAAAGTTGCATAGTTCTTATAAAGAAAAAACCGGGCCTGCATTACCGCAAACCCGGTCCTTGGGTATCTAATCAAGGGATACTAGGTCAGGAAAAATCAGTGCTGTCCGGCAGCCTCACCAATATTTGAATTTTTATCTGATTTATCATCAACCGAACCACCTGTTGCAGGCGCCGTAGGGTCTGAATCACTACTTGTCCAATCTTCCGGTGGTGGCGGTTCTCGGCCTTCCATTAAGGCCTGAATCTGCTTCATATCAATCGTTTCATACTTAATCAAAGCCTCAGCCATGGCATGCAGCTTTTCCGCATTGTCTGTCAGGATTTTAGTTGCGTGCTCATAGCTTGTATCGACAATCTTGCGAACCTCTTCATCGATTGCATGCACGGTTACATCCGACACCTGCTTGTGCTGGGTAACCGAACGACCAAGGAATACCTCGCCTTCTTCTTCAGTGTAGGTCAAAGGACCGAGTCGCTCAGAGAACCCCCACTTGGTTACCATATTGCGTGCCAGATCAGTTGAGCGCTCAATATCATTGGATGCCCCGGTAGTGACTGCATCCGCACCAAATACCAGTTCCTCGGCAATACGACCACCAAACAGGCTGGTAATCTGGCTAATCAAGCGTCGCTTACTATGACTGTAGCGGTCCTCTTCCGGCAGAAACATCGTAACGCCCAGTGCACGACCACGCGGAATGATTGACACTTTATAGACAGGATCATGATCAGTAACAGTCAGACCAACAATGGCGTGGCCTGCTTCATGGTAAGCCGTAAGCTTTTTCTCTTCATCGCTCATCACCAATGAGCGCCTTTCGCTGCCCATCATGATTTTATCTTTGGCCTTCTCAAACTGCTCCATACCAACATCACGTTTATTAGCGCGTGCTGCAAACAGTGCGGCCTCATTGACCAGGTTGGCCAGATCAGCACCGGAAAATCCAGGAGTACCTCGAGCAATAATGGCAGGCTTCACATCATCACCAAGCGGTACTTTACGCATGTGCACTTTAAGAATCTGCTCACGTCCGCGCACATCAGGCAACGGCACAACAACCTGACGATCAAAACGGCCAGGCCTTAACAAAGCTGGGTCAAGTACATCAGGTCGGTTGGTAGCGGCAATAACAATCACACCTTCATTGCCTTCGAAGCCATCCATTTCCACCAGCAACTGGTTCAATGTTTGCTCACGCTCATCATGCCCTCCACCCACACCAGCACCACGATGGCGGCCTACGGCATCAATCTCATCAATAAAAATAATGCATGGCGCCTGCTTCTTAGCCTGTTCGAACATATCGCGCACACGTGAAGCACCTACACCTACAAACATCTCAACAAAATCAGAGCCTGATATTGTGTAAAACGGCACCTTAGCCTCACCCGCAACAGAACGAGCCAGCAAGGTTTTACCAGTACCTGGGGAACCTACAAGTAATACACCTTTAGGAATTTTACCGCCAAGCCGCTGAAATTTAGCCGGGTCCATCAGGAAATCAACAACCTCGACCAGCTCTTCCTTGGCCTCTTCAACACCAGCAACATCAACAAAAGTCACATTAACCTGGTCCTCACCCAGCAATCTGGCTCGGCTCTTACCAAAGGACATTGCCCCACGGCCACCACCGCCACCTTGCATCTGACGCATAAAGTAAATCCATACACCAATCAGCAACAACACGGGGAAGGCGTTAATAAGGAGACTTACAAAGAAGTTCTGACTCTGTGGCTCAGTACCGCTGAAGGTCACACCACTCTTCTCTAACTGACCAATAACCGCTGTATTGTCTGTTTCCGGGCTAAAGGTCTTAAATTCACCACCAGAGCTCAGGTCACCCGTAATTTCACGACCATTAAACTGAACGTTATTAACCATACCGGTCTCGGCAAAGTCCAGAAACTGGGAATACTCAATAGTACTCGTGGCCCGCTGGCCGGGAGAGAAGCTGTTAAATACAGATAACAGGACTATCGCTATGACAATCCAGAGAATAATATTTTTCGCAAGGTCGTTCACATGAACTCCAAAGAGATTTTCAAGCCTTATTCAGACATATTACTAATAACGGTACTATACGCGAAAGCCGCTAGCCACGATGTAAGTCTCTCGACTTTCTTGCCGCGAAGCCGCAGGCTTACGTATTCGTACAGTTTTGAAGCGTTTCCGGCATTCTGCCAGCAACTCATCAAAACCCTCACCCATAAATATCTTCGTTACAAACGTACCACCCGATGCCAATACCCGGGTTGCCAGATCAAGCCCCAGCTCTACCAGGTACATACCACGAGGCTGATCAACCGATCGCATACCCGTTATATTGGGGGCCATATCCGATAAAACAAGGTCCACACGGCCCCCATCCAATGTTTTTAATAGATTTTGCAATGCGTCATCTTCTGTAAAATCAGCCTGATGAAAGATCACCCCATCAATAGGCTCCATCGCCAAGATATCGGTGGCAATCACCCGACCCTTGGGTAAAGCTCTTTTAGCCGCATACTGGCTCCAGCCACCAGGGGCTGCACCAAGATCAACAACAATTGAGTTACCGCGGAACAGCTGATACTTCTTATCCAGTTCTTCCAGCTTGAAGACCGCTCGAGACCGCCAGCCTTCTTCATGGGCACGCTTTACATAAGGATCTGCCGCCTGCCGACGCTTCCATTTGTTACTTGAAGATTTGTTGGCCATATTTCTACTATCAATTAGTGCAAAGCAGAGTGGCACAAGATGTCTGCATTTAAGAATAAAAACGATACCACATAGCAAATACACAGGTATACCTGATTACATCTGCAGCAAAAGACAACGATATTAAGATACCCCAAGAAACTCCATCACCGCATCCAGAGCATTCATTGCTAGCTGCGTAGCATTTATAAATGACTGGGTGTTTAAAATAATACCGACCTGTTAAGACATATTTCGTCTACACTTATGAATTATCAGCCGGAATAGATAACTTGAAACTAACTGAACGTCAGAAAAAATTTCTCCGCAGTGCCGCCCATAACCTAAAGCCAGTTGTTACAGTTGGCGACAAGGGCGTTACTGACACAGTAATAAAAGAACTGCATGGGGCCTTGGAACATCACGAACTTATCAAGATTAAGGTACGCGCGGGTGACCGGGACACACGTGATGCAGCTATTGCCGAACTTGCTAAAAAAACCAGCGCAACACTAATTAGTCGGGTGGGAAATATCGCAGCCTTATACAGACCACGAAGGAAAGACCCAAAGATTACATTACCGAAACCAGGTTAATCCTTGAACACATACCCCAGGGAACTATAAACAGCATCCATAAATGAACCAGACAGACCTGATACGAGTGCTATCAATGTCCCTGGTAAATTACGAACCCAGAACATGATGGCGTCATATATACAAAACCTCTATGACCTCATAGCTTTTCTGCCCGCCAGGTGTGGTGATATCAACCTCATCACCTTCACGTTTACCAATGATTGCTCGGGCAATTGGTGCTGAAACAGACAGCATACCTGCCGAAATATCAGACTCATCATCACCAACAATCCGGTAGCGTACTTCTGCTTCAGTTTCGGTGTCATAGAGCACGACCGTTGCCCCAAAGATAACTTTGTCAGATGCAGCTATCGCTTTAATATCGATTATTTGTGCATTTGATAACTTACCTTCAATGTCACGTAGTCGCGCCTCGGATAAACCCTGCTCTTCCTTTGCCGCATGGTATTCAGCATTTTCTTTCAGATCACCGTGTGCACGTGCCTCAGCAATGGCTTTAGAAATTCTGGGTCGATCTTCATTCTTCAATTTCTTAAGTTCAGCCCGCAGTTTCTCTGCACCCTCAACCGTAATTGGCACCTTACTCACGCTGCGATCTCCCTATGCAGGTCCTGCAATTTGTTGACTTCTGTAGACTCTAGATAATCAAGTGCAGTGCAGGTTGCCTGTGCCGCATTGATGGTTGTGTAGTAAGTGACCTTATTAACTACTGCAGCAGCACGTATACCCTGTGATTCCCGAATCGCTTTTTTACCTTCCGTTGTATTAACAATCAGCGCTATTTCATTGCTCTTAATCATATCCACAGCATGAGGGCGCCCTTCCCGTACCTTATTAATACGTCGGCAGGGAATATCATGGCCTGCCAAGTATATAGCTGTGCCATCAGACGCCACAATTCGGAACCCTCGAGCAACCAGATCAGAAGCCAACTTGGCAGCTTCGGGTTTATCGCGATCACGTACTGATATAAAAGCAGTACCCTTGGTTGGCAATTCAACACCAGATGCAAGCTGCGCCTTAGCATATGCCTCGCCAAAGGACCGCCCTGTGCCCATAACCTCACCGGTTGATTTCATTTCAGGCCCAAGAATCGGATCTGCATCAGGGAACTTGGAAAATGGGAAAACGGCTTCCTTCACTGAAAAATAAGGTGGCACAATTTCCTTAGTGAAGCCCTGCTCTTGCAAGCTGATACCGGCCATTGCCTTGGCAGCAATCTTTGCCAGCGGCTGACCTACCGCTTTTGACACAAAAGGAATGGTTCGTGAAGCACGCGGATTTACTTCAAGCAAATAAATAACCCCATTTTGAATTGCAAACTGGGTATTCATAATACCTATTACTTTTAGCGCCTTGGCCATATCAACAACTTGTTTCGACAAACGCTGAATGATTTCTTTATCCAGAGTAATCGGCGGTAAAGAACAACCTGAATCACCTGAGTGCACCCCGGCCTGCTCGATATGCTCCATCACGCCACCAATAACAACATCTGTACCATCACTGACGCAGTCCACATCAACCTCAACAGCCAGATCAAGAAAACGATCCAGCAAGACCGGACTGTCATTCGAAACCTGCACAGCCTCATCCATATAGGTGCGCAAATCTTTTTCGTTATGCACAATTTCCATTGCACGCCCACCAAGCACATAAGATGGCCGTACCACCAATGGATAACCAACTTCAGTTGCTATATCAACAGCCTGTTTAATATTACGTGCAGTACCATTAGGTGGCTGTTTCAGATCAAGCTGTTCTACCAGTTGCTGAAAACGTTCTCGATCCTCTGCCAGATCAATTGAATCCGGAGAAGTGCCAATAATGGGTGCACCAGCTGCCTCCAATCCGCGCGCAAGCTTGAGTGGGGTCTGACCTCCGTACTGCACAATCACACCTTCAGGCTTTTCAATATCAATAATAGTCATGACATCCTCAAAAGTGAGGGGCTCAAAATACAAGCGATCTGAAGTGTCATAGTCAGTTGAAACTGTTTCAGGATTACAATTCACCATAATGGTTTCATAACCTGCTTCACGCAGTGCCATGGCTGCATGTACACAACAGTAATCAAACTCAATGCCCTGACCGATACGGTTTGGACCACCACCAAGAATCATGATTTTCTTGTTATTAGTGGGCTCAGCTTCACACTCTTCTTCATAAGTAGAGTAAAGATAGGCAGTCGTAGTTGAAAACTCAGCTGCACAGGTATCCACACGCTTAAATACAGGAAGAATATTTTGTTCCAGACGGCGAATACGCACAACTGATTCTTCCAGCTTCAGCAATGTTGCAATCCGACTGTCAGCAAAGCCTTTACGTTTTAATGCACGTAAATTGTCAGCCTGCAGGGCTTCCGGGCCTATTTCTGTAACCCAGCTTTCAGTCAAAATAAGGTCACGTACCTGAGCAAGAAACCAGGGATCAATGCCGGTAATTTTATAAGCCTCTTCTATGCTCATCGCATCACGAAAAGCATCCCCAAGATAAAGAATCCGCTCAGCGCCTGCACTACGTATTTCGGCATGAATCAGGTCGCGTTGCTCATCTGTATCAACCGAATCAAGTTTGGGAACCAGACCATCTATACCGGTCTCCAGTCCTCGTAGTGCTTTCTGCAAGGATTCCTGGAAGCAACGACCAATGGCCATAACCTCACCAACAGATTTCATCTGTGTCGTCAGACGATCATTGGCATTGGGAAACTTTTCAAAGGTAAACCGTGGCACCTTAGTCACCACATAATCAATACTGGGCTCAAATGAAGCCGGGGTTGCACCACCCGTAATTTCATTACGCAATTCATCCAGCGTATAGCCAACTGCCAGTTTGGCTGCAACTTTGGCAATGGGAAAACCGGTGGCCTTGGATGCCAGTGCAGATGAACGTGACACCCTCGGGTTCATTTCAATAACAATGATACGACCATCCTCTGGATTAATCGCAAACTGCACATTTGAACCACCCGTATCAACACCAATACGCCGCAGGATTGTTATGGAAGCATTCCGCAGCTCCTGGTATTCCCTATCAGTTAGTGTTTGTGCAGGAGCAACCGTGATTGAGTCACCAGTATGAACACCCATAGGGTCAAAGTTTTCAATAGAACAAATAATGATGCAGTTATCAGCACTATCCCGGACAACCTCCATCTCAAATTCTTTCCAGCCAAGCAATGACTCTTCAAGCAACACTTCAGTAGTTGGTGACAGATCAAGACCGCGGGTAACAATATCCTCGAACTCTTCCATGTTGTAAGCAATACCACCGCCACTGCCACCCATAGTAAAGCTGGGACGAATAATCGTAGGAAAACCAATTTCGTCATGTCCGTCGAGTGCTTCTTCCCATGTTTTAGCTATATAGGCTCGGGCCGAATGAAGGCCAACACTATCCATAGCAGCCTTAAATTTTTCCCGGTCCTCTGCTGTATCAATTGCTTCCTGAGAGGCACCAATTAATTCAACATTAAATTTTTCCAGCACGCCTTCACGCGCCAGATCGAGTGCACAATTAAGCGCGGTCTGACCACCCATCGTGGGCAACAACGCATCCGGGCGCTCCTTCTCTATAATGTTAGCAACAGCCTTCCAGTGCACTGGCTCTATGTAAATAGCATCAGCCATATCCGGGTCTGTCATGATGGTTGCCGGATTGGAATTCACCAGGATGACCCGATAACCCTCTTCCTGTAACGCCTTACAGGCCTGAGCGCCAGAATAATCAAACTCACAAGCCTGGCCGATAATAATCGGGCCAGCACCAATGATCATGACGCTTTTGATATCAGTACGTTTAGGCATCTTATGAGTGGGTTCCCGGTCTTTAGTGTTCGTAATTTATATTTTTTCTAGTCTTGCTATTCTTAATGCTTAAGCGGTCTTACTGACCGCCGCTACCCGGTGTTCGCGCATCATCTCAATAAACCGCAAAAAGATAGGTCGTAAATCATGCGGCCCTGGACTTGCCTCAGGATGCCCCTGAAAACCCATGGCCAAACAGTCAGTACGCTCGATACCCTGTAATGAATGATCAAATAACGACCTATGGGTTGCACGCAAAGTATCAGGCAATGATTCCTCATCAACAGCAAAGCCATGATTCTGGCTCGTAATGGCAACTTCCTTCGTGGTGAGATTCAGCACCGGATGGTTTGCACCATGATGGCCAAACTTCATTTTGATGCTTTTAGCACCACTTGCGAGTGCCAGTAGCTGATGCCCAAGACAAATACCAAATGTCGGGATACCCGCTTCCAGAATTTTCTGGATAGCATTAATAGCATAGGTACAAGGCTCTGGATCACCGGGGCCATTCGACAAAAAGACACCATCCGGTGCCATCGCTAACACATCTTCAGCTGGTGTCTGAGCGGGTACAACCGTCACACGGCAATGCTGGTCTACAAGTAAGCGAAGGATGTTCCGTTTGATACCAAAATCATAAGCAACAACATGGTAGTTCGTTACTCGCTTACCCGGAGACCCTTCCGGCATGGGCCAACCCGAGCCCATACTCCATTGATAAGTACACTCACTGCTAACAACCTGTGCAAGATCCATGCCCGTCAGACCTGGGAATTTTTTTGCGTAATTAATTGCGGTATCAACTTCGATCTCACCGGTAATAATGCACCCTGACTGAGCACCCTTTTCCCGCAGAATGCGTGTCAGTTTACGGGTATCAATACCGGCAATTGCTGGAATATTACCGCGGCGAAGAAACTCCTGAAAACCAAGCTCTGAACGCCAGCTGCTTTCTAATATAGGCAAATCACGAATAACGAGGCCCGCCGCGAAAATTTTCTGGCTTTCAAAGTCTTCGCTGTTAGTACCGGTGTTACCGATATGTGGGTAGGTCAAGGTAACAATCTGGCGAGCATAGGACGGATCGGTAAGAATTTCCTGATAACCGGTCATAGAGGTGTTAAACACCACTTCACCAACAGCTTTGCCTTCAGCACCAATAGAAATGCCGCGAAAAATCGTGCCGTCTTCCAGCGCCAGCAGAGCGGGTGATGCCACCTGTCAATAACTCCAGACTTTTACGTTACCCAGATATACGAAACGGGAGGATCCGGTCCGGAGCGCCTCCCGCGTCTTTATTCATTCTTGGGACCGAAGGTATTTTATCCAAGTGAATAGTTTATGCCAGTACTTTTGGTGTCAGACACCAATTTTTTTAGCTATTTAAGGGTACAAAACTACTTTATGCTCAATTTCTGACCTCAAAGCTCACTTCATGTGTCAGAACACTTAATAAATTATGTTGTCTGACCCCACAAAAGCCTGCCGTCATTTGGCCTTATGAAGCTCGAACACTTCAACGACATAAATTCCAGCATTCAGCCTTCCGTGCCGGCTACGCACGGCCCAGAAGCCTGCCGTCATTTGGCCTTATGAAGCTTGAACACTTCAATAACATAAATTCCGGCATTTAGCCTTCCGTGCCGGCTACGCACGGCCCAGAAGCCTGCCGTCATTTAAATCCCAGTAGATCTCGCATACTGTAAAGCCCGGCTGATTTTCCGGCCAGCCATTGAGCTGCCCGTAATGCACCACTGGCGAAGAGTTCCCGGTCAACGGCATGATGCATTAATTCTACAGTCTCAGTCTCGGAAACAAATGCAACTTTATGATCTCCAACAATATTACCGGCCCGGATCGAATTGATACCAATAGCGCCTGCAGGCCGTTCACCCGTATGACCACTGCGGCCAATAACCGCTAAATCATCCAGGTTGCTACCTCGTACATCGGCCACCGCCTCACCCAGCTGTAAAGCCGTTCCTGAGGGTGCATCCAGTTTAAAACGATGATGAGCCTCGGTAATTTCCACATCCCAGTTATCACCAAGATAGTGGGCAGCCTGCCGTGCAAGTTCAGTAAAAACATTAACACCAATACTTAGGTTACGCCCATAAAGTATTGGTATTGAATTACTTATTTCATCTAGTAGAGCGACATGTTCGGGCGCAAGCCCGGTTGTACCCATAACCAAGGCACAGCCACTTGCCTTACAGGCAGCAAGGTTTCCAGACACGGCTGCAGGCAGAGTAAAATCAATAGCAACATCCACATCAGCCAGCGCCTCTTCAGCATCCGCAGTGATAATGACGCCCAGTGAACCCAGGCCTGCAAGCTCACCTACATCCTGCCCCACCGTCTCATTACCTGCTTCCGTGACAGCACCGACAACTTCTGCATCTGCTGAAGCAGTTACAACCCGGGCCACAGCACGACCCATGCGGCCATTAGCACCAAATACGCCAATCTTGAGCATTGAGAACTCCCTGTGAAATCAGGGGAAGAGTTTACCGTACGAGCAGGTGAAAATGATAAAAAGCTTTCAGGTCATACAGAGTAAGGCGGCTGTGCGTGTGACAAAAAAGTGACCTTATTTAAATTCCGTCAAAGAATTCTTTGACACTGTCTTTCCAGGAACTGCGGCGTGGCGTATGACGGTCACCATCAGCGGTTAGAGAAGCCTCAAATTGGTTCAGCAGATTTTTCTGCTCATTCGTCAGATCGGTTGGCGTTTCAACATCAACTCGTGCATACAAATCACCCGGACCACCACCACGAACCTGCTTTACACCCTTACCACGTAAACGGAATACACGACCTGACTGACTACCAGCAGGAATTTTAAGGCTGACTTCACCCTCTAGGGTTGGCACTTTAACCTCACCACCCAGTGCAGCCGTTGTAAAAGCCAGCGGTACCTGACAGGAAAGATCTGCACCATCACGTTCAAATACAGCATGTGGCAACAGCCGAACCTCAACATAGAGATCACCCGATGGTCCACCATTCTTTCCTGCTTCACCTTCTCCGGATAAACGAATACGATCACCCGTATCTACACCTGCCGGCACTTTAACTGACAATGTACGACGCTGTTCAGTACGGCCCTGACCATGGCAATCCGTGCAGGGGTCTTCAACCTTAGTGCCTTCTCCACGACAATCCGGACACGTCTGCTGCACAGAGAAGAAACCCTGCTGCCGCCGCACCTGCCCTGCACCGCCACAGGTTGTGCATTTTTTACGGCTAGTGCCCTTCTTCGCACCGCTGCCATTACAGGTCTTACAACCGATCAAACTGTGAAGGAATACTTCAGCTGAATGACCCCTGACCGCCTGCTCAAGGCTGAGCTCCAGGTCATAACGTAAATCAGCGCCACGAAAAACCCCATTTGTACCGCCGCGTCGACCGCCGCCAAAAATATCACCAAAAACATCACCAAAGGCGTCTCCAAAACCCTGGCCACCCATGCCGCCCATGCCACCCATGCCACCCATGCCAGCAGCACCATCAACCCCTGCATGGCCGTACTGATCATAAGCAGCACGCTTATGATCATCAGACAAAATCTCATAAGCCTCTTTGGCTTCTTTAAATTTGGCCTCAGCTTCTGCATTATCCGGATTACGATCAGGGTGATGCTTCATGGCCAGCCGCCGGTAAGCCTTTTTCAGGTCTCCGGCAGACACACCTTTTTCTACACCCAGAATCTCGTAAAAATCACGCTTTGACATGTTTTTCCTTTAAACAGCAATGCAGCCGGACCAAAAGGGGGCAGACCCCGATCGAACCGACTGCAAATACAGCAACCTAATTTTGTAACAGTACTGAATCTCGGGGTCAGACCCCATTCAGCAGCCTACCTAGGCAGACTTCTGTTCGTCGTCATCCTTCACTTCTTCAAACTCAGCATCGACAACACTGTCATCAGCAGCTGCAGCATCAGTTACATCTGCATCACCACCTTCAGCCTGAGCTGCCTCATAGGCTTTCTGTGCCATAGGTGTCGCTGCTTCAGCTAATGCCGCGGACTTGGTTTCAATAATCTCTTTGTCATCGCTCTTAATGGCTTCCTTCAAATCCGCAATGGCAGATTCAACCTTGGCACGTTCTTCAGCTTCAACCTTCTCACCAAGGTCTTCCAACGATTTCTCAGTGGCATGCATGGTCTGCTCAGCCTGATTACGCACATCCACCAGCTCACGGAACTTCTGATCGTCCTCTGCATGTGCCTCGGCATCAGAAACCATTCGATCAATTTCATCATCCGATAAACCGCTTGAGGCTTTGATCACAATATTCTGCTCTTTACCAGTCGCCTTATCTTTAGCCGACACATTGAGAATACCGTTCGCATCAATATCAAAAGTCACTTCAATCTGCGGGATGCCGCGCGGTGATGGCGGAATATCTGCCAGATCAAAACGTCCCAGCGACTTGTTGTCAGCCGCACGTTCACGCTCACCCTGCAGCACATGAATAGTCACAGCTGACTGGTTATCATCGGCAGTTGAAAACACCTGGTTTGCCTTAGTAGGAATTGTGGTGTTCTTGTCGATAAGCTTGGTCATTACTGAGCCAAGAGTTTCAATACCCAATGATAACGGTGTTACATCAAGTAAGAGGATATCCTTAACCTCACCTGACAACACACCACCCTGGATACCTGCACCCATGGCAACCGCCTCATCAGGATTCACATCCCGGCGCGGCTCCTGACCGAAGAACTTTTCAACTTCTTCCTGGACTTTAGGCATGCGAGTCTGACCGCCAACAAGAATCACATCATTGATCTCATTTGCAGCAAGGCCTGCATCCTTCAATGCTGTGTTACAAGGTGCCATCGTGCGATCTACAAGATCAGCAACCAGCGACTCAAGCTTGGCACGTGTCAGCGTTATATTCAGATGCTTTGGCCCAGATGCATCAGCCGTAATGTAGGGCAGGTTCACATCAGTTTGTTGTGAAGAAGATAGTTCAATCTTAGCTTTTTCAGCAGACTCTTTAAGACGCTGCATAGCCAAGGGGTCTGTGCTGATATCCACACCACTTTCTTTCTTAAATTCTTCAGCAAGGAAGCTGATGATGCGCATATCAAAATCTTCACCACCAAGGAAAGTATCACCATTGGTTGCCAGCACTTCGAACTGGTGCTCACCGTCAATCTCGGCAATTTCTATAACCGATACATCAAAAGTACCACCGCCAAGATCGTACACAACAATCTTACGATCACCGCGTTGCTTATCCATACCGTAGGCAAGTGCCGCTGCAGTTGGCTCATTGATAATGCGCTTAACATCCAGACCCGCAATTTTGCCGGCATCTTTGGTTGCCTGTCGCTGCGAATCATTAAAGTAAGCAGGTACAGTAACAACAGCTTCAGTTACTTCCTCACCCAAATAATCTTCAGCTGTCTGCTTCATTTTCATCAGCACACGTGCGGATACTTCAGGTGCAGCCATCTTTTTGCCGTTAGCTTCAACCCAGGCATCGCCATTGTCAGCTTTAATAATTTTATAAGGCACCATATCGATATCACGCTGCACGACTTCATTGTCGAACTTGCGACCAATCAGGCGCTTAACTGCGAATAAGGTGTTTTCAGGATTAGTGACAGCCTGACGCTTGGCTGACTGGCCAACCAGAACCTCATCATCCTTAGTAAACGCAACCACTGATGGGGTTGTGCGATCACCTTCTGAATTTTCAATTACCCTGGCCTTGTCGCCGTCCATAACGGCCACACATGAATTCGTTGTGCCAAGGTCTATTCCAATTACTCTACCCATTTGTTTCTCCGGGTTCAGATAACTTAAATTAATGTCTTGTCCCATAAAATGGGACTGTTTTTGGCCTTTTCAAGGGCTGTCTAGAGCCTGTTTTCAGTCTTTCTCAGCTTTTTAAGGCTCTTTAGCAACAATCACTCTTGCAGGCCGCAACAATCGGCCATTTAACTGATAGCCACGCTGCACCACAGTCAGCACCGTATCCGGCTCTGTCGTATCTGATTCCTGCATCGTCAACGCCTCATGTAACTCAGGATCAAAAGGCTCACCCTCGGGTGAAATCACAGTGACACCGTATTTTTCCATTGCCGTTTGTAATTGTTTAAGTGTTGCTCGACCACCTTCAAGCAGGCTTTCTGCCGGCGCCTTAACACCCGTCTCAAGCGCCATTTCCAGGCTGTCAGCAACCGTCAGCAATTCCCCTGCCAGTCCCTCTACTCCAAAGCGATGGGCATTTTCAAGATCACGGGTATGGCGTTTACGCAGATTGTCCATTTCAGCCACAATTCTGAGGTACTTATTCCAGTTTTCTTCAGCAGCTGCTTCTGCTTTTGCCAGGGCATCTTCAGGGCACAGCTCATCCTCATTCTCAGCATCCAGGCTGAAGTCTTCTGGCAATACTGTGGTTTCAGCGAGGTCTTCTGCCTCTACATCAGCATTATTCTGCTGCTCTTCATTCTTACTACTCATACAGCTACTCGCTCATAGATTAGGTCATTAAAACTGTCACACGGAATAGCCCACCCGGTGCAAAAACCGTGGGCATTCAGGGGTCAAGACAGATATATGGAGCCTAATGCCCGGAATTCAAGGCTGCCCCAACAAGTTTTGCAGTGATATCAACAATGGGGATAACCCGCTCATAGGCCATACGGGTCGGGCCTATGACCCCGAGCACACCTACAATCTCATCATCGACACGATACGGAGCTGTTACCACGCTGCAATTATCAAGAATCTGGTAACCCGATTCCTCTCCAATGAATATCTGGATACCATCCGCCTCAATACTACGGTCCAGCAATCCGAGTATTTCACGCTGCTGACTAAATGCCTCAAAAAGCTGGCGTAGCTGCTCTATATCAGACAACTCTGCAAAACCCATCAGCTTGGTTTCACCGGCAATAACATAGGGCTTGGCACTACTGTCCCCACTCAATGCCTGTTCAGCAATAGTTACAGTATCGATCATGAGTTGATTCATGGTCTGCTGGGTTTGCTGCAACTCATCTATAACAAGAGCACGCACATCCCGGATATCTTTACCTGCATACTTATCATTCAGAAAATTTGCAGCACGCTGCAATTCATCCGACGTGTAATCACGTTCCAGATGCAATACCCGGTTCTGCACTTCACTGTCATTAACGACAAGTATTGCCAGCACACGTCGATCAGCTATGGGCAAAAATTCAATTTGGCGTAATGTGAGTTGCTGCTGACGTGGCAAGGTAACAATGCTGGCCAGACTAGTGAGTGAGGATAAAACTGTCGAGGTTGTTTCAGCCAGCACTTTGGAATTAAGTGTCAGGTCATCAGACAACTGGGTTTGCAGCTGACTGATCTCACATGCTGCTGGCTGACGCAACTGCACCAGCGTATCTACAAAAAAACGATAGCCCTTAGGTGTGGGTATACGACCTGCCGAAGTGTGTGGTGATGCAATAAAGCCAAAATCTTCCAGATTAGCCATCACATTACGGATTGTTGCCGGACTCACACTCAGCCCAGCTACCTGAGACATCTTTTGGGACAACTTTTTAGAGCCTACCGGCTGACCGTCACGAATGAACTGCTGCACCAGCGTACGCAGTATATGCTGCGCCCGTTCATCCGGGGCATGACCTCGATCAGCGCTCATGCGCAGCAGACTCGGACAAGTAAACTTATGACTACTGAATTCATATATCAACGCTAGAACGGGCTTGCGAAAGTGTCAAGCAGTTAATGACTTCCAGACTCTCCAGCCTCAGAGCCTCAAATACCCGTAGACAGCCTTTGAATCCCTGCGCTGGTTATGGTCTTATCACTTGTAACATGGCTAAGCACTTTAAAATCATTGCCATCATGGCAAACCCGGATGAGCCGGCTGCACTCGAATCAGTCGAGGCTGTAGCGGCTCACCTCACTGCAGCAGACCTGACAGTAAATGTGTCTTACAAACTGCCTGCACCTGCTGAACCAGCCAATCATGTTGAAGTCAGTGATACCGACATGGCCGCTAGTGCTGACCTGGTAATCGCCGTCGGTGGTGACGGCACTATGCTATACGCAGTCCGCCAGGCATCACCACACGGTGTACCTGTACTTGGAGTAAATCGTGGCCGCCTGGGGTTTCTTGCTGATATACGACCCGATGATATTGCCGCCAGCCTTGATGCCGTACTCGCAGGTGATTACAGCAGCGAAAAACGGATGCTGCTAAAGGCTGAAATTTATTCCGGAGATAAACTTAAAAGTAGTGGCATTGCTGTCAATGACATTGTCATTAAACGCCGTGAAGCCGCTCGCATGCTTGAGTATCAAACCACTGTAAACGGCAAATACGTTAACGTACATGGTGGTGATGGCTTCATTGCAGCCACACCTACGGGTTCAACTGCCTATGCACTTAGTGTCGGCGGACCCATTATTGAACCAGGTATGGACGCCATCGTCATGGCACCTATCTGTCCGCATACACTGGCAGACAGACCCATTGTAATCAGTGGTAATTCCACAGTCGATGTAGAAGTTTTGAATAACCACAATGCAGAAGCTGAAGTTAGTGGTGATGGCGTCTTGATCGACGGGATAGATATTAATGACCGCCTCAGAATTACCGTAGCTGATGAACGTATAGAACTAATTCATCCTCCAGGCTATGACTATTATGGGGTCCTTCGCAGTAAACTCTACTGGGGTCATGACACCCGTAATCGTCACCAACCTAAAGACTAAAACTGAGAACTATTTACCGGTGCTTAACCATCTGCATGTACGTAATCTGGCCATTGTCGATGAAGTAGAAGTTGAACTAACCAACGGCATGACCACGCTAACCGGCGAAACGGGCGCAGGCAAGTCTATTCTGGTTGATGCACTTGGCCTTGCTTTAGGTGAACGCGCCGATAGTGATGCGGTACGTCAGGGCGCCAAACGAGCTGAGATTACTGCCAGCTTCGAGCTGTCTGATAATGAAGCTACAACAAAATGGCTGGAAGCTAACGATCTGGATCAGGACGGCACCTGTGTACTGCGACGTGTAGTCACTGCAGAAGGCCGGTCACGTGGCTATATCAATGGCAACCCTACCCCCATGCAAACCTTACGAGAACTTGGTGAATTGCTGGTCGATATATGCGGCCAGCAGGCACACCAGTCTTTATCCCGACCAGATAACCAGCGCAACCTGCTTGATCATCATGATGGCGGCTCTACGCTGAAACTACTCACTACCGTACGTGAGGCCTATAACAAATGGCATGAGTGGCAAAGTAGATACACCAAACTTGAAGCAGCCCGCAGTGATCAGGCTGCACGAGTTGATCTGCTAAGTTTCCAGGTACAAGAACTTGAAGCGCTGAACGCACAACCCGACGAACTGGAAGAACTCGAGCAAGCTCACAAACTTGCTGCCAATGCCAGCCGTATTTCTGAAGGAGCCGGTGCTGCATTACAAATGCTGTACGAAAATGAGCAGGTTTCTGCACACGATATGCTATGCCGTGCCCGTCATAACCTTGAAGAACTGGCTGAACTCGATCCGGCACTTGCACAACTCACCGAAATACTTAACGAAGCAGACATTCAAATTACTGAGGCGGCAGATACCCTTCGCCACTACCTTAATCAGGAACAACCTGATGCCGGCAATCTTGCACAACTTGATAGTCGACTTGCTGCTATGCATGACCTTGCACGTAAACATCGCATTAAGGCGAGTGAGCTACCGGATTTAACAACGCGCCTGAGTGAAGAACTGTATGCTATAGAACACGCAGATGACACACTTGAGGACCTGCGTAAAAATGTAGCAGCAAGCGCCGAAGAGCTGCAGAAATTCAGCAAAAAGCTCTCAGCACGACGCAAGAAAACCGCT
Organism: Gammaproteobacteria bacterium; assembly: GCA_024229935.1. GTDB lineage: Bacteria > Pseudomonadota > Gammaproteobacteria > Steroidobacterales. The sequence continues at coordinate 213,712 of JAAERX010000051.1, read as the reverse complement.
GATTTATTAGGCAAACAGGTAAGCAGTAATATGCAGCAGCTTGGTATGCCAGATGGCAGCTTCAGCATTAAATTAGTACCACTTGATGAGCCCGGCCCGGCCGGTGCAGAACGAGTCGAATTTCTAGTCTCCATCAACCCTGGAATGAAACCCGGTGCATTAACCAAAGTAGCCTCAGGCGGTGAACTTTCACGTGTCAGCCTTGCTATCCAGGTTGCGGCCAGTGACAAAGCAAATACACCTACTTTAATTTTTGATGAAGTTGATGCCGGTATCGGTGGCAGTACAGCCGATATAGTTGGTGAAAAACTACGCAGTCTTGCTACTAACAGCCAAGTACTATGCGTTACACATCTACCCCAAGTTGCCAGCAAAGGGCACGAACAATTTCGCGTTAACAAACTCAGCGACGGTAAAAAAACACGTACCCGTGTAACCCATCTGAATCAGGATGAGCGCATTGAAGAACTGGCCCGCATGCTCGGAGGTGTAGAAATCACTGACCGCACACGTGACCATGCAGCAGAGATGCTAAGTAAAGCAGGCTAACAATCTGCTCAGTGTCGGGACTCACCAGATATACGTAATGCCTTAATTATCTTAATTGTCTTTTTAAGAATTTGGCTGGCTTATTGAGCGCTCACAATCAGAACCTGCCTCCAATAAACATCGTTATATAATGGGAACCGTCCTGATTCCTGCAGATCAGATATAACAATGAATGCCATTAAAGAGTTTGCTCAAGACTTCGAAGGTATTCCTTCTGACCAACAGATGTATTTTTATAACAGCATACAATTAGAGTCTGTAAATTTGGCTGTTCATAATATTTCTTATGCATCAACACTTAATTTAGAGCTGATTCTTCATTTATTAGAGAATAAATAAACTTCTATGCGCCTGCTCTTCCCACCATGAATAGGCTGGGTCTCTTAACCACTCCAGAGAACAAACACTCCACAACTAAACGATGAAAGCCGATAAATTCACTGGTTTACTTTTTCTTCGATTTCACAAACAGCACCATATTGTGACTGACAATTTCATAACCGTGTTTTTTAGCTATTTCTTGCTGTAGTTTTTCAATCTTATCACTCACAAATTCAATCACATCACCCGTATCGATATCTACCATATGGTCATGATGATGACCATTACTCCGCTCAAAAACAGAACGCCCTTCTTCAAAATTATGGCGAATAACCAAACCCACACTTTCAAACTGGGCTAGCACACGATAGACTGTGCCCAGACCAATTTCCTCACCCGCGTCAAGCAGTGCCTTATAAACACCTTCAGCAGTAAAGTGCAAAGTGGAACTCTGTTCCAGAAGCTGCAGGATACGGATCCTCGCAGATGTAGCCTTCAGACCAACCTGACGCAAATAATTGCTTTCATTAATTTTATTCAATGATGCCTTCCCTAAATGCTCTTTCTTAATCACCAGAGCCATGAATCGGTTATTATCCACGCCACTCTGAAGCGTGCACACCTATTATCGTATAAATTGCATCAGAGCTCACCTCACTGCTTCACAAAATGATGCGAGTAAAACAAGCGTGACAAGAAATTTAGTAAATAACTGGCGAATATATATTATATCCAGCATTTTAGGGTTGTTAAGTGCCTGTGTATATGAAGTGGATGTACAACAGGGAAATAAACTTGAGCCAAATGATATTGAGGCCATTGAGGTCGGTATGACACGAAATCAGGTGCGCTACCTGCTTGGCACTCCCGTCGTTAACGACCTGTTTCGGGATGATCGCTGGGACTACATCTATTATTTTCGTGCAGGACGCAGCAAAACACCTGAGCGACGCTGGCTAATAGTTTGGTTTGACGGCAACCTCGTACGTGAAATTGAACGTGATGTACCTATTGTTATAAACAATTAACCCGAGGAGTTCGCCTGAGCACATCACCGGGAAACTTCATTGGAAACCTAATTCAAGGCCTGAAAAAAGCCAAAGCAAATATTACTTCTGCATAGCCCTTACGCGTCTGCTCTCACGCGGGTCATTTATAAGCGGGCGATAGGCTTCCAGGCGATCACCATCTGCCAGCAGATAATCGGCTGCAACTTCTTTACCAAACACACCCAGTGGACAGCTCTCGACATCAAGTTCAGGAAAGTCAGCACCAAGCCCTGACAAGCACAGTGCCTCACGAGCATTTATTCCTGCCGGCACCTTAATGCTTATCAACCGTTGATGATCTGGCAAGGCATACACCACTTCTATTTCCAGCAGCTGCATTACAGTCACACTCAGGGCACGCTATAAAGTACGTGCGCACGTTTGACAAAAGCATCAATCAGCTCATTACAAATAGACTCAAAGGTTTTACCGAATAGCATATCTTGCATGGTGCTGGAAAATTCAAACTCAACCCGTAACCTAACCTCACAACCACTGTCACCCAGCTGCTCAAACTCCCACAGGCCCTCAAGAAAGCGAAACGGGCCATCCTGCAATTGCATCGTCATAGAGCTGGGTGGATGCAGCAAATTACGGGTAGTAAATGCGCTGTTTAATGCTCCATAACCAATAGTAAGACTCGCAACAAATTCTTCTGTATCACGGCTTTGTAAAACAGATGCCGTACACCAGGGCAAAAAGTCAGAATAAGCATCTACATCATCCACCAGTGCATACATCTGTTCTGCGCTATAAGGCACCATCGCATTACGATCAACAACACGCATAATAAATCATCCAAGTATGTCGCCAAGCCATGCCAGCGCACCTATGGCATTTAGAAAAACCAGGATAACCGCAACAGGGGCAAGGTACTTTGTTGAAAATAACCAGAGCTGATAAAGCCCACCAACACCAACATCGAGCTCATCTGCCGATGCGTTCTGACACATGACCCAGCCACAAAATACCGTAATAGCCAGACCGCCCAGTGGCAGCATCAGGTTACTGGTCAGATAATCAAAATTATCAAGAAAAGTACCCTGCCAGAACGTCACTTCAGACAACAGATTAAAAGAAAACACGCTAAGAGAACCCAACGCCCAGATAATCAGGCCAATGGTTACAGACGCTCTAGCTCGGGAAACATTACGTGTCTCTACCCACCAGGCAACAGCGGGTTCCATAAGACTAATTGCTGACGTCAAAGCCGCAAAACCTACCAAGATGAAAAACAGCGTGCCAAAAAACATGCCGCCAGGCATATTGCCAAATGAGAGTGGTAAAGCTCTGAAAATAAGATCAGGTCCCGCCATCGGATCCAGCCCATTGGCAAAAACTATGGGAAAAATAACCAGTCCACTTAGCAAAGCAATTGCAGTATCCGCACTAACAACAGCCAATGCAGTTGCCGGTATAGATGTCTTTTGCGGTAAGTAAGCACCATAGGCCATCACACAACCCATGCCGATACTCAGCGTGAAAAAAGCCTGCCCCATTGCAGCCAGCACGGTATTAGCATCCACCTTGGAAAAATCAGGCTCAAACATAAAGCGCACACCCATCTCGAACTCGCCGGTAGCAGCTGAGTAACCGAGCAGGATAAGCAAAATACCCACCAATGCCGGAACCATCAAAGTAACAGCCTTTTCCAGGCCACGTTCAACACCGCGCGCTACTACCAACACCGTCAGCAACATAAACAGCGTGTGCCAGAAACCTGTTGCCATCCAGTTACCCGAAAGTGACTCTATGGCTATCTTTACCTGTTCAGCATCAGAGGCAATAAATGCGCCTGATGCAGATTCCACAATATAGGCCAGTACCCAACCAGCAATAACACTGTAGAAAGACAGGATAAGAAAACCGGCGACAACCCCTGACAGGCCAATAATACCCCAGCGGCTACTTCCCCCTTCTTCCTCACCAAGCAGGGTCATGGATGCCACAGGATTACGACGACCGCGCCTACCCAGCATCGTCTCAGACATCATAATGGGCAAACCAACCCCAAAAACACACAGCAAATAGATCAGGACAAAAGCACCGCCACCGTTTTCACCCGCTATATAGGGGAATTTCCAGATATTACCAAGACCAACAGCAGAGCCTGTCACAGCCAGAATAAAGGCCATTTTTGACGACCAGAAACCATGCAACGAACTGCGATTTCCGTTGCCATTGCCGTTGCCATTGCCGTTGCCATTATCTATTTGGGTCATTGGTGCTTTCACTGCACAGCAAAAGTAGGCAGGATTGTGGCCTATAGACTCTGTATCGACAAGCGCAGGCCATAATTCACATTGAAAAAACCATGAATGCAGCAGGCAAAAAATCAGGCAAGAGTGATACCAGCATTGCGGAAAACCGCAAGGCACGGCATGACTACCACATCGAAGATCACTTTGAGGCAGGCCTGTGTCTTGAAGGTTGGGAAGTCAAAAGCCTGCGCGCTGGTCAGGCCAGTCTGGCGGAAAGCTATGCCTTTATTAAGCATGGTGAGGCCTGGTTAACCGGCTGCCACATCACTCCGCTCTCCACTGCCTCCACCCACATCAACCCAGAGCCACGCCGTGCGCGCAAACTGCTACTCAACCGGATAGAACTTGATCGCCTAAGTGGTGCCGTTGAGCGTAAGGGTTACACCCTCGTGCCCTTGTCCCTCTACTGGAACAAAGGTCGCGCCAAGCTGCGCCTGGGGCTTGCCAAGGGCAAGCAGCAACACGATAAACGGGCTGACAGCAAAGACCAGGACTGGAAACGACAGCAGGCACGCCTTTTAAAATCCAATCGATAAAAAAGCCATAAGCACTTGTTTATATGGTAAATAAAAAAGATTGCTGTATAAAAACATACCTCTTTTACACCTGATTCAGACATACTTGGTAAGCTTTTTTGCACCTATTTCCAAAAATGGGGAAACCCCACGTTGCCATTGCTGTCTAAAACCCTACACTTACCACTCTGACTGAGCAGTCGTAGCTCAGTCAGGGCTCATTTATATGTGTATTAATTATATGTATACATGGGGGCGACATGGCTTCGACGTGGGTGTTGAAACTTTGAGTGCATGCCGAGGGACAGATCACCTCGTAAAAACAGCTGTAAAACCTATAGTTGCCAACGACGACAACTACGCACTAGCTGCTTAAAAACCAGTCCTAGTGCCTTCCGACCGGACTGTGCTTGGACATTCGGACCCGGGAGTAATCTAAACAAGATCGCGTGAGGGTATGTTTGGGGCCTGAGCGTTAAAACTTTACTAAACTGGCTATCGGTTTACCCTGCCCGTTGGGTTACCGGTAGTGAGATTAATAACGGAATAAGCATGTAGAGCTTTAAGCGTAGAGCTTGCGGACGCCGGTTCGATTCCGGCCGCCTCCACCATATCAATAAAAAATGCCGTCCAAGGACGGCTTTTTTATTGATCATCTTAGTTGCGAGTGACAGCCCCGAAACACAGCCGTCGCGTCAATCGTATCTGCAATGTCAAATGAATCCCGATGAGAGTTACCCCTGCAAATTGACATCGGAGTCATTACAGAGAATTCCAGTATTCTGCGTATTGAAGGCAAATGTGCGTTTTTTATTATGTCAGTAGAGGACTACTTACGGCCAAATCACTTAACTTACTTACTGCACATTTGCGATATCGCCCTGAAACTCTGAGGCATACTGACTCAAAGCAATCAGAGATTTACTGATTAGTTAAGATGATTATTTAATATCCACCGTCTGTCTTAAAAAAAATCAGCTTGCTATCACCATCAACACAAAGATGACCACACCAAAAACTGAGCAGGCAGCAACCAACTTACGAAGTTTTGGAATTTGCCACGCCATAATAAAACCACTGAACAAAATCATAAATAATGAGATCGCCAACACGGCAGCATACACCTTAAATAACTGCCCCCCCTTGGCCTTGTGTAACTGCACCAGTTGCCTATACCAGCTGGTTTCTTTAACAACCAGCTGGGCTTTATTAGGATCTCCGGTTGCCATCAAAATGACATCACGTTCGGAACCGGTCCATTCCAGTTGAAATGATGCGCCCACCTTCTTAATTTTTGACCCACCACTTGGGGGCACAACAGCAAGACTTTGCAACTCACTTGTGGCCAGTTCCAGCAACAAGTGCTCATCTTCAGGCAATGGAGCGCTCAACGACACATCATACTTGTGCTGCTCATAAGACCCCTTGATGCCCCAGGTATACAACCCGCCTGTAATCAAATACATCACCGCAACCGGGAAAATAAATGCCGCCAAAAGCATATGAAATCTTATTAGTGTAAATCGCGATATCATTACCATAGTTTTAAGCTCGTAAAATACTATTTATTGACCAAATTATAGTTGGAAAAATTTAAAACTCATACTCCAGCATTGCCCAATAAGTCTGATCAGGGCTTTCACTATCCAGCCCAAAGATCACACCCAACTCCCAATGCAGCTTACTGGCTCTAGAGAAGCGCACATCAACCAAAGCTACCGGCCCAAAACCCTTACTTGAGTCACCGCCGTACGCTATGCTCAGACGACAACAATGCCTGAGACGAGCACCATGAGACTGTTTGATTTTAACCGTGCACCCAATCCACGCCGGGCACGCATAATCATTACCGAGAAAGGGCTGGATATTCCGAAAGTAACTGTAGATCTCTTCCGTATGGAGCAGTTGTCATCTGAGTTCCTGGCCATCAATCCACAAGGCACGGTCCCCGTACTTGAAACAGATGACGGCACCTACCTCACCGAAACTGTCGCTATTTGCCATTACCTCGAAGATCTGCACCCTGAGCCAATACTGATGGGTAATACTGCAATTGAAAAAGCGCTGGTGCTCAACTGGAATAATATTGTTGAACAAAGCGGCATGATTTCAATTGCCGAGGCCCTGCGTAACTGGTCCCCTGGTTTTCGTAACCGGGTGTTTCCTGGCTCAACTGACTACCCACAAATGCCTGAACTAATTAATCGTGGCCGTAAACGCACCGAGCAGTTTTTTGACCAGATAGAAAGCCGCCTGCAACAAACCACATACCTTGCCGGCGATCACTTTAGCCTTGCTGATATCAGCCTGCTCGCCATAACAGATTTTGCCAGCTGGGTAGAAATCACACCAACAGAAACTCGCCCAGCATTATCACGTTGGCATAAACTTGTATCTGCCCGACCCAGCAGTTCCGCATAAGATGAAAATCTTCCTGCGCCTGCTTGCTGCAATCTATGCATTTGCCTGCTTAAGGCACATTGCCAACATGCTGGGCTTTGGTGAACTACCATGGGCTGAAGCACCACTGGCATGGCAGATCAGTGATATTGCTTATGCCATTCTGGATGCCATTGCCGCCATAGGCTTATTTATGCACCGTCACTGGGGAATCGCCGCCTGGTTACTGGCAGCAATCTCAGAAGTCATACTGTTCACTTCTGCTCCCAACCTGTTTGTATTACGTCCCGAGCACCTTACATTACTGCATGGTTTTGTTATCTATCACATCATTGCTATTGGAATCTGGATATTCCTGCTGCTAAGACAGCAATATGGCAACCAGAGCAAACCTTAAATAACACCAATCTGCCGCATCCATGCATATAAATCTTCAGCAACTTTTGTTTCGACACCCACAAGACCATGATCTATATCCGGGTACCATATTTGATCAACACTCGGCGCATTAACAGCAGCTTCCTTCAACTCAGTAAAACGCGTCATATCGTTATAACTGTCTTCAGTACCTGATAGCAGCAACAAAGGCACGTGTGCATTCGCAATGTGCTGAGAATTTACACTATCAGCATCAGGCCCCCACCAGGATAACCAGCTTGCAGCACGCTGAGTCCAGCGAAACCGGCCACCGTATTTATTTGGCAGAGGCTGACGTATGTCTATATCAATAAGCTCTTTATCTCCCTGCCCTAAGGCTATGGCTGTACTCGCTTGCGCAACTGCCTTTGCATAAGGGCCATCCCCGGCCCCACGTCTAAACCAGTCCGGACAATCTGCCGTTGGCATCAGGTGAGCAATGGCGACAACATTTGGGTGCTGCTTTACAGACTGGTACCGTCCAACACTAATACTGCCTATACTGGCTCCCGCCAACACAATTTTCTCAAAACCACGTTCAAGCAAATACGTTACCCAGGCGTCTATATCCTCAGTATCGTACTCCAGTAATGCAGTTTCATGCCCTGCCCAACCACTGCGCCTTGACTCCACGGCAATGACCGCTGTTCCAGTCTGGGCCAGCACAGGTGCCATTTTGCAGAACAACGGGCTTAATGGTGAACTTGTTAATCCATGCATCAACAGTGTTACAGTTTTAACCGCTTTACCATCAGCAGGTGGCCAAAATAACGCAAACAAAGGCTGGCCTGCAGATTGAATATGCACCATCTCTATGGGTGACTGGGCCAGCACAACAGCACCGCTGTCACATGCAAAATCATTCAATGCCTTTAACAAAGCAGCACTATCCCCGGCAATATTTAAACGCCGTAAGGCTTGGCTGTTCTTCGCTGTTTCTGCCTCTAGTGCTTCAGGTACCAACACGTCCGGATCAGCTACAACAAGCAGAGGCACAGTCACAGCTTCAAGCATGTGATCCAGTTTAAAACCTGCCATTGGCCCCCACCAACTCAGAAATGCCAGTGCATTCTGAGTAACTACAGGGCCCTCTTGTGGCAACAAATCGATACGCACATCCATGCCCGTACCCTGACGGGCTGAGACACCTGCATAACGTATCTGTTCCTGATAAACCTCATCACCTATAACTGCTCTTAGCCAGTCTGCCGGAGCCTCCACCGGAGCCAACAAACCAACACCCGCTACCCGGCTATCACGGTGCTGTGCCATATAATTCAGCACGCTGATGCACCCAATTTCTTCACCAATAAGATACAGCTGGTTAAAGCCATTCATATGCAGGTAATCAAGTGCAAGTTTTATATCACGCAGATCATTTGCAGGTAGTGCAGCAAGCTGCCCTTCCATACCACGTCGACGCAGGCTCAGACTCAGGAAACCATAACCTTCTGCCGCCAGCTGTGGGCCAAGTGCCACAGGGACAGGATCATGGGGGTAACCACCCCAGCGATGCACATAAACAAAGGCTGGCGCAGGGTGCCCCACCTGATGCCCCCCTGGTAGCCACAGCATGGAAGCAGCCATAGGTTTAAACCCACCAGCCCCTGTCTCCGTATCTGTCCAGACATTGACGAGATGATAGCTAGGGCTGCTCATCATTACATTGCCTCATTATCTCTCCATTCCTGAAAATAATTGCCTAGATATCATGCAGCAAAGTGTATTGCCGCATACAATAAGCGATACATTCATTAATATCCTGCGCCATGCAAGCTACCACATCAACCAGCAATAAGAACCATAAAGGCATCCTGCAACGTGCTGCAAGCTATGCTTCACTTAGCGTTGCATTAATCCTGGTAGGCGCCAAGCTATGGGGCTGGCTCTCAACAGACAGTGTATCGGTACTAAGCTCCCTGGCAGACTCATTTCTGGATGTACTCGGATCAGGAATAACAGTAGTTGCTATCCGTATGGCGCTAATGCCAGCAGACAGTGAGCACCGGTTTGGCCATGGCAAATCAGAGGGACTTGCAGCTCTGATGCAATCAATAATCATTAGCATTTCTGCGTTCTATGTATTGCTGGAAGCTGTATATCGACTTGCCGAACCACAGCCAGTAAAAAACCCTGAAGCAGGCATTGCCGTAATGCTGCTATCTATAGTCATAACCTTAGGCCTGCTCGCCTTTCAACGCAGCGTAATCAAAAAAACCAAATCACTGGCCATTGCTGCTGATGCAATGCACTACCGCTCTGATCTAATGGTTAACATAAGTGTGGTAATTGCCTTGCTACTGTCAATCTGGACAAATTGGACCATAGTTGACCCGTTGATTGGCATCGGTATCGCTGCCTATATACTCTGGAGCACTTACGACATTGCTGCCAAAGCACTGGATGTATTACTGGACCGGGAATTGCCACTGGAAGAACGGCAAAAAATAGCAACTATTGCCAAACAGCACCCAAAGGTTATGGGGTTCCATGATTTACGAACCCGTTCCGGCGGGACCCATCACATCATTCAGTTTCATCTTGAACTTGACCCCAACAGCACACTAATTGAGAGCCACCTAATTATGGACGCTGTTGAAGATGAAATTCGCAAGCTATACCCGAGCTGCGAGATCATCGTGCATGCCGACCCACTTGGCTTTGAGGAAATACGCGATAAGTGGGGATAAAAATTAACCTCAGAAAAACTGAAGTTAATGTTACCCCTAATTAATAATCCATAACATGGCAATCAGAATATTGAGGCACATAAACCATAAGCTGATAACACTCTGCACCATAAGCTTACTTCTATTTGGCTGCGCCAAATCAGTTGAGGTGCTCACTCAATTTCCTGAACCACTTATAGAACCATTACCACTTGTAATAGGCATTCGCTACCCAATTGAACTGACTGACTTTGTTCACAATGAGGACCCCGAGTTAGCGCCGGAGTGGACTATCAAACTTGGCCAGGCAAATCTCCGTATGTTCCGTGCCTTATTTAAAGGCATGTTCATCCAAACCATCGAAATAGATAATGCAACCAAGGATAGTGAGGAGGCAGAACCACAAACGACCACTTCCTTAGATGCCATTATTGAACCAAGCTTGGAAGAGGTGGAATTTTCAGTCCCTGAACAATCTGGCAATCAGCAGTTTACAGTCTGGCTACGCTATAACATTCTTATTACGACACCTGAAGGAAAACTGATCACTAACTGGCGCATTACTGGTTATGGGCAGCAGGATGAGGGTCCGATGGGCATGGGTGATGAAACAGCAATGCGTAAAGCGGCTGTAACAGCATTGCGAGATGCTGCGGCCAATATCGCAACAACCTTTAGCTCAGTTCCCAATATTAAACGAACCCTCCTTAACCCACCAAACCCTTTTATGAAAGGTACAGAGATAATTGCAGCTCCCTAAAATACAACTCAGGTCAATTTATAAATCACTATCACTGATAAATTGCATTTCAATAATGCTGCTTACTTCTGCCTGCATGACCACAAACATTGAAGAAGTAAAAGATGGTTCAACGGGCATTCTTCCTGAAGAATCAATTGTAATACTGGCCAGCAATTATCATACCGGTAACCCAGCTGAAGAAGACTTTGTAGAATGCGTTGTCGATAAAGTTCAGTCAGGACGCAACAAGCTCAATGTACATTCAGCTGATGAATTCCGTGACGCACTATTTCCCTGGCTAGAACCACGAACGACACCACAAGGTATAGATGGCCTGCCTGAATTACTCAAACGACCCGGTGTCAGTGACCGGATTGAAGAACGCGCTATTCGCTATATTATTTGGGTTGCAGGCGATACTGAACGTACCAGTGGTGGCGGCAGTCTGTCATGTGGCACAGCTCCACCAGCTATTGTTTGTTTTGGCCTAACCTGGTGGGAAAACCTGTCTGCCTATGAGGCAGCTGTCTGGGATATGAGTGAGGGCATTAGTACAGGCACTATAAGCACCAGTGTTAACGGTACATCCGTGATTCCGGCATTAATTTTACCTGTACCCTTTATTGCCCGTACACAAGCAACTGCCTGCAAAGGTCTGTCTAAACAGTTAAAGACCTTCATTAGCAGCGGTACATCACTACGCTAAGACTCTGAAATACCGGAAACCAACCGGAAAAGTGTGAACTGCATCACACTTCCTTCACCCCAACAATCTCTATCATTAGTACTTAGGAAGCTCACATTAAATAAAGGTACTCAGAAATTAACTGAGTCAAATAAAACCTGAGCCACCTTTTGGGAGCATTAATGTCTTATCCATGATCAGCAGACTTAACAACATTGGGCAACAAATGACTGAGAAAACCGATACAGATATGGCTGATCTCGAAGTTGAAGACAAGCTGCATGAGGATATTGCAGATATTATTGCGTCATATCTCGGCACAGAGCTAAAAAAAGCAAGCAAAATACCGGCAGAAAAAAATTCCGCCAAAGATAATGATCACGACAACAGTGAGATACTTCCTGAAAACAATAACCTTCAGGCATTTAGCTCAAGCACTGAGAGACAGCTTCTTACTTCACTGGAAAAACAGACCTCCAGAATACACGAACTGGAAGAAAAACTTGAAGCCCTGCAATCTATCAGCACCCATTTCAACCAAGCAGAAAAACCGTCCGGTCTGCATGCAATTAGTGACAACAACCCAAATGAAAACCGCCTGATTGTGTCAATAAATGGCGGTGACAGTAAAAAATACCGCCTATCAAAAAATATCATGACCATTGGTCGCGAACCAAAGAATAATATTCAAATTCGTTCACGCTACATCAGCCGCTTTCATGCACGTATTGTTAGTGATAAATATGGCTCTACTATTGAAGACATGGGAAGCCGCAACGGCATTGCTATAAATGCCAAGAAGGCACACCGCACACAACTTAAAAGCGGTGATCTGATTGATCTTGGTAAAATTCAACTCAAATATATAGACCTTATGGAAGACTCAGCCAGCGAAGGTCAGGCCTAAGCCTTAAAACAACGAACTGACTGTGCGACAATGGGCACATGATCAAACGTTGGCTCTATATAATTCTCTTATGCCTTATCAGCGTGCCGCTTATCGTCTACTGGGTTGGCGGTCTGATTGTTGGCCCTTACGAGGGTGAGAATGGACTGTTTGGATTAATGATCAGCATTTACTCTGATGCTCTAAGCGGTCAGCTATCAGCCTGGATACTCTTATTCTCACCGCTATTACTGATCGCTATCTGGGCTGCCTGTAGGCAGTTGCAACGCATCGCACGTCACTGAGCTTACTTTCTGGCATTTATTCCTCCACTTATGTCTAACCCGAGGTGAAGCATTACCGTTAAAACTCTATAGTCATACTACCTTCTTAATCATAAGAGCTGAAATAAGCCGGGCTTCAGACTACGGCCAGTAATAACGACCAGCCAACAGCAAGCCCAGCCATAAAAAGGCCATTGGCAGATGACGCCAAATAGCAAGATGCAAGGAACCAAAGAAACTAAAGCCTGCACATATAGCCAGCGTTGTAAAGACACCAGTATTGATTATCAAACTGCCAAATTCAGCTGCCAAACGGGGCTCTTCATCACCCAATATCCAGAAAACCAGACACACAACTGATAGCCCGAAAGCTATTGAGAACAAGGTGCCCAAACAGATGCCCAGTAAAACTGTAAATGGACGAAAATTAATATCTTCTGCGGGTTCCGACATGGGTGCTATCATTCCTGTATGTCACGACCGGATGTCATGGCAATAAATACAACAAATACAATAAAAACCTAAAGGTCACACACACATAATGCGTGATATGAAACATCAGAATCGTCCTGCAGCATACGTGGCAATTGCCACACTGCTCACTATTCTAACTATTGCACCGATTGTTACACCCTGGTCAAAAGCCTGGGCAACTACCGATGAGGTGAATAGTACAGAAACTCAGCCGGAGGCGCTCGAATCCAGTCAACGTCACTACCAGGTTGCCCGACTTGTTACTAAACTCTCCGAACGTGCTCATTACACCAAAACACGCATTGATAATGATTTATCTGTCATCCTCCTGGATAATTATCTAGAGGGTCTGGATGCCAACCGAAGCTTCTTCCTGCAATCTGATATAGATAGCTTTCAACGTTACCGCTATCAACTTGATAATACACTCCGCTCTGGAGACCTTGAACCTGTATTCAAGATATTCAGCATATATCGCGAGCGACTTGAGCAAAACTATACCTTTGCAATAAGTCAACTTAAACAGGAGCCAAATTTCACAATTGAAGAAAGCTTTGTATTTGATCGCACTGAATTACCATGGTTAACCTCAGAGAAAGAAATGCAGGAAGTCTGGCGTAAGCGAGTAAAGAATGACCTACTTAGTCTGATGCTTGCAGACCCGGATAAGCCATGGGATGAAATGGCTGAGACCCTCAAAAAAAGGTATCAACGCTTTATAAAACGTATAGACCAGCTTGACTCTGACGACGTCTTTGAAGGCTTCATGAATAGCTTTGCACGTACGCTTGACCCACATTCAAGTTATATGTCTCCTCGACAATCTGAGGAATACCGCATCCAGATGAGCCTGTCATATCAAGGCATAGGCGCCTCACTTCAACTAGAAGATGACATGGTTACCGTCCTAAACATTATTCCTGGTGGACCAGCAGCAATAGATGGACGCCTCAAGGCAACTGACCGCATTGTAGGCGTTGCACAGGATGACGGTGAAATAATCGATGTAATTGGCTGGATGCTTGATGATGTTGTGCAACTTATTCGTGGGCCCGCTGATTCTATAGTCCGACTACAAATCAGGCCCGGTGAGGCAGCTGCTGGCGGGGAAAGCTATATGCTTAACCTCACCCGCAATAAAATAAAACTTGAAGAACAGGCTGCAAAAAGTGAACGCCTTGAAGTCGACCGTGACAACAGCATTTATAACGTTGGCATAATTACGGTACCCAGCTTTTATCAGGATTTTGATGCTCGTAGTCGTGGTGAATCCGACTATGTAAGCACTACACGTGATGTTGAGCGCCTTATCAATGAGCTACAGGAAGACGGTATTGACGGCCTGGTACTTGACCTGCGTGGCAATGGCGGCGGTCACCTCTCTGAAGCAACAGCCCTTAGCGGCCTGTTTATAGGTAATGGCCCTGTAGTACAGCTACGTAATACAACGGGCAGAATCGAAGTGCTTGAAGACCCGGTACCTTCACAAGCTTACTCTGGCCCGCTGGTTGTTCTTGTAGATCGTTTCAGTGCTTCCGCTTCAGAAATTTTTGCAGCAGCTATTCAGGATTACAATCGCGGCATAGTCATTGGTCAACAAACCTTTGGCAAAGGCACAGTACAAAACCTTTACGTGCTTGATCAGTATGCACCACGATCTCAGATAGATGGCCTTGGGCAACTAACATTAACTATTGGTAAATACTACCGTGTCACAGGTGGCAGCACACAAAATCGAGGTGTTATTCCTGATATTGAGTTGCCATCATTGCTGGATAAGAATCTGATAGGTGAAAACACCAAACCACGTGCTCTGCCATGGGATCAGATTAAAGCAACCCGATTTAGCCCCGATGGTGACTTACAACAACAAGTATTATTATTAAGCCGCGACCAGATTCAACGCTCATCAACTGACCCTGACTTTCAATTTCTTCTGGATGACATTGAACTGATTGAAGAGATACGCATGAAAAAAACTGTTTCTCTCAATATAGAAAATCGCAAAGCTGAGCAGGAAAACCGACGTACAACCCGCTTAGACAGGGAGAACAATCGCCGGGAAGCACGAGGTCTTGAGGCAATTGAAACCATTGATACTGATAAAGACAATGAGATGCCGGATATATTGCTGAATCAGGCTGCAGAAATTTTGACAGATATGGCCACCCTGACAAATGGCGAACAACCTGCATTAAGTCAGGTAGAACACCGGAGCGGTTTCACAAAGCAAGCAGCTGATCTTAAGCATCCTCAGCCTGGAATCCATCCTTAGCCTGGAATCAACAATTTCAAATAAAAAATTAGAGGCCTACAGACTGAACAAGGGAAAGAAATAACCCCGTTCCTGCAAATAATCCAGCCACTTGCTGAGCATAATATTGCGAACCCAGCATTGGTCAAGTCCCCGTCGACATTGTCGGCTTAATGATTTCAAGACCTCATGCCTGTGGCCATCAGCCCAGGAATAAACCTCAACCATACGTGCATCATAGTAAACTCTGGCAATCAGATCGGGTTCTGTAACGAGCCGACCCTCATCTTCAAATAAATAAGTCAGGCGCAGGTCACAGGTAAATTTAGTCTGATGCTCTATAGTCAAATGAAGGTCACAATCAAAATTATCATTGTCACCCGCGTTATCAGATGATACTGCAGACCCGGTTCTATCAGATAGCTTTGGCATGAGCTGTATAAGCTTTATATAATTTGCTTCATATAGCGTCATCAACCCACCAAAACTACCAGGGCGAGCAATACACTCAGGAACTATATAGCTGTCTGCAAACATGAATTGACTATAGCACAGCACATAATTGTTAAATCTTAAGAATAAGTCACAGAAATAATGTCCAAACTAACATTACCTGACATACAGTAAACACCCTTTAACAATCAATGGTCAGGTACCGTAAGTTTAAGAAAGAAGGTAAGCAATTTTCAACAAATACATTAACTTGAGTGCTTTGCATAATCTACTTTTGATATACTTACTCTAGTAGATGGCACAATCCTCATACTGGGTGGCATTGGGCGTTATTTTGATAAAGAAGCCATAAAGACTGTCAGCGCCCTATGAAGGTGTTCAAATTTTCCTGAATAATGGTGGCGCATTGGCTGCCCGCTTTCTGGCACCGGCACAGCTAGTGCAACTTTACGTGTCTATCTCGACAAACCGGATCTAGACCCTTTACTGATACAACAAACTTTGACTCAGGCTCTCGCTGAACTGGGCCAGATTTCAGCTGAGATTATCTGTATCAAACACTACACCGGACTTGAAGTCCCAATAGAAACTACCTGAATAAATACATCAGGGGCGAATGCGCCGCTCCACACCTGTATTTGCAAGAATAGTACTGGCAAGCTCCTCAATAGAAGATTTGGTTGTATCTATAAAAGGGATCTTCCACTTTGCAAACATGGCTTCTGCTGCACGTATTTCAAAACTAACCTGCTGCACAGTGGAATACTTACCCGTTGACCTACGTTCCTTGCGAATCTGCTGCAACCGATCAGACTCGATAGTAAGGCCATATAATTTATCCAGATTATTTTGTAGGGCTACAGGCAATTTGCCTGATTCCAATTCATCTTCTGACAAGGGGTAGTTAGCTGCATACACACCGTAGGTCAAACCAAGATAAAGACACGTTGGCGTCTTACCGGAACGCGACACGCCAACAAGAATTATGTCAGCTCTGTCATAATCCTTAATACGTGCCCCGTCATCATTATTCAGAGCAAAATTGGTTGCATCCATGCGCTGGTCATAGCGGCCTGAATCAACCAGGCCATGCGCCCGGCCAGCCTTGTGCGTTGATTTGGAATGCAGCTGAACCTCTAGTGAAGGCAAAAAGGTTGCAAAAAAATCAATCAGCATACCTTTGTCTGGCTGGAAACGTTCCCGCAGGTGATCTTGCACCAAAGTACTGAAGATAATTGGCCTGACACTTTGCTCCGCTGCCCGGTCAGCAATCAATCTAAGGGCATCATCAACCTTGTCAAGGGTATCCAGAAATGGCAGAGTCACTAAGTCAAATTCGTGACCCTCAAACTGCGTGAGCAGGCTATGACCAAGGGTTTCAGCAGTAACACCCGTTTGGTCTGAAACAAAAAAAATAGTTCGACGAGTCATTATTATCTGGCACACAAAATATCCGGAGACGGGTACAGTTTTTCACGTCCATCAACTCAGCACAAGGGAACCTCTTTGCAGACCTACGTAATCCCATTAGACCGCCTCGGTATAAATGACATTGAGACTGTCGGCGGTAAGAATGCCTCGCTTGGCGAGATGATCACCAATCTGGCCAAAGCCGGCGTAATGGTTCCTGGCGGCTTTGCAACGACTGCTGAAGCCTATAGAGAGTTCCTGCAACATGAAGGTCTGGCTGACCGTATTGACACGCTGGTTAGTAAACTTGATGTAGATAACCTCCAGCAACTTGCCGCAACAGGATTGCAGATAAGGCAGTGGCTACTTGAAGCACCTATACCTGAAGCACTTCATGAGCAAATTGTTAGCGCATGGAATGAGATGAGCAAGGGTCAGAGTGAGGACTTTTCTGTCGCGGTACGCTCTTCAGCCACTGCAGAAGACTTACCTGATGCATCATTTGCCGGTCAGCAGGAAACTCTACTTAATGTGCGTGGCCTGGATCAGTTAATCCACTCCATTCAGGTGGTATTTGCCTCATTGTATACAGACCGTGCTATAGCCTATCGGGTTCATCAGGGTTTTAACCACCGGGATGTAGCCCTCTCCGTTGGCATACAACGTATGGTGCGTAGCGATCTTGCCACCAGTGGCGTAATGTTTACTCTCGATACCGAATCCGGCTTCCGTGACCTGATATTTATTACCGCCTCATGGGGGCTCGGTGAATGCGTTGTGCAAGGCTCCGTAAATCCAGATGAGTATTACGTTTACAAACCTGCCTTGCGAGCAGGCAAACATTCCATTCTGCGCCGCAATCTTGGCAGTAAAGCCATCAAGATGGTGTATGACAATGATCCCGAATCTAATGAATTAGTTAAGATTTGTGATGTAGATGAATCAGATTCACAACGCTATTGCCTCACAGATGAAGACACAGAAACACTTGCTCGTTATGCACTAAGTGTTGAAGAACACTATGGCCGCCCCATGGATATAGAGTGGGGCAAGGATGGCCTGGACGGAAAAATATACCTACTGCAGGCTCGCCCTGAAACTGTGCAAAGCCGGGCAGGTCAATCAATACAGCGCTTTACTCTGACCGATACCTCAACAATCGTTACGCAAGGTCGGGCCATCGGGCAGCGTATAGGCAGTGGTATCGCTAAAATTATTAATAGCGTGGAAGATATGCACCGTATTCAAGATGGTGATGTGCTTGTTTCAGACATGACTGACCCGGACTGGGAACCAGTCATGAAACGTGCTTCAGCCATTGTGACAAATCGTGGTGGACGCACCTGTCACGCAGCAATTATTGCCCGCGAACTTGGCGTCCCAGCCATCGTAGGCTGCGTAACTGCCACTAAGGACATCAGTGACGGGAAGGCCGTGACCGTATCATGTGCTGAAGGTGATGAAGGCTACGTCTACGAAGGTAGGCTGAACTATGAAGAACAGCAGATCAAATTGGATGAACTACCTGAAATACCCGTCAAAATCATGATGAACGTAGCCAATCCTGACCGAGCATTTGATTTTGCAAATATCCCACATCGTGGCGTTGGGCTCGCTCGCCTTGAATTCATCATCAACAGAATGATTGGTATACATCCACGCGCATTGCTTGAGTTCGATACACTAGATAGCAATCTGCAGGCAACCATTCAGCAGCACATTGCCGGTCACACTGATCCTGTTGAATTTTTTGTCGACAAGCTTAGTGAAGGCATTGCCTGTATAGCTGCTGCATTCGCACCAGAACCTGTAATAGTGCGTTTGTCTGACTTTAAATCTAATGAGTATGCAAATCTTATTGGCGGACAAAAATATGAGCCGCATGAGGAAAACCCCATGCTGGGTTTCCGCGGTGCTTCGCGCTATTTGGCACCAGACTTTCAGGCCTGCTTTGAACTTGAATGCAGGGCTCTCAAACGCGTTCGTAATGAAATGGGGCTGACTAATCTGGAGATTATGGTGCCATTTGTACGCACACTTGCAGAAGCGGAAAATGTTACTAATCTACTCGCTAAACTTGGGCTGAAACGTGGCGAAGACGGTCTGCGCGTAATCATGATGTGCGAACTACCAACTAACGCCCTACTTGCTGATCAATACCTTGAGTTTTTTGATGGCATGTCAATAGGCTCAAACGATATGACCCAGCTCACGCTTGGACTAGACCGTGATTCAGCTGTAATTGCTGATTTATTTGATGAACGTGATGATGCGGTTAAAGCTTTACTGAAAATGGCTATTGATGCCTGCAAAGCTCAGGGGAAATACGTGGGCATCTGCGGACAGGGGCCATCTGATCACCCCGATCTAGCGCAATGGTTATTGGAACAGGGAATCGAAAGCATGTCACTTAACCCGGACAGCGTAATTGAAACCTGGATGTATCTCGCAGGCAAAAAAGTCTGATTAAATAAATTAATATTGAGTAAATTAATGCTTAGAAACATATTACCAAGTTGATTTTTTTCGCCAGTTCATTCGCGGCAGGATTAAACCAAGCAAAAGACCAAGTACCAGCACTGCACCACCAACAAGAAACCACTCACGATTAGCGCGGCTGCCTAATTGTGCATTATTGCTTTCCAGTTCATCAATCTGCTTTTCACTATCAGATAGACGTTGCTTTAACTGCTTATTCTGATCATCCACCTGGATAGTATTAGCAGATAACTTGGTGATGCGATCAACCTGGCCCTGCAGCAAACTATTATTTTCCTGTAACTCAGCCACCTCCCCTTGCAGAGACTGTCGCTCTTTCTTTAATGCAGCAATATCCTTATTTAACTCTGCATTTTTTGCTGAAGTGCGTGTCAATTTTTTCTCTACAGTCGGCAGGGTTAATTTTGATGTTGGTGTGACTCGCAGATAACGAGTCAGCACCCAACCCTCAGCACCAGAAGAAACACGTACCTTTGTATAACCACTTTCTTCATCTGTCTGCAGAACTTCAAGTTGCGTTCCTGACTTTAACTGACGCAGAATTCTTTGATTACTACCTTTACCAGACCGCATCATGATCTCAAATTCATCCGTTACCCAGCGGTCTTCTGCCTGAGCACTACTCATAACAAACACCAGCATAGCCAGCATTGTTAATAAAAATTTTATTGATCTGAGCCCATACCCAGCACTAAATGTCTTCAAGGTTCCTATACCTGCTTTTTCTTATTTAACTTTACACTTTAGCATACTCAACCAGAATGACAGACTGGGCTCAGCAGATGCTCCCGGTAATGCCGCAACTCTGCAATAGAATCACGGATATCATCAAGCGCAAGATGGCTTGATTTCTTAGTGACTCCTGCAGCAACCATTGGCGCCCATAAAGCAGCCAATATTTTCAAGGTACTGACATCAAGATTCCGGTAATGAAAAAAAGCTTCGAGTTCAGGCATTTCGCGCGCCATGAAACGCCTATCCTGACAAATGCTATTTCCACTCATCGGCGAACTCCCCGGCTTAACCCACTCCGCAAGGAATGCCAGCGTCTGGGATTCGGCCTCAGCAACACTAATTGAGCTTGCCCGTACTCTATCAACCAGACCTGAGTGATTATGCTGGCGGGTATTCCATTCATCCATACCATTCAGCACATCATCTGGCTGATGTATTGCTAACATAGGGCCTTCTGCCAATACATCCAGATTTGCATCTGTCACGATGGTAGCTATCTCGATGATAGAATCACAGTTTGAATCAAGCCCTGTCATCTCAAGGTCAATCCATATTAACCGACCATCTTCAATTGTCATACCCGATGCCCTATATTTAAAACATGTCATATTCTAGCACTCACTCTACCCTCCAGATCCCGGTTTTATGCAGGGCATGAGCAACTCGGGCAAACAACAGACAGGCCTTGTAGTTGCCAGCTTTGGTAACCGTGGTCAACTAGACCCCGGAGACGGCTCCGCTCAACGCTACGTCCTGAAGGGGCGTAAATTACGAGTCGTTTGTGGCGACAGGGTAAACTGGCAAGCACAACCACAGGGAAACGAACTGTTGGTTACTTCCATACATACGCGTGATAACGCATTGGAACGACCAAATTCACGTGGACAAACGGAATTGGTTGCGGCCAACCTGTCACGACTGGTAGTTGTTCTGGCACCCGAACCCGCACCTGATTTCTTTATTGCTGACCGCTACCTTTGCGCAGCAGAAATGATGGCTACAGACACTCTCATTATATGGAACAAAAGTGACCTCAACGTGCCCATTCCTGCTGAAATTAAAAACTATCAAGCGCTTGGCTACGGACTGATGGGAATTTCTGCAACAACAGGCTCTGGTGTACAGGAAGTTTTAACCACTCTGGCAAAAGATATCAGCATGCTGGTCGGACAATCAGGTGTGGGAAAATCATCACTTATTAATAATTTAATTCCTGATGCCGATGTGACAACCGGTGAACTTAGTACAGTCAGCCGTGAAGGTAAACACACCACAACAGCGTCAATCATGCATACCCTGCCAAATGGAGGACGTCTTATTGATTCACCAGGGGTACGGGAATTTGTACCTTTTATCCATGACCCCACCAGAGTACAAACTGGTTTTAAAGAAATTATTGAACGAGCGGCAGGATGCCGCTTCAGTAATTGTCAGCATATACGAGAACCCAATTGCGCCGTCAAAGCTGCTGTTGAGTCCAGCACAATCACAGCACGTCGTTATGAGAGCTATAAACGCCTATACAGCAGTGCTGAAACTTTTGCGGCAATTGATCCAGGCTGATACGTATAGCGCATGATTATTCATGCTCAAGTGAATTTCGTCCGGCAATAGCTCGTGAAAGTGTACTGCGATCAACATATTCAAGTTCACCACCAATCGGCACACCATGTGCAATACGACTCACCCTGATATTGCCTTGTTGCGCTATAGCACCCAGATAACCTGCTGTTGCTTCACCCTCAACTGTTGAACTTGTAGCAAGGATAATCTCCCGCACTTCACCCTTAGCTAAATTCTGCTCAAATAATTTCAGGCCAAGCTCTTCAGGGCCCACACCATCAAGGGGCGACAAACGCCCCTGTAATACAAAATAACGTCCCTGATAGATACCTGATTCTTCAATCGCAATAACATCAGCTGGTGATTCCACTACACAGAGTAATGCTGCATCTCGCTCAACAGAGGCACATATCCAGCACAATGCATCCTCAGCAAACATACGACAGCACTCACATTCACCAATCCGCTCAAGCCCCTCAATCAATGCAGAAGCCAAAGCCCGTGCGCCTTCCCGGTCACGCTCAAGCAGATGAAATGCCATACGCTGGGCTGTACGGGCACCAACACCCGGCAAACAGCGCAGTGCTTGCAATAACTGTTGTAGTAGCGGCGAATAAGCCACGTGTCCCCCTGCTAAGCCTATAAAGCCAAAAAAAACTAGAAAGGCAGCTTAAGGCCAGCTGGCAAACCCAGTCCACCAGCCATACCTGAATATTTTTCCTGCGTAGTCTGCGCTATCTTGCTCACGGCATCATTAAAGGCAGCCGCCAGAATATCTTCCAGAATATCTTTATCTTCACGCACCAAAGCATCATCAATAACTATACGTTTAACTTCATGCCGACCAGACATGGTCAGCCTGACCATCCCACCACCAGCCTCACCTTGCACTTCCAGTGCGCCCAGCTCTTCTTGCGCCTGTGCCATCTGAGCCTTCATTTCCTGAGCCTGTTTCATCAGGTTTCCAAGCGGGTTTTTCATACTGACTTTAGCCTTAAATAAATAACTGTGAAATAAAGCATGTAATTATAATCTGTTAATCAGGATCCGTTTTACCATTAACCGGTTTAATGGATTCTTTTTCTACTTTTGCACCAAACATATCAACCAGCTTTTGTACATTTGGATCCTGCTCAATAGAGTCATGCGCTGCCTGCATCTTTTTTTCAGATTCATCTACCGTTCGTGTTGCAATAGTCTCTACCGCATCATCTACCACCTTAAACTCCAGTCTGGCTGAAGCACCTGATACTGCCTGCAGAGAATCAAGCAGGGTCTTTTTTTGCTGCTCTGTCAGCAGGTATTCACTGGTACGTGGCACATGCAAATTAAAAAACTGCCCATCACTGGAGGCCAGGCTACAACTCTCTGCCAGATGACGAGCGGCACCCGTTAAATTAAGTGCCTGAATAATTTGAGGCCAGTCTGCATCTGCTGGAATGCCTGTAGTAGCTGTTGGGGCTGCTACTGGTGTAGCAGTAGATACTGTGGGCTTCTTACTCTGCACAGGAGCTGCTTTCAGCACACCACCGCCACCTGAACTAGCCAGTACATCTGCCGGCTGAAATGCCAGCATTCGTAAAAGGGTCATCTCAAAGCCAACACGTGGATCAGGAGCAAGACCAAGGTCACGCCGACCTGTAATAGCAATCTGATAATAAAGCTGCACCAGGTCATCACTTAATACACCTGCAAAACGTTGCAGGGTTTCAAGATCAGCGTCCTCATCAAGAGCATCCATACCCGCCAGCTGTACAACTGCAATCTGCTGCAATACTGTTGCAATATCATCCAGAACAGACTCATAGTCAGGTACAAGTTCCTGTAAAGCCCTGATCTGCGCCATGAGCGCTATTGCATCTGCATCAATCAGGCACTGCAGTAATTCATTTATCTGACGCTGGTCCATGCTGCCCAGCATTTCAGCCACATCAGCATCAGTGAGCTCACCATCACCAAATGCACGAGCCTGATCCAATAGGCTTAATGCATCACGCATACTCCCATTTGCCGCTCGGGCAATACGTGCGAGTGCGGCGGGCTCAGACTTAATACCCTCAGCCACACCTATATCGCTCATACGATCAATTATTTGCGCAGATGAAAGTCGTTTCAGGTTGAACTGCAAACACCGCGACAAAACTGTAACCGGAAGCTTCTGCGGGTCTGTTGTTGCCAGTAAGAATTTTACATGGGGCGGTGGTTCTTCTA
Organism: Gammaproteobacteria bacterium; assembly: GCA_024229935.1. Taxonomy (GTDB): domain Bacteria; phylum Pseudomonadota; class Gammaproteobacteria; order Steroidobacterales. The sequence continues at coordinate 189,335 of JAAERX010000051.1, read as the reverse complement.
ATGTCTTAAGGAGCGCATTAAAAGAATGATTGGAAAGCATATGCACCTCATCAATCAGGTACACCTTATAGCGTCCGGATGTTGGTGTGTACTGCACATTCTCAAGCAGTTCACGAGTGTCATCCACTTTGGTACGGGAGGCTGCATCAACCTCAATCAAATCAACAAATCGCCCCTCATCAATGCTGGTGCATACACCACATTCACCACAGGGTTCACCACTAACGCCGGCTTCACAATTAAGCGCCTTGGCAAGAATACGAGCTACAGTAGTCTTACCCACACCACGGGTACCGGAAAACAGGTAAGCATGGTGTACACGATCTGATTCTAATGCATTACGCAAAGCCCGAACGATATGTTCCTGCCCAACAACATCAGTAAAGTTTTTTGGCCGCCACTTACGGGCGAGTGCGAGATAGCTCATGAAATACTAGCCGTCAATAACTACTGGTCTTTAGTTTATACACATACTATAAGTAAAAAAGGCCCGCGCCAGCCACACCCCGGCGCCCAGCGTCCCCGCTGCCGCTGCTCCCTTCCGGGCCTGACGGGGTTAACGGTTAGCTGTCGCGAGGGGACCAGCGCAGACCCCGGTAGAGGGTATGCGGTGCAGCCTCTATGAGCAAGCTTTTCAGGAAGTGTTATCTACCAATGGTGATAAATATCATTACTGATATACGTTGCAAAGCAATCTAAATTGCAATAAGCCCCAAACTTTGCCAGCATGAAAGCTCATCAATCTGGACATTTAACATCATCTACTATGCCTGATACCTCATCTCACCAGCCAGTTTTTCCTGCGCTGCTTCTGGCATGCCTGTTTATGGGTACTGCATTGTTTACCAGTGGCTGCACCAGCCATACCTCAGTTTCTTCCAGCTGGACTGATGCCAGACAGCGCACCAGTCCATTCAACCGAGTACTGGTTGTGGCGGTATCAGCAAATACAGACCGTCGGATGAGTTTTGAAGATGCTATCGTCTATGATTTGCGCAACTCAGAAACACATGCCTGGCCAAGCTCCAGGCTCATGAAGTCTGATCTTGAGATTACCAGGGCAACCCTGCTCCCCATTATTGAGCAACAGCAGGCTGATGCCGTTGTGGTTACCCGGGTGACTCAGCTGAAAGTTGAACCCGTTGAAATGGGTGGCCGTAGTAATGTTTTAGCTGAACAACAACAAAGTGGCCAGAACTACATCTATCAGCGTCAGCAAGGCACTCTCTTCCGCTACAACTATGAGGAAGACGTGGAAAAGACTTATATAACCTCAGAGTACACCACTGAACTAAAAACAGATGTCTATGCTACGGCATCAGATGAACTTATTTACACAATAGTCTCACGCGCCACCAAGCAGGAAAGCTTAGCAGATGTAATCGATGTGCTGAGCAATGTCATTGCCAAGCAACTGCGCAAAGATGGGGTTATTAAATGATGAGCAAGTCTTCAGGCCTTACGCCGTAAGGGTCGCCCAGAATTTATACCGGGGAATCGGAAAGTTTACCGGTATAAATATAAGCCTCTGTTCAGGGCTCTTTCTCCACCACCTAATAAAAAGGCCCCTTTATGGGGCCCGTTTTATTAGGTGGCGGAGAAGGAGGGATTCGAACCCTCGATACGCTATTAACGCATACACGCTTTCCAAGCGTGCGCCTTCAGCCACTCAGCCACTTCTCCGTAATCTGTATTAAATACACCTGATGACCTGCGGGGAGCGAAGGTTAACGCAGGGGCCGCCTCGGTTCAATGAAGGTAATTGATATTAATAGGCTGGTGGGTCTACTAGACAGGGTTCACTCTTGGGAAAAGGCTCTGTCTGAGTTTTCCCATAAGGCACCTCCAAACGTTCTTCACGCGGCAGTGGCAACAGGTTGTCAGGCACTCGAACTCTGGGGCCCGGCCTGGCCTCCTGATACTCACGCTTTTTGTGGCACTTTGTCGATCCGCCAGAGGATGAGCACCCAATTAAGAATACAGCAGTGACAAACAGCAAAAGAGCCCGTCCCATCATTTATCCAAAAGCCCTGCCTGCTCAAGTGCGGCTTCAACCACCACCTGATTACCTTCTGCCAGAGCAACCAGCGGTAAGCGCAAGCCACCCCCAATTAAACCCATACGCTGCAGAGCCCACTTCACAGGAATAGGATTGGATTCGATAAACAGGTCACGGTGTAAGCCAGCTAAGGGCGCATCAAGTTCTGCCGCTTTATCTGCATCACCAGCCAATGCCGCTTGACACATACTGGCCATTGCAGCCGGAGCAACATTTGCTGTAACCGACACAATGCCATTCCCTCCTGCAAGCATAAACTCACGGGAAGTTTCATCATCACCGCTATAGAGCATAAATTCTACACCGCATAACTCACGTAACTTTGCTACGCGATCAAGCTCGCCGGTGGCTTCCTTAATACCAAATATTCCAGGGTGTGTTGCAAGCCGTGCGACCGTTTCCGGCAACAAGTCCACGCCTGTCCTGCCCGGCACGTTATAAAGCATAAGCGGTTTACCAACTGCATCCGCAACGGTCTTAAAATGTTCCACCAGACCCTGCTGGGGCGGCTTGTTGTAATACGGGGTAACAACCAGATAGCCATCTACACCCATTGCATCAACTGTCTGTGATAACTCTACAGTTTGCGCAGTGGAGTTAGAACCTGTACCGGCAATAACAGGCACTCGGCCAGCTGTAAAGCTGACAGCTGCCTCAATAACTGCAATATGCTCCGACTTAGTCAGTGTCGCTGACTCTCCAGTTGTGCCAGCAACAACCAAGCCGTCGGTACCTGCACTAATGTGCAGGTCGACAAGCTGCTCCAGGGCAGTAAAATCAACTGCCCCTTCCGCCGTCATCGGCGTAACTATAGCTACCAGGCTACCGCTAAACATATACAAGGCTCTACTTAGGAACGGGCGATGGTACGCACGGGCTCACCTCTGTGCAAGCCACAAATGGTTAGTTAGCCGCAGGTGCTTGAAGCGCCTTGTATTCCCGGTAAACTGAGCAGACAAATACCCTGAAAATCCACCAAAATGTAATCATCTGCTATGGAAAAACTACTTGCTGTAACTGCGATAGGGTCGGATAGAACCGGTCTGGTTAAAGATCTAAGTCATGCTATTAGCTCATCCGGTGGCAGCATCCTGCAAAGCCGGATGACCATGCTAGGGCAGGAATTCGCCATGCTGGTACTTGTATCGGCAAACTGGCATGCCATCAAAAAAGTTGAGGAAACTCTACAGGAACTGCAGAAAACAGCAGACCTGACAATCACAATACGCGCAACCAACCCACGGGAAAAACAAGCTCCAGCCGCCCCATACAGTATCGATATTGTCAGTATTGATCAGGAGGGCATTGTCAGCACACTGGCCGCCTTTTTTGCCGGTCAAAATATTGAGATTGTCGACCTAAATACACGGCAATACAACGCCGCTCATACGGGTGCAGCGATGTTTTCAGTCGGCATGGCCGTCAATATACCAGCCACAATCCATCTTGCTGCTTTACGCGAAGAATTTCATGAGTTGTGTGAAAAACACAATCTTGATGCAATTATAGAACCCATCCAACGCTGAACTGTTATTACAGTAAAAGTCCGGACACTTCGAGGAAATATTTTTTAAATGAGCAAAGTGCAAAAAGGAAACGTTATTCCAGCATTAAATCTACCAGCCACAGGCGACCAGCATATCGACCTAAAATCACTCCGTGGCAAAAAAGTGGTTCTCTATTTCTACCCAAGGGACAGCACACCAGGCTGCACAACTGAGGGGCAAGACTTTGCTGCTAATCATGCAAAATTCAAACATCAAAATACCGTAATACTGGGTATTTCACGCGACACAATAGCTTCCCATGAAAAATTTCGTGCCAAATACAACTTCCCTTTTGATTTGATGTCTGACTCTGATGAAAAAGCATGCAACATCTTTAACGTCATAAAAGAAAAAAATATGTATGGACGTAAAGTCATGGGCATTGAACGCAGCACCTTCCTGATTGACGAGAAAGGCAGATTGCAGCATGAATGGCGCAAGGTTAAAGTTAAGGGGCATGTCGACGAAGTACTGGAAACCATAGGTACTTTATGACCGCCCACTGCCATCTGCTAGGTACTGCCCTGCTTCGATATGCGCTTATGACGTTAGTTACGAGCACAGTCTTTGTAAGTGCACCAAATGCAGCAAATATTGATGAACTACCTGACATTGGCAGCCCTTCTGATGCAATCCTTTCACGCAAGATCGAATCCCATATTGGCAGACAGGTCTATTACACCCTGCTTGAATCAGGCAAGGTAGTTACAGATCCGGAGATACAGGAATATATTCAGTCTGTAGGCATGGAACTTGTTGCACATGCGGGCATAGATGGACAGCGATTCCAGTTTTTTGTAATGAACGATCCAGTAATCAATGCATTTGCCTTACCGGGAGGTTATATCGGTGTACATACAGGCCTTTTACTGGCAACTGACAACGAAAGCGAACTTGCCGGTGTCCTGGCGCATGAGATCAGTCATGTAACTCAACGACATATTTCCCGAGCTGTATTCGCTAATCAGGCCAACAGCACGCTATCTATGGCCGCCCTGCTCGGCGCTATTCTGGTGGGTGTTGCTACAGGTGCTGACCCAGGAATGATATCGGGTGCCGTAGGTGCATCTCAGGGCATGGCAATGGAAGCTCAAATAGGCTTTACCCGCAGCAATGAATACGAAGCCGATCGTGTTGGTGTTGGTGTACTTGCAGATGCTGGCTTTGACCCCATGGGCATGCCCGATTTTTTCGAAACAATGGGGCGAGCATCTGGCTCTCTCAGCGGCAACCGCATCCCTGAGTTTTTGCTTACTCACCCAATGTCTTCTGACCGTATGGCAGAGTCCAGGGCACGGGCCCAAAAATACCCAATTGTTGAAACAAATGACTCTAATGGTTATGAGATTGCACGTGCACGTATACGCCTGCTAACCAGTAGCCGACCAGAAGCCGCACTAGAACAATTCAAGCAACTGCAAAATAGCCCCGATAAGGCAGGCAAGCTTGAAATTGAATACGGTGTTGCCATTGCCAATATGCAAATGGGCAACTACAAAACAGCTGAAGGTCAGCTGACCACCCTACTCTCAAATAATGAGGAAATCATACCCTTACACTCAGCTCTGGCTATAAGCCAGGCAAAAACAGGGGATACAGACAAAGCCTTAACAACATTTGAAACTGCCATGCAGTTGTTCCCCCGCAATGTCCCACTCACCGTCCATTATTGTGAAATGCTAATTAACACCGGCCACGCCACAAAGGCACATGAGATTCTTCTGGACTTACTAAATCAGGTTCCACCCACACAAGAACAGGTGCGTTTAATAGCCATTGCGGCAAATACAGCTGGTGACACTGCAGAAGCTAATTACTATATGGCTGAATATCATGCAATGAGTGGCAGCTTGCTGTTAGCCATAGAACAGTTAAAACTCGCACTAAGTACACCTGGACTGGATAATGTCGACCGGGCTCGTTTTACTACACGACTAAATGAATTTCAGTCATATCTGCCAGACAGAAACAAACAAAAAGACAAAAAAAAGGAGAATAATCAATGAGCGTAGGGCGTAGTAATCAAAGGTGGCGCCTGTTTACATATTTACCGCTATTTCTGCTTTTAGTTTCAGCTCTCTTACTTAATACAGGCTGCGCATCCAGAAAAGCATCTAAAGCTGAGCCAAATGCTGACCCACTTGAGGTTATCAATCGGCCTATATACAAGTTCAATGATGTGACCGATCGTTACATCCTGCGCCCTGTTGCTAAAGGCTACCAATTCATAACACCCAATTTTGTAGAAACAGGGATTAGCAACTTCTTTGATAACATCACCTACACAGTCACCATCGTAAATGACTTCCTGCAAGGAAAGTTTAAACAAGGCTTTGCAGATACAGGCAGATTTGCACTTAATACAACCCTGGGACTGCTCGGCCTTTTTGATGTTGCCACACCTATGGGCCTGGAATATCACGATGAAGATTTTGGCCAAACTTTTGCCAAATGGGGCATCCCAGCCGGCCCATATATTGTTGTGCCATTATTTGGCCCACGCACAGTACGTAGTGGCATAGGGACGCTGGCAGACTGGCGAGTAAATTTACTGAATTACTACAGCAACACCAGTGTACGTGACAAATTACTTATTCTTTGGGCCATTGAATCCCGTGCAGCACTCGTTGGTCCTGATGAGCTGATCTTCGACGCATTTGACCCTTATCTTTTTGTTCGCGATGCCTACCTGCAGAATCGCGCATTTCTAATAAATGATGGCATCATCGGCGAAACAGATGAAGGCTTTGATGACAGCTTTGACGACGATTTTTAAGTATCTGCCGGTGTAACAACAGCAGGAGCTATAGCTTCTTTTTCAAGCCTGTCAATCACGGCATCAATACCCAGAGCGTTAATTTCAGCATCAAACTGATTCCGATAATTCTGAATATATGACACCCCGTCTATACGCACATCATAGATTTTCCAGACCGTTGATACCTCACGAAGCGCATATTTAATTAGTACGCTATCACCACCTTCAAGCAACAATCGCGTAGTAACTAACGCCTTACGTCTATTCTTTGAATAACTTAAGTCAGGCAGAATACTCATACGATCCTGATCAAACTCAAGAATACCCTTGGCATAGGTCTTAACCAGGAAATTATAAAAGACATCTATAAATGCTTTATGCTGCGCATCTGTGGAAGCCATCCAATGAGTTTTTCCCAGAACCTGTTTGCCTGCATACTGAATATCAAAATGGGGTAATAACACACGATCAATCACAGCATAAAGTTCAGCCTGATGTTCTTCAAAATAAGCTTTCCTTCCGGTTAGCTCCTTTTGTAATGCAGTGGCTGTTACCTCAATAACTTCAATAGGTGATTCAATTGCAGTCTCTTGTGCCTGAACAACACCCAGCTGCAAAAAAAATAAAACCACACAAGAAACAAATAGCCTGATTATCCTCACTTATAGATTCCTTATCCTGGATCCGTATTAAATGAATCCATGTCACTTTCTAAAGATACGCCTGTTCCAAGGCAGCAATACCCAAATAGCTTATTTGCACCGCAGCATCATATAATGCCAGACCAGTATACAGGTATAGCAAAACTATAAATGTCTTCTAGGTACTTGTAAGTACTTGCTTTCAGCTTATATTGGACTAATATAGTCCTATATTATTCTGTACGACTTAAACTATGCTTCGCATCAGTAAACTAACCGATTACGGAACCATGATTCTTGTCCATCTCGCTAGCGCCAAGGACAAGCACCTGCTGCCTGCCAGTGATGTTGCAGAGTCTACACATCTGGCTCTGCCCACAGTACAGAAACTACTGAAAATATTAACAAAAAACGGCCTTGTGGAATCAGCCCGCGGGACAGACGGTGGCTATCGCCTTGCCCGAGCACCTGAACAGATTACAGCAGCAGAGATACTGGACACACTTGAAGGTCCCGTCGCAATCACTGAATGCAGCCATGATGATGGTCACTGCGACCTTGAGCCAAACTGTCAGGTGGGTAATGCCTGGCAAAAAATAAGCCTGGCTATACGCGCTGCCATGAATGATATACGCCTATGTGACTTACAAAATCCACCTATGGAATTCCCACTACGTCATACAATCCTTAGCAAAAGTGGCCACAAACCCCGCCTGCATAAACAGGCATTAGGCAAATAAACAGACTTAGAAGATATGTCATCCAAACAGACAGATGTTAAAGACCTGATCGAACGAAAGTACGAACACGGCTTTATTACAGACATTGAAACAGACACGGTACCACCAGGTCTTGATGAAGATGTGATACGCCTGATCTCGCGTAAAAAAGGCGAACCACAGTTTATGCTTGACTGGCGTCTTAAGTCTTTTAAACACTGGCAAACCATGAGCAAGCCAAACTGGGCCAAACTAAATATTGCACCCATCAACTATCAGGATATCTCATATTTCTCAGCACCCAAACGCCCTGAAGATGGACCACAGAGCCTTGATGAAGTCGACCCCAAGCTTCTTGAAACATACGAAAAACTGGGCATCCCTTTGCATGAACGTGCCCGGCTTGCCGGTGTTGCTGTAGATGCAGTATTTGACAGTGTCTCTGTAACAACCACATTTAAAGGTAAGCTTGCTGAGGCCGGGGTAATCTTCTGCCCATTTTCTGAAGCAGTAATAAATCATCCTGAGCTAATTGAGCGCTATCTCGGCACGGTAGTGCCCTATCGTGATAATTTTTTTGCTGCACTAAATTCTGCTGTCTTTAGTGACGGCTCATTTGTCTATATTCCTAAGGGTGTTCGCTGCCCAATGGAGTTATCTACATATTTTCGTATCAATGCAGCCAACACAGGGCAATTTGAACGCACGCTCATCATCGCAGATGAAGGCAGCCATGTAAGCTATCTGGAAGGCTGTACGGCACCCATGCGTGATGAAAATCAGCTACATGCTGCTGTAGTAGAGCTGGTGGCTGAACAAGATGCTGAAATCAAGTACTCAACTGTACAAAACTGGTATCCAGGCGATGAGGAAGGCCGTGGCGGTATCTACAACTTTGTTACCAAACGTGGTGACTGCCGGGGTGACCGGTCAAAAGTATCCTGGACCCAGGTTGAGGCTGGCTCAGCAATCACCTGGAAATACCCGAGTTGCATACTGCGTGGCAATGGGTCTATTGGTGAATTCTATTCAGTAGCCGTCACGAACAACCTGCAGCAAGCTGATACAGGCACGAAGATGGTGCATATAGGTAAAAACACAAAAAGCACCATTATTTCCAAGGGCATCTCTGCTGGTCGCGCTCAGAATACCTACCGTGGGCTGGTGAAAATATTCCCGACAGCCGATAACGCACGAAATTACACTCAGTGTGACTCACTGCTTATGGGTAACCAGTGTGGCGCACATACTTTTCCCTACATGGAAATTAAAAACCCAAACGCAGTTGTAGAGCATGAAGCAACCACTTCCAAAATAGCTGATGACCAGTTGTTCTACTGTCAGCAACGCGGTCTATCTGAAGAAGATGCAGTCAATATGATTGTGAATGGCTTTTGTAAAGAAGTCTTTCGAGAATTACCTATGGAGTTCGCCGTTGAGGCACAGGCTCTTATGAATGTCAGCCTTGAAGGGGCTGTTGGTTAACCAGATAAAGAACAAGATATATACATGCTTATTAAAATAAACAACCTGCACGTTTCAGTTAATGAAACTGAAATTATCAAAGGACTTAACCTAACTATTGGTGAAGGTGAGGTGCACGCTATTATGGGCCCAAATGGCTCTGGCAAGAGCACTCTGGCACAAACCCTGGCAGGTCATCCTAACTATGATGTAACAGCAGGTACCGTAGAATTTGCAGGACAAAATTTACTGGATCTGGCAGCCGATGAGCGCGCGCGTGCCGGCATCTTTCTTGGCTTCCAGTATCCTGTCGAAATCTCTGGCGTAAGCAATATATACATGCTCAAGGCAGCACTAAATGCACGCCGTAAAGCTGCCGGCAAGCCCGAGATAGATGCCGTTGAGTTTATGCGCTTTGTCAAAGAAAAAGCTGCATTGATGAAACTGGATCAAAAGTTTCTTACTCGCGGTGTTAATGAAGGCTTCTCTGGCGGAGAGAAGAAACGTAATGAAATATTTCAGATGGCAGTTCTTGAACCAAAATTTGCCATTCTGGACGAAACAGACTCAGGCCTGGATATTGATGCGTTAAAGGTTGTTGCCAATGGGGTTAATCAACAGCGCGATGATAAATGCTCTGTTTTGCTGATAACACACTATCAACGCCTGCTTGATTATATTCAGCCTGACTTTGTCCATGTGCTTGCTAACGGTCAAATAATCCGCTCAGGAGATAAAGACCTGGCACTGGAACTCGAAGCTAACGGCTATGATGAGATTTTGGCCGCCGCCAAGGCCTGATCAGCAACAGCCAGATATTCACTATGACTAAGCTCAGCAATAATCCAACTGAACTAAATGAACTTAAGGCTCTCTGGCAGGCACGAGAGCAGAGTAATTCCGCATGGCTGAATCAATTACAAAAACATGCATTTGATATTTTTTCCAGCTCAGGTTTTCCAACTACACGCATGGAAGACTGGAAATATACTGATACACGTAATATTGCGACGAACTACCCACAATGGCTAAAGACACAACCTCAGACTATAGCCCACACTCCTGCCCTGCTGGATATAGACAATTCCATTCATCTGGCATTTATTGATGGTCACTATAGCCCTGAATATTCAGGTACAAAACAACTACCACCTGGCATCATTGCTGGCAATCTGGGTGATCTTGCCGATTGCTACCCAGGTTTACTGCAAGAGAAGCTGGGTAAGCTGGCTAATAACAACGACTCTGGCTTTGTAGCCATAAATACCGCTTTTGCCTGTGATGGCGCTGCTTTACTACTGCCAGATAATCAGGACCTAGAGCAGCCTATCTATCTGAGTTTCTTCTCAAGCACACCAGAAATCACTATTCAGCCACGGCTGCTTATTAATTTAGGCGTTAATAGCCGAGCAACTGTACTTGAACATTACAGCAGCAATGTAGCCGCCATTACTAATGCTGTCACTGAAATAAACTGCGGCAAAGGCTCTGAACTAACTTGGTACAAACTTCAGGATGAGCATATTGATGCCTGGCATACAGCAGTTCAATATGCACATCTAGATCAGGATGCAACCATAAAAACCACTCAGATTGACATTGGTGCCGGACTTGCTCGTAATGAACTACGCCTGACGCTGGCCGGACGGGGTGCGCATGCTGAAGCAAAAGGGCTCCTCATGGCAGATGCACAACGTCATGTCGACAGCCGTATAACAGTTGAGCACACAGCACCTGAAACCAGCAGCAGGGAGCGCTACCGCAGCATACTGGCTGACTGCGCCCGGGGCGTATTTAACGGCAGAATTCTGGTACAGGCAGAAGCCCAAAAAACCGCTGCTGAATTAACCAACAAAAATCTTTTACTCAATTCTGGTGCAGAGATAAATACCAAGCCTGAACTTGAAATCTATGCAGATGATGTGAAATGTGCTCATGGCTCTACTACAGGTCAGCTTGATGAGACATCAATGTTCTACCTGATCTCACGTGGCCTTAATATTGACGAAGCTCGCAATATCCTTATCAGGGCTTTCGCAGGTGAATTACTAACCGACATCAGTATTGAGGCGCTAAGGAATCGAGTACAAAGTGCGCTAGAAGAACTGGAACACGGGCATGTCAAATAATAAGCTGCAAGAAAAACCACCATCCGAGATGGATATTAATCGCATTCGTGCTGATTTCCCCATACTGAACCAGGAGATTCATGGTTGTCGGTTGGCATTCCTCGATAATGCTGCCTCAGCACAACGACCAACAGCCGTTATTGATGCAGTTAGTCGCTATTACCAACATGATCACGCCAATGTACACCGTGGTGTGCACACCCTAAGCCACCGGGCCACAGATGCTTATGAGGGTGCACGTGAAAAAATACGTGGTTTTATTAATGCCACCTCTATCAGTGAAATTGTCTTTACCAGTGGCACCACTGAGGCAATTAACCTTATTGCCTCATCACTTGGTCAGAGCATATCAGCCGATGATGAAATACTAATCAGCCATATGGAACACCATTCCAATATTGTGCCCTGGCAAATGCTTTGCGAACGTACCGGTGCAGTATTACGAGTAGCACCTATCAATGAAGATGGCGAACTACTTGTTGATGAAATGATTTCACTCATGAGTGATCGCACACGACTCGTAGCCTTAACTCATATTTCAAATGCCCTGGGCACAATTAACCCAATAGAAATAATTATCACAGCAGCACATGAACGCAATATTCCGGTTTTAATAGATGGCGCTCAGGCTGTACCACATACTAATATTGACGTGCAAAAACTAGGCTGCGAGTTTTATGTTTTTTCAGGCCATAAAATGTGCGGACCTACCGGCATCGGCATCCTGTATGGTCGTGAAGACTGGCTTGAACGCCTGCCACCCTGGCAAGGCGGTGGGGAGATGATACTAAGCGTCAACTTTGAAGAGGCTGTATATAACCGACTGCCTTACAAATTTGAAGCAGGCACCCCAAACATAGCGGGGGCTATAGGCCTTGGTGCAGCTATTGACTACCTGCAGGCCATTGGCATGGATAATATTGCCGCTTATGAGGCGACCTTGCTCGACTACCTGACTGATCAGCTAAGTAACGTTTCTGACCTTCAACTCATAGGTACTGCAAAACGAAAAGCCGGTGTACAGTCATTTGTGATTAAAGATATACATCCACATGATCTTGGTACTGTACTTGACCATAAAGGTATAGCAATACGCACCGGTCATCACTGCGCAATGCCTGTAATGGACTTTTTTGAGGTGCCCGGCACGGCTCGTGCTTCACTCGCGTTTTACAACACACATGAAGATGTAGACCAGCTGATAGAAGGCCTTGCTGTAGCAAAGGATATATTCACATGAACAGTGCAGGCGAAGACCTTCAGGCTATATACCGAAAACAGGTTCTTGAGCACAGTCGTAACCCACACAACCAGCGTCACCCGGAAGCACCCGATTGTGAAGCACTTGGCTTTAATCCCTTATGCGGTGACAAGCTTACTGTCTACGCAAATTTACAGGGCGATAAAATTATTGATGTCGCGTTTGAAGGCACAGGCTGCGCTATTTCAGTTGCGTCTGCATCCATGATGACAGATGCAATTACTGGCTGCTCTCTAACTGAAGCAGCATCTCTAATTGAAGCGACTCAAAAGATGTTTAGCAGTGACCAGTCTGTAAAAAACACACAACTAACAGAAATAGCTGCCCTAGAGGGTGTACGAAGCTACCCATCAAGAATAAAATGCGCAACGCTCGCCTGGACAGCACTTGCAGCTGCATTGTACGGGCAAGACAATCAAATTAGCACAGAATGAAGGATTAAAATGTTTTCTCAAGATAGTGAACCAGTCATATTAAAGCGTGACGTCCAAACGATTGTCGTGCCTGAAGGTATGGAAGTTACTCTGCAAAAAGATGCTCTTGTGTATCTAACTCAGGCCATGGGTGGCAGCTTTACTATTTACCATGAAGGTAATCTATTCCGTGTCGCAGGTGTCGATGCCGATGCCCTTGGCAAAGAGCCTTTAGCGCCACCTGAATTACCGGAAAATGCAAGCGACGAAGAACTGGAAAAAATTGTCTGGGACCAGATACGCACCTGTTACGACCCAGAGATACCTGTCAATATTGTTGACCTTGGGCTCATCTATCAGTGCGAAGTCAGTCGCAACCAGGAAGACAATCGTGAAGTCACTGTATATATGACACTTACCGCACCGGGTTGCGGTATGGGTGAAATTCTTGTGGAAGACGTACGCGAGAAAGTATCCATAATTCCAACTGTTGAAAAAACTGAAGTTGAGCTTACCTTTGACCCGCCCTGGAATCAGGAAATGATGACTGAGGCAGCCAGGCTTGAACTTGGCCTCATATAAGCGTGAGTTAAGTCTAAGCTATGCCAAAGCAACTGATACTATTACGCCATGCTAAATCTGACTGGCCAGATACCAACATACGTGACTTTGACCGACCATTAAGTAAGCGCGGCATAAATGATGCGACATGCATGGGTAAACTGCTTCATGATAAAGGTATCTGCCCCAACCTTATTATTAGCAGCGATGCGACCAGGGCATTTACTACAGCAACACTGCTGGCGCAGCAGTTTAGCTACCCAACAGAGCAAATAAATACAAACCATGCTCTCTACCTTGCCCCGCCAGATACCCTGCTGGATGCAATCAGCAATATCAGCTCAAACCATGAAAACGTGCTGCTTGTTGCACATAACCCGGGCATAACAGAACTGGCAAATCATCTTACTGAAATACATATAGATAATTTACCAACCTGTGGCGTTTTTATAGCAAAAACTATTCTGCCCGACTGGAATGCATTCAGAAAAACAACGGCTTCGTTCGTAGAATTTCTGAGCCCCAAACAGAACCTGAACTAAGTATCTGTGAGGGCTTTCTATGTATACCTGCCCTGTATATCCATGACCAAAATGATGCTTTAACGCATTTCACACATACAATGATAGTAAATACCACGTGGGTCATTCCATGTTTTCAGTAGCGCAAGCTCTGACTCAATGCTACCAGCCAGGCGCTGCAACATTGTGGAAATGCCGCCTGTTGGGTTATAACTGGTAGCAAATAACATGCCCAGCAAGCGTGCATATTGCAGCAGCACCTTCTCTGATACTGTCAGCTCACGCTCCACATAGACTGTCTTATACTCACCTTCCGTTAAACCTGCCAGAGTGGCAGCCGAATCTATAGCTGCAGCAACTCCACCCAGCTCATCAACCAGACCAATCTGATAGGCATCCTCACCTATCCACACACGACCCTGAGCAATTTCATCAACGCGCTTAATATCAATATCACGAGCAGCAGCAACCTTGCCAATAAATACGTCATAGGCTGAACGTACACTTACATCCAGCAGTTCACGAGCATCATCACCCAATGGTCTTACCGCACTTAACTGACCAGACAGATTAGTAGTACCAAAACCATCCACCGTCAGCCCAAGCTTATTGAGACTACGCTGGAAGGTAGGAAATATTGCACCTACACCTATGGAACCTGAAATGGTGGTTTCAGCAGCCCATATTTCATCTGCATCCATTGAAATATAATAACCACCTGAGGCTGCAACACTGCCCATAGAGACAACCAGCGGTCGGCCTGTAGCCTTTAATTCCTGCAACTGATCCAAAACAACTTCAGATGCAAACATACTGCCACCCGGGCTATCAACTCGCAGCACCACTGCCGCAACTGAATCATCATTAGTGACCTGCCGAATCAGTCTTGTAAGCGTGACACTACCTATCGTACCAGGTGGCGCTTCACCATCAATAATTTCACCCGAAGCAACAATAACTGCCACAGTTGGAGCTGATTGAACTTCATCTGTACCATTTTCCAATTCAACTGCAATAAGATATTTATGGTAGTCAATCTGCTCAAATGTATCAGCCTCATCAGCACTAACGCCTACATAGTCAATCATGTATTTACGAAATTCCTGATGGCTCATCAGGCCATCTACAAGACCAGCATCTACCGCTGCCTTTCCAGCATCACCATCTGACTCTTCTAGTATCGAAACTACATCATTGATATAACGGTCCAGTAGCTGTGGTTCAATGCCTCTTGCAGCAGCAACATCACGCTCCCACACTGACCATAGGCCCTGCAACCAACGTTCAGCGACTCGTTTGTCCTCATCTGACATATCGTTCCTCAGGTAAGGCTCTACAAAAGACTTATATTCACCAACCCTGAATACATTCACATCTACCTGAAGATTTTCCAGCGCTTCTGCAAAATAGGTCTTAAAATAACCAAAGCCTTCTATCAGAACGAAACCAAAATCATGCATATAAATTTCATCTGCATGTGCCGCAAGATAGTACTGCGACTGGTCATAACTATCAGACATTGCGATAACCCGCTTACCTGAAGCACGGAATTTATCAAGAGCTGCAGCAATTTCCTGCTGTTTACTCAGACCACCCCCCTGCAAATACCCAGGTAGCAACACTACTGCCTTTATACGATCATCATCTGCTGCAAATTCAAGACTTTTAGTTACTTCACGTACAATAGTCTGAGACTGCCCACCTTCCATTTCTAATAGCGCCCGATCAAGCGGCTCTCCTTCAGGCTGTTCAACGAGGTAGCCTGAAGGTGCAAGCACCATTGCACCAGAATCAGGGACAGTAATACCACCACCTGACAACCCGGATAATGCAGATAAAACCAGCACAACAATAAATAAGAATACAAGTATCTGTATGCCCTTAACCAGCCGTTCTATAAGTCGCCAGATAAAGCCAAATACCCGGGCAATCGGATTACTTCCACTCATTTATGCTTACCTACATTATTCAGATTCGATTGAACCAGCAGTATAGCTAATCCGATAAATTGCCCCGTGCTTATCTTCACTGACAAGCAAAGAGCCATCGGGGGCAACCAGTAAATCAACCGGTCGACCGCTAACTTTGCCATCCTGCAACCAGCCCTCGGCAAAAGGCTCATAACTCAAACTACTTTGGCCTGCCTTATCAAGACGCACCAGACTTATACGATAACCAATTTTCTCACTTCTGTTCCATGAACCATGTTCAGCTATAAACACCTGTTTCTTATAACTTTGAGGGAACATCATGCCAGTATAGAAAGCTATACCCAAAGGTGCCACGTGCGGACCCAGCTCCTGAACCGGGCCTACAGACTCATTACAGCTGCCCAATGCAGCCAGATCAGCATCGGGCTCAACCAGCTCAGCGCCATGACAAAACGGGAAGCCAAAGTGCAGTCCTGGCCTATCTGCCTTATTTAACTCATCAAGAGGTTTATCATCACCCAGCAGGTCACGGTTGTTATCAGTGAACCAAAGCTCCGCTGTCAGCGGATGCCATGCAAAGCCAACCGAATTGCGAATACCTCTGGCATAGGCTTCAAAATCTGTACCATCAGGATTCATACGTGCAATCATTCCAGAATTAGTTACTTCACATATATTACAAGGTGCACCAATTGAAACATAAAGCTTTTTATCAGGGCCGAAAGCAAGATATTTCCAGCTATGTAATTTTTCTGCCGGTAAGTTATCAATAATAACTTCAGGCACACCAGGCTTTTCAAGTCGAGCTTCAATATCACGATAGACTATTATTCTTGTAGCTTCAGCAACATAAAGATCACCATCATAAAAGGCGATGCCATTTGAAATACGTAATCCCTCTGCAACAATCTGTACTAAGGGCTTAGTAGAAAATATATTTGTTACCGCATAAATCTTTCCAGCAAACTGAGTCGATACAAACAGAGTTTCCTGTTCTCCCCACACCATAGAACGCGCTTTAGGAACAGTTGCAATCCGTTCTATTTTGAACCCGGGCGGGACCGTTAGTACAGCGTCTGCGAATACAGGGGCGCAGCTAAAAAACACATAGAAAAGAAAAAAGTATTTAAAATTAAGCTGTGCACGCATCAGACAATATATAACCTAGTTAAGTAACATCAGGGACAATCCTGGCCAAAATATAATCATCACAACTGTAATCAGAAGAATAAGCAAGAACGGAAATGTTGCCCGGTAAACCTGCAGGATTGGTTTATTGAAGCGATAACTGGCAATAAACAAGTTCAGGCCTACCGGTGGCGTCAGATACCCAAGCTGCATAGTCGCCAGAAAAATGATGCCCAAATGAACCGGATCGACACCAAACTGTGCGGCCACAGGCAAAATGAGCGGCACAATCAGAACCAAAGCAGAAAAAATATCCAGAAATGCACCAAGGATCAGAAGAAAAAATAACAAGAGGATCAAAAAACTTGCCCGCCCTTCAATAAACTGGGACACAAAGCCAATCAATTTCTGCGGAACCTCGGCATCAATCACATAATTAGTAGATGCCAATGAAGCGCCCAGAATCAATAAAATGCCACCAACCAACACCATAGATTCACGCATAATGCCCGGAAGGCGAATGAATGAAATTTCACGACGTATCAGCACCTCCACAAAAAAAACATACAGTGCCGTCACAGCTGCCGCCTCAGAAACGGCCAGCAACCCGGAATATATTCCGCCAAGTACAACCACCGGCAATGGCAATTCCCACAATGAATCACGGAAAGCTGAAAATACTTCTTGCAATGAAAAATGCTTTAAGGGTAGACGATTAGACCTATTAACCCATAACGACCAGATAGAAAGCGCAAGCAGCATTAAGGTTCCAGGCAAGATACCCGCTAGAAACAGGTCATCAATGTTGACCTCAGCAATAACACCATAAAGGATCAATGGTAATGATGGTGCAAATAGTAAACCCAGACTCCCACCAGAAGTCACCAGACCAAGATTAAAGCGCTCTTTATAACCTGCCTGAGTGAGCGCAGGATAAAGAATAGCCCCAAGCGCAATAATGGTTACACCTGATGCACCTGTGAATGCCGTGAAAAATGAGCAGGCAACAATAGCAACAATAGCCAACCCACCTGGCATCCAGCCTAATAATGCATTTGTCAGGCGAACCAGTCTGGCAGGCGCCTGACTTTCACTCACCAGATACCCGGCAAAGGTAAACAAAGGAATGGCCAGCAGAATGGGCATGTCTGCAATACTGTATATTTCTAACGGAACTGTAACCGCGAAAGCAGGATCAAGGGCGATAAAACTAAGTAACGCACCTGCCGCAATTATTGCGAATAAGGGAGCGCCAAATAATGCCAGGATAATCAGCAGCAAACTGGCAATCATCATGCGCCCTCTCCGGGTCGCAAGGCTTCACGCAGATGCCGATAAAACCAAATCGTATAGCGATACCCCATCAAAAAAAAACCAACGGGCATAACACTCTGAAACCACCATAATGGCATTCCACTTAAGAGGGTATCGCCATCTTCGATGGTGTAACCCACCATTTCTAATGCGTACCAGGCAAGTGCAAAACAGACAACTACAGTAAACAAATTAACAACAGCAGCTGCATACACCCTACCCCGCTGCGACAAGCCACGCGCCAAAACATCTATAGCAATATGACGGTCTTCCCGAGCTGCAGCCACCCCTGCAATCATAGCTATCCAAAGCACCATCAATCGAACGGCTTCATCACTCCATATAAAACTACCCTCGCCACTCCAACGCAATAAAATCTGAGCCGCGCCAAGCCCCATCATGGCAAGTAACAAGCTTGTTAATAAGGCATTTTCCAGCCACCGACCCAGTTTGTCAGCTTTATCCAACAACGTTTCAACTGCCAGCCAGTTGCTTACTGAACTGCATTAGCAACAGCCTCATCACTGCCACCCATTGCACGATATTCGGCCAATACCGCCACCAACTCAGCAAGCAAGTTTTTATCAACTGCTTTTTCAGTCCATATTTTTGCGTTTGTTTCCTTAGCAACGCCGCGCCAGTAAGAAATAATCTCATCATTAGCTTCTGCAAGCTGCAGACCATTCTTCAATAACGTTTCTTCTGCCTTCACATTAGCAATTCGATTAGCCTGATCAAAGTGGACATACGTATCTGTCATAACTTCCGTCACAATATCCTGGTCAGCTTCACTGATACGATCAAAAGCCCGGTTATCAATTGCAAGTATGCCGAGTGTAAATGAAACCGGCAGCGGATTAATATAACTAACCTTGGTGTACCACTGCAGCAATAAAGCAACAGATGGTGGTGCAACTACAACATCAAGCAAACCAGTTTGTAGTCCGGTGAGGACATCAGACAAAGGCAACACAACAGGAGAAAGGTTCATCATTTTCAGAGCAGTAAAACTACTAAAATCACCATCAGGTATCCAAAGTTTTCTACCCTCAAGATCCTGCTGACCATGAATAGGGTCACCGCTCATAAAATTTGCAAAGCCACCGCCAGCAAACCCAAAGCTCATGAAGCCAGCCTCACGCAAACCCGCTAGTAACTGAGCATCATATTTTTCACGCACATAGTCGACTTCAGCCTGTGAATTAAACACAAAAGGCAGGCCATATAGCTCAATATCATGATATTTATCTACAAGCCCACCTGTAGAAAATGCACCGCCTTGTAACTGACCAATACGAATCTTTTTCAAGACTTTCTTGTCATTACCCATAATGCCGCCGCCGTAAAACTTAAATATCACACGGCCTTCAGTGCGCGTCTTGATCTTTTCAGCAGCAGTGCGAAATTCAAGCATCCAGTCAGAGCCCTCAGGCACAACGGTAGCAATTTTGAATACGGCTGCCTGGGCAGTCAGGCTAAACATTACAGCTGCAATGCCCACAAAGAGGAACTTAGCTAACCGCAAATTCCCCACTCTTATATTTCCTAGTCGTGTCATGAAATTAACTTCACCATTAAAAATAATCATCCGCGCTAGCCAGCAAAGCAGCTGCCTGTTCTTGTGCAAGCACGTTAAAAAGCGTGAGATCAGACTGTTTGACATCTGCCTGCATGACTTCGTTCAATAAACGATCATACAATTCACGGTCATATAACAGCCTTGCATAGCCACGCGCATACTCAACCTTAATACTCAGGTCCCTGCCCTCAGACAAACTGATACCACGCTCAAACCATTCACGAGCCAGCTCCGGCTTACCTCCCAAGGCAGGGGGACGCAGTGTATTGAGTACACCAAGGTACATACAGGTAGCTGCCTTATATTCGCCCGGGTCAAGACTATATAAATGATCAAGCGCTACTTCCATCTTGGGCAAATCTACTAAAGCATCAAAATTCGTTGAATTAAAACGAATCCAGGCAAGCGTACTCAGGCTATAACTAAACAAAGCCAGCACATCATCCTCACCTGTTGAGCGAATGATGGCTTCATATTGATCAAAGTCGATACCATCA
This sequence comes from Gammaproteobacteria bacterium, assembly GCA_024229935.1. Lineage (GTDB taxonomy): Bacteria > Pseudomonadota > Gammaproteobacteria > Steroidobacterales. The sequence continues at coordinate 168,813 of JAAERX010000051.1, read as the reverse complement.
AGCCCACAAGCATCACCATTGGATGCACACAAGGCCTGCTCACCATAGTCTTTGGCATGAGCAGTCAACTTTGCAGACCGTACGGGGTCATCAATTAAGGCAGCACCATACGCAGTGTACAGTTGAGCAGCAGCAGAAAGTGCATCCACATTATCAGGATTGGACCGGGCAAAACCATCCAGAAGCAGCAGATAAGAAGGCAAGGCTTCACGCACCAGCTCAGGGTCTTCCTGATTGAGAATAGCCCCTGACAAGCCATCAGACATGCTGGAAACAATTGAGCCACAACCGCTCAAAAGACAGACGAACAGTATTACTACTGCTATAGAAATAACAGCTGGAACGCGAACCGCCAACTGATGCCGGCGGTATCTTACAGCAGAAAATTCACTAAACATGTAATGCACGGCATGGCTGCCAGAATTTAGATTTTTTCTTTAATACGAGCTGATTTACCGCTGCGCTCACGCAAATAATAGAGCTTGGCACGCCGCACATCACCACGTCGTTTCACTTCTATACCTGCTACTGCAGAGCTGTATGTCTGAAAAACTCGTTCAACGCCTTCTCCATGCGATATCTTGCGCACGGTAAATGCTGAATTAAGTCCGCGGTTACGTTTCGCTATAACCACACCCTCATATGCTTGCAAACGTTCACGTTCACCCTCACGAACTCTGACCTGCACAACGACTGTATCACCAGGACCAAATTCAGGCAGTTCTTTGCCCATTTGTTCCTGTTCAAGTTCCTGGATTATATTGCTCATCTTTCTATCACCTATCATTTCGTGACGGATGTTCCATCACAACTATTCAACCCGTTATTTTCCCTATCAGCTAAACATCACTGTTCCGCAATAAATTCATTCAATAATTCCTGCTCTTCTGGCGTCAGCTCTCGCCCAGCCAGTAACTCCGGACGTCGCAACCAGGTTCTGCCTAATGCCTGTTTCAAACGCCACCGTCTGATTACTGCATGATTACCTCCAAGCAATACTTCAGGCACCTGCATACCATCAACTTCTTCCGGTCGAGTGTAGTGTGCGTAATCCAACAACCCGTCCATAAAGGACTCCTGCTCTATTGAATCTTCACTACCAAGCACGCCCGGTAACAATCGTACTACTGCATCCATCACAACCAGCGCTGCCATCTCACCACCACTAAGCACATAATCACCCAGTGATAACTCATCATCAGCATAACGGTCCAACAATCGCTCATCAAAACCTTCATAGCGACCGGCAACCAATACCAGTCCTGGCAGTTCACTCATTTTTTGAGCGATATCCTGATTAAATACCCTACCCTGCGGATTCAGGAAAACTACCCGACTACCTTCCGGCATTGCTCCCCGGGCAGCACAAATTGCACTGGCCATAGGCTCAACTTTGAGCACCATGCCGGGACCTCCACCATAAGGACGGTCATCTACTGTCTGGTAAGCATCATCCGTAAAATCTCGCGGATTAGTACAATCCAGTTGAACCAACTTACGTTTTAATGCCCTACCACCTACACCATATGCCGCAGCATCACGGATAAGGTCAGGGAACAGACTGACCACATTGATATGCATCAGCTACTCCCCATCTTCAATCATTGACTTCCCAGTCAACCTGAATACAACCAGCCTCCAGATCAACACTAAGTACCGTATCATCGTATATGAATGGTATAAGGTGACGAACTTTGCCACTTACCACCAGTACATCGTTTGAACCCGTATCAAGCAGATGATCAACCTGACCCAATACAACTCCACTACTATTTATTACTTGCAGACCTTCAAGGTCTGCCCAGTAGTAATGACCGCTATCCAGCTCCGGTACCCGCTGACGCTCAATGCGGATTTCCAAACCTCTAAGCTTCTCAGCCTCATCACGATCTTCTATTCCTTCCAGCTGCACGACCAAACCCTTGCCATGCAGTTTGCCCTGAACCAGTTGCATAGTGCGTGACGGGCGTCCGTCACCAGCCATACATAATTGCCAGGGGGAATACTTTAAAATATTCTCCGGGGGGTCGGTATATGAGCTGACTTTTAACCAGCCTCTAACACCAAAAGCACCGGAAATACCGCCAACCAACATTGCGGACTTATTTTCGTCCATTCCAACTGAACGACACTACATTATAAAACGCAGCATCTTCTTAAGCTGACTCAGGCTTCAGCAGCAGGCGTTGCTGCCTGCTTGCGATAACCTTTTAACAAACCACTGACTCGGTCAGACGCTTGTGCGCCCTGACTGATCCAGTAATCAACACGTGGCAAATCAACACGAATCTGATCTTTACCATCAGCAGCAATCGGATTGAAATAACCCAGGCGTTCAATATAACGACCGTCGCGACGATTTCTCTGATCCGTCACAACAATGTGATAGAACGGCCGCTTTTTAGCGCCGCCCCTGGATAAACGAATGCTTACCATCTTGAGTCCTGCTCCAAATTAATCATGCATAAAATGCCGTTACCGATGTACGACAAAACAACGGCGGAACCAAAGTTCCGCCGTTTCTTAAGGTGGGGATTTTACTGGATTTTCAGGCGATGTGAACCCGGCAGAGGCTTGTTTTACAAGAAATACGCCCCAGAAGCGCACTATTTTTCAAAATCCACCTAAAAATCAGTAAAAAAATAAATATTGCAGCGCATTATCGTGGTGGGAACTGGCCGCCTCCACCTTGCCCCAGACTCTGCATCATCTGCTGCATTCCCCCCTTACCCATTTTTTTCATGGTTTTTTGCATATGTACATGCTGTTTCAACAGTCGATTTACATCCTGAACCTGCAAACCAGCACCGGATGCGATTCGTTTTTTTCGGGAGCCATTAATAGTTTTTGGAAACTGTCGCTCTGATAACGTCATAGAATTAATAATAGCAACCTGGCGTTTGAGCATTTTTGTATCAATACCTTTTGCCAGTGCATCCGGGTTCATATTTCCCGGCAATGGCAGTTTTTCAAACAAGCCCTTCATATCACCCATATTCAGCATCTGACTCAACTGATCACGCATATCAGCAAGATCGAATCCCTTACCTTTACGCATCTTCCCAACCAGTCGCGCGGCTTGCTCACTATCAACTTTCTGCTCAACCTCTTCGACAAGACTAAGCACATCACCCATACCCAGGATTCGTTGCGCCATCCGTTCCGGATGAAACATTTCAAAGCCACTTATATCCTCACCAGTACCGATAAATTTGATGGGCTTTCCAGTTACTGTCTTTACAGACAGCGCTGCACCTCCACGTGCATCACCATCTGTTTTCGTAAGAATGACGCCCGTCAGTGGCAGCGCATCACCAAATGCTTGTGCAGCATGGACTGCATCCTGTCCGGCCATGCTATCCACCACAAATAAAGTTTCTGCAGGACTGACCTCAGCATGCAGTTGTTTAAGCTCCTGTAACAAGTCATCTTCAAGTCGCGTACGACCTGCTGTATCGAGAATAACGACATCAACCAGTTTTTTACGTGCTTCAGCAATTGCTCTGATTGCAATTTCAAGTGGTGCATCACCCTCATTGAATGGCACAAACGGCACATCAACGCGCTCTGCCAATTGCTGAAGCTGCAACATAGCTGCCGGGCGGCGTGTATCCAGGCTAACCAGCATGGGGTGTTTACCCGGCTTACCTTTTAAATACGCAGCCAATTTTGCTGCTGTCGTTGTTTTACCAGCACCCTGCAAACCAGCCAGCAAAATAATAACCGGTGGCTGCTGACGTAACTGCAACTCGGCAGACTCTCCACCCAACGCACGGGTCAACTCCTGGTTCAGAATTTTTATAAAAACCTGGCCAGGACTCAGGCTGCGTAAAACTTCACTACCTATAGCTCGTTGCTTTACTCGCGCAACAAAGCCCTTGACTACCGGTAAAGCAACATCAGCCTCAAGCAATGCCATGCGCACATCACGCACCGCTTCCTTGATATTTCCCTCAGTCAGCCGCCCACGGCCCCGAACTTTGTCAGAAACCTGCCGTAAACGAGCACTTAATCCACCAAACATCTAAAGTCCTTAAATAGCTATCAATCTCATGTCATATATAGGCTGGTGGCCATTGTACCCTGATCGCCACACCAAAAAAGCTTTCTAAACAGTACAGATACGCAACATTGAACCTTGACAGAATGCCCCCATCTTAGCCAACATAATCATGTGTTCAGCAACATAGGAGTTTCACTCTCTTGAGTGACGATATACCCATAGGGTTTCTATTTGGAATCTTATTTTTTCTACTTATTTTTTCAGCTTTTTTCTCGGGCACAGAAACAGCGCTAATGGCGCTGAATCACTACCGGCTGAAGCACAAGGCACGCTCAGGGCATCGTGGCGCTCGTTTAGCAGAAAAACTACTGAAGCGGCCTGATCGGCTGATCACGCTCATCCTATTTGGCAATAATCTAGTCAACTTTACTGCAGCGGCTCTGGTCAGCTACCTGACTTTGCGTATTGGTGGGCCTGCAGCAGCTGCAGCAGGAACCTTCATATTTACACTGGTTGTCTTAATCTTTGCTGAAGTCACACCAAAAACGCTGGCAGCATTGCACCCTGAAAAACTGGCTTTTCCAGCTGCATATATTTACTACCCAATCCTAAAAGTTGCTTTTCCACTTATTTGGTCAATTAACCTTATTTCCAATGCTCTGTTACGTCTGTTTGGTATTGACCCTGACAATGCAGATAAAGATAACCTGACTATTGAAGAATTACGTGTTCTGGTTGATGAGTCCGGAACATTAATACCACGCAAGAGACATCGTATGTTACAGGGCATACTCGAACTAGAAGACATGACTGTCGATGACGTCATGGTGCCCCACATTGAAATCAAGGGTATCAACCTGGATGATGACTGGGACACTATTTTGAGCACTATCCGTAACAGTCAATACACACGCTTACCCATCTTTAGAGACAGCATTGATAATGTTGCCGGCATACTGGATTTGCGCCACCTGATTCGCACAGAGGGGCTGGCATCTTTTAAATCAGCTCAGTTACAACAGCTGATGGATGAACCCTACTTTATCCCTGAAGGCACATCATTGCATCGACAACTCATGCAGTTTCAATACAATAAGAAACGCGCAGCTCTGATAGTAGATGAGTATGGTGATATTCAGGGGCTTGTGACACTTGAAGACATACTTAAAGAAATTGTCGGTGAATTTACCAGTGATACAGGGCCTACCCATGCCGATGTAACGACTGATGAAAAAAACCCTCACTGCTATCTGGTAGATGCCAGTGCCAATATACGCTCACTTAACCGTATGATGAATTGGCATCTGCCTATAGACGAGGCCAAAACCATTAACGGACTGATTCTTGAAGAACTGGAAGATATTCCAGAAACCGGTACCGGCCTGCAACTGGGAGACTACAATGTAGAAATTTTGCAAACCAGTGATAATGCAATCAATCTAGTGCGTATTCGCTCACCGGACCCAACAGCCCTGTCCGACTGAGCAATCAACTAAGCAAGTTCCAATGCCTCAAGTGCACCACGCAAATAATCAACACCAACCAGCTTGATACCCTTAATCGCTTCCTTAGGCATGTTGGCACGTGGCACAACCGCATAATCAAATCCGCGTTTAACTGCTTCACGCAGCCGTTCTTCGCCATAGGAAACAGGCCGAATTTCTCCCGCAAGCCCAACCTCCCCAAATACAACTGTACTCTGCGAGACCGGCTTATCCCTAAGACTGGAAACCACCGCCAGTAGTGCAGCAAGATCAGCAGACGTTTCTGAAATACGCACACCACCAACAACATTCAGAAATACATCATGATCATATGCTGAAACACCTGCATGCCTGTTCAGGGTTGCCAATAACATTGATATTCGATTCTGATCAAGCCCAAGTGCAAGCCGTCGAGGTGACCCCGCCCCTGACTGATCAGCCAGTGCCTGTACTTCAATTAACAATGGTCGACTACCCTCTCGCGATACAGTCACCACACTACCGGCAACAGGGTCCGGATGACGGGACAGAAAGATAGCAGATGGATTCTTAACCTCCCGCATCCCGGTTTCAGTCATCGCAAAGATACCCAACTCATTGGCTGCACCAAAACGATTTTTGATTGCGCGCAGAATACGAAACCTGCTGTCTGATTCACTTTCAAAATACAGCACTGCATCAACCATATGTTCAAGCACTCGTGGTCCGGCTATATTCCCTTCTTTGGTTACATGCCCCACAAGTAAAATAGTAGTGCCGGTAGTTTTTGCCAGCCGCACAAGTTGAGAAGCAGATTCACGTAACTGAGTAACTGAACCCGGTGCTGAGGCAATTTCCTCGCTGTACATTGTCTGTATCGAATCAACAACAACACAATTAACAGGCTCACGATTCACCACCTGAATAAGATGCTCTACACAGGTTTCAGCAAGCACATTCAGATTGCCGACATCAACTTTCAGGCGTTTGGCACGCATTGCTATTTGCTGCAATGACTCTTCACCGGTCACATACAAAACCGAGCGCCCCTCCGGTTGACCACCAGCAGCCTGCAATAATAAGGTTGATTTACCTATACCCGGGTCTCCACCAATCAACACAACTGAACCTGTAACCAGACCACCACCCAAAACCCGGTCAAATTCAGCTATGCCCGTTGATGCGCGTTCAACCTCAGCATGCTCAACATCAGCAAGCCGTAAACCCTTTATTTCAGCCGCATAACCACTATGCTTGACTGGTGCTGATACACCCACAACCAGCGTATTCCAGGCACCACAGGATGGGCACTGACCCTGCCATTTGAGGGTATGCCCACCACACTCACTACACACATAGGAAACAGTTTCTCTACTCATGCTTGAGAAACCGAAATCAAAACTGTGACCACTGTCTCAGCATACATGCCAAAACATACCGAAACCCGCATAATTAAAGGGAAAAACGCCAATTAGTTCTCATCCAAAAGCACATACCATCTATACCATATCGTAATGAATTCCCGAGCCTACAACCTACAAACTAACAACAGTCGACTCTGGCCTGCTGCTACGCTCATTCTAATCGCAATGGCAATTGCAATGATTGGCCGACTCAATGGACTCGAGAATCTGGTTTATGACTACTTCCAACAATACCAGTATAAGACAGCAAATGATCAAATCCTCCTGCTTACGGTCGATTCACGTACAGAAATGCAAAAAAATATCTGGAATGATGATCATTTTAACCAGATTACTAAGACCCTCAACAAACATGGCGCCAGACTTATAGTCGCCACACAGCCACTGAACCTGCCAGATGTACCCAATGAGAAACAAATCCGTGCGCTCACCAAACTACAAGAGCAAGCGCGTCGTTCATACGCCCCAGGCCCTGAACTCAGCCAGGCTAATCAACTGGATGGATTCCGTAATCAATATGACCAACGCGGAAAATTTATAGCCGAATTGAAAAACTCCGGTAATGTTGTACTAACAGCCTACTCAACAGACTTTGCAGGTGAAAACAGCACTCCACAAAATTGCAAAAAACATGAGATAAATTTTCAGGACATCACCACTAATACTGCTAAAACAATCCGGCTGATACGCTATCTAACTGTACCAACAGCAGCAGTTTGTAAAGCCGCCATCACAATAGGTTTTAGTAATTTCTGGGCGGACACAGATGGCATAGTAAGGTCTACCGACCTACTTATTAACGCAAATGGTGTATACCTACCTTCACTCGCTTTGGCCACAGCAGCTGCACTTAATACTAACAATCAAAGTATTTTTGCTACCGCCAAAAATACACTAGTGTTCGGCCGAAATATTATCCATACCGGAAAAAATTTCCAGATACTTAACCGTTATTACAACTCCACAACCAATCAACCAGCATTCAGAACCGAGAGCATTAGTTCTGTTTTATCAGATCAGTTAAGCCCCTCTGTCATTAAAGACCGCATCATACTTATTGGCGAGTCCAGTGATGCGGCAATGCCTGGTATTAATACTCCTATAAACCCACATATGTCACCGCTGGAAATGTCAGCCAGCAGCCTGTCAAATATTCTGGAACAAGACTATCTGATACGCCCTGACTGGCTGCCATTGCTTGAAAATGGCTTATTACTGGCAATTCTAGTGCTGGTTCTACTCTGGGTGCCCACCATGCCCACCATAGGTGCTACGTTAATGGGCTTTATACTAGCAACACTGATCATTGGCATTGAAGCCTGGATAATTATATCTAAAGGTATTTGGGCACAATTTGCGACTGTCGCCATATTTTCTGCCGTCAGTGTCTGGACTATGCATATCTGGAATATGGCAACACTCCGACAAACACGAGCAACAAAATCCAGGCCAAAAGCAGCTCCACCCAAGCCGAAAGCAGCTCAAAGCAGACCAAAGGCAAAACCTATACACAATTTCAGTGAACAAAGTGCACTTGACCTTGAGTTTTCAGTATTACGTCAGCAAGTTTCAACAGACGAAACAAAGGGGAAGATGTATGACATCGCACAAACACATATTAAGGCAAAAGAGTTTGCGCGTGCTGAACGAGTGCTTACACATATAGCCGCTATAGACCCTAACTTTAAAAATGTCAGTGAGATGCTAAATAAACTCTCTGGCGCCAAAATAGAAAAGAAAAAGACAGCCCAGCAAAAGGCCAGTGCTGTATCTCTACCAACAGATCGCAGAAAACTTGGGCGCTATGAAATTGATCATATACTTGGACGCGGCGCAATGGCTACGGTTTATCTGGGCAGGGACCCAAAAATCAACCGCAAAGTCGCTATAAAGACAGTAGCGCTTGCAAAAGAATTTGATGAAGCACAGTTAAAGGACGCCAGAATACAGTTTCGTCGTGAGGCGGAATCAGCCGGACGCCTGAACCACCCAAATATTATTGCTATATATGATGCCGGTGAAGACGACGATGTGTCTTATCTGGCGATGGAATACTTTAAAGGGACATCCCTTTTACAGCACATTCAGCCAGATAACCTGATGCCGCCTAAACGAGTGATGGAATTGGTTGCACGGGCAGCCGAAGCACTGGACTACGCACATCGACAAAATGTTGTTCATCGTGACATTAAACCTGCCAACCTGATGTATCACGCTGCCACTGACACACTTAAACTTACTGATTTTGGTATTGCCCGCCTGACTGACAGCAGCCGTACAAAAACTGGCATCATACTTGGAACTCCATCATATATGTCGCCTGAGCAACTATCTGCCTGCGGTGTAACAGGGCAGTCTGATCTCTATTCTCTTGGCGTTACTATGTATCAGCTGCTTACAGGCACCGCACCCTTCAGAGCTGACTCCATCCCTAAACTGATGGATAAAATCATGAATGAAAAACATCGCCCAGCCAGTGAAATAAGAAATGATTTACCAAAATGCATAGACAGCATCATAAATAAGATTATGGCTAAAAACCCCAATGAACGTTTTATAAATGGACGTGAAATAGCAATACAATTACGTGAATGCATAAAGAACTTAAATACCTGATAACTAATGAATCTAAGCAATAAAATTAGCGCTGTGGAATTAACTGACACTGGTAGAGTGCGAGATCACAATGAAGATGCCATAGGCAGTCTACGTGAGGCTGGCCTCTTTATGCTTGCGGATGGAATGGGTGGCTACAATGCAGGTGAAGTTGCCAGTAGTATTGCAATCAAGACTATTCTTGACCTTGTCAACGCTGGGATAGAGCTTGAAGACAGGGCAGCAATTGAATCGGATACAGGCCTCATGCGCCAGACTATTGTCTTACGTGATGCCATCGTACGTGCCAATAAAATCATCTACCAAACTGCACATAGCCACTCGGGCTGTGAAGGCATGGGCACAACAATTGTGGCCTGCCTGTTCTACAACGACCGAATTTCCATTGCACATGTCGGTGACTCAAGGCTTTACAGGTTAAGAGATACCCACCTGGAGCAGATCACAATGGACCACTCCTTGCTACAAGAACTGGTTGATCGTGGTTTTTACTCCCATGAGGAAGCAGAATGCTCCACCAACCGCAACTATGTCACCAGGGCTCTAGGCGTAGAACCCAACGTAATAGTTGACATACAAGATGCTCCAGTGGAGAAAGGTGATATATTCATGCTGTGCTCAGATGGATTATCAGACATGGTGAAGGATGAGGACATTCGCTTAACTGTAAGCACTTTTAGTGCTAACCTTGAAAAGGCAGGTCAACAGCTCATTCAACTTAGCAATGAACACGGCGGGAAAGACAATATATCCGTAATTATTGCTCAAGCACTTGAACCTTTCCCAGCAAAAGTTAGCCTACTGGCGAAAATCAAGAAACTTTTTGGTATTGACACATAGGACAGGTCACGAATGGCACGATTGATACTAAGCCTTGGAGGTCAAATTCTGGCCGAGTTCAATATGACCAAGGAACGCTTCACAATCGGGCGATTGCCTGATAATGATGTACGCATAGATAACCCAGCAGTGAGCGGACATCATTCACTCATTATTAACATTCTGAATGACTCATTCCTTGAGGATTTGAGCAGCACAAACGGCACCTACGTTAACGGCAAGCTGGTCAAGAAATATGCGTTACAACATGGTGATGCAGTAACCGTGGGGCATCATCAGCTACGTTTTGTTGAAACTGTTGCCGAAGAACAGGATGACGAATTCGCCCGCACAATGATTATTGACGATTCCCTGGCTGCAGTACAACAAGCAGCAATGGCTATTCATGGCGAGACTACCACTGCACCATCAGTCAACATTAAAACTGGCGGCAACCAGGCAGGCTATCGTCAGGTACAAAATGCCAAGGTACAGGTACTAAATGGAAAATTTGCAGGACGTGAAGTGGAACTCAATAAGGCATTAACTACCTTAGGCAGCCCGGGTGCACAGGTAATTGCTATTACTAAACGCAACAAAGGCTACTATGTTGTTATGTTAGAAAATAAGAAAGCTAATAGCCTGCCATCAATTAATGGCACCCCGCTCGGCTCTCAAGCCCTCAAACTGGGTGACAATGATGTTATTGAAGTTACTGGCACCAAGATGGGATTTTTTTCCAGCTAAAATAAAAATCCTAACCAGAGACTGGTGTGACATCAGTAACAGGTTCTTCATTCATGCGATATTCAACGCGTCTACTTAGGCCACACATAAGCTCATAGGGTATTGTGCCCGCTCGTGTGGCTATTTCCTCTATAGGCAGATGACCGCCCCATAAAACAACCCTATCACCCACATTAGCAACCGGTACATCTGTCAGATCAAGGTTGATCATATCCATAGACACACGACCAATTAGTGCAACCCGACGGCCATTCACCAACACGGGCGTTCCTGACTGTAGGTGGCGCGGATACCCATCACCGTAACCAACAGCTGCAACTCCAACTACTGTGTCACGACTTGCACGCCACTCACTACCATACCCTACGGCAGCGCCTCGCTTAATTGTCTTGACAGCAATAAGCCGTGACTCAAAGGTCATGGCTGATTTAAGACCCATATCACGAGCACTCTTACCAAGAAAGGGTGAAACACCAAACAGTGCCAGCCCGGGACGTACCCAGTTATCACCCCTGTAATTAAACTCAGGTGAAGTTTCCATGGTCTGAGGCCAGAGCAAAACCCCAGCTGAATTGGCAACACTGACATCTCCATCAAAACTGCCAATGGCACCACCAAACTGACGTAACTGTTCAAGTGTTGCAGGATTATCCGGGTCATCAGCACAAGCAAGGTGAGTCATCAAACGTATCACCGGACGTACACAGGAAATTCCACTTAACCTGCTCCAACTGTCCTGGTAGTCCATTACAGGAAACCCTAACCGACCCATTCCCGTATCCAGCTTAAGCCAGACATCCAGAACATTCTCAGCTTGCACAGCTTCCAGCATAGAAAAGTGCACCGGGTCATGCACCACAATCTCCAGTTGGTGCTGAATAGCTTCATTAATTTCAACTAGTTGACTGCAACCCTCAAGCACAACAATACGCTGGCTTATACCTGCCTCACGCAAGTAGATACCTTCAGAGACACGAGCGACTGCCAGAGCATCCACATCTTTAAGCAATTGGGCAACTGCAATCAGACCATGTCCATAGGCATTAGCTTTAATTACGGCCATGATGCGACAGCCGGGTGCTGCTGAACGCACCCGTTGCAGATTATTACGAATGGCTGCTGGCTGAATAACCGCAACCGAAGTTTCTATCACGCAAAGCCCCCATTTGGCGGCACATCAACATTAAATTCCGGTGCATAATTTTCAAAGCGCGAGTATTGCCCACGAAACGTCAGGATAAAGGAGCCAATTTCACCATTACGATGTTTGGCAATACTAATATCTGCCTGGCCCTTGCGAGCACTCTCATCGTTATACACCTCATCTCTATATATGAAGAGAATAAGATCAGCATCCTGTTCAATAGCACCGGACTCACGCAGGTCAGACATCACTGGTTTTTTATCCGGTCGCTGTTCAACACTACGATTTAACTGTGACAAAACAATCACCGGCACCTCTAATTCTCTGGCCAGTGCCTTAAGTGACCGGGATATTTCAGAAATTTCAGTTGCCCGGTTTTCAGTAGAGCGACCTGTCTGCATAAGCTGCAGGTAATCGATCACAATCAGGCCTATATTATGCTGCCGCTTTAGCCGCCTGGCACGAGCACGTATATCAGTCGGCGTCAGGGCAGGTGTATCATCTATAAACAAAGGCGCTTGTGACATCTGCTGTATGGCTGAGGAGATATTTGGCCACTCAGCATCGGAGAATCGACCATTTCGCAAATGCCCCTGGCTGACCTGTCCAAGTGAAGAAACAAACCGTAACGCAAGTTGCTCTGCGCCCATTTCCATACTAAATACAGCCACAGGTATAGGCTGAGCAGGATTAAAGGCAGCATTTTCAGCAATATTAAGCGCCAGTGTTGTTTTACCCATAGATGGCCGGCCGGCCACAATAATCATATCACCGCCATGCAGACCCTGAGTAATACCATCAAATTTCTTGTAGCCTGTAGATAAACCGGTAACTTCCTCACCCTGACGGTGACGCTTATCCAGTTCATCCATTAACGGACCACAGTATTCTTGCAGTGCTGCAAAACCAGATTTTCCCCGGGCACCCTTTTCAGCTATCTGAAAGATACGCTGTTCTGCCTCATCAACAAGTTCCTTGCCTGACCGGCCTTCCGGATGGAATGCACTGCCAGCAATATCACTGCTAACTTCAATCAATTCACGCATCAAAGCACGTTCACGGATAATATTAGCGTAAGAAACCACATTGGCGGCACTGGGGGAATCCTTAGTCAGTGAGCCAAGGTAACCAAGACCGCCCGCTTCAGCGAGTGTGCCGTGACTATTGAGGTGCTCAGATAAAGTAACCGCATCACAGGGCTGATTTTTATCAGCCAGCACTTTAATAGCACCAAAAACTAATCGATGGTCCGATCGATAGAAATCTTCTTCACTAACCTTGCCGGCAATATGCTCCCAGGAATGACTATCCAGCATCAGCCCGCCAAGCAATTGTCGTTCCGCCTCTATTGCAGACGGCGGCGTATTGACCTGTTCGGTCAGTGACATCTCACCGTCCACATTTCTGACCGACTGAACCATTAATCTCCGGCTTGTCCCCTGACCTTTATTAAGGCCTGTTACGTAAAGCGATTACCTTTACTACTCAGCTGGCTTTTCTTCGCTCTCAGCTTCAGGCTCAGCCATTGGATCAACATCCTGATCACCAACAACATGAACCTTGATGAATACATTCAAATCAGCCTGCAGATGAATTTCAATATCATATACACCCACTGCCTTTAATGGACCATCAGGAAGCCTAACTTCACTACGCTCAATCTCATGGCCTGCAGCCGCTGCAGCTTCAGCAATATCAATTGTGCCAAGTGAACCAAATAATTTTCCTTCAACACCGGATTTAGCAGTAACAGACAGCTCTATACCTTCAAGCTTCTTAGCTCTGCCTTTTGCAGTGGCAATTTCTTCTGCCTGCTTGGCCTCTAGCTCCGCACGTCGGGCTTCAAAAATTGCAAGGTTCTCAGCTGTGGCAACAGTAGCCTTGCCTTGTGGCAACAAAAAATTACGTCCATAGCCTGCTTTAACGCTGACCTTTTCGCCTATATTGCCCAGGTTCTCAACCTTTTCGAGCAGTATGACTTCCATTGTATTTCTCCTTACAACCGGCCCTTGCCGGTTCGCTTATTAAACCACAACCACCCGGGTCAGGCTCCTATCCCTTCATAGCAGGAGCACGACGCAGGCCGTACCAATTATCAACAAACCCCAGCATTGATAACAATGCGAGAATAAAAATTGAAAAATCCGGAAGCAGAATAGGCAGTATACACAGCCCTATCCACCAGCCTCCGGGCCAATTACGATATCTGGACCACCAAGCCACCACGGCAATCCCGTGGAACACAAATGCCGCACCAAATATTAGTAAAGTACCGTCCAAACCAAACCCAAACAATCCTGCTATACCGGCCAGTGCAGCAAGACCACCTATGACATAACCCAGCCGTAGCTCCACAAATTGCTGTGCATAGTTACCATTAGACAAGTGACTGGCCCAGGCACTGCCAAGTAACAAAGCAATCATGCCACCAGTCAGGCTACCGGCAATCACTATGCCACTCATCAGCTGTGCCTGCTGCTCAATATCTGCTGTTATCTCAAACCCCTGCTGGGCCAGGTCCGCATACAGCACTTCCAGTACCTGACCCCAGTAGGCAACCGGGTCACCAATGACCAGGTTAAATACCACTAAGCCTGCCAGTGCAATAATGACGGCACTTTGCACCGCAAGCGCTAATGAACCGGTACGGACAACAATTGTGCCCAGCACCACCCATAACAACCAGCTAATGGCAGCACTGCCAAGCAAGACAGGCGCTTCCATATTTGCAAACCAGGCTATACCTGCAAGTAAAACCAGTGCCAACACACAGTCCAGCAGTGTTTCACGCAGCCCCCTGACCTGTGCCACCATGACTACAATGGCGGCACTAATCATTCCCAGAACCGGCAACGGAAACAAAGCAGCAATTAAGACTACTCGCCGGATACGTTGTGCTGCCAGCCATGTAGCAAAAAAATTCACAGGCTATGTGCGTTATGCTCCCTGATAAGGCTTACTATTTATCAGTATAAGGCAGCAATGCCAAAAAGCGTGCACGCTTAATTGCTGTCGCCAGCTGACGCTGATAGTTGGCTTTGGTTCCGGTAATCCGGCTCGGCACAATCTTGCCCGTTTCAGTAATATAATTGCGCAGGGTGTCTAGATCTTTGTAATCAATCTCCTTAACACCTTCTGCAGTAAACCGGCAATACCGGCGACGTCTGAAAAATCTGCTCATTAGATTTATCTCTGAATTCTATAGTTAATAAATATCTGCAAAGTTAACTGGTTAACCAGTTGCTTCACGTGGCTTTGCATCTTCAGCAGGTGCGGCTTCATTAGCTGCTTCCTCTGCAGGTGCCTCTGCAGCACTTACTTCATCTGCAGGCGCAGTTTCGACAACAGGTGCATCTTCTGCACTCACTGACTCTGCAAGTTGCTCATCTTCAGTTTGACTCTCTTTCGACGGCGTCTCAGCACGCACTTCTGGCTCAGGGTCTTCTGTCTTAATCAGCGGAGTAACCTCAGTAATTGCCTCATCACGACGAATCACCAGGTGCCGCAGTACTGCATCATTGAATTTAAATGCATTGAGTAATTCATCAAGCACAACCTGTTCGCACTCTATATTCATGAGTACGTAATGTGCTTTATGAACTTTATTAATAATATGGGACAGCTGACGGCGTCCCCAGTCTTCAAAGCGGTGAACCTGGCCACCACTTGCAGTTACCATGCCCTGGTAACGTTCTACCATTGCTGGAACCTGCTCACTCTGATCCGGGTGGATCAGAAATACCACTTCATAATGTCTCATTGTAGCTCCTCAAGGATTAATGCCACCTGACATTGCAGTGTGGCAAGGAGTCCCGCGGCCGAGGCCAACGGGGCTGCGCATCGTACCGGAGGGAGGGAGCAGGCGCAAGCGAAGAGACAATGGGGTCAACCCCCCTAATTTAAAGCCGATCTCAGGTATCGTAAACTGACAAAACTATTTGCGGACTGACCCCAAATAAATTTTAATTAATTCATATATTTCAATAGTATAGATCAACCTCTCTGCCTCACTGCTTCATAGAGACAGATACCCGCAGCCACAGATACATTAAGGCTCTCAACACCGCCGTGCATGGGTAGCCTAACCAATGCATCACAGCGTTCCCGGGTAAGCCGCCTGAGGCCCTGGCCCTCAGCCCCCATAACAACAGCGAGTGGCCCACTGAGGTCACCCTCAAAGACCGTGGCAGAACCGCCTTCATCCGCACCTATGATGCAAATATTCATATCCTGAAGCGCTTTTAGGAACCTGGCCAGATTTGCCACCCGGGCAATTGGCTGAGTCTCTGCTGCACCGGAAGCCACCTTAGTCACCACCGGCGTAATATCGACCCCCCGGCTGCGCCCACTAACCACCAAATCAGCTCCGGCACCTTCAGCCGTTCGCAGACATGCACCATAGTTACGTGGGTCTTCGATGCTATCGAGTATCAGAATAAGTGGGTTGGCTATATTAGCCAGATAATCCAATGCAGCACCCTCATCCATAGGAGCACTACGAATAACTGCTGCAGCAACTCCCTGATGCTTAGCCGTACCTGTCAGAGACTGCAATTCAGCAGCCGAGCGCTTCTCAACCACAACTGCCTGATTACGTAATTCTTCACCCAATCTGCCAAATCGCTCCGCCCCCATCCCCTTTTGCAAATAAACACGCAACAACCGTCCGGGTGATTTATTCAGGATCTGGCGTACCGTATTGATACCGTAAATAATGCATTCACTCATAACGCTTAACGTTTCCGACGACGGACTTTTGATTTAGCCGAGGTCTTTTTTCGCCCGTCCTTCTTACCCGTTTTCTTGCGTTTTTTCTTGCCTGCACCAAAAGGCAGACTTCCATTGTCTACAATTTGCAGGTCAACACGTGCTTCTTCTACATCCACCTTGGTAACCTTTACCCTAACAGTATCACCCAACCCAAAACTATGGCCGCTATGTTCTCCGGTCAGGCGCAAACCACCATGCTCTGCATGGTAATAATCATTAGCAAGATTTGTGACATGCACCAGACCTTCAACAAAAAAATCATTCAGCATCACAAACAAACCAAAGTGTGTAACACCAGTGATAACACCATTAAACTCACTGCCAACATGGTCAAGTATATAAATGCATTTATAACGTGATTCGACATGCCTGCTAGCCGCTTCAGCCTGACGCTCCAGTACGGAACAACTTTTACCCAACAATTCCATGGCCGGAAGTTTGTATGCAAATGCACCCGGCTTACCACCTTCAATAATGTGCGAGAGCCCACGATGCAGCAATAAGTCAGGGTAACGGCGTATGGGCGAGGTAAAATGTGCATAAGCATCAAGAGCCAAGCCAAAATGCCCCTCATTGGTTGGTTGATAAACCGCCTTCGACATCGTTCGTAATACCGACGTGGCAAGGATCGGGAAATCCGGCCGCACATGCATTGCTTCCAGCACCTTATTTAATGCCCGTGGCTGAGTGCGCGCCTCAGCACTCACCTTAAAGCCCAGCTCCTGCAACATCAGCCGTAATTCCTCAAAGCGGTCCAACTCTGGCTGAGGGTGAACCCGATAAAGATTAGGTTGCTTATGATGACGAATAAATTTTGCAGCCTGCACATTCGCCGCAATCATGCATTCCTCTATCAACCTATGAGCATCATTACGCTCAATGGGTGCAACCGTTTCAACACTGTGATTATCTGCACCCATCGTGATCCGCACTTCGGGCAAATCAAGATCAAGCGCACCACGCCGACTACGTGCCTGTTCAAATGCTTTATAGACTTTGTAGAGCTGCTCAAGATGTGGCAACACCTCAGCAAAGGCCTTACGGGCCTGAACATCACGCTGCCCCACTACAAGATCAACTTCACTGTAGGTTAGCCGGGCATGTGAACGCATCACCGCTTTGTAGAACTTTGATTTATCAACTTTGCCATTTGCTGACACCTTCATTTCACAAACCAGGCATAGACGATCTACATTTGGGTTTAGTGAGCAAAGACCATTGGATAATGCCTCCGGCAGCATCGGTACCACACGATCAGGAAAATATGTGGAAGTACCACGCTTACCTGCCTCATCATCAAGCGCATTTCCCACATGAACATAATGTGAAACATCAGCAATGGCGACAATCAACCGCCAGCCATTACCAGAAGACTCGGCAAACACCGCATCATCAAAATCCCGGGCATCTGCACCGTCTATAGTGATTAATGGGGTATCCCGCAGATCTACCCGACCAGCCTTATCCGCCTCACGTACTTCTGCACCCCACTGCTTAACCTCGGCAGTTACCGTATCCGGCCATTCAGTACGCAAGCCAAAACTTTCAATTGCCAGTGTGGTTAACATACCAGGGTCATTAGGCGCACCCAGTACGCCCACCACCTTACCCTGTGCCTCACGCCGTTCACTGGGGTATTCAATAATTTCCAGTTTTACCAACTGGCCATTATCTGCCCCACCACGATCTGCATCAGCAACCAGAAAGTGATGCGGGGTACGTGAAGCAGTCTCAGTAACATAGGCAATGCCATGTTCTCGATGAAAGGTGCCAACCACACTTTTTTTAGCCCGCTCCAGAATTTCAACTACAGCGCCTTTTCGTCGACCTTTGCGATCTGTACCCCCGAGCCTTACGGCAATCCGATCACCATCTAATAAAGAGCGCATCTCATGAAAGGGCAGGAAAATATCCTCACTACCGTCATCAGGTACAAAAAAACCAAAACCATCCGGATGCCCTGACACCTTCCCGGTCAGAGCATTCATTTTGGCTAGCAGGCAATATTCATCACGCCTATTCTTCAGGAGACGACCTGCCGCAATCAGTTTCTTCAACTGCCGCAGTATTGCTTTACGGCCCTTCTCATCCTTAATTTTGTAGTGTTTTACCAGAGCATCAAAGGACTGCGGGACACCTGCCAACTCAAGTGCAGCAAGAATGCCTGCGGCATCCGGCACCGTATGCTGATAAGTAGTTTTAGCTGGTTTTTTACTGCCCGGACGGGGCATAGGCTGAGCCTTATATAGTAGATGAAATTATAGAATAGTAAGCATAGCGCGTTGACAGGCATATAGCTTGCCTGTAAATTCTCGCCCTCGCTGCACTCTATATATATTTATGAGTGGCGCACACCTTGCTCAGGTGGCGGAATTGGCAGTCACACCAGCTTCAGGTGCTACTAGAGCTCAAGGTGAGTAGGTGTAAATTTTAAGCGTATAATCACGCGGTTACATACGATGGGTGACCTGAGGTTTATTAACCCCCATCGTTTTTGTAGTGTGTGGGTACGCATCAGTCTTCATGACGATGCGTGTAAAGATTGCCCAGGTGGCGGAATTGGTAGACGCGCCAGCTTCAGGTGCTGGTCTACGTAAGTAGGTGGAGGTTCAAGTCCTCTCCTGGGCACCACTCTCTATTAATAAAACTTCACTACTCAGGCGCTTCATATATTAAGATAGGGCTTATTTAAATAAGCCCTCTATACACGCATTTCTATTTATTAGTCTCAGGAGATACCTGACGTGATACCCGAAAAACTGATTTCAAGCTTAAAGCAGCATGGCATTTCCGGCCCGCTTTCAGTCAACCACAACCCCAGCTATGATGAATTATTTGACGCAGAAACCAGCCCAGAAAGAACCGGGTTTGAAGTGGGTACGCTCACCACCCTGGGCGCCGTGGCGGTAGATACCGGTATATTTACCGGACGCTCTCCCAAGGATAAATACTTTGTAAAAGACAACACCACCAAGGATACTATTTGGTGGAGCGATCAGGGGCGCAACGATAATAAACCAATATCAGAAGAAACTTGGGCACAACTGAAGACCGTTGTCGGGCAGCAACTGAGCGGCAAATCTCTTTACGTAGACGACCTGTATTGCGGGGCCGATCCACATACCAGGCTTAGGGTGCGCTTTGTAACAGAGGTCGCATGGCAATCACACTTTGTCAGAAATATGTTCATTCGTCCCACAGCAGATGAGCTAGCAGACTTTGAGCCCGACTTTATGGTGTTCAACGCCTCCAAAACAACCAACCCCAACTGGCAGGAACAAGGCCTTAACTCAGAAAATTTCTCAGCATTTAATATGACTGAGCAGGTGCAATTAATCGGTGGCACCTGGTACGGCGGCGAAATGAAAAAAGGGCTTTTTTCCGTCATGAACTACCTGCTGCCACAACAAGGAATAGCTTCCATGCACTGCTCAGCAAACGTTGGAGAAAAAGGTGACGTAGCTATTTTCTTCGGACTATCAGGAACCGGAAAAACAACCCTGTCGACAGACCCAAAACGGCAGCTGATTGGCGACGATGAACATGGCTGGGATGATAATGGAGTGTTCAATTTTGAAGGCGGCTGTTATGCCAAAACAATCAACCTCAGCCAAGAGCAGGAACCTGACATCTACAATGCCATCAGGCGCGATGCCCTCCTTGAGAATGTTGCAGTAGATGAAAACGGAGTTATCGATTTCAGCGATGCATCCAAAACTGAAAATACCCGGGTGTCCTATCCGATCTATCACATTGATAACATTATAAAACCAGTTTCAAAGGCCGGGCACGCACAGAAAGTTATCTTCCTGACAGCCGATGCCTTTGGAGTACTCCCCCCCGTATCCAAACTGACACCGCAGCAGGCAGAATACTACTTCTTGTCTGGGTTTACCGCCAAGTTGGCTGGCACTGAACGTGGCATCACTGAACCAACACCTACTTTCTCCGCCTGCTTTGGTGCCGCATTTTTAAGCCTGCATCCAACCCGTTACGCTAAAGTGCTTAACCAGCGTATGCACGCAGCCAGTGCAAATGCTTACCTGGTTAATACAGGCTGGAATGGTACCGGCAAGAGAATATCAATTCAGGATACTCGTGCCATCATAGATGCAATTCTAAGCGGTGAACTGGATTCACAGCAGACCACACTAATCCCTTATTTTGATCTAGCAATTCCCACTGCACTTACCAATGTTGACAGTAGCATCCTGGACCCACGCATGACCTATCAGGATGCATCCCAGTGGGATACCAAAGCGGTAAATCTCGCACAGATGTTTGTGAAGAATTTTGCCCAATTCACGGATACCGAAGCAGGTCAAGCATTAGTTCAACATGGGCCAAAGACTTGAGCAGTTAACTGGTTGAAACTACAGACTGAAAACTGCATAAGTTTTTTCAAACAGTACCGGATTCAAGGATTATTACCCGCATGTAATGGCAAGATTAAATGATTTGGAATCCATAACCCTGCCGGGCTCTATATAAAGAAATCACTATGAAAAAATGGGCTGCTCTTTAATCCAAATAAGAAAGCAACCTTTGAGAAACTCTGCGCACTAAAAGACATTACGCCCCTTAGAAAAGAATGCAGTTTATACACGATTATATTTAAGAATAAATAGATGCACCCCGGCAAAGCATTTCTCAACTATAAATACCTTTAGCCCCATCCAAAACCTCACCATGCTCACGAGTTGTGTGGAAACCAACCTTGGCAAATCGTTCCTGCGTGATCTGTAATTTGTAGCGACTGGGCGCAAGATACACAGGGTTACCGTCCACATCCTCAGCCATTGAGGCAGACTCTCGTTTCATAAATTCATTCCGTGTTATCTCATCAGGAAAACTAAGCCAACGTGCTGTATGAATTTCAGCAGGTGTATAAGCAGCCTCAACGTTGTACTCACCCTTAAGCCGATGCGCCACAATCTCAAACTGTAACCGTCCAACTGCACCCAATAATTTACGCCCCAGGTTGTTAGTAAAAACCTGCACAGCACCCTCTTCACCCAGCTCTTTAAGGCCCTTTTGTAATTGCTTAGCCTTCAAAGGATCCTCAGGCCGTGCAGAGACAAATAATTCCGGAGCAAAATAGGGTATTCCACGGAAGCTAAGCTGCTCACCCTCTGTTAACGTATCACCAATTTGTAGTTGGCCATGGTTGTGTATACCAATAATATCTCCCGCTACGGCATCCTCACTCGATTTACGTGCATTTGCCATAAATGTTTGTGCGTTCGCAATCCGCATCTCTCTGCCAAGGCGCAAATGATGCAATTTCATACCAGGCGTATATTTACCTGAACAAATACGAAAAAATGCAATCCGGTCCCGATGCTTTGGATCCATATTTGCCTGTATCTTGAAGACAAATCCTGTGAGTGACGTCTCATTAGGCTCCACATTACGCTCTGTAGCATCACGTGACTGGGGTTTTGGTGCCCAGTCTAAAAGCGCTCTCAGAACTTCCTGTACACCAAAATTATTAATACCAGAACCAAAGAATACCGGTGTCTGCATACCAGCAAGGAACAGCTCCAGATCAAAGGGCGAACTTGCGCCACGAATTAAATCAACCTCCTCACGTAATACCTCAGCCTCATCCGGGAAGAGCTCATCCAGGCGCACATTATCTAGCCCCTGAACTACCTCAGTATCCTTGCTCTGCTTTTCTTTACCACCGCTAAACCGCAGCAAGCGATCAGTTAAGAGATCAAATACACCTCGAAATGATTTGCCCATACCAATTGGCCAACTAACAGGGGCACAATCAATCTTCAGGGTAGATTCAATTTCTTCAAGTATCTCCAGGGGTCCGCGCACCTCCCTGTCAAACTTATTCACAAAGGTGATAATAGGCGTATCACGTAAGCGGCAAACCTCAAGCAACTTGATAGTCTGTGCCTCAACACCCTTAGCAGCATCAATCACCATGACGGCAGCATCAACAGCTGTCAGCACTCTATAGGTATCTTCAGAAAAATCCTGATGACCCGGTGTGTCCAGCAAATTAATAATATGACCCTGATATTCAAATTGCATCACTGAACTACTGACTGAGATACCTCTTTGCTTTTCAATTTCCAGCCAGTCAGAGGTGGCATGTCGGGTCGCACGCCGGGCCTTCACGGCTCCAGCTTCCTGAATAGCACCACCATACATCAGCAGCTTTTCAGTAAGTGTGGTCTTACCAGCATCCGGATGCGAAATAATGGCAAAGGTACGACGATGCGCAACTTCACTTGCAAGTTCCTTATTGCACTTAATAATTGCCATTTTCTAAAAGTTGCAAACCTGTTGAGCTACATCAGAAAGCCACGGGCCCTTATTAAAAGGCTCTCAGCTGCGGGATGCGCATCATACCACCGAGTGACCCGAACAGAAGCAGCCTAAGGGCCGGTTGGACAAACTAGGGAGACTGGGACAATTTGGTCAAATCCTTCGCATAGCCATCCAGTTTTTTAACCGTCCGCCTTCGCTGCTTATCAGTAAGACCGTTTAAAAGCTCTACTAAAGCCACATTCAGAATCTCACGATTGCTATCAACCTGATTTTTATACAATTCTGAGTGCAGCTCACGTGGGAACACAAAGAGCTGGGTTAACTCTGCCCGGTATTCATCTTTAGGAGGACGCTCAACAATAAGCATACGAAACCGTCGTTGCCATTCTCGCTGATAAGTTATCCACTGCTCACTGGAATCGCTCATACGAGTCAGCGCATCTTTCAGTATTTGTTTTTGCTCACTATGCAATCGCCCTGTCCAGTTCTCAACTGACTTAACTGCCGATTTATTTCGATTCTTCTCCCGCTCTTCAGGGGTACGCCCAGAGTATTCCTCGTACATCTCCTGATTCACTTCTTCAAACTTCTCAAACAATTCCTGAACCTGCTCATCGTCCAGGCTACGCAGAAACCTCATCGAAAGGGGCACAATACCCAGCATAAAATCATCATAGATCACCAATAATTCACTGTAGCGGGAATCAATCATGTCTGTGCTGATATAACCTGACTCTACTTCACGTGCAGTTTTATTCAGCAGTTCTACAACACGCGGCATATCATTGATGCGCACATATTCAAGGTGATCTTTCAGGTCTTTTTTCAGGTCTGCTTTCTGGGTATCTGTCAGCGTTACATAGTCTCCGAGCTTCCAGACTACAAACCAGTCAATACGGTTATAAAAAAAGCGGGTACTACATGCTGAAACTGTGAGCAACAGCAGCACCACAGCAGCAAGCCGCACGTTGCGAAGATTATGCAATGTGCGGTAGTTAATAATTGATAAATACCTCAGTCGAAAGGATGTCTAAGGATAATGGTCTGATCACGATCAGGACCAGTTGATACAAGGTCGATAGATACCCCAAGAATTTCCTGCATACGCTCAAGGTAATGCTGAGCATTCCGGGGCAGGTCTGCATGATCAGTAATATCGACAGTACTCTGATCCCAGCCAGGCAGCTCTTCATAAACAGGTTCACAATCAGCATAGCGATCGACTCGAATTGGGGGCACATCTATTTGTTCGCCATCCAACTGATACCCGATGCATATTTTTACTGTTTTTAAACCATCAAGTACATCCAGCTTAGTTATGCACAGGCTGGTAATACTACTGTTAAGTACCGCCCGGCGTGTTACAACAGCATCAAACCATCCACAACGCCGCGGCCTACCGGTCGTGGCACCCACCTCTGCTCCAACACTTGCCAGATGCTTCCCCATATCATCGAATAATTCTGTCGGGAATGGCCCTGAACCCACGCGGGTGGTGTACGCTTTAACTATACCGAGCACCCCATCAATAGCAGCAGGACCAATACCTGAACCGGTCGCAGCTGCACCCGCTGTCGTATTCGATGAAGTTACAAACGGATAAGTGCCATGATCTATATCAAGCAGTGTGCCCTGCGCTCCCTCAAACAAAAGATTAGCACCAAGCTGTTGCTGCTCCCCAAGATACCCTGCGGTGTCTGCAACCATCGGCCGAATACGCTCAGCCATTGCCAGCCATTCATCAATAACCGGCTGCGCCTCAATTACAGGCTGCTTATAATAATGCTCAAGCATAAAATTATGAAATTCTAGGTTGGCATGCAAACGCTCAGCAAACACATCGACATCAAACAAATCAGAAACACGTAAACCACGTCGTGCAACCTTATCTTCGTAGGTTGGACCTATGCCACGACCCGTAGTACCAATCTTATTATTTCCACGAGCTTTTTCCCGCGCCAGGTCAAGTGCAATATGACTTGGGAGGATTAGTGGGCATGCCGCACTGAGCTTTAGCCGGCTTTCAACGTCAATCCCTCTGACTATCAGGGCATCCATTTCCTTCAACAAGGATGGCAAGTGCACTACAACACCATTGCCAATAATGCAGGCTACACCCTCACGCAAAATACCGGAGGGGATCAGATGCAGGACTGTTTTTTCACCGCCAATAATAAGCGTATGGCCGGCATTATGGCCGCCCTGGAATCGCACAACGCCAGCAACTTTGTCGGTTAATAAATCGACAATCTTGCCTTTACCTTCATCACCCCACTGGGTGCCCACCAATATAATGCTCTTGCCCACTCACTCTAACCCGGGTTACAGATGCGCACTAACCTCGCACCATTGTCAGTAAAAATAATCCAGCCAACATACTGCCTAATCCAAATATGCGTAGCTGTCGATCGGTTAATTTTGCTATCTGTTCAAGACTCTTTTTCCAGCTTTGCGGACTCATGAACGGCAACAGCCCTTCAATAACCATATACAAAGCAAAAGCTGCAAGCAGGTCAGTCCATTCCATTACAGGAACCTTCTAAATGTAGTCCGGGACATTCTTACTCCGGCAGGCTAACCTAAAATACGCTATTTACCCTTAGCTTGATTCAGATAACGTAAAAAGTCACTGTCCGGACTCAACACTAACAAGTCACTCTGATTACCAAGTGAGCTTTTATAAGCATCTATACTGCGTGAGAAAGAGTAAAACTCAGGATCTTTCTTATATGCTTTTGCATAAATTTCTGCCGCAAATGCATCACCCTCACCACGAATAATTTCTGAATCGCGGTAGGCTTCAGCGAGAATTACAGTACGCCCACGGTCTGCTTCAGCCCGAATACGTTCAGCATTCTCTGCGCCTTCAGCCCTAAGCTCTGCAGCCACTCGTAAACGCTCCTCACGCATACGTTTGAACACTGACTCACTAACCGTGTCAGAAAACTCAATGCGCTTAACCCGCACATCCACAACCAGGATACCCAACTGCACCGCATTAACACGTGCATTCTCCAGCATGTCTCCCATAATTTCCCGGCGCTCAGATGAAACCACTTCAGGCACCGTACGTTTGGCAAACTCACCCCTGATACCATCCTTCACAATGGAAAGCAGGCGTTGTGCCGCAATTGCTGCATCACCGGAAGTCGCTTTGTAATACTGCTCAATATCAACGATACGCCACTTCACAAAGAAATCCACATAGAGGTTTTTCTTTTCTTTAGTCAGAAATTGTTCCTGCGGGTTATTGATAGTCTGCAATCGTTTTGGAAATAGCTGATAACTATTGATATAGGGCATCTTCCAATGCAACCCTGGCTCATAATCGGAAGCAACGATTTCACTAAACCTGAATTTAATAGCCAGATCGCGTTCACCCACGGTAAAGACACTGCCATACAGAATTAAAGCGGCTATAGCGACCAATAAAATTAATGCGTTACTGGAATTTTTCATTAGCGCGCTCCTCGTGCTCTTCGATCATCGCGTTTTCCCCGATCTGCACCAGCAGCACCTGATTGAACTGGTGTCGCTTGATTACTGCTACCAGCAGAGGGTGAACTTTCTGCACGTTGTTTAATCAACTCATCAACAGGCAGGTATAGGAGATTACCGCTACCCTCTGCATCCAAAAGGACTTTAGTCGAATTCCCATACACATACTCAATGGCATCGATATACATACGCTCACGTGTAACCTGCGGCGCCTTTTTATATTCTGCCAGCAAGGCTACAAAACGTGATGCCTCACCTTCTGCATTAGCTACTACACCCGCTTTATACGCTTCTGCATCCTCAACCTTACGCACACCATTACCACGTGCACGAGGAAGAATGTCATTCGCATAAGACTCAGCCTCAAACTTCAACCGTTCTTTATCCTCACGAGCCTTAATGGCATCCTGCACCGCAGCCTCAACCTGTGAGGGAAAATTGACATCCTGCAAGTTTACTTTTGTAACCATAATGCCGGCACTATATTCATCAAGTGCTGCCTGAATAACTTGCTGCGTTTCAATGGCTATAGGAGCACGGCCTTCACCGAGCACGTAATCCATCACACTCTTGCCCATAACCTCACGGATCGCACTTTCACTAGCATCTGCCAGAGTGCCAACCGGATCATCAATATCAAAGAGATAAGCCATCGGATCAGAATTCTGATACTGAACCACCATATCCACGATGACGATATTTTCGTCTGCCGTTAGCATGCTGGTGGTTTGCTTTAACGTGTTAACAACAGACACGTTTACTTTATCCACCATTTCAATTGGCCATGGCAGGTGCCAGCGCAAACCAGGCTGGGTTGTCTCTGTATAGGCACCAAAACGCTGCACAATACCCCGTTCAGCTGCATCAACCTGGTAGAAACCCGTCAGACTCCATGCCAGCAGCACAAGAACTAAGAGACCAAATAAAGGCGCATTACTCTCTTTGCCGCCTTTGCCAGAACTCCCTTTACTACTACCGCCACCGAACATGGCAGAAAACTTCTTCTGCCAGTCACGAATGATCTTATCAAGATCAGGTGGGCCCTCTTGCCCGGGACCTCTGTCCCATGGGTTTTTACCGTTACCGGAATCATTCCAGGCCATACTTAACTCATCCTCAAATAAATTCACCCTGCCCATTGAGGCAAGGTGTTGTTGTGATTTTTAAACTGCATTTATTCCTGCAACAACCGGCTGATGCTCCGGGTCTTCATAAAACCGGAGCTCTTCTCGACTACGCAGCTGTTCGTAATCACGCCGCTCAAATTCAACCTGTAACTGCCAACCCCCGTCTTCAAGCGGCTGTTCATCCAATATCTGGCCGGTGCTGTATACCAAGGCTCTCAATCTGGCCTCTGCAACACCCAGCTTTATAGTGCCGCGTACACGATCCTGAAACAGGTATTCAGAAATTGCACTCAGCAATAAATTCACCCCTTCTCCAGTCTCAGCAGACAACCACACACGTACTGGCATACCTGTCTCTGCCCTGTCTATTCTGGGCTTAACGCCAAGTATATCAGCCTTGTTATAGATATGGATGACCGGCAAGCCATCTGCTCCAACATTCTGTAACACCGCCTCAACCTGCTCAATATGCTGCATATGGGCCGGATCCGCGCAATCAGTTACATGCAGCAGTAACCGTGCATCACGGGTTTCCTCCAGCGTTGACTTAAACGCAGCTATGAGTTCATGCGGCAAATCCCTAACAAAGCCAACGGTATCCGCCAAAATAACTGCGCCCCTGTCTGGAATATCTAGCTTACGCAGGGTTGGGTCCAGAGTGGCAAATAGCTGATCAGCCACATGAACTCCTGCATTACACACTCTATTAAATAAAGTGGACTTACCTGCATTGGTATAACCCACAAGAGAAATTGTAGGGATTTCCTGCTTACGCCGTTGCTGTCGGCCTTGCTGCCTGCGTTTCTCAACTCGTTCCAAACGCCGGTGCAGACGTTTAATCGCCTGACCAATCATACGTCGATCACTTTCAAGCTGAGTCTCACCCGGACCACGTAAACCTATACCACCCTTTTGTCGCTCAAGGTGAGTCCAACCCCGCACTAGCCGGGTAGACAAATGCGTAAGCTGTGCAAGTTCAACCTGCAATTTCCCCTCATGTGTTCGTGCACGTAATGCAAAAATATCCAGAATGAGGCCCGCACGATCAACTACCCGGCGCTTCAAGAAGGCCTCAAGGTTTTTCTGCTGCCGCGGGCTCAGCTCATGATCAACCAGCACGAGATCAGCATCCGTCTCTTCAACAACAGCCTGCAATTCCTCAAGCTTTCCAGAACCAATCAGGTAGCGTGAACTAGCCACCTGCCGCGCTGAACTCACGGTAGCAACAATATCTGCTCCTGCAGACAAGGCAAGTGCATTGAATTCTTGCTGATCTTCCTCAGTTACTCTCTGACCGAGGCCAACAAACAATAATACAGCGCGCTCGCCATGCCGGGGACGTTCAAACAAGCAGATACTCCCTGGTTGAAATAAATGCGGGCACCTGCATAGAGCAACCCAACATCATCAAGGATGTACTGAAGCAGTTACGAACTGAACGAATCAATCGTCTCCGTCTTCATCTTCAGACACCTTAACTGCGCGTGAAGGCACCACCGTTGATATTGCATGCTTATAAACCATCTGACTGACACTGTTATTCAACAGCACAACAAACTGATCAAATGAATCAACAGTACCCTGCAACTTGATCCCATTAACGAGATAAATGGACACCGGAACTTTTTCCTTACGTAAAGTATTCAGAAACGGATCCTGAAGGGTTTGCCCTTTGGCCATATTTCAACTCCCTATCTCAAACTTATTTGAAGTTTATATTTTAATTATTTTTTGTTTTATTAAGAGCCAGACCATAAATCCCGGACTCAACAACATACCGCAAGTCTTGAATTCTAGCTGCTTATTTAGCTTGTTGCACGATCATCAAGCCATGAATGCAAGATTTTCCGCACAGTGACCAATCGATCAGGTGAGAAGCAATCCAGGACATGCAAATCAGGCCATGAACGCAGCCAGGTGAGCTGGCGTTTCGCGAGCCGGCGCGTTGCGATCACTGCCTTTAACTGCGCATCTTCCAGAGACAGCTTTCCTGTCAGATACAAGCCAATCTGCCGATAACCAACTGCCCGCATAGCCGGAGTCTCCAGTGATACACCAGATAATGCCAGCAAAGCTTGCACCTCATCCACCAGGCCTTCAGCAAACATTTGCTCCAGTCGGCATGCTATACGTTCATGTAAAAGCTGTCGATCAGAAGGAAGTAAAGCAATATTCAGATAACTTGCCTCTACTGGTGGTGCTGTTGCCGCCACCAGTTCAGACATGGATTCATTAGCACTCAGACACACTTCAAGTGCACGTTGAATACGTTGTGCGTCATTTGGCTTTATGCGCTCTGCAGTTACCGGGTCAAATGTATGCAGTTCTGCATGCAATGCCGGCCAGCCTTCACTCAAAGCACGTTTATTAAGCTGCGCGCGCAAAACGGGATCAGCTTCCGGCAATTCGGCCAGACCACGCTGCAAGGCCTGAAAATACAACATGGTTCCACCCGTCAGCAAAGGTATACGACCCGCCTCCACAATCTCACTCATTGCCACCACAACATCACGACAAAACTGACCAGCTGAATAAGTCTGCCAGGGATCACGTATGTTAATAAGTCGATGTGGGTGAGCATCAAGAATTTTACGGGATGGTTTAGCTGCACCTATATCCATACCACGGTATACCTGAACAGAATCGACACTGACCAGCTCTACAGGAAACTCTTGAGATAACTCAATCGCCAGCTCTGTTTTACCTGCAGCAGTAGGGCCCATCAGGCAAATAGCACGGATAGGTTTTGGGGTAGAGTTAGTCATGGCAACTGCCATCAACGACCGCGCTGAAACAACCGGTCAAGATCCTGCATGCTGAGCTGAGTCCAGGTTGGTCTGCCATGGTTACACTGATCGGCACGCTGGGTCTGTTCCATCTGCCGCAATAACGCATTCATCTCATCAAGAGTCAGCACACGGTTAGCACGAACCGAACCATGACAGGCCATTGTCGCCAGCAAATCCATAACAGCACTTTCTAACCGATCACTGTCACCGGTTGCCTGTATATCGCTTAATACATCACGCAACAGCACTTCAATATCAGCATCTCGTAATAACACAGGAATCTCTCGTACAGTCAGCGAATCAGGGCCACTGCGATCAAGGACAAAACCCAATTGCAGCAATTCTGCAGCATGGGTTTCAGTAAGATCTACTTCAACTGATGATAAAACCATACGCAAGGGAATTAATAATGGTTGGCGTTGCATACCCTCAGCTGAATCTGCGCTATAAGAATTTTTCAGTGCCTCATAGGTCACACGCTCATGAGCAGCATGTGCATCCACTATTACCAGTCCTTCACTATTTCGAGCAAGTATATAAATGCCCTGCAGGTGTGCTATTGCAAAACCCAATGGGGGTATTTCTGCATCACTCACATCAGCTGCCAATTCCTGCGCAGTCTGACCTGGCAATTGACTGTAGACACCAAGCTGATCAGCAATACGTTGCCCGGCAGGGGCAGTAGTAGCGCCTAGTGAGAAACGCAATGATGACTGCTCTGCTGCCAGCTCACCAGGGGTGTTGAGCAGTGCTGGTACAGTAAACTGGCTGGCATCCTGCCCCGGTTTGGGATGGGTCCCTGCAACAGCAGACTCTACCGAGCGCCGTATAAAATCATATACCGGCCGACTGTCACGAAAACGTACTTCATGTTTTGTCGGATGCGCATTTACATCTACGAGCGCGGGGTCCATTTCCAGGTACAATACATAGGCAGGGTGACGGCCACTGAACAACACATCTCTATAGGCCTGCCGAACCGCACTGACAATAACGCGGTCACGTACCGCACGACCATTCAGAAAAAAATGCTGCAAATCAGGCTGACTACGAGAAAAAGTAGGTCGGGCTATCCAGCCACGCAGTTGCATATCACCTGCACCATGCTCTATATAAAGTGCATGCTGCATAAATTCCTTGCCGCATATCGCTGCAATACGCTGCTCCTGATGCTCCTGGGTAGCAGCAGCAGCAAGATTCAGAACTGCCTTACCATTATGGTTTAGTCGAAACGCAACGCTAAAACGACTTAATGCAATCTGTCTGGCAACTCTATCCAGGTGTGAATACTCAGTGCGCTCAGTACGCAGGAACCGTCGCCTTGCCGGTGTGTTATAGAAAAGATCACGCACTTCAACTGAGGTGCCTTCCTGACCTGCTGCCGGAACCGGCTGCTCATCGGGTTTATTATCATTGCCCACACTATTCATGGACCACGCCGCATCATTACCTCTCTCACGGGATATGAGTGTCAGTCGGGAGACCGATGCAATACTTGGCAGGGCTTCACCACGAAAACCAAGAGACGCAACCCGCTCAAGATCATCCAAACTGGCTATCTTGCTGGTAGCATGCCGGGACAATGCCAGTGATAGCTCTGCAGATGGAATACCCACACCATTATCACGCACCCTGCAAAGCTTAATACCACCCTGCTCAACATCTACCTCAACCCGGGTCGCGCCTGCATCCAGACTATTCTCCAGTAATTCTTTCAGTACCGATGCCGGACGCTCGACAACTTCACCGGCAGCAATCTGGTTTACAAGCTGAGATGGTAACTGGGTAATCGGCATAGGCTGATTCTACATGGAGCAGCGCCTATGCAAAGGCCTAAAGGGGTTTTGACTAAATCAACCTAGCGAGAAAAGCAGATCAGGTCTCAATGACAGGTGGAATCCTGAGCACCTGCCCAACCTTAATACGGTTACTGCTAAGCTGGTTTTCACTACGAATTCTGCCAACACTGATCTTATAGCGCTGGGCAATGCCACTTAGGGTATCGCCATGACGGATGACATGCTCCCGGGCCATATGTTTGTCACGGCTCAGTTTGGCAATTCGGGTGCCATGGGGTGGATTCGCATAAAAATAGGCTTTTACCCCACTATGCATAGCCTGTGCCAACCGTTGCTGGTACTGCACACTTTTGAGATTGCTCTCATCATGTTTATTAGAAATAAAGGCTGTCTCAACTAATATAGATGGAATATCAGGTGCTTTTAGCACCCTAAAACCAGCTTTTTGTACTACGGACTTACGCATTTTCCCAACACGTGACATTTGAGAAATAAACAGATCACCTACCTGTATGCTGGCATCCAGTGAAGCATTCTGTGACAAATCGACCAGCACACTTGCCAGAACATCATCTTTATCAGTGATATCCACACCACCAATCAGGTCTGAGTCATTCTCCCGCTTGGCCAGCAAATCAGCCATCTCATCGGTCGCACCTTTTTCAGACAGCACATAGACGGTAGCTCCTCGTACCCGGCGATCAGAAAAGGAGTCCGCATGAATGGAAATAAACAGGTCAGCACCTGCCTTTTCTGCGCGTCCCATACGCTCACGTAACTTGAGAAAACGATCATCACTGCGAGTCATTACAGCTCGCATACCCGGCTCAGCATTAATAAGGCTGGCCAGCCGCTTACTGATTTGTAAAACCACATCTTTCTCGCGCAGCCCACCTTTACCTCGTGCACCCGGGTCCTTACCACCATGCCCCGGATCAATAGTAATTACGAGGTCACGTGTACCTAGCTGATCAGGTGCCCGTTTAACCACAACCGGAGCTGAACCCACAGGCTCCAGATCTATCACCACACGATAACCATAGTTACCGCTAGGGGGCAGGAGAAAACTTTTGGGCTGGGCGGAAGCATCCAGGTCAAGCACAAGTCGTGCCTTGCCATCATCCCGGTTAGCGCCCCGTAGATTGGCTACCAGCCCCTTGCCGTTAGGTAACTGACCTGAACGCAGGCCATACTTACCACCTGTCAGATCCACTACGACACGATTGGGATTGGTCAGTGTAAAAAGTTGATGATCGGCAGCGCGATTCAGGTCCAGAACAATACGCGTACGATTATCAGTATGCGCAATTCGCACATCCTCAATACGGACTTCCTGAGCAAGTACCGGTATTGACAGCGCTAGCAGGCTAAGCCCGGCAATGTATTGGCGACCAGACATACGTTCATTCCATTAAACGATGTGGCTGAGTATACGGTATTTGACAAAATATCCAAGTAATTTCTTAGCAAACATGAAGATACACGATGAAGCTATATGACTACTAAATGAATGGCCTGAAAAGCCTACTATTTAAGCCTTTAACGCTGCTGCATCGTAAGCAAAAGCAGCTAGCAAGTTGGCTCCCAATTCACCTGAAGGCAGTATTGACAGCAAGCGGCCCTCAGAACTTACTTTAAGAACCACCTCCAAGTCTTTTGCAGGCAAAGTATCTGCAGCACGGCTTGGCCACTCTATCAGCAGCACACTGCCAGACTCAGTCATTTCACTGATACCAAGATACTCCAGCTCAGCACCATCATGCAGGCGATACAAATCCAGGTGATAAATCTGATAGCACTCAACATCATAGGGCTCAACAAGTGTATAGGTTGGGCTCGGCACCCGACCTGCATGCCCAAATCCGCGCAACATACCACGGGCAAATGTAGTCTTACCTGCACCAAGCTCACCTTCCAGGCAAATACAAAGCTTATCCGGTGACAGTTGCTGTATAACACGGGCAAGAACAGCACCCGCTGCTTCAGTTTGTTCCGCAGAGGCCAATTCCAGAGATACAGAACCCTCAGTTACATGACTCACGAATTCAGGCACGACCGTAATTCCACCAAGAGGTCTGTTGCAATAAGGCCACGTTCACCTTGTAAGGCCGCCTGATCACCTGATGTTGCATGTACCCAGGCTGCAGCAGCAGCAATATCTGCAAAACTCACTGACGCATCAGACTTGCCTTTAGACTGTGCCAACAATGCTGCAGCCAGGCCTGTCAGCACATCACCCATACCCGCTGTTGCCATACCTGGATTACCCACCTGGATAAACCAGGGGCAGGCCAACTCATCAGATGTAATCAGGGTGCCATGACCTTTTAATAAAACTGTACCACCGAATTTATCAACCAATGCCTGCACTGCACCTGGTCGATCAGCCTGAATAGCCGCCGTATTAGTGCGCAATAAACGGGCAGCTTCCCCGGGATGCGGGGTTAGTATCCAGTCATCCCGACGCACCGGCTGCATAGCCAACAGGTTCAATGCATCAGCATCTAACACCAGCGGCTTACTCATCGCCAATGCCCGAGCATAAATATGCTGCGCCCAATCATCACTTCCAAGACCCGGTCCCAGTGCAATGACATCAGCCCTATCAAGCAAATCATCCAGTTCATTGCCCGTTTCAATTCCATGAGCCATAAGCTCCGGACGGTTTGCGATTAGTGGCGCAATATTATCCGGACGGGTTGCCACACTCACCAAACCAGCACCACCACGCAGTGCCGCCTCACCAGCCAGACATACCGCACCACCCATTCCCGTATTACCACCCATAACCAGCACATGGCCATTACTACCTTTATGGGCAGTACGAACACGTGGAGGAAATAAATTTGTAAAATTTTCTCTGGAAAATATTTTTAGTGATGGCGGCATCTGTTCCTCATCTACCTGTTCAATAGCAAGATCAGCATAGACCAGTTCTCCCGTACGTGCTGGTCCAGCACCAACAAACAAACCCTGCTTTAAACCCACAAACGTTACTGTCAGGTCAGCATAAACAGCATCACCCATGACGGCTCCGGTGGCGCCATTGAGACCTGTAGCAATATCAACAGCCACAACCGGCAAAGTACTCTCATTCATAACCTGCACAATATTAAGCCAGGTATTTTTTAATGGCCTTTCCAAGCCAGTTCCCAGCAATGCATCCAGAACTATATCCATGCCACTAAAATCAGGTGCTTCATCCCAGCTAACGTACTCACCACCACCACCCTGATAATCCTGCCAAGCTTTCGCTGCATCACCTGTTAAAACCTCTGGCTCAACCATAGCAATCAGGCGTACTTCAATACCATGCTGGTAGGCCAGCCGTGCGATAACATACCCATCACCTGCATTATTGCCACTGCCACAAACAATCAGCCAACGTCTAGCATTTGGGAAACGCACACAGATTTCATTAAAACAGGCTTGCCCTGCACGGGTCATTAATTCATAACCGGGTATGCCCTGCTCCTCAATTGCAATACGATCAAGTTCACGCACCTGCCCGGGCATATAGATACGATGTGACATTTTAACCATAGAGACAATTATACTAAGCCTGCATCATTCACATAGTAAAAATATACAAGCAAAACCATGCCCCTAACCTCAATTACCAATCCAGCTCAACTTGCAGCACTCATACGCACGTGGGGTAGTGAACTGGGGTTTCAACAACTGGGTATTACTGAGACCCACCTAGAAGAAGAGGCAGTAAAGCTGCAAAGCTGGCTCAATCAGGGTATGCATGGCGAAATGGACTATATGCATCGACATGGCAGTAAACGTTCTCATCCGGAGGAACTGGTGCCTGGCACAGTCCGGGTTATCTCAGTACGAATGGATTACCTGCCAGAAGAAGGTATAAACCCCATAACGCTACTGGAACAACCAGAACAGGCCTATGTTGCTCGTTACGCATTAGGGCGTGATTACCACAAGCTAATGCGTCGAAGATTACAAAAACTGGCCGACCGTATTGCACAGGAAACAGGGCCTTTTGGTTACCGTGCATTTGTAGACAGTGCCCCGGTACTTGAAAAACCACTGGCACGTAATGCCGGGCTAGGCTGGATAGGCAAACACACTAACCTGATTAATAAAGATGCGGGTTCCTGGTTCTTTCTTGGTGAACTAATGACAGATTTACCTCTGCCTGTTGATGAACCTGCCACCGAACATTGCGGCACCTGCACTACCTGCATGGATATATGCCCAACCCAGGCCATCATTGCGCCTTTTAAACTGGATGCACGCCGCTGTATTTCATACCTGACAATCGAACTTCGTGACAGCATCCCTGAAGAATTTCGGAACGCCATAGGCAACCGAATATATGGCTGTGATGACTGCCAGTTATTCTGCCCCTGGAATAAGTTTGCAGAACCCACTGCTGAGGGTGACTTTGCACCTCGCCATGAACTGGATACCGCCAGCCTAATAGAACTGTTTGCCTGGACAGAAGATGAATGGCTCAAGAAAACTGCCGGTAGCTCTATCCGGCGTATTGGTTATGAATGCTGGTTGCGTAATCTTGCCGTAGCACTGGGTAATGCACCTACAACACCCTTAGTTATAGAAACATTAACAACACGAAGAAAGGCAGAATCGGAACTGGTAAGGGAACATGTTGCCTGGGCATTACTACAGCATGAAAGACCAGAACAGGCCAAAGAAAACTAAACTGGCAATTCCACCACTACATTATCAATCAACCTGACAGTGCCACAGCATGCAGCTGCAAGTACCACCAGGTGTGTACTGCCTTCAGAAGGAAGGCTTAAATCATCGGCATCACGTACAGAAATATAGTCTGGCTCAAGACCTGCAGCAGCAATCTGTTCAGCGGCACTATGTTCAAGTGCCGTAAAATCACGATCCCCATCTTCAAGCATTGTTGTTACAGCACATAAGGCCTGATAAATAACGGCAGCATTTATTTGCTGATCTTTATTAAGAAAACCATTTCGTGAACTCAGTGCCAGCCCGTTATTATCACGTGCTGTTGGGCCGGCAATTAACTGCACAGGTAAATGTAGATCTTTGACCATCCTTTTCAGGATTACGTACTGCTGGAAATCCTTCTGCCCAAAAACTGCAAGATTAGGATGGCAGATATTAAAGAGCCTGCACACAACTGATGTTACACCTGCAAAATGTCCCGGGCGTGACTCACCCTCAAGCTCAGCAGAAAGGTCAGGCACCGTGACTGTCGTGGCTTGAGCAATACCATTTGGATAAATAACCTCTGCTGCCGGGGCAAACAATACATCAGCTCCAGCACGACTTAGCCTTAACGCATCCTTATCAAGGGTTCGTGGGTAACGCTCATAATCTTCATCCGGAGCAAACTGTGTAGGGTTAACAAATACACTCACAATAACCCGCTCGGCATTTTCTTTTGCCAGCTCTACCAGACTAAGGTGACCTTTATGCAGATTGCCCATTGTCGGCACTAATGCAATGCGATCACCCTCCGGGTGCCATTCTGCTAGTAATGCACGTAATTCTTCAGCCGTATCGATACGTTTCACAACTAATTCCAGGGGCTATTCAGTTAGAGGGACAAGTAAAGGGACAGGAACTCAGGAAAAACAATGTTCCGGGCCAGGGTAGGCCCTGCTCTTTACAGCATCTACATAGTTGCCTAATGCTTCAGGGATAGACTGACTGTCAACCATGAAGTTTTTAACAAAGCGTGGCATGCGCCCCTGAGTAATACCCAGCGCATCATAGAGCACCAGAATTTGTCCATCCACTTCAGGGCCAGCACCTATCCCAATAACAGGTACATCCAGCACCCCTGTTACGGCCTTACCCACCTCATTAGGCACACATTCAAGCAGCACAATATCTGCTCCCGCTGCTTGCAGTGCAAGTGCATCCTCTGTCATTTGTAAGGCCTGACCTTCATCTCGACCCTGCACTTTGAAACCACCAATCTTGTGTACTGACTGCGGCTTTAGCCCGATATGAGCACATACAGGAATATCATGACGTGTCAGATATTCAACAATTTTTACCTGACTTGAACCGCCTTCCAGCTTGACCATCATTGCTGCACCTTCCTGCATAAGGCGAACAGAGTTTTCCAACGCCTGATCAGGACTGGTGTAGCTCATAAAGGGCATATCAGTCACTAAAAAAGCCCGAGACAAACCACGTGCAACAAGTCGTGAATGATAAATCATGTCATCAACTGTAACCGGCACAGTGGTGTCATACCCCTGCACAACCATACCGAGTGAATCACCCACCAGTACAATATCTGCACCTGCATGATCTACCAAAGATGCAAAGCTCGCATCGTACGCAGTAAGACATGCGATAGGTTCTCTCTCACTTTTCATTCGGGCTAATGTCGACACATTTACCGGCGGTTGATCCATGCCACGTTGTTGTAATTGGGTATACATTATTTTTAATAAATCTTTAAATAAAATTACTAGTGACTTCAGGCAAGTGCCGACACCAGTGGGTTAAAAAACTGACGGCCACCACGAGTATTATTAATCTCATCAAGCAGCAGGTGAAAATGTTCATCATTATTAACAGGATCAATAGTCGCTGCATTCACAATTAGCAGCGGAGACTCGTCATACTGATGGAAAAATTGTGAGTAGGCATCCGTTAAACGCTCAAGATAGCGCCGCTTGATATCCTGCTCATATCTAATACCACGTCTGGCTATACGAAATAACAATGTATCTACAGGAGCCTGCAAATAGACAACAAGGTCAGGAACCGGTGGATTAAAATCCAGTGTGCTGTATATCTGTTCATACAACAATAGCTCATCACGGTCGAGAGTAATCTCTGCAAACAGATGGTCTTTTGCCATTAGAAAATCAGCTACGCGCATATCACTGAACATATCGGCCTGTACCAGTTGCTCCAGCTGACGTACGCGCTGAAACATAAAAAACAACTGCGCAGGCAATGCAGCACCACGAGGATCCTGATAGAAACGGTCTAGAAACGGATTGGCGTCGGCTTCTTCCAGAACCAACTCACCATCAAGCTCACCCGCTAGCTTGCGTGCCAGACTGGTTTTACCCACACCGATAGGCCCTTCAATTGCAATGTAACGGGATACCGTCATAAAGCCCCTGCTCTTAATAGTTAGTGCTTATTATTAATATTGTTATGCCCACTGATGGGCTTATGTTTGAGCTATTCTTTAATTTGCTGCAACCCTACCGCACCCACCTGCTGCGCCAGGGTACTTACAACACCCTGACCTGGCACCATGAGTGACGGAGCAATGTCACGCAGAGGGAACAATACAAAATTTCGCTCCAAAATGCCCGGATGTGGCAAATTTAATCCCGGCACCGATATCTGTGACTGCCCATAGACCAGCAGGTCCAGGTCAATAATACGCGGCCCCCAACGGTCACCTTCACTGCGAACACGGCCAAGCTGATGTTCCAGAGATTGCAGCAATAACAACAATTCCATGGCTGTCTTGCGCGTCAGAAGACCCGCTACCGCATTAATGTAATCAGGCTGATCCTGAGGCCCCATGGGTGGGTTACCGTACAAACCAGACACTGCCACAAGCCGGGTATTCGGCAATACTTCAAGCTCTCTGAGCGCTAAAGCCACCTGCTCGGAGGGTTCATTAAGGTTGCTGCCAAGCCCCACATAGACGGGCACCCAATGTTGGCATAGACCCTGATCAGACAGCTCATGATCAGATACAGCCTGACTGGGTAAATCACTCCTAACTGAAGGCTGCCTCATACTAATCTCTGCCTATATCTTGAACAGATTATTGCTGTCGGTTACCCGTACGTTTGCGTCGGCTTGATTTACCACGAGGTTTACCAGCCGTTAACTTTTGTTGTTTTTTATACTCCGGCAATTCCTGAATATCAGTCCACCACTGTACCAATTCCGTATCAACCTCACGCAGCTCTGCGCGCAATAAGAGCAGATCATAAGCAGCTCTAAACCGCTTGTGCCCCAACAAAGATTGCGCACGTTTCCCACGCCGCTTCTCAAACCTTGGTTGCATACGCATAATTTCACGCATTGGATATGAAAAGCGTTTTGGTACAGCAATACGTGAATTTTGTGTCACAGCCATCTCATCAGAAGCTATAACAAGTGCCTGTGCTTCTGACATTTGTTCTTGCTGCATGTAGTAATTGGCACGTTCACGTACCGGCCCCCAGAGAAAAACAGCAAATAGGAACATAGGTGTTACCGGCTTTTCCTGCTTAATGCGTTCGTCAGTATTACGCAAAGCTGTTTCTATAAACTTGATACGTTTATTTGCCGGTAACTCATCAGAACTGGCTGCTAACCACTCAACCGTCCAGGGAAATAAGTGTTCAAGCAAACCTAAAGTCTGCAACTGATGCCAGGTAGCCAATGCCGCACCTGCCTGAAACATCTTGCCAAATTCATCAAACAAACGTGCAGAGGGAATATTATCCAGCAAAGACGCAAGCTCAGGAATAGGCGCAGCCGTCTTTGATTCAATTTTAAAATTTAGTTTGGCAGCAAACCGGGCCGCACGTAACATCCGCACAGGATCCTCACGATAACGCTGCTCGGGTTCACCCATCAAGCGGATTTTTTTATCCTTAATATCCTGCGCACCGCCTACATAATCACGGACAGAGAAATCACGGATATCGTAATAAAGTGCGTTGCAGGTAAAATCCCGGCGAAACACATCATCTTCAAAAGTACCCCAAACATTATCACGCAGCACACGGCCACTGCCTTCAGCAACAGAATGATCATCACTCGCATCACTTGAAGGAGCGCGAAATGTGGCTACTTCAATAATTTCACGACCAAACCGAACATGCGCCAGCCGAAAACGACGGCCAATAAGACGGCAATTATTAAACAGTGCACGTACCTCTTCCGGCGTGGCATCCGTAGAAATATCAAAATCCTTGGGATGAGTATCAAGCAGCAAATCACGCACACTACCGCCGACCAGATAGGCTTGGTAACCACCGCTTTTAAGGCGGTAGAGAACCTTCAGCGCGGCACTAGAGATATTAGCCCGGCTGATATTGTGTTCAGGACGAGGAATCACCTGCCGTGAGGCATCGTTATTGTTTGTATTATTAGTCAATGCAACCTGCTTGGGCACCTGCTCAAGCGGCGTATGATAACAGCCCTGCGCACCACAAAGTGCCTGAATAGGCAATTTACCTTGAGGCCGAGTTGCTCTAGAATTGCGCGCCCAATGAGCAGGCAACCATGCTCCCTTCGTCTAGCGGTTAGGACGGCGCCCTCTCACGGCGCAAACAGGGGTTCGATTCCCCTAGGGAGTACCAAATTAAATGACGAGAGGCATTCAGCCCTCACGCAGCAGGGTTGAAAGACTACCTCGGAATTTACGTCGGCAAACCGCAGGTTTGCTCGACGACTCAGATTTACAAAACCTGATAATTGACGCCTTCCTCTTTGTCGGGGGCCTTTAGGCCGGAGACAAGGCAACGCCCGTCGCAACCTTCACACAACAGTGATGCCAATTAGTTAGCCAACTCACTTACCCCAACCCCTATTAACCCCGCCCTTCTTTCAACATACTTTCCGGAAACTCGTCACTCAGAATTTTATCGAACCGCTCCCGTATGGCTGCATCATCCATATCCACGGACCGAGCCAGTACTGCTGCTGCAGCTAATGCGGCATAAACAGCCACCTCCGGATCAATATCCTCTTCATCAGCCTGCTCAACAATCCAGTCACAGATATCTTCTGACCATTCAATAGCAAAATTATTGGTGGTTTTGTTGCTTAAATTATTGGTCATTACTAATCCTTAATATATAAAAGTGAATTATTAACAGGCTCACTGCACCTTACATCACGCGCTTTGCCCCAGACGACTTCCTGACGCCACCATTACCGCACCCAACACCAGACCTGCAGCAAAACCATAAAGATTTGCATCAACAGCAACAGGAATACCTATCAGTTGCTCCATAAAGTTTGCACCGCCTTGCAGTTTTTCCCAGATGACCTTACCGCCCAGAACCAGCAGCAAACCTGCCGCAAGCAACCCATCACGG
The DNA here is from genome assembly GCA_024229935.1 of Gammaproteobacteria bacterium. Lineage (GTDB taxonomy): Bacteria > Pseudomonadota > Gammaproteobacteria > Steroidobacterales. The sequence continues at coordinate 126,277 of JAAERX010000051.1, read as the reverse complement.
CGAAAGGCAAGGCAGGCGGCATAAGCAAATAAACCATGCAGAATTGCTGACAACCCCACAAAGTTGCCATAGCGACTGAAAGCCAGCATGCAGACACCAACTACAAGTGAAATAACCGCATACCCCCAAACCCAAACTACTGTTCGCAGTTCTTTACCAAACATCTGTTGTAGCAATATCAGCCCGACCAGGCTCAGGCTCAGGCTCTCCCATGAGCTATGCACCATCTGCCCGGTCCAGAAACGCCAGTATTCACCTGATTTTAACCCGGATCTACTGAGCTCACAGAGTGCTATACCATCCGGATTCCATGGGCCGAGAAGAATACAGCCCACAGCAATTATATAAAGCGATAACCCATGATGGCTAATAGCCGCTTTTATTGATGCAAGTCCCATTAAATTCCTCTGGAGCAATATCTGCTTATGAGCATTCAGCCCAAAGGCCACAGTTTAACCACTTTGGCAGCAACACCCAGCTATAAAAAAGCCCCGGTTAAGGAGCTGTTTATAAGTATAGCAACAGGAAAGGTTCATTTACCCCAGCAGCGCGGATCATCAGTACCGCCATTGCTCGGACCACCAAAACGTACTCCCATATGGTTGATGCTTAAAACCTTACAACCGGCATCATCATCTAACTGGTCGCCCACAGCAGTTGCCACAATGCTATAACCAACAGCTGAATCAAATGCAGCATCATCAATAGTGACATTATAGTAACCCTCATTACTATAATGATCGATACCCAAACCATCTGGCATAGCTTCATCCATATCAGCATTAGCACAGTACTCACTATTTACCAGGTAGAACTTCTCCTGTGCTGCTGCAATTCTCATTAGCATGGTTTTTGCATCAACCCTATGAGCACGAACGGTGTAATCACGATATGAGGGCAGTGCGAATACCATAATTATTCCAATGATAGCCACCACAATCAGTAGCTCAAGCAGAGACATACCTCTACTGTGTTCATCCATAATACATAAGCGTTTAGAAGCTATCATTGGGCTCCATCCTGCGTCCAGTAGGTTCGTGTTGCCAGACTACTTTTATCTGAAACCGCACATTCAGTACCCACACATTCGGTACCAACCGTTGGGTTATCCGCAGTAAACAATATTTCAACCTGCGGAGCGATACTGCCCTGTTTCAATATACGTGAACGATCATCCTCAGTAAGATTCTCTGCATCTACACTTTCATCAAGGTTCAAAATAGGGTCGCCTGTCAGTAAGTCAACCTTATACAGACGATTAGTACCTGGAGCTGTTGAACAAGCACTAGCTGTACTACCCGGCGAAAAGGAAGTGAAATAAATAGTATTCCGGTAAGTAATTGCACGACTCAGAACTTTCTCGCCTAAACTTCTTACCATACTTAAACGCCAACCCGCATCATCCGAGTCCAACGGGGCATTTGCTAAAGCAGTAATATCAGTAAGCTGGGAACGTATGACAGGGTCACCATAATCATCATTCTGTAACTGATTGATCGGAGCATAATCACGAACAGAATAAAACTCCTCATCTATTTCGCGGTCCAGTGGATGAGCACGGTACCCAGAACCCACATTAAGGGATAGAAAACGTACGCCATCCTGAGAGTAGTCCACTACATCAACCTGATTGTAGAAACGACGCACATCCGCGGCCGTTGGTGAACCCAAATCCGCTGCACCCAGAGTAGCTATAACACCCCCCTGACCAAGCTCATTTACAGATTCACCATTAAATATATCAAAACGCCACAAACGCCCACCCATATCACCTACATAGATACGGTCAAGTAACCCATCACCATTTATATCAACTGCACGTAATGGCGCAGGTATAGAGTGCTCCATTCCTGGAAGCTCCAGATCATAATCATCAGATGCACCTGCACTCCATATTTTTTCACCCGTTAACAGGTTAACCATGTAGATAGCATTACCCACTGAATCCTCACGGTAGAAATCTGAGTCCTGACCGGCATCATAACCACCACCGAAAAGAACAACATCAATATAGTCTGCATCAACTTTTACCTTGGTTACCTGAGGTGTAGACCAAGTTTGGCCAAGATCTTCAAAGCCATCTGTTTCAGCATTGATCTCCCAAAGTAACTGCGGGTCGTTACGATCAGTCACATCAAGTGCAAAAACAGAATCACCACCACGACGCATACCAAAGGTCAGGATGGCCTGTTCATCACCACTGATGCCACCAGCAAAATCATTATTAACGATCGCACCTGTAATCTCTCCATCAATGCCATAGACCCTTGTGGCTTTTTGCTCATCGTCATACTTGGATATCATCAGCGGTAACAGTTGCTCTGGAACCCATGACCAGAGCTCAGTGCCATCATCCGGGTCAATGGCATGAAAAAAACCATCATTGGTAGCAAAGTAAACAGTCATGTCAGGCGCTGCAGCAGAACCACCATAAATAACGGGCACTGGACGAACATGCAATGGATCACCAATCTGGCGACGTGTATCAGTTACCAAATCATTATCGTTGTCATCATGCACATCAAGGCCATTAATCCAGTTAATTAGCTTGGTGCGCTCACTATCCTCACCAGCAGCCTGGGCAGCCGCCTCGTTATCTATTACATCCAGCATTTCTGCTGTAATAGCAGTATTGCTGAGCTGTATACGATTAGCAGGCATATTTAAATCACCACCAGCAATATTTGTATACACCTTCCTAACTGTATATTCAGGCAAATTCTCTCCAGCCCCACCTTCATAAGAACGATCACCATCCGATTCAACTGACCAGAAGCTCCGGGCTTCGTCAGCAAAATAACCTGTAACAGGATCAATAGCAGCAAGCCCATCTGCATCGATCATTTGCCCACCTATCAAAGAATACTTTTTCACATTACCTGGCCAATGCACAGTTGATGAAGGATTAAACACTGACACAAAGATATCATTCAGGTTTTGCGTACGGTTAAAGGCATTAACCGGTACCGAAGGTGCTGCAAATGCCGATGCGTCACCCATAATTGTTATAGCGATTGTAGTCAAAGCTCCTGCCAAACCCGCAGTGTCATCTGCACGATAGTAAAAGCCACCACCACGCTCTGCTGTTGATTCCAGCAGGTCCAAGTCAACTGTAAAGCCAATAGTATAAGTCGCTACCGTCTGCGAACCATAGAGATCTGATAAGTCCTTTTCGTGCATGTACTCAGCAAGCTCATCCATACAAATAGCATCATCAGGATGAGAACTACCGCTTGTAAAAGGGTCACCACGCTCACACTGAGCTGCTCCAGAATACTGTTGAAATTGAGGCAAGCCCTCAATGTCATTTTCAGCACCTCTGTCCCTGGTAGGCTCACCATCAGTCAGGAAAATAATGTAATTTTTCTGACAACCAAACTCGATAGGTGATAGATAGGTTCCCGAAGAGGTTGTATTGCCAACCCGTGAAGCGGCAACACTCTCATGTGTAAAACCACTACCATAGTCTACTGAACCACCAGTGAAATACTGATGCGCCTCGTAAAGCGTTTCTGACAGAGGAGTCCAGCCACCTGCCTCCAGGTTATTAATTGCAGTTTTTATTCCTGCGCGAGCATCTTCAATATTTTCCATTGCATAAACAACGGGACCACCATCATCATAATTGAAGCGCATTAAACCAACATTAACGCCCGTTAAGTTATCCAACAAGTTATTGGTTACCTCCTGTACAATCTCAATTCTTTCTTTTGTTATCGTGCTACCACTCGTCAGCCAGTTTAGATAGTTACCATCAAACAGATGATAATGATTAACCCAGGAAGGCTGATAATCAGGCACAGAAGCAAAAGGGCCATTCACACCATCTGCCGCATAGTATGTGCCTAGACTTGCACCATGGATTCCGGCATCCTCCAGACATTCAACATCACGCCAATGCTTATTTGCTTTCAGTGATACCCATCGACTTTTGTTTGGATCCCAACGTGGGCGGTAGGCACGAAGATCACCTTCGTATACACCCAAGCCTTCCATGGACTGCTGGGCTGCCAAACAAAGGTTTTTGCTTTTCCCAAACCAGCGGTTGGTACCACACGAAGGCTGGTTAGAGTTATATGCCCAATACACGCGCCAAGATTCATAACAACCAGAAAAAGTTACACTTGGGTCCCAATCAACCTGAGTTGTAACATCAGATTCCATACTTCCTGAGGTATCAATTACAAAAAGAATATTTGGCCGAGCTGCACTGTCATAAGCGTAAGTATCTTCACCTGCAATAAACAATTCAGTGTCTTCAGCCAGGGCAGTCCCGCCACTAAACAGCACTAAAATCATTGAGGCCAGCAACCAGCTAGTTTGTCTGTTTGCATAATTCATATCAAAATTCCATTTCAAACTTACTCATTGCAACGTTTATTCAGCATCACTAGAGATAACAATACTTGAGATATTCTTTGTATCCGGCACATAACCTACATAAACCAAGACCTCATCCTTACGACGATTTTTGCGTACCACAGCCTTAAAATCCTGCAGGCTTATTTTTGGTGAATCAAAACCACCGTTGCGATAAATCGTTTCACTCGTTACATATAAAATCAATGAAGTACATTCATCACACTGGCTAACTACAACCCTATCAACTTCATGACTTGGCAAACGCACATCCCTAAGCTCTAACTCCAGTATCTCCTCAATCTTCTCCAGCACAGCAAAAACACCCCCAGAAAAAACCAAAGAGATCGCAAGAATTATCAGCCTTAAGATAGACATAGTTTTCACTCCATACCATTATTTACGGCAAATACTCCAACCCAATGTATGCTGGGAAACAGCACCAGCACTATCAGTTTGACCCGTTGACTGAACCTGAAAGTTATAGCTAGTGAACTCACCTATCGTATTACCACCAGGACAATTTGTGTCCGAGACATACACGCTTTCAGTGGTAAAACTACCGTCCATTTCTGCAACATCTTCATCAACAAGGTCACAGGCTGTTACAGCCGTATCATCAGGAATATCACATATGCCGGCATTTTCTGGCTCTCGAGCAACTGCAATATGTTGGTCAAGCCCCATTTCAGCCAATTGAAATGCCTTATCTGCAAACTGAGCATTACCCGCCATTGCAATTTCAAGGCTTGCTGTTCTCATCGTGGATATTGCCAATATTGTCAGCACCAAAAGCAGCACCATAGACACAATCAATGCCGCACCAGACTGATAATGACGCTGAGAAACAAAATTATGCATGCGCACATTCATAACTTCAGCTACCTAACTGTATGCGTTGAAAATTACGCAAAAAAATAGTTTTTGATGCCTGCATACGACGAAAACTGTCATCAGGAACAATAGGGTCTAATACTGAATCCAGAGGTATATAACCATTCCAGTTTCCAGCACGCCCTTCAGTAAAACCACGCTCCTCTTCGGGAGAACGTATTAACATCCAGATACGCATAGAGAGAATATTATTGCCAATAAGCAGTGGATCTTCAGCATCAACATAACGATCAACACTGCCATCACCTATAGTGCCACCAGCCACCAGATCCGTATCAATACCAAACTGAATCTGCATATTTTCAACACCGGCAATGACTTCCTCATCAATCATTTCATCACCAACTAAAGTACGGCGACGAAGTGAAGGAACACCATCCATGCTGTTGGAGTCCTGCGAGATATACCAGGCATTAATTACCAGATTATGCGTAACAACCTCTGATGGATCGAATGCACTGTACACAGCAGGCTCATTACCATCATCAAATAAAACCGCATCCAAAACAGATGCCTGAAGCTGAATGGTGCCATTATCCAATGGCACATTACCGGCACCCGATGCATGCCTGAGTATTAGTATGTCCGTGTCAACAACAACACCACCTCCAAATGCCGAACAATCATTACTTACTTCGCCAGCATCAGCAGCCTGTACGTTATCAACCGCCTCTATAGCAGTACCAAGATCCAGCGCCCATGCACTTACATCATTACCATCGCATATCACTGCAACAGCAGAAGTATCAACAAACTGACCGCGATTATTTAACCCCCAGTATCCGGATAACCGAACATCAGGCTCAATAACATTAAGTGAGAACCGTAGATTTTCCTGTAGCCGTGAGATGCCTTCATTTATCTGATAATTTTGACGACCCTGTGTATAGACTGTGACAGCTCCTAAAATAAGGAACAGGCCTATAACCATCGAAACCATGAGTTCAATAAGGGTCATACCTTGTTGAGCCACATACTTGCGCATCATCTTCATCCTTAAAGTATTACCGACAACTGATATTCCAGAGGCTCTTGATAACCAACTTCCGGCCAGGTCAGAGTAATCGTATAAGTATCAAATGGGTCATCAACTCCCAGTGTTACATCTATTTCGGCTTCTGTTCCGGTAGGCATACGATCTGCCACTTCAGATTCCCAAACCAGTCGGTCCTCCTGGGCCAGTTCTGTGGCTGTGCAATTGACATCACCATTTATACAGCCATATGTAGCACCCTCCAGCTCATAATCATCACGAGCAGCCGGATTAGCACGCACCCGATCTATCATGTCAGCAGCAAGCAATACAGCATTAGTACGGAAAATTGCTGTCCTGCCAGCCTTAAGCCCCTCAACATATAAAGCAGCAATACCCAACATGCCAACTGATAAAATAATCAACGCTATCAAGGACTCCAGCAACGTGAAGCCTTGCTGCCGATATAAGAGACTTTTTTGTATCATCTTATTCATGCCTCACTTAACTACAGCCGTCAGTAGGATTTGCATCCGATTGAACTGCTGCCTTAGTGCGATACACCTGTGGCCGACCCGTTGCGGTTATCTGAATCCAGCGTCCTGCCGCAACCCCCCCACCTGTGTCAGCATTACCCCGACTATCACATAACTGAAAATTGAAGGTGCCTTGATAGCCCAAAATAGTTGATGTTGGAAAACCATTAGCACCAAATTGAACAAACTTTGGGCCCGCAATAATATCCGCCGTATCAGCACCCTTTATATCTATCTGATCATTCAACGGACCATGTGCAAGCAGCACAGTATTATCAACTGCCGTTAAGACAATCCAACCATCAGAAATATCTGTAGCGGCATTACAAGTTGGGTTAGCAGTATTCCAATTACTGCTGGGACAAAAAATTACATTTTCCCGACGTTTAATTGCCTCAGTACGCGCCAAATGCAGTGAACTCATTAGCTCATTTGAAGCTGCAGACATTCGGCTGTTATCCATCAAATCCCGAAACGCTGGCACACCAACACCCAGCAACACCGAAGCAACAGCCAATGTGACCAACAACTCCATAATGTTGAAGCCTTTCTGTATTGACCTGTCTGGCTTAAATCGCAACATAACCTGTCTCGTTCATTAACCCATTTATCAGTCCAAAAAGCAGTTTCATGGGTGTGGCGCTTTGCGGCCCTGAAGCCCGTGTATATATCTGTGCTATTGATATTACAGAGGGATTCAAGCCAATACATTGAACACAATCACTTGTTTAGAAGGCTGATAAGAGCTTAAGTCAGCTTTAGTAAACAGACCTGGCATACCAAGGCAAGCCAAGGGAGCCACCTAAATATTAGCGCTAAATTATTGTTATTAAATGAATTTATGACCCTAGAATTCACTCAGGGTTGGCTGACTGGCAGCCGAATTATGAGTCAAATAAACCTGAATTGTGATGCACACCACAAAACCAAAGACATACCATACAAGCCGATAAACGGTTAATCACCAAGGATGAGTGGCAGCTCGGTCAAGATTAAAAACAGCAAATGCGCATTTGCTTAAAACACACTGCTGAAATCACAGGCAAAATTAAAGGCGTGACTTACAGTTAATCAATAAATCAGCCACACACCACTTCCATTAACGCCAGAGATCCAGAGATCGCAATAATACCTACCAGCAAAATAACAATAGTCAGCATATCTCACTCCTGCAAAACCCAGAGCAAAAGCAATTGCAGAACCCGGTAGATATTTGGTATTTGTACTAAATCCTGCGTAGATCCGTCTTTTAATACCTGGATTTTAGAAGCTGAGATCGACGCCGAAGTGCCGTCCCCTGCAACTCATCCACGATCACAGCCATACTTTCAGAGTATTTCCGCACTTTCTGATTATTGGCTGCTGCCACAAGTGGCACCAGGTAGGGGTCCTGATCCTGCTGCTGAACATCATTAGTAGAAATATTTTCTCCATCAGGCAACATCGTCGTCTCTCCAGAGTTATTATTATTTTTTAACGCGCCACCTAACCTTAACTAACAACACCGCAACGAACGATTAAGAGCCTGAAACCAGCAATTTATGGAACAACAAAGATTACATAATGCACAACCGGCCAGATTCGGGCGGCGACTAATGGCTGCTTTATATGACTGGCTGCTGGTACTGGCAATCATGATGGTTGCATCAGTACCACTGGTGGCACCTAGTAATGCTGCAATCAGCCCAGGCAATCCACTCTATCGTCTGATGCTTATAACCATTGCAGCAACATTTTTTGTCGGGTTCTGGCGTAACACCGGCCAGACTCTTGGGATGCGAGCCTGGGGCCTAAAGCTTTCCCTTCCAGACGGTTCCGCTGTTAACTACAAACAGGCTCTGCTGCGTTTTGTCTGTGCATGTATCTCAGCACTCCCAATAGGACTGGGGTTTGTTTGGGTCTTATTCAGCAAGGAGCACCTAAGCTGGCATGACCGCTGGTCAGGGACCCGTATACAACTCATAGCAAAGGATCCAACACCTAATAAAACAGTCAACGCAAACGATTCAAGCCAATAAGAGTGCCGGTAGCCAACAATACAGTAGGCATCCAGGCCACAAGCACCGGACTCAGATCAAATACAGCCGCACTATCAGCCAGCATACGACTAAGTAGAAAATAGCCCACTCCAATTAAAACCCCGATCAGCATACGCGCCCCACTACCCGTAGTCCGTAAAGACCCAAAGACAAATGGCAGTGCCAACATGCACATAACCGCTATACCAGTAAGTGTCGCTATCCGGCCCCAGAATGCAATTTCATAACGTTCTGCATCAAGGCCATTACTCTTCAGGTGCTGCACGTAGGCCCACAGCTCAGCACCTGTCAGACTGCTTTCCCGAACAGCAGTAATGGTCAATAAATCACTAAGCTCAACAATCTCATCAATATCAAATTCTGTGCTAATTTCAATATCACCACTTCCGACCAATGACTCACGATAATTACTAACCACCCATTCATCACTGTCTGCCAGTACGGAATCAGCACGTCCTATACCACTTAAGCGACCCGGCTCACCCATACGAAATACATAAACACCGCCATAATCGATACCATCAATTGATGGACGCACATTAAAAATAGTATTGCCGTTGCGCAGCCATGCGCTGGAGCCGGCCATATCAGCACTACCGCTCTTAGCAACCGCACGCATCTGACGTGCATATAAATCCATCTGCGGCGCAATAAACTCACCAATCACACCGCCAATAATTGCAATTACCAGACCTATAACTGCAACTGACCGCGCCAGACGATTAAATGAAACACCTGCTGCTTGCATAACAATTAATTCACTATTATTTGCCAGCGCACCAAGACCAAGCAGAGAGCCAAGCAATACGCAAGCCGGCAAAAGCCCTATGGCAATTCGAGGTAATTTCAACAACACATATTGAATTGCTCTTAGAAGTCCGTAGTCACCCTGACCTATATCATCTAATTGTGAAATAAACTCAACAAAACCACCTAAGGACAGGAATATAACCATGATAAGTACAGTTGTACCGGCGATTGAATTAAAGAGGTAACGGTTAATTATTCTCACGTCCCCCCACTCCTTAATCGCCGCGCAGTTATACGCTTAAACATATGGTTCTGCCCCAAGAGAAGCGACACTGCAAACAAACAAAAAAGACCGTGCACCCACCACAAACCAATCCATGGTGAAAGCACTTCCTGCTCCACCCAAACCTTTGAAGCTGCCAGCAAATTAGAGTAAATAATATAGAGCAATACTCCTGCCGCCAGATTGTTATAACGGCCTGTACGTGGTGGCGCACGACTTAGTGGCACAGCGATCAACGTCAACACCAGCAAAGTGATCGGCACAGATATACGCCACTGAATCTCAGCAATTGACTCAAGATCAGGTGTTTCCATCAATTCACTAACTGACTGCGCTTCCTTACTTATTTCCCCTGCCTTTGTTTCACGAACTTCAAATGGGATGCCATGTTCAGCAAATTTCATCAGCCGGAATTCACGACTACCAGGCACACCTTCATAGCGTTCACCATCTACAAAGGTCAGGATCTTACGGCCCGTTTTTTCATCGTTGCGCTGGCTAGCCTCTGCAGCAACAATCACAACTACACGGTCACCACGACGGCGCTGCACAAACACATTTGATAATGTACCGTCTTCACTTACTTTTTCTGCATAAACTATGGCAGCCTCACTGCCAAAAGAAATAAAACGCCCCGGTGTCAGTACCGCAAGATCAGCGCTCTTTTTTGCCTTATCTGCAATTAACTGCACTTCCCGTTGCGCTGACGGCCCTGCGTCAAGTGCTAGCCACCCAACAAATACAGCAAGAAAAACGGCCAGCAGCATGACTGGCCGATATAAAGACACATTACCTATCCCACAGGCCATTAATGCTGCCATCTCACTGTCACGGTACATACGTGCAAGTGCCAACAGAATAGCCAGAAAGATGCCAACTGGAACCAAGATGGTCAGATATTGAATCGAAGACAATCCCATCACCGCAAAAATTGCATTCTTTGGTAGTTCTGCACCGGCAGCATCATCCAGAACACGGGCAAACTGATCTGTCAGCAAAATCAACAGCAACACGCCCGTCACCGCAAACCAGGTTAGTGCGGTTTCCCTGAATATATAGCGATTCAAAATACTGCCCATAAATGTCTCTGCCTTCCCCATCACTCCGATAAATCACTGTGAGCCTTACACCACACACAAGTGAATTACAGTACACTACGGTGCACTTAGATATACGGAAGCATACTGCTATCCGGTTATCTTCAGGCCTCTTTAAGCAATGGGTCAAGTATCTATGCTTATTGGTCCACAATTAGAGAGCCTGCTTTTGACATTCAGGAGTACTTCATGCGGTTCGTAGTAAAGACAGCCCAAGCCCACCAAAACAAGACACAACTGGCCATAGTTGCCGTGTTTACAGATAACGAAATGGGCAAGCCAGCCCGGGCTTTGGACAAGGCAGGCAATGGCCTAATCTCTGCAGCACTCAGCAATGGCGATATATCAGGCAAATCAGGAGAATTACTGCTCCTTAGCAATACTGGCGACTTGCCCTGTCAGCGTATTTTGCTGGTTGGTTGCGGTAGCCACACAGATTTTGATCGCAAAATATTTCGCAAGGCGGTGCGGAGCGCCTTTGGGTGGCTCTCCCATAAACCTTACACAGATGCTGTGTCTTACCTGACACAGGAACATATTAAAGATGCCGATATATTCCGATCAGCCTGCATCAGTGCAGAATGCTGGCATGATGCTAACTATCGATTTACAGCAATGAAATCTGAAAAAGAGGCATCCCCGGTAAAACTTAAATCACTTGGCATTGCAGCGCATGACACCAAAACGGCCACTCTGGCACGTAAAGGCATGCGTCAAGGAGATGCGCTGGGACTCGGCATGAGCTTCAGCCGAGACCTTGCCAACCTGCCAAGTAATTTCTGCACACCAACCTACCTTGAGAAACAGGCCAAAAAGTTGGCCAGTAATACCAAGCATCTAAGCTGCAAAGTACTGAACGAAGCTGACATGAAGAAACTGGGTATGGGTTCACTGCTGTCTGTCACCGCAGGATCTGTTGAACCAGCAAAATTCATTATTCTTCAATATAAAGGCGCAGCAGCCAGTAAAAAACCAGCTGTACTTGTAGGCAAAGGCATTACCTTCGATACCGGCGGCATTTCACTAAAGCCCCCTGCCACAATGGATGAAATGAAATTTGATATGTGTGGTGCCGCATCAGTATTTGGCACCTTCAAGGCCATTGCAGAACTACAACCCAAGCTCAATATTATTGCCCTGATACCCACCTGCGAAAACATGCCTAGCGGCTCAGCAACCAAGCCTGGAGATATTGTGACCTCAATGTCAGGCCAGACCATTGAGGTTCTAAATACAGATGCAGAGGGCCGACTCATACTCTGTGACGCGCTCACCTATGCCAGACGCTTCAACCCCGAGGTGCTGATTGATGTAGCCACACTAACGGGTGCCTGCGTTATAGCTCTGGGCAAACATCACACCGGTTTACTATCCACCTCAGACTCACTGGCCAAAAAGCTTCTGGCTGCCGGTATACAGGCAGATGACCCGGCATGGCGACTGCCGCTCACCGAGGAATATACAAACCAGCTGAAGAGCAATTTCGCAGACTTTGCCAATATTGGTGGCCGAGAGGCCGGCACTATTACAGCCGCTGCTTTTCTGGCGAAATTTACCGAGGATTTGAACTGGGCCCATCTGGATATTGCTGGCACAGCCTATCGAGGCGGTAGTGCAAAAGGCAGTACAGGCCGCCCTGTCCCGATGCTGCTAGAATTCCTGCTAAATCGTTGACCAACAAATAGGATCAGGCTGTGCAGGCTAAAACCCGGGTAAATTTTTATATACTAAATACAGTTGAGCCCGCCAGCCGACTGAATTTTGCCTGCCGGCTCACCGAAAAAGCTTACAGTCTTAATAATCGCGTGTATGCGCATACAGCAACACCAAGGGATGCACAGCAACTGGATGAGATGCTCTGGACATTTCGTCAGGGTAGCTTTGTCCCCCACCAGTTACTAACAGACGCCGGCAAACACCGTGCTCCGGTTAGTATTGGCACAAATGACACATCAGAGAAAAACGGCGATCTGCTTATTAATCTGGCTGAAGCTATACCTGAATTTATAAGCGGTTTTCAACGAGTTGCTGAGATTATCTGTAGTGATGAACAATCACGCCAGATTGGGCGCGAGCGCTTTAAAAATTATCGACGACTAGGAATAGAACCAGAAACACACCAGATTAGTAAATAATCAAATAAGCAGCTAATCAGAACGGACGCATAATGAATGAAGATGAAATTCCAGTCCTACGCAATGCCGTAGCACGTAAAGTAGAGGAAACACTAAGCCAGGAGCAGGTTGATGAACTCTGTGACAGTCTGAATGCAGAAACATCAGCTTTAATTGACGAATTGCTGGTTGAAGCACTTCAGAAAACTGAAGAAGCCTTACGGTTTAAAATAAATGACCGGTTAAGTAATGAGCTGCCTGTCCTTATTGAAAAAACACTACGGAAAAAATTTACACCTAATTCAGACAATTAATAATATGTAACCGGGCTTAGCCCATTTTATAAACAAATTTAAACTACACAAGGATCAACAAGCGCTGATGGAAACAAGCTATCAGCCGGCCGCGATAGAGCAACGCTGGTACAAAACCTGGGAAAAGGCCGGATATTTCGCACCCTCCGGTGAAGGACAACCCTACTGCATCATGATCCCACCACCCAACGTGACGGGCACGTTGCATATGGGGCATGCATTCCAGGACACTATTATGGATACGCTGACGCGTTACCATCGTATGTGTGGGTACAACACCCTCTGGCAACCAGGCACAGATCATGCAGGTATAGCCACCCAAATGGTTGTTGAACGCCAGCTCGAAGCCCAAAACATTAGCCGTCATGACCTTGGCCGGGAAAAATTCCTTGATAAAGTCTGGGAGTGGAAAGAACAATCCGGCAACACTATTTCTCAACAGCTGCGACGTATGGGCAGTTCTCTGGACTGGGAACATGAACGCTTCACAATGGATAAGGGCCTATCTGAAGCGGTCCGCGAAGTTTTTGTGCGACTTTATGATGAAGGCCTGATCTACCGTGGCAAACGCCTGGTGAACTGGGATCCGCAACTGCATACCGCTGTCTCCGATCTTGAAGTTATTTCGGAAGAAGAAAACGGTTATATGTGGCATTTCTGCTACCCACTAAGCAATGGTGAAGGTCACCTGGTCGTGGCAACAACACGCCCTGAAACTATACTGGGTGATAGCGCTGTCGCCGTTCATCCCGACGATGAACGTTACCAGCACCTGATTGGACAAACTGTGGATCTGCCATTGTGCAACCGGAGTATCCCGGTTATTGCTGATGACTATGTCGACCCTGAATTTGGCACAGGCTGCGTCAAGATCACCCCTGCACATGACTTTAATGACTATGAAGTCGGCCAGCGGCATGAGCTACCACTTATTAACGTATTAACCATTGATGCCGCTATTAATGATGAAGCACCGGAAGCCTATCGCGGTCTGGATCGCTATATTGCCCGCAAACAAATTGTTGCTGACTTGGAAGCTGCAGGCTTGCTGGAAAAAATTGATGAACACAAACTTATGGTGCCGCGTGGAGACCGCAGCGGCCAGGTAGTTGAGCCTTACCTTACTGACCAGTGGTTTGTAAAAACCAAGCCACTTGCAGAACCCGCCATTAAAGCCGTTGAAGACGGCACTATCCGTTTTATCCCTGACAACTGGTCCAAGACCTACTTTGAGTGGATGAACAACATTCAGGACTGGTGTATCAGCCGGCAACTCTGGTGGGGTCACCGAATTCCTGCCTGGTATGACAAAGACGGCAAGATTTATGTTGGCCGCACCGAGGCCGAGGTTCGTAAGGCACATAAACTAAGCGCAGACTTCAGCCTACATCAGGATGAAGATGTGCTGGATACCTGGTTCTCATCTGCACTGTGGCCATTCTCAACACTTGGCTGGCCAGAACAAAGTAATTCATTGCAGACCTTTTATCCTGGTAGTGTGCTGGTAACCGGTTTCGATATCATTTTCTTCTGGGTTGCCCGGATGATCATGATGGGGATGAAATTCACTGGTGAAGTACCCTTCACCGAAGTCTACATTCATGGTCTTATTCGTGATCAGGATGGCCAGAAAATGTCTAAATCAAAAGGCAATGTTCTGGACCCCATCGATCTGATTGATGGCATTGACCTGGACTCATTATTGAAAAAGCGCACTACCGGTTTAATGCAGCCCCAGCTAAAACCAAAAATTGAACAGGCCACCAAAAAACACTTTCCAGATGGCATTCCTGAATTTGGCACTGATGCATTACGCTTTACCTTTGCTGCTCTAGCAAGCAATGGTCGTGATGTCCGTTTCGACATGGGTCGCATTGAGGGCTACAGAAACTTCTGCAATAAAATATGGAATGCAGCTCGCTACGTACTTATGAACACCGATGAGCAACTACCACCAGCAGACCCAAAAAATTACAGCTTGCCGGATCGCTGGATACGCTCACGCCTTGGCAAAACTATTACTGAATCTCGCGAACACATCGAACATTACCGACTTGATCTGGCAGCTAAATCTTTATACGAGTTCACATGGAATGAATACTGCGACTGGTACCTGGAACTCACTAAGCCCCTATTACAAAGCGAAGATACCCCAGCAGAAATAAAAGCCGCAACTCAACACACCCTTATAGAAGTGCTTGAGTCTCTGCTGCGCACTCTGCACCCAATTATTCCATTTATTACAGAAGAAATCTGGCAACGTGTTGCGCCTGTGGCGGGCATCGATGGTGACACCATCATGCTACAACCCTTTCCTATAGCTACCGATTTCAGCAAAGATGAGAAAGCTGAGCAGGATCTCGACTGGATCATGGGCTTCGTACTGGGCATCCGCCAGATTCGTGGTGAGATGGATATTTCTCCAGGCAAACCTCTGAAGGTATTGCTTCAGGATATCGCGCCCACAGACCTCAAGCTTCTGGAACAACACCAACTGTACCTCAGTAAACTAGCCAGACTAGAAAATATCCAGGTACTGGGTAATGGTGAAGAAGCCCCCACCTCAGCCACAGCCCTACTCGGCGGTATGCAGATACTGGTGCCAATGGCTGGCCTGATAGACATTGATGCTGAACGTGAACGTCTGCGGAAACGCCATGATAAAGCAACGGTAGAACTAGCTAAAATTGAAGCAAAGCTTAGCAATGCAAGCTTTGTAGACCGTGCTCCAGAGGCTGTTGTTACCAAGGAACGTGAGCGTCGGGAAGGCCTGCAGCGTGATCTGGCTCAATTTGACGCACAAATCACCAAACTCTCCGAGCTTGAATAAGTTCTTATGAGTTAAGAAAGCTACGTAAAAAACATGCAGCTTTCAGCCTTTAATCTGAAGAAAATTCATGCACCAGAACCAGCGCATCTTCATTTCCACCCGTCGCTTTGTAATACCCTTTACGCACACCCAAACTGTTAAAGCCTGCACGGGTATAAAGAATAATTGCTGCCTCATTTGAGGGGCGCACTTCCAGAAACAAACGTTTAATGCATTTATGACGCGCATAATCCAGCGCATAATCGAGCAACTGCTGACCATAGCCACGGTGCTGCATGTTCTTATCAACACAAAGATTGAGAATATGTCCCTCAGCTGCAGCAATTGAAACAATTGCATACGCAATCAGGTCTGTACCACTATCAAGTACTACACAAAGATAATCTGCCATCAGACAGTCACTAAAAATCCCCCTCCCCCAAGGGTATTCATAGGTACGTTGCTCAATTGCAGTTACAGCATCCAGGTCACTGGGACGCATAACCCGTATAACCGGAATTACAGCGCCTGGCTGTGCACTCATATGATTTCAGCCATTTTCCAGCTCCTGAGCCACATCCATCGCTAGCATCAGGTCATCCCAGGATTTATTTTTTTGGCCCGGTTTACGCAATAAATAAGCTGGATGATAAGTTACAACTACCGGAATATTAGCTTCACCATAATGATGCACCTGGCCGCGTAACTTGCCTACCGGTGTCGCTACCTGCAACAGATTATGGGCCGCAACACCTCCTAGTAGAAGAATCAGGCGAGGTTGAAGCATCTCTATCTGTTGTTGCAGATAGGGCATGCACTGAGCCACCTCATCAGGGCTGGGGTTACGGTCATCAGGTGGCCGACACTTCAGAATATTGGCAATAAATACCTGTTCACGCACCAATCCTGTCGCACGTAACATTTCATTCAACAATTGTCCTGCACGACCAACAAAAGGCTCACCCTGTTTATCTTCTTCTACACCCGGTGCCTCACCTATAATCAGCCAGTCTGCCGTTTTATTACCAACACCACATACCACTTGGGTACGGCTCTGATGCAATTCACAGTGAGCACACTCATGGATAATCTTGTTAAGTTTCTCCCAGCCCCCCTCAACTAACGGATCCGTAGCTAGTACCGGGGATTCTGCAGGAGTAGAAGAACGTGTCACCCAAACATCGATTTCCATTTCACCGAGCACGGCACGTTGTTGAGCAGATAAAGTTGCAGCACTCACCTGGCCCATGTTCTCAGAATTCCTGTTGATCGCCTGAACGTTTTGCTCGACGATCCTGACGGCCCTGTCTGCGCCAGAATGAAAGCCAAAGTCCCGATACTGCATAGGTAAATGCCAGACCAAACAGCACTAATGGAGGGTTAATAGCCACCATGATGAATATCAGTGGCAATACCAATGCATAAGTAAATGAAATACGGCCGTTAACACTAATTTCTTTAAAGCTGTTATAGCTAAACGGAGAAACCATTAACGCCCCTGCTGCTATGGTAATAAAGAAAGCCCCTACCAGTACACTGGTACCAGACCAGCCAAGATCAGTACCCAGCCATACCATACCAATAATCAGAGATGCTGCAGGCGGGCTTGGTAAACCCTCAAAATGACTTTTGGCAACCTTGCCGTGATAGGTATTAAAGCGTGCCAGTCGCATGGCTGCAGCAACCGCATAGAAAAATGCGGCCAACCAACCCAGCTTACCCCACATCCAACCGTAATCAGCTAACCTTTCCAGACCCCACTGATAGACCACAATTGCCGGCGCCACACCAAAAGCAACCATATCAGACAGGCTATCATATTCCTTACCAAAGTCGCTCTCAGTATGCGTTAGGCGGGCTAGCCGGCCATCCAGCCCGTCAAAAATCATCGCAATGTAATGTGCGATACAAGCCTGGATGAAATTGCCATCAATAGCAGCAACAATTGAATAGAACCCGGCAAATAGTGCTGCTGTAGTCATCAGGTTAGGCAGCAGGTAAATCCCACGCCTCCGGATACCCTTCAACTTCTTCGGGTTAGCACCAGTATTATTGCCCAGATCATTACCTGGGCTATTTTCTGGGTTATCTGAATGCTCTGTCATGCTTTGGAATAGTTACTTAGAGGAATTCTATAGTGCCACTTCGCCCGGGCGAATTCACGCCAACTCCTCAAATAGAACACGCCATATACCAAAAGGGGAGCGACTTGCTGCCGCTAAGCCGTTAGAATGACGCGGTTTTCCGCAAATCTAAAGACAAACGCACCCAACTATGCGACTTTCCAAACTGCCCCTGACCACCTTTAAAGAAATTCCCGCAGATGCGGAGATTGCCAGTCACCAGCTTATGCTCCGCGCTGGCCTAATCAAACGACTGGCATCCGGTCTGTTTACCTGGATGCCAATTGGCCTGCGGGTGCTGCGCAAGGTTGAAGCCATCGTGCGTGAGGAAATGGATAAGGCAGGTGCCTATGAACTGCTTATGCCTGCCGTTCAACCAGCCGAATTATGGGAAGAAACCAACCGCTGGGAGCGCTACGGTCCATTACTCCTGCGAATGCATGACCGGCATCATCGTGAATTCTGCTTTGGGCCTACACATGAAGAAGTCATTACCGATATCGCCAGACGCGAACTTAAAAGTTACAAACAACTTCCAGTTACCTGGTATCAGATACAAACCAAATTTAGGGATGAAATACGGCCTCGCTTTGGCCTGATGCGGGCACGTGAGTTCATCATGAAAGATGCGTATTCATTTCATCTTGATCAGGAATCCTTACAGACAACCTATGATCTGATGGCAGAAACTTATCAGCTCATATTTGATCGGCTCAACCTTCCCTGCAAATCAGTTGATGCAGACAGCGGTGAAATAGGGGGCGCACAATCCCGGGAGTTTCATGTTCTAGCTGACTCTGGTGAAGATGCTCTGGCTTATGTCGAGAATGAAGACTTTGCTATGAATGTTGAACTGGCACCGGCCTCTGCACCCAAAGGGGAACGAGCTGCTGCCAGTCAGGATATGAAAAAAATTGCCACACCTGGCACTAAAACTATTGATCAGGTTTGTGAACTACTAGCAGTCGCGCCCGAGCAAACTTTAAAAACCCTTATAATCGAAGCTGAAGATGGCGGAATGATCGGTATCGTACTTCGTGGCGATCATTCACTAAACCCGGTTAAAGCTGAGAAAATTGAGGGCGTGCGCTCACCCCTGACACTTGCTACTGCCGAACAGGTCGAATCAGTCGCCGGTACAAAACCAGGTTTTGCAGGACCCGTTGGCCTTAAGCTGCGAATTATTGCCGACCACAGTGCACTACACCGTTCAGATTTTATTTGTGGCGCAAATGAAAGCGATCAGCATCTTACCGGTGTTAACTGGGGTCGGGATTTGCCCGAACCCGAAAGTGCCGATTTACGAAATGTGATCGCTGGCGACCTTAGCCCACAAGGCGGCCATATTGCCATCGCACGTGGCATAGAAGTTGGCCATATTTTTCAGTTAGGCGACAAATACAGCACCAGTATGGACGCAAAGGTTCTTAATCAGAATGGCCGTGAGCAGCCCATGCTCATGGGTTGCTATGGCATCGGAGTATCACGCATTGTAGCCGCTGCAATAGAACAGAATCATGACGCCAAAGGCATTACCTGGCCTGACCCGATTGCACCATTTCAGGTGGTAGTGCTGGCACTGAATAGCAAAAAATCTGCTGAAGTTCGCAGTTCTGCAGATACGCTCTATGAGACATTGACTTCAGCAGGTATTGAGGTGTTGTATGACGACCGCGATGTCCGCCCTGGTGTCATGTTTGCCGATGCTGATCTGTTAGGTATCCCCCATCAGATAGTGATTGGCGCCAAAGCTCTGGCTAAGGGTGTACTCGAATATCGTCAACGCAAATCTGAAGACAACTCCTCTGACTCTAAGGAGATTAACTTAGATGACATTGAGAGCTTTATTGGCACACAAATTCAGAGCAAAAATTAACTACAACAGGTTCTCAGCATGCCTGGGCTTACTGTTATTTGCTCTGACTGCATTCCCCATATCTGCATCAGAAGTCGACCCGGCTCTGAAAGAGCGTTTGCAACTGGCTATTACTGATACCCATAGTTTTGCTGATAAATTTGATGCCACAGTATGGCTTACTGATATGGCGCTCCGTCTGGAACAGCATATTCCTGACCCCAATGAACGGGTCGAAATTCTGCAGTATATTCATCAAGAATCACAACGTGTTGACCTACCGCCTGAACTGATACTTGCCGTTATTGATATTGAAAGTGCATTTGATCGTTTCGCCATTTCACCTGCAGGTGCGCGCGGCCTGATGCAGGTTATGCCGTTCTGGCTTAATGAACTTGATCGACCTGATGATAACCTCTTTGATATACAGACAAATCTACGCATAGGCTGCACAATACTGCGCTATTACATGGATATGGAGAATAATGAATTCTCACCAGCACTTGCGCGCTATAACGGCAGTACAGGTCAAACCTGGTATCCCGAACGTGTAATGGGGCGACTGAGCACACACTGGTTCAGGCAGTAGCAGCTACTTAGCTAACCACAACGAAAACCCTGTAAATCCTCATAATTACCTGCATCTGCATGTTCTGATTCAATTGAATCTACCCGTGCACCAGACGGGCCATGCTCCAGCCACATGGCAAGCTCAACAATTCCAGAGGCAGAGCCCACAGCAAGAACTTCTACCCGACCATCGTCCAGATTCACCGCCCAGCCAATAAGCCCCAGCCGTTCTGCTTCAGCTTGTGTACTGGAACGAAAAAATACACCCTGCACATACCCGGCAATAAAAAATTGTCTTGCTACCATAAGTTATCGTTTTACCGCCTCCCTAAGGCGTATTTCCAGGACCATGCACTGAATGCACTATATCAGGGCAGCTCAGCATCATGTTTGTCCTTGTATTTAAGGCTAGAATATTAACGTTAATCTCAACAGCATCCCCTAACCTATTATCCAGAAGTATTTCCCCATGAATGTAACTATCTACCACAACCCACGTTGCTCCAAGTCACGCCAGACCCTTGCTTTACTGGAAGAACAGGGCATAACACCCACTATAGTTGAATACTTGCAGCACCCACCTGATGTGACTCAGCTATCTGAGATCACCACCAAACTAGGCATAACAACACGTGAACTCATGCGTAAAGGTGAAGAAGATTACAAAGCTGCAGCTGAGCAATTAGTTAACATGGATGATTCTGCTCTGACTAACTGGCTCAGCACACACCCCAGCGTTATTCAGCGACCTGTGGTCATTACTGACAAAGGCGCCTGCATCGGCCGACCACCAGAAAACGTACTGGAAATACTCTAAATAAAAACATTAATTATGACTGACATACTTATATTGTATTACTCTCGCTATGGCTCCACCGCCCGGCTAGCCGAGCAAATTGCCCGCGGCGTCAATAGTGTGCCTGGTTGCAATGCACGGGTACGAACCGTACCTGCTATATCAAACAATACTGAAGCAACTGCGACAATTATTCCTGATGATGGGCCTCTCTATGTGAGCAACAAAGACCTTACAGAATGTGCAGGACTTATTATGGGCAGTCCAACTCGCTTTGGTAATATGGCTGCAGCTCTTAAATACTTTCTTGATAGCACCGCAAGTGAATGGCTATCAGGCGCGCTCTCAGGAAAACCCGCCGGTGTATTCACCTCAACAAGCAGCATGCATGGGGGGCAGGAAAGCACACTGCTAACAATGTCAGTACCATTACTCCATCATGGCATGCTACTTGTAGGCATCCCTTTCTCTGAAGCGGCTCTTAGCTCAACCAATACAGGCGGAACTCCATATGGTGCAAGCCATCTCGCACGCGACAAAAATGACCTGACGCTTTCAGATGAAGAAACCCAGGTCGCACAACACCTTGGGCAACGCGTTGCAACGACAGCTATAAAACTCACAGTCACGAACTAATAATGAAGAAAAACCTGACTTATAAATTGCTTATTGCAGGATTGCTTGCGCTTAGCCTAATAATGCCCTGGTGGCTTCTCATAAACACAACGAGCCTGGGCACAGTATGGTCAATTATTTTCGGCTCAGGTATACCTGCTTTACTACTCTACGCCACTGGACGAAAAATTCGTAACTGGTCCGGCATTACTGCCCTTATTATGATTCCCTATGCAGTCATTGGCATCATGGAAGTAGTTGCCACGCTGGGTGCACTTAACTCCGGCATGGCTCTTGCAATTATTTCTATTGGTAATTTTTTTACTGCCCTGGATGCAGGCAGACGCAACCCCTGATTGTGTTGTGCCAGAAAATACAGACTGCAAAAAACTATGCTCTTTTTTCAAGAACCGATTTAACAAAGGGTACAGTTAATCGTCGTTGTGCAGCTAATGCCGCCTGATCAAGCTCATCAAGCAAGGCAAATAAAGCTGCGCTACTACGTTCCACACGTCGCAATAAGAACTCTCCGGTCTCATCAGGCAAATCCAGACCACGCCAGCGTGAACGCAACTGCAAAGCTGCAAGTCGGTCTGCATCATTCATAGCCTGTAACTTCCAGGTTGGGCCTGATGCAAGTCTTGATGCCAGGTCACGCAAGTCAAAAGGCACTTCATTTGCAGGTGCCGCTGCAGTGACAAGTAACCTGCCATTATTGTTACGCAGACCTTCAAAGACACTGAATAGTGCCCGCTCCCATTCCCCATCCCCTGCAATTGCATCAACGTCATCAACGCACAGCAAATCCAGCCCCCCCATACCCTCAAGCATACCGGGTGACAAACCCTCACCTGCAGCCAGAGGCAACCATGCACATACTGCACCAGTGGTCGTGGCAGCAGCTACAGCAGCCTGCAACAAATGTGAACGGCCACTACCCTCAGCCCCCCATATCCATGCAACCTGCTGACCCGTCTCAGTTGCTACCCTGCTCACTGCATGCAGTGCTACTTTATTTGAACCCGGAAAAAAAGTATCAAACACCGCAAAATCTGCAAGTTTCAAATCAAGCGCAAGTTGCTGCATACCTGTTCCTTTAGCTCGCTTTTGCCTGCAGTGCCAACCGACTCCAGGTCAGCACATAATCAAGCCCGCTCACTAGACTCACCACAAATACGCCGGCGCCACACACCAGAATTGTAACTTCTGGCGGCCATGCATAAATCTGAAAAGTCATAACAAAGAAGAGATACAACAAAGCTAAAACTGTATTTAGCTTACCTACCCTGGATGGATTTGGTTCTAACGGACCAACAAGAAACTCATAGGCAGTGGCACCAGCAACTATGATCACATCACGCCCAATAACAACGGCAAACAACCATACAGGAACAAGATCAATCCAGGTTAAAGCTGCAAACACCGACACGAACAATAGCTTGTCTGCCAAAGGGTCGAGGAGCCCACCAATACGACTGACCCAGCCATACCGTCTTGCCAGAAATCCATCAAGACCATCCGAAAATCCGGCAACCATAATCAGCACCAGTGCCAACTGAAATTTACTACTCACAAGATAAATAACAATAGGTACTGTAAGCAAAATTCGCGCAATACAAATCAGGTTTGGAATCAAAGCAAGATGATTTGGACTCATGATCACACTCTAAATACTCAGGGGTCTGCAACCCAAGCATAAACCAAGTCTGGTAATCGGCCTGTCTCAAGCATATCGGTTTCACTGCTGGCCGGACGCAATAAGCGACTACGACTCAGCACCCTTTCCAGACGTAGCACATCACCACGCACAATCAGATCAAATTCAAGCTGATCAGCATTGACCCGAGCAACTGCTGCCTGCTCCACAATATTAAGTGCACTTAAATAATTTTTTAGCTGCCCATACTTTTCCAGCGTATCAACATTCCTCACCAGCACCCTTAAGGTATCAGCAGAGTCTGCATATGTTGCCAGTCTCTGGGCAAGATAATCAGCAGCCTGCCCGGGCCCGGCTGCAATATCACCACGCCAGGATGCCTGCTCACTCCCAGATGTTAATGTCCAGCGAACCTGATCATCGGTAATATCAAGGCTGTTGGCACGTCCAATTAGAATTGCATCCGCACCATAACGCTGTGATGCCTGCATAACCGGACCCTGGAAGTTGCCCCAAATATCAGCAAAAGAGACACCACCGAGGTCTTCTGCATCAACCAGTGGCAATACTACAGGCAAGCCACGCGCATCCGCTGAATGTACAAGCCCATCCCTTAAGACAGCAATCTCATCGGAGTTACCTGCGGGACTACCCGAAGCATCTGACAAAATAACCCGCTTAGCACCACCAAAATCTATGGCAAGCCATACGGCAACCAGTGGCCTGTTTACGCCCCAGACCGGTAACCCTGCTGAATCAAGCGCAGCACGTATGGCTTTAGCATCAAACTGCGCATTTAGCTGATTACCTGGCAGCCTGCTGTACTGCTGGACAAGACTCGCCGGGTTTGGCAATAAGCCAGCACGGGCCGCATCACGACCTGCCTCAGGCAACCCGGTAAGCTTTACCAGTACCTGACCCAGCGCCCGCTCAAAGGCCTCATCCAAAGGCTGTGCACCCTTTTCAGGCAAACTCACCGTTGCGCTATACAGGTTATCAACCCGTGCAGCAGCAGCTGTGCCAACCAGCAGACACACTCCACTAATCAGGCTAAGTAACAGTGACAGGAGACTGTTTGAAATTACTGACAGATTCTTCTCTCTAAGCATGCTCATTTAATTTATTATACCGTTGCGCTGCCACCGTGCTCATGTCTTTAAGTTTTTCCAGACAAACCGGCAGCAACCGACAAAAAATAGGTAAAAGGAATCGACAAGGGAAGTCGGCAAGGAAAGTAATAAGATATGAATCAAACTAAATCAGCTACTTACCGGGATGCCGGTGTAGATATTGATGCCGGCAACCGACTGGTCGAGCGCATTAAACCACTGGTTAAAGCAACCCGTCGACCCGAGGTACTGGGCGGCATAGGTGGCTTTGGTGGTTTATTTGAGCTGGCCACTAAAAAATTGAGTGAACCTGTGCTGGTTTCAGGCACTGATGGGGTCGGTACTAAATTACGGCTGGCAATAGACCTGAATATCCATAACACCGTCGGCATTGATCTGGTTGCGATGTGTGTGAATGACGTGATTGTTGCAGGTGCAGAACCCTTATTCTTCCTGGATTATTATGGCTGTGGCCATCTGGATGAGGATACTGCAGCCGCTGTCATCAGCGGTATTGCCGAAGGCTGTAAACAGGCTGGTGCGGCACTTATAGGCGGTGAAACTGCAGAATTACCCGGCATGTATGCTACTGATGACTATGACCTTGCCGGCTTTTGTGTGGGCATTATAGATAAGCCTGATATCATTGATGGCAGCAAAATAAGTCCAGGTGACAGCATTATTGGGCTTGCATCCTCTGGTCCGCATTCAAATGGTTACTCACTGATACGAAATATCCTTGAGTCCAGCAATGCAACAGCTGACTCAGCCTGGGAAGACAGCACTCTGGGTGAAAAACTGCTTACACCCACACGTATTTATGTGCGCTCATTACTGAATTTGATAAAAACATCAACCATACATGGCCTCGCACATATTACTGGCGGCGGTATTCCTGAAAATCTGGTGCGGGTACTTAATAACGATATTGATGCTGTTGTAAATATCAGTGCATGGGAGCGCCCTGCAATATTCAAATGGCTGCAGGAACAGGGCAATGTAGAAGAAGCAGAACTACTACGCACCTTTAACTGCGGCATTGGCATGATGGTTATTGTTCCAAGTGACAGTGCAGATGATGCATTAAGCTGTCTACAGGCAAGCGGAGAAAAGGCATACCTGATAGGCACAATTATTAGCGGCAGTGGCCAGGTACAAATTAACTCATGAAACCAAGCCAAAATATTTATACATGAGCAGTACTGAGCGCACACGAGTACTCATTCTTATATCAGGCAGCGGCACCAACCTGCAGGCTATTATTGACTCACAGGCTAAGGGCGAGCTCAATATCGATATAGTTGGGGTTATTAGTGACCGGCCTGATGCCTATGGCCTGCAGCGTGCTGCTAAAGCTCACATTCATACTGAAATTATTGACTATAAGAGCCATAAATCTCGTAAGAGCTTCGATGCAGCATTAACAGCTTTACTCACAAAGCTGCATCCTGATCTTATAGTCTTAGCTGGCTACATGCGCATTCTCGCGGAGGCTACAGTCAATGCCTATGAAGGCAAACTACTGAATGTGCACCCATCATTACTACCTGCCTACCCTGGTCTAAATACCTATGCACGGGCATTAGCAGCCGGTGAAATATGGCACGGCTCTACAGTACACTTTGTAGTCCCGGAACTGGATGCAGGACCACCTATACTGCAATACAGAGTAAAAATTACGGCCAATGAAACAGAAGCAGCATTACAAGCCCGTGTTCAACAAGGTGAATACATTATTTACCCACAGGCAATCAACTGGTTTACCGAAGGACGCATTACATATGGTGACGGCCAGGCCTCAGTAGACGGAAAGATTCTCACTAAACCTTTTATTATTAACGAGATTGAGTAAATGCATATGTTTAAGCTGCTACTAAGAAGCGCTTCCGTCAGCATTATTACCCTTTATTTTATCTCAGCAAATGCCGCCGCTCCCGGGCAAGAAATCCCCGGCTTTCATGCAGAATACAAACTTAAATATTCAATTTTTTCAGGCAAGGTATTGCTTGATTTACGGTCAACAGACAAACCTGATGAATATATTTATTCGGCACATACTAATGCACGTGGTG
Source organism: Gammaproteobacteria bacterium (assembly GCA_024229935.1). Lineage (GTDB taxonomy): Bacteria > Pseudomonadota > Gammaproteobacteria > Steroidobacterales. The sequence continues at coordinate 99,312 of JAAERX010000051.1, read as the reverse complement.
CGGCACGTATTGTACTTTCTGATACAGCCAAAGAAACAAGTCGCTTTAAATACATTGAGGGAGAAGTTCAGCCTATTCATTACTACCTAGACAATGGAATGAATAATGAAGACAGTGAAACAGATATACAATTTGATTTAGCAGCGGGTGTTGCACACACCCAACATGAAGGTCAGAAAGTAAGCTATCCAATTAATTCCTCAACACTGGACCGCCTTAGTGCAGACATAGTCGCAATTCTGGCACTGCGTGCCGGCCAAATGCCCGGCACATATGAAATTGCCGACGATAACGAGATCAAAACTTATAACTTTGAATTAATGGGTAAAGAACAGATTGAAGTCCCGGCCGGGAAATTTAAAACCCTGAAATTTAAACGTCAAAGAGCAGGCTCATCACGCAGCACCCTTATCTGGTATGCCCCCGAGGCTAATTATCTAGCCGTACGTATTGAGCAGCAAAAGCGCGGCAAAACAAAGGTCACATCAGTATTAACTGACTACAGTCTGACCCCAATAGGCACTAACTAAGTCTTTGGCAGTGTAACGCCCTGTTGCCCTTGGTACTTACCACCCCTGTCCGCATAAGATGTCTCACACTCTTCATCAGATTCAAAAAAGAGCATCTGTGCAACACCCTCATTGGCATAGATTTTTGCAGGGAGTGGCGTGGTATTGGAAAACTCAAGTGTGACATGCCCTTCCCACTCTGGCTCCAGTGGGGTGACGTTTACAATTATTCCACAACGAGCATAGGTTGACTTACCAAGACACACTGTCAGCACATTACGCGGAATGCGAAAGTACTCAACTGTTCGGGCAAGCGCAAATGAATTTGGTGGAATAACACAAACATCTGTCGCTATATCAACGAAACTATTTTCATCAAATGCCTTTGGGTCGACAATTGTAGAATTGATGTTCGTAAAAACTTTAAAATCAGCAGCACAGCGCACATCATAGCCATAACTTGAGGTGCCATAGGACACGATACGCCCCCCATCATTAGAGCGCACCTGACCTGGCTCAAACGGTTCAATCATGCCGTGATCCTGCGCCATGTTCCGAATCCAATGATCCGCTTTAATTGTCATGCAAATTCCTTATATCGGGCACACATCATGCCTAAAGCTAAAAACTTATTCTGGCTACCACATAAAGCCTACTGCACTTCTACCTTGATCCCTGAAAATGCACGCTTATAGTCACACGGACGTTCTGCCAGTTTTGCTACAGTATACAAAGCCATATCACGAAAAATTATCCCCAGAGGTGAATCCGGTTCGGCCATAACAGTTGGTATACCACCATCCGTTTCCTGACGAATACGAATATCCAGAGGCAATTCTGCCAATAACGCCAGATTGTTTTCCTGTGCAGTTTTTACCCCACCACCATCACCAAATAATGTTGTCACCTCACCACAACCCGGGCACATAAAACTACTCATATTTTCAACCAGCCCAAGTACAGGAATATTAACCTTCTCAAACATACGCAATCCACGTAGTGCATCAGCGAGCGCGATATCCTGTGGCGTAGTCACAATAACTGCACCACTAACCGGCACTTTCTGCCCTAGTGTTAACTGAATATCACCGGTGCCTGGAGGCATATCCACAATAAGATAATCCAGATCATCCCAATTTGTCTGAAACAGCAACTGATTAAGGGCCTGCGTTACCATCGGGCCTCGCCATACCATCGGCTGTTCATCATCAATCAGACAACCAATAGAAATCATTTGCATGCCATGGGCTTTAATCGGCTCAAAAGTTTTACCGTCACGACTCATCGGCTGTTCGCCGGCAACACCAAGCATTATGGGCTGGCTGGGCCCATAAATATCTGCATCAAGTACACCAACTTTTGCGCCTTCATGTTTAAGTGCCAGCGCCAGGTTAACCGCAACGGTCGATTTCCCCACTCCACCTTTTGCTGAGGACACAACAATAATATTGCGGACTCCGGTAACCGGACTCAGGGTACCCTGTACTGCATGGGACTTAATATCTGCCTTGACCTCAACAACCACATCTTTATTACCTGTTGCTTCAAGGATGCGCTCTTTGAGCAGCGCAATCAGGCGCTCAGCAGACTTTTCAGCCGGGTAACCAAGTGTAAGGGTTAGCTGTGGAGCACCCCCTTCAGGCAGCCCCTCTGCAATAATTGAGGCCAGACCAGATGACCCAACAGGCTCACCCGTCCATGGAACAAGGGTCTCAGCAAGAACATTTTCCAGCTTATTTTGTAAAGTCGCAGGCATTTTCGTGACGTATTTAACAGTAACCGAAGCGGTCAAAGCGCGACATTGTACATCAACGGGGAGAAATCTCCGGAGTCCTGTACGGGCAGCTACTATAAGCAGGAAATCAGTTGAAAACACTGACTTTTCAAGTGTATGGGACAGAATGCACGTTACTGATGAGTTTTATTGAATACTCTCATTAATTACTGGTGAAGTAATATAAAGACACTTTACATAGCTAAGACACATAATATAGCTAAGACACATATTTTTGGGGCCAAAGGTCAGATAGTAAAACGCATGAAATTTATCAGTGCAATGAAAGCCGAACGCTGTGTAACGCAACTTCTTGCGGAACCGGACTCGAATACCCCACTTGCCCAGAAAGCCCTTCAAAGCCTAAAAGACAGTGGTCCAGGCGCTATACCCATCATGATTGATGCACTTGCCAGTGCCGATCGCTACCAGACGATTGGCATTGTAGATGCACTAGCAGCAAAGGTCAGTGACCAGAACTTTAAATACATTGCCAAGGGACTAAGTCACCCGAACGAACACTGTATCGCTGGAGTCGCATCAGCACTCTCTAGATCACATAATTTCTTAGCAAATAAGCTATCGCAAATCCTGTTGCTGGATGATATTGCAAAATATGCTGTGCTGGATATCATGCGAGCACATCTGGATAAGTTAAATGTTAGTCAGTTACTAAATGTTGCCTATCAACTTGAACCACGTGAGAAAGGTGCGGTATTCAAAATGATCGGCGAGACAGCTACTACAGCACTGCTCCCTGAACTTCTACCCCGCACGGCCGGACGTGACCATGCTGCCCGTGTCCACATCATTCATATACTGGCCAAATTCAGCACACCGGAAGTTCAGACTGCACTTGAAAATCTGTTACAAGACGCGAACAGGCAAGTGCGTAGTGCAGCACTACAAGCACTGGGGGGAATGGATACCCAACAGAACCTCGAACTTATCACCTCTCTATTACTTGATAATGATCTTGATGTACAAAATAAGGCAGTAGAACTTTTAATCAAGCTAAACAACCCTGAAACCTGCAAATATCTGGTTAGCGTATTACGTGATGAATCTGAATACACTCGCCGAAATGCTGTTGAGGTATTAAATGAAATTGCTGACCCAACATCTGTCAAATACCTGTTAACTGCCATTGGTGACGGTGACTGGTGGGTACGATCACGTGCCTGCGATGCACTCGCAAAAATTGGTGGGCCCAAGGTACTCTCAGCCGTTATGGAATTAGTTCGTGACAAGGATGAAAACATCCGTCGTTCTGCAATCGAAATTCTCAACCAGACCAAGAACGAAAGCGCAGTTAAGCATCTTATTGCAGCAACCAAAGATGAGGACTGGTGGGTAAGTGAACGGGCAGTTGATGCACTAGGTGAAATTGGTGACATTCAAGCCTTACCAAGACTGCAGGAAATGCTTAATGGCAACCCAAAATCAATTGCCTCAGTTATTAAAGCACTGGGAAAAATGGGCGACATCAATGTAGTCCCTCAGATAATCAATGCTCTGCAACGACCAGAACCTGACATTATTGCCGAAGCTATCACTGCACTGTCATTACTGACACATGAAACCAATATAAATGAAATTAAATCACTCATTCAGCCAATGATTCAGGAATCCAATGAAAATATTGCCATGGCAGCATCCGAAGCATTTGAACGTATAGAGAATCGCTACTCACAAAACATAATTGAAGGTGATCAGGGAATACAACGTATAGCAGAGCCCACAAACACTATGCTTATCGATGAATCCGATATGCGCAAGATTGCAAATATGGCAAATACAGCCACACCAAAAGCTCTGTCAGTTCCCACATCAGAACCTCTGGATATTACGACTTTAAAAGCTGGCGATATAATTGAAGATCGCTATAAGTTTATATCTAAAATTGGCAAAGGCGCCTTCGGTACCGTTATTTTAGTAGAGGACACCGTAGTCGAAGAACTATTAATTCTTAAGTTCTTGAATGCAAATGTTGCTGAAGACAAAGAAATGTTAAAACGTTTCGTTCACGAATTACGTTTCTCACGAAAAATAACGCACAAGAATGTTATTCGAATTTACGACTTCCTTAACCTATCTGGAAGTTACGCAATTTCCATGGAGTATTTCAGCTCGCATACACTCGGAGAAGAAGTAAAAGGCAAGCCGCTACCTGTTGACAAAGCAGCAGGCTGGGCAAAAGATATTGCAGTCGGCATGTCAGCAGCTCACCAGGTTGGCATAGTCCATCGTGACCTGAAGCCAGCAAACCTGCTTATTGATGACAATGGCCTGCTAAAAATTGTTGACTTTGGCGTTGCTGCTGCCGCTGGCTCTGGTGATACCCAACTGACCAAAGCCGGCTATGTCATCGGTTCACCAAAATATATGGCCCCAGAACAGATTCTAGGTAAAAAAGTTGATGAACGAGCCGATATCTATAGTCTTGGCATAATTTTCTACGAAATGCTTTGTGGTGAACCCCCGTATACGAAAGGGGATCACATGGCGGTGATGTATCAACATGTGCAGGGTAAGTGTTCTCGTTGCGATGAAACCAATCCAGCAATTCCTAAAGCATTAGCAGATGTCGTGCACAAAGCAATGAAAGTGAACAAACTCAAGCGCTTTGAAAGCATGAAAGACTTCCTTAAAGCCATCAATGCAGCAATGGCCGCATAGGATATATATGTCATGGCACGTATAGACTCATTCCTTAAGCTTTGCATGGATCAAAATTGCTCTGACATTCATCTGGCAGTCGGCGTACCCCCCATGCTCCGAATGCATGGCGATCTTTTACCTATTAAATTTCGTGACCTAGCTGCACAGGAACTCCAAAGCTATATTGATGAAATACTGACCAAAACACAGAAACGAAAATTTGAGTCTGGTCATGATCTGGATTTTTCTTATGTATCTGAAGAATCTGGTCGTTTTCGGGTAAATCTATTTCGTAAAGCCACAGGGATTGGCGCAACATTCCGTTTTATCCCTACTGAAGTGCCCACACTGGAGAAACTGAACCTGCCGCCTATCTGCAAGCAGGTCTGCGACAACCAGCAGGGCATGGTGCTGGTCACTGGTTCAACGGGTACCGGAAAATCAACAACACTAGCCGCAATGATTGACTATCTGAATCGTTCACGGGCACTGAATATTATTAGCCTTGAAGACCCAATTGAGTTTGTTCACAAAAGTTACAAGTCACAAATTATTCAGCGCGAGCTTGGCACCCACCTACCCTCATTTGCTGATGGCATCCGCGCAGCCTTACGTGAAGATCCCGATGTAATTCTTGTAGGTGAAATGCGTGATACAGAAACCATCTCCATGGCGATGACTGCTGCAGAAACAGGACACCTTGTATTTGGAACACTACACACCATTGGTGCCGTTAAAACGATTGACCGTATCGTTGATGCCCTTCCAAGTGATATGAAAGAACAGACTAAAAGCTTTCTTGGTCAGAGCCTAAAAGCGGTTATGACCCAGAACCTGGTCAAAACACCAGAAGGTAAAGGTCGCCATGCATGCCTTGAAGTTATGGTTATGACACGTGCAATAGCAAACCTCATTCAGACTGAACAGGTTCACCAGATCCCCAGCCAGCTTCAAACAGGTGGGGATATGGGCATGCAATTAATGGATCAGGCTTTGCTAAGCGCAGTTAACCGCAAGGAAATCGACCCGGATGATGCCTTTCGCTATGCAACTGACAAATCACTGTTTGCAAAATTCGTTACAGATACCAGCGTCCTGAAAAATGTTGATCCACCACAATTATAGAGGGAGGCAATGCTATGCAAATTGATCACTACCTACGCGCACTGATAGAAAGTGATGGCTCTGACCTGCATTTTATTGCTGGCCAACCTCCCCGGATGCGAATCTACGGTGAGTTGCAGGCATTTGAAGGAGAGCTGCTGTCTGCTGAACGAACTAAAGAAATATTAACCGAGATTATGTCGCAGTCAGCACACAATCACCTTGAAGAAAATGACTCAGCAGACTTTGCCTACATGATTGAAGGTTTGGCGCGATTTCGTGTCAATATCATGCGTCACCTCGGTGGACTTGGTGGGGTATTTAGGGCAATCCCAAGTACCGCCAAGACACTTGACCAACTTAAAATGCCACCAGTTTTAAAGTCACTCTGCAAGGAAACACAGGGGCTACTACTGGTAACCGGAAAAACCGGATCTGGAAAATCAACAACACTCGCTGCAATGATCAGTGAGATAAACAGCAATATGAAAGGTCATATTGTAACGATTGAGGACCCCATAGAGTTTATACATGAACGCAAACGTTGCCTCATCAGCCAGCGCGAAGTCGGCTTGCATACCAGCAGCTTCTCAGATGCGCTGCATTCCGCCTTACGTGAAGATCCTAATGTAATTCTTGTAGGTGAGATGCGCGACCTGGAGACCATAAGTATTGCAATCACAGCAGCCGAAATGGGCATTCTCGTAATGGGCACCCTGCATACAAACGGAGCAGGTCAGACTGTTGATCGCATTGTGAATGTATTCCCGACTGACAAACAAGCACATGTGCGCACCATGCTATCCACCTCACTCAAAGGGGTAATTTCACAACAACTGGTTCCCCGTAAAGACAGCAAAGGAGGACTAGTCGCTGCTCTGGAAATACTCATAAATAATTCTGCCACCTCAAATATGATTCGTCAGGGCAAACTTGATCAACTGGAAACCGCCATGCAGTCCGGCCGAAAATCTGGCATGAACACAATGGATAAAGCACTGAGCAATCTGTTTGATGGCGGCATTATCACAGGGCGCAATGCCTATGAATTTGCCAATGATAAGGACAAATTCAAAAAACACCGCCTGCTCAGCACCTAGGGTTCTGCCACCCCCTGCCAACACAACTCACAACAGCAAAATGCTTCAATTCGCTGCTGTTCCTGCTACTCTAGCCAGCATTACTCAGGATCAGACTGCCGCCTGCGTATATTTATGCCCGCATAAGCGGGTCATTACACCAATAAATACACACGACGATACATTGAAAAATGGCCAAGAAGCCCAGAAAACTACTTGTTACCAGCGCTTTACCTTATGCAAACGGACCTATACATATAGGGCATCTTGTGGAATATCTGCAGACAGATATATGGGTACGCTTTCAAAAACTGAAAGGAAATAACTGCACTTATATATGCGCCAGCGATGCTCACGGCACCCCCATTATGCTCCGTGCACGCAAGGAAGGTATCAGCCCGGAAGAACTTGTGGAGCGTTACCGTATTGAGCATCAGCAGGATTTTTCAGGTTTCCATATAGCCTTTGACAATTATCACTCCACACATTCTGAAGAAAATCACGAACTGGTTGAACAAATCTATAACAACCTGGTTAAAAAAGATCTGATTGAGCGACGCACCATCCAGCAAGCCTACGATGAAGAAGCAGGCATGTTTTTGCCTGACCGGTTTTTACGCGGCACATGCCCACGCTGTAATGCTCAAGATCAGTACGGTGATAACTGCGAAGTCTGCGGAGCCACATATTCAACAAGTGAATTGAAAGACCCTCAGTCAATTCTATCTGACACAACACCAGTACAACGTGACTCAGAACATCTGTTCTTTAAACTACAAAACTTTGCGCCTATGCTGCAGGAATGGATCAGTGGCGGTGCTGTTGATGATGGCATAGCACGCAAGCTAAACGAATGGTTTGAAGCAGGGCTGCAGGACTGGGATATTTCCCGTGATGCACCCTATTTTGGCTTCCGTATTCCAGGCACTGATGATAAATATTTTTATGTCTGGTTGGATGCACCGGTTGGCTATCTGGCCAGCTTCAAAAATCTGTGTAAAAAACGCTCAGATCTGAACTTTGATGAATACTTTTCCGTTGATAGCAGCGTAGAGCTTTATCATTTCATTGGCAAAGATATTGTTTATTTCCACGCCCTATTCTGGCCATCTGTTTTGGAAGGTGCAGGCTATAGAAAACCTACAAGCGTCTTTACGCATGGCTTTCTTACTGTCAATGGCCAAAAAATGTCCAAGTCACGCGGCACATTTATTGCTGCAAAAACCTGGCTGGAACATCTCGACCCTGAATGTCTGCGTTATTATTACGCAGTAAAGCTGGGCGCCAATATTGAGGATATTGACCTCAACCTTGAGGACTTTACGGCCAAAATAAATTCTGATCTGGTTGGTAAGCTGGTCAATATTGCCAGCCGCTGCGCAGGATTTATTACCCGAAATTTTGACGGGCAACTGGCAGAAGAACTGGAACAACCAGCGCTATATAGCTTATTTGTAACCACAGGCGACACAATTGCCAGACATTATGAGCAGCGTGAGTATTCACGCGCAATGCGTGAAATAATGCAATTGGCTGACCGTGCCAATCAATACATTGATGAACGCAAACCCTGGGTACTTGCCAAGGACAAGAAGACGGCTTCTGATGTTCAGGCTGTCTGCACACAGGGGCTCAACCTGTTCCGTGTGCTGATGATCTACTTAAGCCCGGTATTACCCGCAATGGCTTACAAAGTTGCAGAATTTCTTGATACAGGCACTGAACAATGGCAGAGCCGTTCAGAACCGCTACTAAATAAAAGAATTAACCCCTTTAAACCTTTGATGACCCGGATTGACTCGGCCAGCGTGGAAAAAATGATTGAAGCCTCAAAAAAAGCAGGACAAGCCAGCACACAACCCGTCAAAGAGAAGCAAGATGACAAATACATCAGTATTGATGACTTTCTTAAGATCGATTTACGCGTAGCCACAGTAATTAGTGCCGCAGCAGTCGAGGGCGCTGACAAACTGCTACAAGTAATACTGGATGATGGCAGCGGACAGCGAACTGTACTTGCCGGCATTAAAAGTGCCTATAGCGCTGATGAATTAACAGGTAGGCAGGTCATAGTGGTTGCTAATCTAAAACCACGTAAGATGCGTTTTGGAACATCTGAAGGCATGATTCTTGCTGCAGGAGATGATGAGATTTTTCTAATCAGCCCAGATAATGGCGCAGAACCCGGCATGAGGGTGCGTTAATAAAAGGACCCGCGACAACCAAATGACGGACCTGATTCTCATCATTGTTGCAACCGTCCTTGTCAATAATTTTGTACTGACAAAATTTCTTGGCCTGTGCCCTTTTCTGGGAGCCAGCAGTCGATTTGAAACTGCAACCGGTATGGCTATGGCCACCACCTTTGTACTAACTACTGCATCCGGCCTGAGCTATCTTGTCAATCACTACCTGTTAATCCCGACTGGAACTGAATACCTGCGCCTGCTGGCATTTATGCTAATAATTGCAGGTGCCGTCCAATTTACAGAACTTGTTATACGCAGAACAAGCCCACTACTGCATCAGGTACTGGGGATTTTTTTACCTCTTATAACAACTAACTGCGCCGTACTGGGCATTGCCTTACTCAATGTGCAACAAAGTGAAAATCTCGTAGGGGCACTGGCATACGGACTCGGTGGTGGACTGGGCTTCAGCCTAGTTATTGCACTTTTTGCAGGCTTGCGTGAGCGCACAGAGTCCGCAGATATTCCTGAAGCTTTCCAAGGAGCCGCTATCTCACTAATCACAGCAGCTTTTATGGCTCTGGGCTTTATGGGGTTTAGCGGCATGGTGAGCGGCTGACATGTTAACTGGTATTTTTATCATGGCAGGACTGGCAGGGTTAATAGGTACAGCGCTGCTTCTGGTAACCAGAAGCACACAGGAAACAACAGAAACACCCGTTCAGAAAATCAATGCCTTGCTACCTCAAACTCAATGTGCCCAATGCAATTATCCAGGCTGCCTTCTCTATGCAAAAGCCATTGCAGATGGCACAGCAGACATTGACCAATGCGCACCCGGTGGTGATGCCACTGTAACCGCACTTGCAAATCTACTTGGCCGCAGTACACGCAAGGTCAACCCAGTGTACGGAAAACCGCAGCCTCTATCTGTAGCTGTCATTAACGAAGCAGCCTGCATAGGCTGTGTATTATGCATTGATATCTGCCCGGTTGACGCCATAGTTGGCGCATCACGCTATACACACACCGTTATACAAAAAGAATGTACTGGCTGTGAACTTTGCATTCCACTCTGCCCAGTTGACTGCATAGAGATTGTTCCACTGCACAGGGAGCACATCCCTTGAGCAAGCTGCAACCTTTATGGGGAATTAATTTTTCACGGCCAGCAATTGAGAGTGGCGGCCTGCCGCTGATTACTGCACCACTTCCTGACCAACTGGTAGTGCCTCTAAATCAAAACATTGGTTTCGCTGCAAGAGCATTAGTAACAGAAGGTGAACAGGTACTAAAAGGCCAGCCCATTGGCGCAATAACAGAAAATAAACTTTCCGCTCAGGTGCATGCCCCCACATCGGGCACAGTAACCAGACTTTCCGTACAACCTGTTCCAGGCCAGGACCCAGCTCTTTGTATTGAGATTAGGGCAGATGGCGGGGATCATGCATGGCCTAAATACACCCAACATAAAGACCCTTTAAAACTATCACCCACCCAATTACATGAAGCAGTGAGTGAAGCAGGTATTGTTGGCCTGGGTGGCGCAATGTTCCCTACCGGAGCAAAACTAAACCCTAAGGACGGTGTAAATACACTAATACTAAATGGTGCGGAGTGCGAACCTCGAATTAGCTGTGATGACTCATTAATGCAAGATTCTGCAGCAACGATCCTCCTTGGTGCACAGGTCATGCTACGTATTCTTGCAGCAGATAAATGTGTCATTGCTGTAAAAGAACATACCCCGGCAGCCAAGCCTATGGCGCATGCCATACAACAACTAAATGACAAACGCTTCTCACTGGTTTTTGTACCGGCACTTTACCCGGCTGGAGGCGAAAGACAACTCATTGAACTGCTCACTAACACTGAAGTACCAACTGGGGGACTCCCCAAAGACATAGGTGTAGTGTGTCAAAATGTTGCAACAGCATACGCCATAGCTACTTTTCTTAGCCAGGGTGAACCATTAATCAGTCGCATCATTACTGTCAGTGGTGGTGGTATTAAGCAACCTGCAAATATCATGGCACGTATAGGCACCCCTATCAGCAAGCTGATTGAATGTGCCGGCGGATATACCAATACAGCCAGCCGCCTGATCATGGGCGGCCCAATGATGGGTATTGCCTTAGCTAACGACAAACTGCCCGTTACTAAGGCCTGTAATAGTTTCTATATTGCTGACACCACAGAGCTAAGCACAACAACTGAACTACCCTGCATACGTTGTGGTGACTGTGCAACCGTATGCCCTGCCCATCTAATGCCACAATTGTTACTGCAAACAAAACGAACAAATGACTACTCACAGCTAGCGACACTAGGGCTACCCGATTGCATGGAATGTGGCTGTTGTGACTATGTCTGTCCAAGCAATATTCCACTTACTCTGGAATTTATATCCGCCAAAAAAACTCTCAGGGATATCGCTTTTGGAAAAAACCGTGCCAGCCATGCAGAACAACGTTTTAATGCACGTAATGAACGCCTTGAAAAACAATCTGAGCAACGTGAACGGCAACTCAATCAACAAATAGAAGCACTTGAAACTCCTGATACCAGCACCCAGAACGCCCTTAAAGAACTATTGCTGCGTACAGAGAAAAATAAACACAAGGATCAGAAAAAGTGAAATTTGCACACACAGCAGCGCCTCACTGGCTTGGTGCAAATTCAGTGGCCATCATGATGCGCAGAGTACTAATCGCTCTCTTACCTACTCTGGCATTAAGCACATGGTTCCTTGGTGTTGGAATATTAATAAATACAATTTTTGCATGTCTATTGTGTTGGTTGCTTGAAGTAATTGCGCTCTATCTACGACAGCGACCAGTCATGATGTATGCCAATGATGGCAGCGCACTCATAACTGCTTTGCTTATTGCTCTGGCAATACCACCACTTATGCCTTGGTGGGTTACTGCGTGTGCCTGCCTGTTTGCCATTGTATTTGCCAAACATCTGTATGGCGGCCTTGGCTACAACATATTTAATCCAGCTATGGTTGGTTACGTAGTAGTGCTGATTTCATTTCCTGAGTATCTGGCCAAATGGCCCACACCGGCTGAGACCACAGCAGGCTTTATGTATACGTTTGATATCTTTTTGCATGGCAGGCCATCGCACGAGTTGATAACTGACGCACTCAGCGGCGCAACTCCATTGGACAACATCAAGATGCAACTTATACAAATGCACACTATTAATGAAATTCTGAATCAGAATTCATTTGGTTGGCTTGCTGGTCGAGGCTGGGAGTGGATTAATATTGCTGCACTGATTGGCGGACTATGGCTGCTAGCAAAAAAGGTCATACGCTGGCAGATACCTTTCGCCATGCTTGCAACTATGACCTTGCTATACGGAATTTTTTATATCAATGATTCATCTACCCAACCTTCACCCCTGATCGGACTCTTCAGTGGCGGCACTATGCTTGCTGCATTCTTTGTTGCTACCGATCCGGTATCAGCAGCAACCAGTGATCGAGGCCGTCTAATTTATGGCTGTGGTATTGGTGCACTCTGCTATGCAATACGCACTTGGGGAAGCTACCCTGATGGCATAGCTTTTGCAGTACTGCTGATGAATATGGCTGCACCACTTATTGATCGCTATACCCTGCCGCGTATCTATGGGCATAAAAATAAACCATGAACATGCCCAAAGACACATATACAGAAAACAGCACTAATAACAGATTACGCAGCATCATAGCGTTAATCATATTTGCAATAGTTGCAACGCTGATAATTAATCTTATCGCCCAAAAAACCCAGCAGGACATTACCGCCAATCAGGCCGCCCATGCAATGCAAACAATCAGCGAAGTACTACCACCTGATAACCACAATAATGAACCACATCTGGATGTTATCTGGCTAAGTGATATGGCTCTGCCTGGCAGCCAATCTCCTTTACCAGCATACCGTGCACGTTTTGATCAAGAGGTTACTGCCACTGTAATAACCGCTATTGCCGATGCGGGCTATGTCGGACCAATCAAACTATTAATCAGCATTAACAACGAGGGGAAAATTATTCGGGTACGAGCAATCGAGCATCGTGAAACACCCGGGCTGGGTGATAAAATTGAACCCAAAAAATCTAACTGGATAAACCTGTTTGATGGTGCTGACCTGGGTACAGCAGCAGATTGGTCACTTCGACGAGATGGCGGAAAAATTGACCACATAAGTGGCGCCACCATTACCAGTCGTGTCGTTACCCAAACAGTCCATGCAACGCTAAAGTATTATCTGGCAAATAGCACCGTTATACATGCTGCACGGGACGAACCTAAGGAATAGCTATTAGCGCGTGTAAAACTGGTAACTAAACCGAACAGGCAGGTTCTTGTTGCTGTCAGCAGGACGTATATCGAAATCAAAGTGTACAGTTTCACGATCATCTATCGAAACCTGAGCTAAATAATAAACGCTCTCACCCTCAACTATTTCACGCAGCTTCACTGATTTCATCTGGCCTGTCAGGTTGGTAGCAGATACCTCTACATCACCCGTTATCGGAATATCCATAGCTGTATCTGAACTCTTTTTCAGGATAACGAGATTCACCAGTCCACTATTAGCACTACGCACAATGCCATAACTCTTTGCCACCTCAGGGGTAAGGCTTGTTGTAGTCATCGCATTAATGCGCACCATGTATTCACCAAATTCGCCATAACCATCTCTAACACTAAGACGTGTTCGCCCATCTTCCTCTGCACCAGAAAGTCCGGTACCAGAATCACAGGCAGTTACAGCAAACAGCATCACCGCCACAGAAACACTTACACTTATTCGTTTCATTCCCGTTCTTCCTTTGAAGGTACTGACCTTCACATCAACAACATCCATGGAAACTTAAACAAGTTCTTGCTAACACTTTAAAACGCACCACTGAAGCGCACATGCCACATCAGTTAATGGATTGTAAAATTTACCCTGATAAATCAGCCTTGTGTATACAACCCATTCAAAAACCATAAGGGACACCCTGAGCATCATCCGGGTAAGGCCTCAAAAAATATATCAGACCGATACTTAAGCGTTATGCTACTGCAGAGCTCTAAAACCTCCATAACACAACTTTTTTACACGACTTCCCGCACCATCCTACTCCCTATCTTCCCCGCAAGTTAGAACATGATCAGAGCCATGCAGCAAAAGCCACCCATTGCCCGCCAAAAACATCCTTGTATCCTACTGTTTCAAAAAAGGTTCTTTTTACTTTTCTGCTAAGCCTTTCCACCTTGCGACTGCCTCAGGCTTCCAGTACCATCCACGCCATAAATACACGGGCTGCGGTATCCACCTACTGTTTTCAGGGTATTTACCTAAACAATTCCGCTATAGGTTTGAAGGGGCTTGATCGCACTCGCCTGAATCAAGAGCCTATTCGGAAAATGACAGGCTATACAAGAGGTTAGCAACGCTATGTTCATTAAATTGTGCAAGCCATTGGCATTTACAACCATTTTGATGGTGCTCACTATCATACTGGTACCCGAAGCACAGGCAGCCTGGGAACTTGATATGCCCCGCGGTGTATCGACACTTTCAGAGGAAATATTTGGGCTCCACCGTCTGATCCTGATTATCTGCACAATTATTTGTATAGGCCTGTTTGCCTTTGTGTTCTATACCTTTGCAACCTGCAGGAAATCACAAGGCGTTAAAGCTGCTAAGTTTTCACACAGCACCCGTGCTGAAATAATCTGGACAATCATTCCCACACTCATTGTTATAGGTATGGCCATACCAAGTGCGCGTGGAATCATCAAAATAGAAGATACCAGTGGTGCAGAAATGAGTATCCTGGTTACTGGAAACCAGTGGAAATGGAGTTATGACTATCTTAATGAAGATAAGTTTTTCTTCAGTAGCCTTGATAAAGCCAGCTATGAGGCCTCACGACGTGACTCAGGAATTGATCCTACAACCGTTGATCACTATCTCCGCAATGTCAACAACGCAATGGTTGTGCCAGTTGATACAAAAATTCGCTTACTGCTAACCTCTAATGATGTTATTCATGCATGGTGGGTACCAGAGCTTTACGTTAAGAAGGATGCTAATCCTGGTTTTATTAACGAAGTCTGGTTTGAAGCAATAAAAACCGGCATATTCAGAGGCCAGTGTGCGGAACTCTGCGGACGTGGCCATGGCTTTATGCCCATAGTTGTAGTCGTTGAAACTCAAGAACGCTACGAACAATGGCTGGCAGGAGACCTCAAATGGGATTCCACCGCCCAACAGCTGGTCCCTACTAACCAGAACCCCACATCTACCGACACACTCGCAGCGCTGTAAGCACCTATTCAGGAATTCAGAACAATGAGCGACTCAACCCACGATGACCATGACACAAAGCCTACCGGCCTAAAGCGCTGGCTTTTTACCACCAACCATAAAGACATTGGCACCTTGTACCTAGTTACAAGCCTGATTATGTTTTTCGTCGGTGGTTCCATGGCTATGATGATTCGATTAGAACTATTTCAGCCCGGTCTGCAATTTATCGACCCACAATTCTTTAATAGCCTGGTAACTGTACATGCGCTGGTTATGGTATTTGGCGCTGTCATGCCCGCATTTGTAGGCCTTGCTAACTGGATGATTCCGATGATGATCGGTGCTCCAGATATGGCCCTACCACGCTTAAACAACTGGAGCTTCTGGCTACTGCCGTTTGCGTTCACATTACTGATCCTGACCTTCTTCCTGCCCGGTGGTGCGCCTGCAGGTGGCTGGACTCTTTACCCGCCACTGGTACTGCAAACAGGTGATTCATTCCCATTCCTGGTGTTTGCAGTTCACCTGTTAGGCGCTTCATCCATTATGGGTGCGATTAATATCATCGTAACCATTATGAATATGCGAGCACCCGGCATGACACTTATGAAGATGCCGATGTTTGTCTGGACCTGGCTGATCACAGCCTATCTGCTGATTGCAGTTATGCCGGTACTGGCTGGTGCAGTAACTATGCTTCTGACTGATCGTTTCTTTGGCACCAGTTTCTTTAATGCAGCTGGTGGCGGTGACCCAGTACTATTTCAACATGTATTCTGGTTCTTCGGGCATCCCGAGGTGTACATCATGATCCTGCCATCCTTTGGGGTCATCTCGCAGATCGTTCCAGCCTTCTCACGCAAACCACTGTTTGGCTTTTCCTCAATGGTGTATGCCACCGCCAGTATTGCATTCCTGTCATTTATTGTGTGGGCTCACCACATGTTTACAACCGGCATGCCGATTGCAGGCCAACTATACTTTATGCTGGGAACTATGCTGATCGCGATTCCAACTGGCGTAAAAATATTTAACTGGCTTGCAACCATGTGGAAAGGTGAACTGACCTTTGAGACACCCATGCTATTTGCTATTGGCTTTATCCTCATGTTTGCAATTGGGGGGTTCTCCGGCCTGATGATGGCTATCGTGCCTGTTGACTACCAGTATCACGACACCTATTTCATAGTTGCTCACTTCCATTACACGCTGGTACCAGGTTCAGTATTTGCACTGATGGGAGCTGCCTACTACTGGCTGCCCAAATGGACGGGTTACTACTACAACGAAAAAATTGGCCAGTGGCATTTCTGGACCTCAGCAGTTTTTGTCAATGTGCTGTTCTTCCCGCAGCATTTCTTGGGACTGGCAGGCATGCCCCGACGTATACCTGACTACCCCACTCAATTTGCAGATTTCAACATGGTCTCCAGTATTGGTGGCTTCCTGTTTGGTGCCAGCCAGCTATTATTTGTATGGGCCGTGATAAGCAGTGTTAAAGGTAAGCAGAAAGCACCTGCCAAGGCGTGGGAAGGTGCCGAAGGTCTAGAGTGGACTCTGCCTTCACCTGCTCCATACCATAGTTTTAATACTCCACCAAAAGTTGATTGAGTAATTCAACAATGAATACAGCGTCAACAAATAATCAAAATAAGCGGATCAGACGTACAGGCATATTGCTTGCGCTGATAGCCATAGCCTTCTACTTTGGCTTCATGATTGCAACCGGACTAAGCGGTTAAAGCGGAAACTAACGTGGCTGAACAGCAAAAATCTGCAACAATCTCGATGGCAACCAGACTGGCAGTCACCGCATTGGTTATGTTTGCTTTCGGCTTTGCCCTGGTGCCTCTTTATGACATTTTTTGTGAAGTTACCGGCATACGCTCACCAATTGAGGCCAGTAATGCCAGCACAATCATAGAACACCCAGAACTGGCACGCACGATCAAGCTAGAGATGCTAGCTAGCACTAATAAGGATGGACCCTGGGAGTTTCACCCCGCCAGGGATACCCTGGAGGTACAGACTGGCCTGATGCAGGACATCGAGTACACCGCACATAACCTGAGCGGCTTTCAGATTACAGGTATAGCAACCCCGGATATACAACCTGCAGAAGCTGCAAAATACTTCCGTAAGGTTGAGTGTTTTTGCTTTAATGAGCAGAAATTTGCTACAGATGAGGAAAGAAACCTCACTGTACGCTTTTATATAGAACCGGATCTTCCAGCCCATATAGATACAATTACACTAGCTTACACCCTGTTTACCAAGCCTGGCGCATTGGCAAACAATAAATAGACACATAAATATTATTGCAGGAATTTTTTATGGCTCACGCAGATAATAGCTACTACATACCACACGGCAGTCACTGGCCCCTAACAGGCTCTATCGGACTGTTTGGCATAATGATCGGCGCATCAATATGGCTCAATGGCTCTGGCATCGGACCGCTTGTGCTATCCATCGGCTTCGCTGTACTACTGTTCATGATTTTTGGCTGGTTCAGGCTGGTTATTAACGAAAGTGAAGGCGGGCAGTACAATTCAGAAGTTGATACCTCATTCCGCATGGGCATGGGATGGTTCATTTTCTCTGAGGTTATGTTCTTCGCAGCATTCTTTGGTGCTTTATTTTATGCGCGAGGCATTGCGGTTCCCTGGCTTGGTGGCGACAGCAATAACTTTTTTACAAATGAATTGCTGTGGAATAACTTTACAGCTACCTGGCCCACAAATGGCCCCGATGACTTGGGTGGTAAATTTGAAACTTTGGGGCCATGGGGTATTCCCGCCCTGAATACCGCCATACTGCTCACTAGTGGCATCACCCTGACAATAGCCCATCATGCACTTCAGAAAGGCAGTCGTGGCATTTTGAGCATGTTTCTTGCCGCCACCTTCATACTAGGCTTTATTTTTATGGGCTTTCAGGCATATGAATATATTCATGCCTACCAGGAACTTAACCTGACTATGGAGTCGGGTATCTATGGTTCAACCTTTTTTCTGCTGACAGGTTTTCATGGTCTGCATGTAACTATAGGCGCTACGATGCTGGTCGTTATCTGGCTACGATGCCTGAGGGGACACTTTAAGCCTGATCATCATTTCGCCTTTGAGGCTGTTGCCTGGTACTGGCATTTTGTGGATGTTGTCTGGTTATTCCTGTTTATTTTTGTCTACTGGCTCTAAGCAGTACTGACATCAACCATTTGACGCCTTGCAGCCCTTACCTGCAAGGCATTTTTATCAGCGGCATAATGTTTTTATGAGGCTCTAAGCCTGCCATAAACTTCTTCAATAATGACTGAAACAACTCAAGCTCCAATTGAACCATCAGGTGCCGTCCAACTGGATCCGGTACTCGATGCCATGGTTGAGTCCATGATAGTTATTGATGAACAAGGCCTAATCGAGCGTATCAATAAAGCTACAACTGATATGTTTGGTTACACCACTGAAGAATTAGTTGGTCAGAGTATAGGCCTGTTGATGACAGGCCCAGATAAATCTCACCATGTAGACTATCTGGAGCGCTACCGCAAGACAGGTAAGAAACGAATTATCGGTAAAGGTCGTGAGGTTCAGGCTCAGCGTAAAGATGGCACCAAATTTCCTGCAGATATAGCCGTAGGTGAAGTTCGCTCTGGTAAATTAATCAGATTTGTAGGTCTTATACGTGATCTCACTGAACACCGTCAGGTCGAAGAACAGGCTCTGCGACAACGTGAAGAAATGGTAAATGTCAGCCGCCTGAGTATGATGGGCGAGATGGCAGCCGCCATGGCACATGAACTCAATCAGCCACTAACTGCCATAGCTAACTACGCAGCAGCTTCAATTCGCCTTCTCAAGCAGAACAAAGATAGCCATGAGGATATTTTGGGCGCACTGGAGGAAATCGTCAGCCAGACTCACCGAGCTGGTGAGGTCATTCGCCGTACCCGAAACTTTACAAAATCAGGTGAAGCCATCAATGAGGGCACAAGCCTCAAAAAAATTGCTGCCCAGATTCGCTCACTGGCTGAGCTTGATACCAAAGCCAATAATATACGGCTGAACTGGAATATCCTGGATGATTTGCCCCCAATAAATGTCAATTCTGTGCAAATTCAGCAAGTCATCCTCAATCTTATTCGAAATGCAGTGGATGCAATGCAGGATACTCCGCCAGATAAGCGTATTATTACCGTTCGGGCCAAATTAACCGCACCCCAGCAGATACGGCTTGAGGTGCGAGATGAGGGATCAGGCGTGAGTGAAAACGCAGCAAAAGATATATTTAATACATTCTTTACTACTAAAACGACCGGTATGGGCATGGGACTGGCAATATGCAGAACAATTGTCCGTACTCATGGTGGCGAACTTGGGTTTCACAACAATAACCGGTATACAAGCAGTGAAGGTGCAACATTCTTTTTTACTATTCCAACGCAGGTAAATAGATAAATGTCTGTAGAAAAAAGCAGGGTTTTTATCGTCGATGATGACGATGCCGTACGTGATTCATTGTGCCTGTTATTCAAAACAGTGGATATTGAAGCCATAGGTTTTGAATCAGGTGACAAGTTTTTACTTGAGTTTGATGCTGACTGGCAGGGTTGCATTATCCTGGATATACGCATGCCAGGCACCAGTGGCCTTGAAGTACAAAAACTTCTGTCTGAACGCGACTGCACACTACCCATTATTTTCATTACCGGCCATGGCGATGTACCCATGGCCGTAGAAGCAATGCAACTTGGTGCTTTTGATTTCATTCAAAAACCATTTCGTGATCAGGAACTGATGGATCGGGTTGCCGAGGCATTATCAAGTAATGAGGAAAATAAAGAAGAGGTTCTACAAAAGCGGCATGTTACTGAGCGTTACGCCACTCTTACCCCACGTGAGACTGAAGTCATGCAATGCGTAGTCAAGGGGCAGGCTAATAAAGTAATTGCTCTGGATCTTGAAGTCAGCCAGCGAACCGTTGAAATCCATCGTGCCCGTGTCATGGAAAAAATGGCAGCACGTTCTTTGGCCGCTCTGGTACGTATGTCCTTACTGCTGGAAAACTAAACGCATTAAAAAAGGCCGAACATCAAAGATGACCGGCCTTTAAATTTTTGCATCGAGACATGCCTTAGTTCATTGGCAGGATCTCAAGGCCATCCTGAGCAGCAAAAAAGGCCAGAGTAGCTTTGAGGTCTTCTTCAGCAAGTGCATTTACCTGAGCCTGCATAGCTATCGCATTAGGGCCTTTACGATCACCATTCTTATACTGCAAAACAGCTTGCTCAAGATAATCAAGTTGCTGTCCTGCCAGATACGGATTCATTGGAATCAAGCTTATACCTGCAGCGCCATGACAAGCAGTACAAGCTACTGCAGCAGAAGGAGCGACACCGCGAACAGTAGCGGCAGGGTCAGGCTGTTTAACAGCACTGGATAAATATGCAGCGATATCCTGAATATCCTGATCAGAAAGTGTTGCTGCCTGAGCCCGCATTGTTGGGTGGGTACGATTACCATCCCTGTATAGAGTCAGTGCTGAAACTGTATAGTCCGCACTTTGTCCGGCTATATATGGCACATGGTAGGCAGGATAAGCATTTGCGTAACTATCAACCGCATGACATCCTTTGCATGTATCGGTCAGAAGCTTGCCTCGGGCTGCATCGCCAGCGGCAAATGCCTGCACTGATAAAACTGCCGCAACTATAGCAAGTGAAAACTGCCATTTACGGTACATAAATAATTTGCTGTGCATAAACAACATCCTAAAGTCATTTTCCAAAATTTGATGTTAGATTTTTAAAACCGGCCTTAGTATGAGCCGCGCACAATGGTAGTCAGTCCAACCCCAAAATACCAGCAGAAAAATCGCTTGATAATTGGCTCAGGTAGCTCATGTAGCTTACACTTCAGCCTTCCCTTAATTATGAGCTTCCACATTAATGGGCCAATATAATCAGATACTTGCAAATGGCCTCTGGAATAATAATCCAGGGCTGATCCAGTTTCTGGGCATCTGCCCGCTGCTGGCTGTCAGTAACTCACTGGTAAATGGGCTGGGGCTCGGGCTTGCCACACTAATCGTCCTCACTTTAAGTAACTTTATCGTATCTTTGCTGCGCCCCTGGATCCCGCAGGATATCCGTTTGCCTGTATTTATTCTGGTCATAGCATTATTAGTAACCATTATCGACCTTATTACTCAGGCATGGTTTTTCAAACTTTGGCTTAATCTTGGGATTTTCATCCCTCTGATTGTTACCAACTGCGTAATACTAGCGAGAGCTGAGTCTTTCGCCTCAAAACAGTCGGCTATTGCTGCTGTTATTGATGGTATTGCCCATGGGCTTGGATTTGCTGCTGTATTAATTTTACTTGGTGGGCTCAGAGAACTAATTGGAAGTGGTAGCTTGTTTGCCGGAGGGTCAATATTACTTGGCAATAGTTTTACCCGTGAAGGGCTCCTGATCACTCCTGATGGCCAAGGCTTTTTGCTTGCTTTACTGCCTCCTGGTGCATTTCTTGGTCTTGGACTTTTAATAGCTCTTCGTAACCTTATAGACAAATACAACGCAAAACGCAGCAGCAAATGCCCACAACAGCCGGAAATAACTGACATATGAATGCAAGTAAGCGCGCTGAAATATTTCACAGGCTGGCTGAGCACACACCCAAACCAGAAACAGAACTAAGCTACAGCAGCCCTTTTGAGTTACTGATATCAGTCATACTCTCAGCTCAGGCAACTGATATAGGAGTTAATAAAGCTACAAAAAAGCTTTACCCAGTTGCCAATACTCCTGAAAAAATTCTTGCCTTGAATGAGGCTGGCCTCAAGTCCTATATTAAAACTATTGGCCTCTTTAACACCAAGGCGAAAAATATACTTAAAACCTGCCAGATGCTAATCGAATTACATAACAGCCAGGTACCTGATAATCGCCAGGACCTTGAGGCCCTTCCAGGGGTCGGGCGAAAAACCGCCAATGTCATTCTTAATACAGCGTTTGGCCAACCCACAATTGCAGTAGACACCCATATTTACCGGGTTGGCAACCGTACAAAAATTGCAGTTGGAAAAACACCACTGGAAGTCGAAAAAAAACTGTTGAAGTTCACACCTGATGAGTACAAACAGGGTGCACATCATTGGCTAATACTGCACGGACGATATGTATGCAAAGCACGCAAACCCGATTGCCCAGTGTGCGTTATAAATGAGCTATGTGAATTTAAGGGTAAAACCAGCAAACTACCCGAGCTTAAAGAGGCTATAAATTAAACGTTCAGCACCTATAGCTCAGCGATTATCGTCCATCACCTTACGCATACGTGCGCCCCACACTTGAAATAATGCTTTAAGGTTATTCTCAGCATTCAGGCGGGTACTCTGCTGATATTCAGTGCCTATATCCTGAGAACCTTCAAATATAGCCAACAGCTCACCGGTCATTCCATCACGTAAGGTTGCCTGTACAGTCATTTCACCAAAACCGCGTACCTGCACTTTTTCACCCTTACGAACATAAGGCATGAGGGTAACTATTTCCATATCCAGAATAAGCACATCAGCAGCCATCTCAGCAACAACCGGATAACCACCCTTGGTTTCTAACTCCTGCAACATAGCGGCCCGATAGCTTTTGCGCAGAAATTCAATATCTTTCTTACTAAGTTCCCACTTCGCCGGTTTTTTATGGTCACCCTGATACCAGGGCGGGGCAATAACACGAGCATCTACTACATCCAGGCTGTCAACCAACACCTTGGTATAAACACTTAGATCAACACCATCCTTAATATAATAAGGCTGAAGACTTTCAACATTGGCAGCAAATTCCTCATCAGCCAGTGCAGCATGACTGATACTCAGCGTTAACCCAACCAGTCCAATAAAAATCCATAGTGTTTTTCTCATTCAATTTCTCTCCACACCGAGGCATCACCCTCTTAAACTATCGTTATTTATGGTCTGAGTATAACGTTGAAACGCGGCCTGCCCGAGTAACAGGCTGAAGAAGTTACTTCTTACGTTTGGGGATATACAGATCTGTCAACGTACCCTCAAAGGCTTCTGCCGCCATACCGACAGTCTCAGACAGCGTAGGGTGAGGATGAATTGTCAGGCCAATATCAGTGGCATCACAGCCCATTTCAATAGCAAGACAGGCTTCTGCAATTAATTCCCCTGCGTTTGGTCCAACTATCCCACAACCAATAATTTTATTTGTTTTATTGTCAAAGATAATTTTTGTTACGCCTTCATCACGAGCAACAGATAATGCACGACCGCTGGCTGCCCAGGGGAAAGCCCCTTTACCGTAATCAAGCCCCTGCGCTTTTGCTTCAGTTTCAGTCACACCAACCCAGGCAATTTCAGGGTCCGTATAGGCAACTCCAGGAATAACACGGGCATCAAAATAGGATTTTTCTCCAGCCGCAACTTCAGCCGCAACTTTGCCTTCATGTGTTGCCTTGTGCGCCAGCATAGGCTGACCAACAATATCGCCAATTGCAAAAATATGCGGAACATTGGTGCGTTGCTGCTTATCCACATCAATAATGCCACGCTCACTAACCTTGACTCCTGCCAGTTCAGCGCCAATCTTGCCGCCATTAGCAGAGCGGCCAACAGCAACCAATACCTTGTCATACAATTGTGGTTCAGGGGCACCGTTACCCTCAAAGGAAACCAACAGCCCAGCCTTCTCGGCCGCAACACCCGTTACACCTACACCCTTGTATATCGCTTCATAGCGGCCCTTGATGCGTTTCTCCAGCGGACGTAGCAAATCAGGATCACAGCCAGGAACCAGCGTTTTTGTAAGCTCAACAACTGACACTTGTACGCCGAGCGCATCGTAAACCGTTGCCATTTCCAGACCAATAATGCCGCCACCAATAACCAGCATACGCTTGGGCATATCTTCAAGCTCTAACGCACCGGAAGAATCAATAATTCGTGGGTCATCAGGCAAACCAGGAATCATGGCGGGTTCTGAACCAGCCGCAATAATGCATTGTTGAAACGCTATTACCTGGCTGCCCGTATCACCTTCTACCCGAACATGCTGGGGCGATAGAAAGGTCCCCGTACCCTGTACAACTTTCACCTTACGTTGTTTAGCTAAACCAGCAAGCCCTCCGGTCAGCCGGTCAACAACGCTCTGCTTCCAGTCACGTAATTTAATGGTGTTAATTTCAGGCGCAGCGAATTTCACGCCAAATTCACTCATCTCATGCGCTTCTTCGATGACCTTAGCCGCATGTAATAATGCCTTTGACGGAATACAGCCCACATTAAGGCAAACACCACCCAGGGATGGCCAGCGCTCAACCAGGGTGACATCCATACCAAGATCCGCTGCACGGAATGCAGCCGTATAGCCACCTGGGCCAGCACCAAGAATCAATAAAGAGGTTTCATTATCAGCTTTACCAGTGTAACTGTTGGGGGGAATAGCAACCTGTTTGGGGTCGACCTCCGTTTGACTGGAAGTATTAACTTCTGCGGGAGCGGCGGAGTCTAACCCCACAGTACTATCGGCTGCAGTAAGCTTTATGATCACCGTACCTTCAGAAACCTTGTCACCCACCGAGATAAATATCTCTTCCACGCGACCTGCTGATGGCACAGGCACATCCATCGCTGCTTTCTCAGTCTCGAGTGTGATCAGTGAATCTTCAGCAGCGACTTCATCGCCTGCTTTGACATGCACTTCGATAACCTCTACATCAGTAAAATCACCAATGTCAGGTACTTTGACCTCAATTACATCAGTCATCGCGACGTCTGCCAATCAATCCTTCAGCATCACCAAGTCGGGCTGCGAGGTATGTTGTAAAGCGCACACCCGTCGCCCCATCAATAACCCGGTGGTCATAGGACAAACACAGAGGTTGTATCAGGCGGGGAACAAATTCTTCACCATTCCAGACTGGCTGCATTTTTGAACGCGGCATACCCAGTATGGCTACTTCAGGGGCATTAATAATCGGGGTAAAAGCTGTACCACCAATGCCACCCAGACTTGAAACTGTAAAAGTGCCACCCTGCATTTCTTCCACTTTCAGTTTGCCTTCACGCGCCCGTCCACTCAAATCTGCAAGTGCTGCAGCTAACTCAAATACATCTTTTTTATCCGCATCACGAATCACCGGGACTACAAGCCCATTGGGCGTATCTGCTGCAAAACCAATATGTGTATATTGCTTCCATATCAGGGTCTTGTTATCAGGACCCATGGAGGTATTGAATACAGGGAATTCCTCTAACGCCTGCACACAGGCCCTGATGGCAAATGCCAGCGGTGTCAGCTTGACACCCTTCTCTGCCGCTCTGGCTTTAAGCGCCTGACGCTGCGCCTCCATATCAGTAATGTCGGCTTCATCATTCTGCGTGACATGCGGAAGATTCACCCAACTGGCATGCAATCGGGGACCGGAAATTTTCTGAATACGCCCAAGCGGTTTTTCTTCGACGGCACCAAACTTGGCAAAATCAACTACCGGCACTTCAGGTAAAGCGGGACCAGATGCTGCTGCCAGCTGCCCCGTCATAATGGCCTTAACAAAAGCTTTAATATCTTCCGGGACAATACGTTGTTTAGGGCCACTGCCCTGTACACGACTTAAATCCACCCCAAGTTCACGCGCAAACTTACGTATAGACGGGCTCGCATGCGCGATTGCAAACCCCGCTTCATTGATGGGTGGGAGCGCTGTGGGCGTTGTTGTCCTGACCGACTTGGTATCAGGCCCCGATTGGCTGCTGGATTCAGCTACTGGGGAAGCAACAGGGTCTGCCCCCGTAGCAACGGCTGGAGTAGCGGTAGCTGAGATCTCTGCAGGGGCAGCTTCTACCACTTCAGCAGCCTCAAGCACCAAGATCAGACTACCTTCCGAGACCTTATCACCAAGACTGACAGACATCTCCAGTACCTTACCAGCAATCGGTGCAGGCACATCCATCGCTGCCTTATCGGTTTCTAATGTGATTAGTGAATCTTCTGCTGCCACATTGTCACCAACAGCCACCATTACCTCAACAATTTCGACTGCATCGAAATCACCTATGTCGGGTACCAGAACTTCTTGCCTCGTCGTCATCGTGTACTGTCTCTGTTCATTATCCGTAGTTTAGACATCAACCGGGTTAGGTTTTTCCGGGTCCAACCCCAGCACTTCAATTTCTTTTGCAACCTGTTCGGGTTTGATAGCACCCTGATCAGCCAGTGACTTCAGGACTGCAATGACTATATTGTCTCTATTAACCTCAAAGTGCTTGCGTAAAGCACGACGCGAATCACTACGCCCAAAGCCATCCGTACCCAACACCCGGTAACTGCCCTGCACCCATTCACGAATCTGCTCAGGCACAATTCTCATATAGTCAGAAACCGCAATAACGGGGCCCATGGCATCCGCCATACAGTCACTCACGTAAGGGCGGCGCGGCTCTTCCAGCGGGTTACGCGTGTTCCAGCGCTCACAGGCAATGCCTTCACGACGTAACTCACTGTAACTGGTTACACTCCATACATCCGCATGTACGTCATGATTGTCCTGCAGGTATTCTGCGGCGGCTTCAACTTCACGCAGAATAGTGCCGGAACCCAGCAACTGAACTCGCAACTTCTTACTGTTATCTTCAACCGCATGCAGACGGTACATACCCTTAAGAATGCCCTCCTGCACGCCATCCGGCATAGCCGGGTGCACATAATTCTCATTCATACAGGTAACGTAATAGAAAACATTTTCCTGCTCTGCATACATACGACGCATGCCATCATGCACAATGACGGCAAGCTCATAAGCATAAGTCGGATCATAAGAAACACAATTGGGGATCGTGGCTGACAACACCAGGCTGTGACCATCCTGATGCTGCAAACCTTCGCCCGCCAAAGTTGTGCGCCCGGCAGTACCGCCAATTAAAAACCCGCGTGCCTGCAGATCACCAGCGGCCCAGGCAAAGTCACCAATACGCTGGAAACCAAACATCGAGTAATAGACGTAAAACGGGATCATCGGCACACCGTGATTAGCATATGCCGTGGCTGCCGCTATCCATGAACAGAATGCGCCACCCTCGTTAATACCTTCCTCGAGTATCTGTCCCTTTTTATCCTCGCGGTACCACATCAATTGCTCAGAATCCTGCGGCGTATAGAGCTGTCCGGCTGATGAGTAAATTGCTATCTGACGGAACATACCCTCCATACCAAAGGTACGTGCTTCATCCGGCACGATAGGCACAATATTCTGACCAATATGCTTATCTTTGACCAGCTTCGTCAACATGCGTACCAGCGCCATCGTGGTTGAAATCTCACGTTCACCTGAACCATCAAGTTGCTGCTGAAATGCTTCCAGCGCCGGAATTTCAAGTTTGGGTGCATCCGTAATGCGTGCCGGTAAATACCCCGACAATGCTTTACGTCGCTCATGCATGTAGCGAATTTCTTCGCTGTCTTCTGATGGCTTGTAATACGGTACTTCATCGATATCAGCATCTGATACCGGAATATTGAAACGATCCCGGAAAGCTTTAAGGTCAGCGCCACCGAGTTTCTTGGTCTGGTGAGCCGTCATTTTGCCTTCACCAGCCTCACCCATACCAAAGCCCTTGATGGTCTTAGCAAGAATAACTGTTGGGCGACCTTTATGGTGCATAGCCTTGTCATAGGCTGCAAACACCTTAACGGTATCCAGACCACCACGATTAAGACGCCAGATTTCTTCATCTGACATATGTGCAACCATTTCTTTTAGTTCAGGGTACTTACCAAAGAAGTTCTCCCGCACATAATCGCCGCCCATGGCCTTAAAGTTCTGGTATTCACCATCAACACACTCCTCCATTACCTGGCGCAGCAAGCCTTCTTTATCCCTCTCCAGTAAAGGATCCCAGCGAGAACCCCAGAGCACCTTGACAACATTCCAGCCAGCACCAGCAAACGCCGACTCCAGCTCTTGAATTATTTTGCCATTACCACGTACAGGCCCATCAAGACGTTGCAGATTGCAGTTAATAACAAAAACAAGATTATCGAGCTTCTCGCGCACAGGCATTGTGAGCGCGCCCATCGACTCCGGCTCATCCATCTCACCATCACCAAGAAATGCCCAAACCTTGCGATCGCTAGGCTCAGTGATCTCGCGATGCTCCAGATAACGCATAAAGCGTGCCTGATAAATGGCCATCATGGGGCCAAGCCCCATAGATACAGTTGGGAACTGCCAGAAATCCGGCATCAGCCAGGGGTGTGGATACGAAGACAAACCCTTGCCATCAACTTCCTGTCGAAAATGATTGAGCTGATCTTCACTCAAGCGGCCTTCAAGGAATGCTCGAGCATAAATACCCGGTGAGGAATGCCCCTGTATAAAAACGAGGTCACCACGCTGTTCCTCAGTAGCCGCACGCCAGAAGTGATTGAAACCCACCTCATAAAGCGTTGCTGAAGATGCATAACTGGCTATATGGCCACCGTATTCAGAACTCTGTCGATTAGCCTGTACCACCATCGCCATCGCATTCCAGCGTATGTAGGCTTCAATACGACGCTCAAGCTCCCGGTCTCCGGGGTATTCTGGCTGCTGGGCTAAATTGATAGTATTCAGATAAGCCGTGTTCTGGCTATAAGGCAGATAAGCCCCTGAACGTCGAGCATGGTCAATCATGTGCTCCAGCAGGTAATGCGCCCGCTCAGCACCTGAGGTTCGTAATACTGAGTCTATAGACTCAACCCATTCCTGCGTCTCCTGCGGATCCGCATCATCATGTCGATTAAATTCAGTCACGCCTGATTATTCTGTTTAGGTAATTTCATCCGTCAGTTTCAATGTAAGACACAGCAACTGACCCATTCAAATCTGATATCAAATATAAACATCAATCGGTGCAGCTGCGCTGCATGTGATACATATTCCATTAAACCTCTAATTATAAGGATTATAGGGTGTAAAGCTTAAAGCCGGGGTATCATCCG
Organism: Gammaproteobacteria bacterium; assembly: GCA_024229935.1. Classification (GTDB taxonomy): domain Bacteria; phylum Pseudomonadota; class Gammaproteobacteria; order Steroidobacterales. The sequence continues at coordinate 69,686 of JAAERX010000051.1, read as the reverse complement.
GCTTTCCCATTTTTAGGTCAAGCAGCCCCATGACAGCCTCCCCCATCGAATTATTGCCCCCACAACCTGTCCTACGTGTCCTGCAAAGCCCGGGAAAGCCACGTAAAGAGCAGCTCACCAAAAGTGATCATCTGATTGTCATCTTGCCTGAGAAACCAGCTAACAGCCTCTGGCAGCAGGTACCTGAAGGCCAGACCCTCATAAAGCTAACCAAAAAGCGCAAACTGACGGGCCAAATAGCACATACCCGTATGAAAAATCAGGCTTGCACTGGAATTACGCTTAGTTGTCTTAGTGAATCCGGTAAAGGCAATAAAACCCCCGGCAGTTTTGAGTTACTAACTCACGCAGGGAGCCTGTCTGCAGACGCGCTAAAAGATCATCCCTCATCTGTAACTATCATGGTATTGGGGTTTGTACCTGATATTGAAGACAAGATTGTCCAGGCCATGGTGCTTGCGCTATGCGCCCACAACTTTGCAATGCCAACATTTAAAAGCAAACCTGAAAAGCAAAGCCCCCTTAAAACACTACATATCTCAGGCACAACTAAACGCATTGAGCTCACACGTACTTTAGCTGAGGCAGATGGATTAAATCTTGCCCGCTGGCTTACAGCACTACCGCCCAACAAACTGGACGCAGCAAACTATCGAAAAGTACTTGGCATGCTAGCCAAACAATACAACTGGCAAGTGGAATTCCTGGATGAGAAAAAACTTCACCGTGCAGGTGCAGGTGCATTTTTAGCCGTTGCCCAAGGTAATGCCACAAAAGATGCCGGCATTATGCACCTGCACTATCAACCCAAGAAGGCCCGTAAAGGAAAGGCACCGCTGGCACTGGTTGGTAAAGGCATTATTTTTGATACTGGCGGCACAAATCTAAAACCTTTCAAGGGTATGCTTGATATGCATACAGATATGGCCGGCAGTGCCGTTGCGGTTGCAACACTTGTTACCCTGTCAAAACTGCAAATACCCTTTGCTATTGATTGCTGGCTGGCTATTACTGAGAACCGCATTGGCAATAAGGCCTATAAATCACGGGATATTGTTACTGCCAGCAATGGCATAAACATCGAGGTCATCCATACAGATGCAGAAGGCAGAATGGCACTAGCTGATACACTGGCACTGGCAGGTAAACAAAAGCCCAAGACCATCATTGATTTCGCCACACTAACAGGCAGTTGCGTAGCTGCTTTGACTGACCGCTACAGTGGCGTGCTAACAAACCGTTCTGAGTTAAACAGCCTGCTTATTGACAATGGCAGAAACTGCGGGGAGCGCGTGTGGCCTTTTCCAATGGACAAAGACTTTGATAATGAACTCAAAAGCAACGTTGCTGATGTATTACAGTGTGCTGCAGCCGGTGGTGGTGACCATATACAAGCCGCACGTTTTCTCCAACGATTTGTTCCGGACAAAACAACCTGGATACACATGGACCTGAGTGCCGCTACACGCACAGGCGGGCTTGGGCAGGTACCAACAGAAATAACTGGCTTTGGGGTTCGTTATGCAACATCCCTGATTCTGGATAATCTTGAACAACTCAATAAAGCAAAGGCCTGAAGGGCATGATTGATAAAAAGGGCATCCCACCCATTAGTGAGCGTTTTCGTGGTTTTCTACCTGTAGTTATTGATCTGGAAACCGGAGGCTTTAATTGCAAGACTGATGCTCTTCTTGAATTTGCTGCCGTACTCATCGACTTTAATGATGAAGGTATGCTCGTACCAGAAGAATGCTTTAGATTTCATGTAGAGCCCTTCGAAGGCGCCAATATTGAACCTGCCTCACTCGAAATTACTGGCATTGACCCACATCATCCATTACGCCCAGCTATTCCTGAGCGCGATGCACTTGGGCGTATTTTCCGGGAAGTACGCAATAAACTACGTGAAACAAATTGCAAGCGCGCCGTATTGGTTGCACACAATGCACATTTTGATTTAGGGTTTTTAAATGAAGCGATCACCCGTACTGGCATCAAACGCAGTCCATTTCACCCTTTCAGTGTATTCGATACAGCTACATTAGGAGGTATCGCCTACGGGCAAACCGTACTTGCACGCATGGCTGATGCTGCAGGCATGAAATGGGACAGTGCATCAGCCCACTCTGCGGCCTATGACGCCGAGCAAACAGCTGAGATATTCTGCAAAATTGTCAATAGCTTTAAACCGATTTATGACGCCCGTAAACCGGCAATAGACCCGTAAAAAAACATGTACCCCTCAATTCGAGAGGCACATGCAATCTATTCAACAGCCAATAAAATTGGGTATCTGACGCTAAAAATAAGCTATACCGCTTCTTTAAGTGTCTTTTTCAATTCACCCGTCTCAAACATTTGTACAATAATGTCACACCCACCAAGCAGCTCGCCTTTTACATACAATTGCGGAAATGTTGGCCACTCAGAGTAGACTTTAAGGCCCTCACGTAATTCTGGATCTTCCAGAATATTGACAAAGGCAAACGGTTCCTCACAATTCTTTAATGCACCGACAACCTGCGCAGAAAAACCACACTGTGGAAAATCGGGAGTTCCCTTGATATACACCAACACTGGAAAATCTTTCAGCTGCTGTTCAATTCGTTCGTTAATAGTCACTTTCTACTTCCTTGGTTTATTTAGCTTGCATCAAGCCGGGCAGCTTTTAGCCAACCCTTGTTTATCCTGCGTTTATATAGTCTAGGTGCTTTGGCTTTTATCTACGACTGCACGACGACCCTCAAGTTCCTCAACCAGCGCCCACTGTGCTGCCGGACTCTTTAGCGCCCAGCGCTTTATCTCATCAAGAGTACGCAGACAACCCATACAAATGCTGTCTTCACCCAGTGTGCAGATACTTAAACAAGGCGATATAGGTCTGGATACGGGGCTGGACATGGTCTCTTATACTCATTTCCTTCACGTTGTGCTACAGATTGAAGCACATAGCAATTGAATTATAGGTATAGCTACCCTATCCTTGCACGTAATACAGCGTGCCGCTAGCAACCAGACATTATCTCTGCTGGCTACACATTACTCTATACGTATAGATAGCAACCATTTAGGGGGATGCTAAAGCCATGAATCCATTAAAGAGTGCCTGGGGCACAATTATTTGCGGCCTTATTATTATCGCAGCAATCGGATATTTGACCGACCTCGTGTATCCAGCAAAAGGCGCAATGGCCAACGCCGTAACTATATGGACCCATGTCACAGCTGGTATTACCTGGATTGGTCTGCTGTATTACTTTAACTTTGTTCAGGTACAGGCATTAGGTGATGCACTGGCCGACGAAGGAGGCCCAGGTGGCGGTGGCATCACCAAATATGTCGCACCACGTGCATTACTCTGGTTTCGCTGGGCTGCACTGGTGACATGGCTAAGTGGCGCCTTTTACCTGATGGTAAACAGCAACCTGATCAACGCATTTACGCTTGGCACCAATGCCTCTGAAAAAAGCTTAGGATCTGATTATGGAATGACGATCGGCATAGGTGCATGGCTTGGCACCATAATGCTATTTAATGTCTGGATCTTAATCTGGCCCAACCAGAAAAAGATACTCGGAATGGTTGAGGCTACTGCTGAGCAAATCGGCCGAGCCAAGTTTGTGGCACTGATGGCCTCACGTACCAATACAATGCTATCACTACCTATGCTCATGAGCATGGTGGGCGCCCATCACGGTTACTTTATGTAAATATTTACGGCAAATACCTTTATTAAAGAGACCCGGCCTGCCCGGGTCTCTTTATATGCGTTATATTTAAGCCGTTATTTTTAATATGGTGACCGATATCAACCTGGAACTTAAAAACCGTATTGCTGAGGATGTACGCAATGCCCTCACCGAGGATATAGGTAGTGGCGATCTCACTGCTCAACTGGTACCTGAGGAACAGTGGGCACATGCCAGACTGACCTTGCGGGAGGATGCTGTTTTATGCGGTATTGACTGGTTCAATGAAGTCTTCGCCCAGCTAGGGAATAAAGTTGTTATTCAGTGGCATATTGCAGACGGTGATCTCATCAAAGCTGGTAGCCCGCTATGTGAACTTGAAGGCCCCGCACGCACCTTACTGACGGGCGAACGCACAGCTATGAACTTCCTCCAGACTCTCTCCGCTACAGCAACAGCTACCCGAGCTTTTTGCATGGCCATAGAAAATACCAAAACAGTCATTCTGGACACTCGCAAAACTCTACCCGGTCTGCGTCTCGCACAAAAATATGCGGTACGTACTGGTGGCGCACAAAATCATAGAACAGGACTCTTTGACGGTGTGCTCATCAAGGAAAACCACATCTATGCATCTGGCGGGATAGATAAGGCAGTAGCCGCAGCACTGGCACAAGACAGCAATGTAATGATCGAAGTCGAAGTTGAATCACTTGATGAGGCTCGGGCTGCCATTAAAGCAGGTGCACATAGATTATTACTCGATAATTTCAACACCGAACAGATGCGTGACGCTGTTGACCTGCGTAATCAGCTCAATGAAGCAGTAGGTCTTGAGGCATCCGGTAATGTAAGCCTGAACACAGTTCAGGATATTGCTGAAACAGGGGTGGATTTTATTTCTATTGGTACACTCACCAAGGATGTCCGCGCAGTCGACCTGTCTATGCGCTTTGAAATGGCTTAAATAATTTCTGCGGCTTTATTCAGTTATGCACTGATTCTATTTTTTCTATATTACCGTTCGAGTAGAAATAGATAACGATATCCAGCTTCCCTGCATTACGTTCGTAGGTCCAGGTATTCACAGTTTGGTGGTTCTCTTCATTAGGAGAGCCACAATGCTGTAGAACCTCCCCCCTGCTCATGCCATCTTCAATAATATGACCCGCACACCTAAAAGTATCTGCATGGGCTACTACACTCATTATCAGATTGATTACGATCACAAAAACTGAAACAAAAGGGCTTATTTTCATGGCTCCGTCAATTTAATTATTCATTTACCGCCCGCTGAATACGTTTGGGCTCTGATACGGCATAGCCTTGCGCATAATCAATTCCCATGCCAATCAGGATGGCGATAATCTCTTCATTCTCAGCAAATTCAGCAATGGTTTTCTTACCTGTAAGATGGCCTATCTCATTGATTGAACGTACCATTTCCCTGTCAATCGGGTCATGCAACATTTCTTTAACAAAGCTGCCATCTATCTTCAGAAAATCTACCGGGAAATGTTTCAAATAGCCAAATGAAGACAAACCAGTTCCGAAGTCATCCAATGCAAATCTACAACCCAACTCTTTAAGTGCACTGATAAAACGGCTGGCCTGCGCATAACTTGCAATGGCTGAGGTTTCCGTAATTTCAAAACAAATGAGCGACGCTTCAAGGCCGCTACGATGGAACTGCTCAATCACAAAAGGTAAAAACTTATCATCTGTAAGACTTTGTCCGGACAAATTGATTGAGCACATGGACAAGCGGGCACGTTCATCCGCCTCAGATACCAGCCAGCGGAATGCATTCTCCACCACCCAGCGATCTACATTTGGCATGATGCCATAGCGTTCTGCTGCAGTTATAAACAGGTCTGGCGAAACCAGTGAGCCACCCTCATCACGCATACGCAGCAATAATTCATAGTGTTCGCCATGCTCTTCTTCCTGCAATGGCAGGATAGTCTGGCGGAATAACTCAAAGCGATTCTCTTCCAGTGCATTAGTAATCCGCGCTGCCCACTGAATCTCACGTCTGCGGCGCATGAGATCAATATCATTCTCTTCAAAACTGTGTATACGATTTCCGCCTGCCTCTTTAGCAGCCTGACAAGCACTATCTGCTGCATTAATAATTGCAGCAACATCAACATTGTCAGATGTAATGGGCACAACACCGGTACTGACCGTCAGCTTGAAACTACGGTCTTCCCAGTTGAACTTGAATTCATCAATAGCCTGCACCAAACCTTCAGCAGAGCGCATGGCCTCATCCAGACTGCAGCTTTCCAGCAATACAGCAAATTCATCACCACCCAGTCGTGATAAGCAGTCACGCCAGCGTATGCGCGCTTTTAGTAAAGCACCAAGCTGCCCGAGCAACGCATCACCTGCCTGATGCCCACATGAATCATTAACAATCTTAAAGCGATCAAGATCAAGATAAAGTAAGGCATAGGATGTCTCACGCGCTTTAGCACTCTTTAAGGCACGATCAACACGATTCTCAAATTCACGTCGATTGACAAGTCCAGTCAATATATCGTGGCTGGCATGATAACTTAGCCGTCGATTTAGCTCACGAGATTCACTCACATCATGAAACACCAGCACACCACCAGAGACATCACCCTTATCATTGCGAATAGGTGAAGCAGTGCTCTCAATATACAACTCATTGCCATCACGTTTGATTAACAATGTTGGCCGTACTGATTTAAGTGCCCGGTTACGCTCCATGGCCTGCATCAGGGGATTTTCCAGAGGCTCACAGGTTTCTTCATGGAAGCCCCGAAAAATTTCTTCTAATGGCCGACCCAATGCATCTTCTACACGCCAACCGGTAAGCTCCTGAGCGACAGGGTTAAGATATTCAACACATCCTTCAGCATCAGTTGTAGCCACCCCATCACCGATAGACTGGAGTGTAATCTGTGCGCTTTCCTTTTCTCGGAATAGCGCTTCCTCATAAACCTTACGCTCAGTAATGTCGTATTCAATACCTACCAGACGTCGTAAGCGGCCATCAGAGTCAGTCAATGCTTTGACGCGGCAATCCATCCAGCGCCATTCACCATCATTACGCTGCACCCGATGAATGCTTTCAAATACCTCAGAGTCACCAGCCATATGATCCCGCAAGCCAGCCTGGACAAGCGCGAGATCATCTTGATGAATCATACGGCTCCATTCCGGTCGTGACTTCTCAATATCTTCGTCCGTATAGCCCATCATTGCTTTCCACTGCGGTGAAAAACTAACTTCATTCTTCAGGGCATCAAAGTCCCACATGCCATCATGAGCTGTCGCAATGACTAACTTACGCAACTCATTTCTTTCGGCAAGATCATGATGGTTTTCCAAACGCTCCATACCGGATGCAAGACTTGACCCAAGCAATTTTAATAGAAGCTTATAATCAGCTTCCCACTGAGTCATTGGCTGACCGTGGAAGAGCGCAAGAAACCCGGCAGTACGATTATTGACCGTTAAACCAATTAACAACCCTGAAGCAATGCTGTATTTTTTTAACAGCTCAGCATCGCACTTCTCTCTTACTAATGGTTTGCCAGTATCCCTAACCTCAAGGAGACGCAAATGCTCAATGCTTTTAGCTATCCAGGGAAAATCAGTAAGTGCTGTACCCTGTAACTGCTCCGCATTGATCGATGTGAAATCAGCCTGAGCAAATTGCACCCGGTCTATTTTTTTACAATCTCTATCAAATAAGGCAAGACAAACCACATCACAGCCAGCACTGTCACGGATAACATCCAGACAAGCTTCTACAACAACATCGGCACTGGATTCTTCAAGATTCTGCAGGTCAACCGCAAGCTTGGTGTAAATAACATCAATACTCCCTATAGCACGCGACCCTTTAAGGGTACGTTGCAAACCTGTCAGGGTAGATGTGTGATCCACAATCAGCTCGGCTCCCACCAAAATTCAATATGCAAATATTTCCAAACAGACTTGGAAATTAAAGGGTATATTCTCGCATGGCGGGGCAGGAATACAAGTATTTACAAAAAAAATAACCTGTAAATACTTGTATAAGTTAAACTTATTAGTATGGGCTATAGCGACTCAGGTCCAGCACACCCGCTTCCACAGGCTTGCTCTTAAAATACCGTTTCTGAAACCAATCTGAATACTCCCAAAAACTGCTATTGGTACGTCGAATTGCATACTTGGCAACATACAGCTGGTATTCATCCAGGTTTTTCGGCGCCATTGTATCCGCAACAAATTCTTCAAGCCTATCGAATGGCACCACAAGGAAAACATTTGGATACGAACCTGAGAACCCCCGCACCACTGTCAAGGTATCATTTTCCTGATCACGCCGAAGCGAATCTTCACTAGCTAATAAGCTGCTCAGATTCTTATAGCTCTTATTCACCATCAGGCTGTAGTGAATGTCCTCCTCACCTTCAAGCAGCACACGTAAATACGTAAGGTCCGGGCTGTTTACTATTGACCTGGGCTCAGATTCATGCAGCCTGCGTATCTTGGCATCCGCTGTCCGAATCATTGGCGTTGCACCATCCGAAACACAGTCATCTGTATCACAACGATTCAGATAATCCACTCCACCTGCAGCATCACCAAGGTGCACTATTGTTTGATCATAAAGTTCTTTCTGGGGGTCATCTGTTTTAAAGGTAATGGGAGACTCAATCGCATTCCATTCCATCGGCTCTTGAAAATACTTACTGCGTCTTTCACGAATACCCTGGTACCACTGGTTACGAATCTTCTGACGATCAGCAACTGGTAAATAAGTCAGAAAATTATCTTCACCCTCCATGCGAAGAAAATCCATAAACAGGCGCGAATTTAACTGATGCCCAACATTACCAAACACATCAAAGCCGACAACCAGCAGATAATGAATCCGCTCAAATAAGGGAAAATCAATAATCCAGGCGGTCTCAGGATAGTTACCCAATAAACCAAATTCGACCGCAGCACTATCAAAATTACGGAAGACCGTCAGCGCTGCATTTGGGTTAGTGCCACCACCATTCCAGATACCAGCAAATGCATCCGCACCTTCTTTTTCTAGCTGACCAATAAAATAAGTATCCCGTGCTGCAAGGTATTCTTTTTGCGACTTCCAGTATTTGCCATAGGCGGACAGCAAATTCAGGGTATCAGTCGAACTCGGCATCTGTAGATAATTGGCAGCACCCGCCAGCCTTGCCTTTTCATCAGGTCCATCAAGCGATTTAGGGGCACTGAAAAACACCCAGAACTGATCTTCAATAACATTAAGGGCAACCTGACCTCGACACACCGGGCCCTTGACAAAGCCCTGAATGAAAAACCGTGCATCATCCAGCATAAACTGATAACGCGACTTGGGGGGCATGGCAGCATATGTGATAAAGGGGTTTGTTGTTGCCGGAAACTCATACCCTGGCAACTCATCAACTGTGTAATCAGGCTCTAAGAATAACTCCCTGTATCTAGCCATGCGCTGGTCTGATAACTCATAAGGGATATGCGATTTAGCCACGATGGATTCATGCAGAGGCCTAACTCGGTACCAGAACTCCTGCACACCAGGGTCATCAAAAGGCCGGGTAGTAGGTATCTCATGTATCGCTTCCCCTGGTGGAGTAAACGAACGCACCAGTCGGTAAAACTCTCTATTCGGCCCATTCTGAAAATATAAGTGCCCAAGGAAGAGGTGTTCATACAGGTAACGGCTGACAAGTTGTTCGCGTTTGGAACTCCCATTCAGAAAATTTTCCCAGGCCTTTATCTGTGGTTTAACCGCTGCTGAAGACACAAATGGATCGGGCCCCGGTGCGCCTTCTGCCAGCCATGTAACAATTGTCTTATATGCAGATTCACTCAAATTCGGCAGTGCATATGGCATCCCCCATAGCGGTTTCTTACGCTCAAATTTGGCAAAACCTTCCTCGGTTGTACAGACCTGTTTACGATTCAGCCCAAGCGTCACACTATCTGGCAAAAGCCCGGCTCGGGGCTGCGGGTTAAGTTGCTTGAGCCTTAACATTCTGTAAAAAACTGAATCGCGTAAACGCTGAACGGGGTCGTCCTCTGCATCCTTCTTAGTTTCATCCAAAACCGGGTGAAAACCCTTTGTCCGCCACTCCGCCGGAGTACTTGCATCAATACCCAGACGGGTTGGCTCAACAGCCTTGATACGTACCCCATCATAAACTTTAACGGGACTGGCGCCACGCATCAGACCTTCATAAGACGACAGCTTCAGCTGGCAGGGAGCATCATAGCAACCATGACAAACGATACAGCGGTTCTCAATAATTGGCTGCACATCTTCAGTCCAGGAAACCTGCGTGTGCTTTTCTGACAGCCTGGCGATCACATCCCAGTCTATATCCGGGTTCAGATCCGGCGCTTCAGGAGCACCGCCCACACAGGCAGTCAGAATTAAAGCTGCTAGCAGCGTAACAGCATAACTAACCAAACAACGCAAAAAACTGCTGTAGGAACGGTTTCGAAAAGCCCTACAATTCATACAAAACCTCATGCTTGAATGAAGCAAAATCAATGCCATTTAAATAACCGTCCTGACTCAACTTTCAGTAAATGAAATAGGTTGGAAGAAGTCCAGTACAGCACCATCCCTGCAGGAAAAGTATAAAATAGAATAAAGAATGCTGCAGCCATCAGATAAAGGCGCAGGCTTTGTTTTCGTTGCAAATCGGGTGAAAGCGTATCCTCAGACTGAAGCCAGGCAGCCAGCACACTCAACCCAGTCATCAAAAATGGCAGCAGGTTCAGCAAGCCACCAAAAAATGGCAGTATAAATGGTAAATGTGCAAAGCCATCCGGTTTAGCAAGGTTTGCTATCCATAGAAAACTCATTTCATTAAGCGCTATATTTTCTGCAAGCATATCGAATGCAGCAATAAACACAGGAATCTGAATCAGAAACCCTGCGGCACTCTTAAAAGTATAGAGCATACTGATATCATGCTTCTTATATACAGCCAGTGTTCGTTTATGCGCTTCCTCACCTTTAAATTTTTCCTTAATTTCATCAAGGTCAGGCTTAAGCAGGGTATGAATACGATTTACATCTGCCTGCCAGCGATCTGCCAGCATCGTTAAAGGTGACATCAGGATTTTTGCTGATAGAGATAGCAGGACAATTGCCAGCCCGTAGTGACCCACCAATCCATAAAGCCAATCCAGTAATATCAACATGCCAAATGTCAGCACTCGCAGAAAATCCCACAAGGCGGCAAATAACATTTCACTCAGTTCCGGTGAGACCTGCTTCAGGCTCTGCCATTCAATAGGCCCGGCATAAAGTTTTACCTGATGGGAGGATTCAGCACTGCCAGTCGCAAGCTGCAACTCAGGTAGATTTTCTGCTGCATACTCAACCTTTACTGATACAGCCTTACCAACTGGCTGCACCAGTAAAGTCCAGTAGCGGCTGCGTATGCCCGTCCAATTAGTTGAACTAGCTGTTAACTTATGGACAGACTGCTCTTCATCATATTCATGGAGGGCCTGCCCGGAATCATCAACCTGAGCAACATTAACCTTACTGTAAATAGCACCAAAGCCTGGCAGAGGCTCAGGCACAAAAGACTCGCCCGTAGCCAGTTCAAATGTCGCCCCCGGTGGTAAATTTAACTCGACCAGCGCTGAATCCTTTAGCAAACGATAACCAAGCAACCGGCCACCTGCCCGAAATTGGACCGACACAGCAGCTGAATTTTCTTCTACAGTTACCGTGTAAGGTTCTTTAGAAACAGGCTTTAATGTACGTATGTACCCATCACCTGGCGCAAACAGAGTTGCCCGGCGTGCATCTTTAACATCCACACACAGTGACTGACAAACGACCCACTGCACAGGCAACCCAGTGGCCTCATTAAATTCAATCTCAGAGTGTCCGGCCACTACCACGAATGTGTCTGCCCAGGCGGTAGATATAGTCGTAACAAGCAGCACTAGCGCTACCACTAATATCTGTATTCGTACCTTCATTTATAGAACCGTCGCATCTCGATTACAGCATCCTGCATTACGCCAGCATCCAGTTCCAGTTCTGGGTCAGGCCGGTAATCTGGCCCAAGTAATTCAATAAAGCCACCCGGGTTGGTTACTACTAGTTTGTCCGGTTCAACAATGGCATGTGAGTTATAACTGCCCGCAATAATCCAGTCCCAGTTTTTGGCCTTAAACAAATTTGAGCCACTACTGTAATCACTGGCTGAATTCTCACAGGCAAAGATTTCCTGTAATAAAGTTGCAGGTAAGTCCTGGTGTGCACTGCGATGGGAGAATTGCTGTGCAGCTCGGTCTGGCCAGTGCATCACCAATGTGGAGCGCAGCTGATAAGGGCCATAATTACTGGCATGGCCTACATAACCAAGGCCCAGTTCATCAAACTCATAACCATGATCACTGGTAACGATCACCAAAGTGTTATCAAGCTGACCGGCAACATCCAAATCAGCAAGGATTAGGCCTACATCCTTATCTATTTCTGCCACACCCGTAAGATAAGACTGATACTTTTGATCAAGCTCATCCACCGCATCTACATTTACAGTACCTGATTTGCCCGGGTCATAATATAAAAAGCTAAATGCGGGTTTAGTGTTGTCTGCACGTGATACCAGCCAGTCACGCCAGGCAGCAGTCGCTGCATGATTCTTATCACCCCCTCCCTCTGGAACAAAACGACTGGCAGGGTCAATATTTGCAAATAACGTGCGATCAATTTGTGATGGGCTGCCAAAACCAACCGCACTGAATGCAGCCACCTCATAATTATTGACCAGCAATTGCTCCATCACCAGCGGCTGGCGCTGGGTATCATAAAAGACCTGCCAGTAAGGACTAGGTAAACCATAAAACATGGAAAAGATACCCATACGTGATGAGTTCCCACCACTATAATGATACTTAAAGTTTTGCCCCTGCTGAGCTAGGGCATAAATATTAGGTGTAAATTCAGCAGTAACTTTGTCCGGACGTAGGGCATCAATAAGAATAAAAACGATGTTATACAGCGAAGCATCGGCTGCATTACAAACCAGCGGGTTTAGAGGGTAAGCAAGCTGCCCACTCTCAGGCGCATCAGCCTGGCGCAACATGCGTTGCTGCTCAACTGTATCCGGGTCAACCCAACCAAGCGATGCAAGACGGCGCTTAGCTTTCATTGGGTAATAGGCCGGCAAATAGCGGGTAAAGCTAGTGACCGGGCTATAAGCCGTAGCATCAGCCCAAATATGAATACCCTGTCCACCAAACCACACAAGCGTCAGGATGAGTGCTAACAAGCTGCCATGACAATTACGCTTCTTACTGACCTGCTTCCACGTCATATCCGCCAGCATGAACTGAAAACCCAGCAGCACTACAAAAATCACACCTGTAAATACCCAGGTAGATGTTTCAAAAATGGCAACCGTCATACCATTCAGGTGATAGCGATACTGTGCAAATATATTTGCATCAAGAATAATAATGCTTAGCCCAACTGCAGCAAGAAGCACACCAAGCAGAATAACCAGACTCTTACGTGGCAATAGCAGCGCCACTGGCGCCAGTAGCAACATCAATGGAATAAAACCTATTACTGCAAACTGAGCAATAAAAGCCAGCGACACATAAAGAGTAGCAACGCCCGACTCCGGCATACCAAAAGCCAGCAGGTAACGCAGCCCAATTAGGGCAGCCAGAACACCATTGGCAAGCCCAAACCAGCCAATCCAGCGTAAGAGTGCGCCACGTGTGGGTATGGGCAATACTTCTGTTTCAGCCATTAAGCATTATTTCCTTTAATAGCCTCTGCTTGTGCTGGTCGCTGATCACTTTCTTGTGCCAGTTGTACAAGCGCCTTCGCAGCTGCTTCCGAGCTATGCCCTAAATTAAACACCCACTCATCACGAAGACTGGCAACATTTACCTTAAATACCTCAGGCTCCGCCAGTAATTCCAGTATTTTTGCCGGGGCACTTGCCAACTGATCAGGAGATACAATTGCGCCAATTTTATCACGCACATAAGACTCAAAAGGCTCTATACCAAGCTTTGGCCACCAGTCATTGCGAGCTTTAGCCGGCACATCAATATAAAGTACAGGTTTTTCCAGCCCCATTCCGTAATCCATGCCTGCGCCCGACCAGTCAGTAATCATAATATGTGAGTCGTACAGAGAATCTGTTTCGCCCATCTGTTCCATAAGATTAAATTGTGGGTGGTCTCCATACTTATCAGTTATCTGATCAATCACCTCAGGTGTCGTCCAGCGTGTCTGATAATGTGGCCGCAAAGTCACCTGGAAACCTGCTGCAATTAATACATCAACCAGCTCCATACCACAGAGATTAAGAACCGTCTCATCACCCCAGGACGGAGCCAGCAATATCTGAATGTCTTCTTTATTACTCCATGGCGGTGCTGTCCGGCGATTAGCCATAAGCTCCTCCAGGCGGTGATAACCATGGTCAAATAATTGTTTGGCTTCCAACCCAAGCAACTCTTCCCGCTTACGAACTTCACGCATCTGATGTGGACCCGCACACAGAATCGCATCATAATAATCATAAGAATCTTCATGATCAGCCATATGCACACTTATTAATGAGTGAAACATAAAGGCATAGGTCACAGGATTAATCGAACGCTTAAGCTGCAGCTTATTAAAATCCACCATAGTCATGGCGCATACACCCGCCTCCAGCCACTGAAAACACATGGTGCGAATCAGACCATTACCAATACAGAAACTGCTCAGGTGCTTATTATCCTGTTGCAGGCCTGGATCATCTGGATCGGATGTCAGGTAAATAACATCCTCTGCCAATTCCCGGGTGAGCTGATCTATCACCGGCACAAAATGATGCCAGTCCTGACCACTCTCACTGTAAAAAACAATGCGCTTGTGCTGCAGCGGCAGCGCCTTAAAAGCACGGTAGGCTTGCCAGTTTTGCAATGTTTGGAACATAGGGCCCGTAACACACTAAGGAACCAGAGCGGTTCCAGTCATCAATATGTTAACAATAACAAAACTGAGTGCTTAATCTTAGCCCTGTGGCAATAAGAATCAGACTATTCACTGCCAGAATCTTTCTCTGCAGCAGCATCTGCTGCAGATACTTCAGCCTGAGTAGATTTTTGTCCTTTGAATAAGGACTTGAACTTGTACCAATAGGTCTTTAGTGCCAGCCCCACAGTAGCAATAATGCCAACAATAGCAGACAGGATCATGCTACCGGTGCTGGGGTCCAGATAGGCAAAGGCCGATGGCGCAAAGCTACCGAGAAAAATTGCAGCAAGAATAAGAATCGGTCTGTTAACTCTAAGCATCATTGGTCTAAGGGTCTCTCTATCTGGACTATCACTGCCAATCCAGCAGTGGTGCGAAGTGTTCCACCATTATAGTTCGTTAGCAACGTAAATCACCCGAAAGGACCAGAATGGCAAAAATTTCGACCTAAATTCACTGGCTGGCCAAAGCATCATCCACAAAAAACCCCCGCTTCAAAGCAGGGCTTACAGGAATTCATGCATTGCTCTGCAATCAAGCCTTGGCAGCACCGCGATGGCCGAACCAGCCTAATAGGCTAAGACCCGAACCAAACAACCAGACAGCCGCAGGAATAGGTACAACACTTGTGAGGATTCTAATCTGATCCATATCATGCGCAGCATACTGCGAAAATGTAAGGGTCTTACGATCCGCAGAAAGGGTGATCCAGTTATCATTGACCCGTGCAAAGTCAAAATTTTGTATCTCATTACAAGTTACATCTGGGCCAGGGTAACCCGCCCCAGGGTAAGTTGTAACCAGGGCGCCAAAAACATCATGGCTGGCACAATTTTCGAACCGGTTATAAATAAGCCCCGCTATTTCCTGAGAAAAGGTTATTGAACCTGAAAAAATTTTCCCGGCAGGACCTCCCAGATTCGGAACATCCGGATCCATGTGTAAAAAGTAACTATCGTATGTCCCAGCACCAAGAACTCCACTTGGGCCTTTAGCAGTCTTAGTGATTTCACCTGCAGCTAACTCAGACACCAACAATGAAACATCCTGTGAACTTACTGTGCGAGTTCGCTCCTGCCAGAGAAAAGCAGTGTCATTGTTTTCGTACAAACTGAAAGTGATGTCTGCTGCAGGTGCATCAATCATCCGAACGTCGGTTGTCGAAACACCGGCAATAGGTGAGCTTGGGGGATTAACAAGCACAGCATTAGCATAGCTGGAAAAAATAAAGCCAAATAAAACGACAGCAATTTTTGCTCGCATTGCGTAATCCCCTTTAGTGAATTTATTTGTATTGACCAGTGCTTGATGCCCTATTCGTATAATTAAGAAGCATTCTAACAGTAATTATTTAAGCGCTATATGACCAAAATTAATAAGGGCCTCTACGTTATGCAAAGCCAATAAAGAAAGAACAAAGAGAGCTTACTTACTATATTTAATCGATTTACTGCCCATAAGCCACAAACCAAAGTTTATCTAATACGTGGCCATACCTCAGTACGGGCTCGCTCGAGGTGGTCTGGATCATCTATTTCAGCCCACACCAGATCCTGCACAACCGGGCAGACTATATCCCAGCTTCGGGCCGCTGCTACCAGACAATCAGTCTCATAGTCATAGTGCAGTGATGATTTGAACGCATCACGAGAAATATGTTTCATCAATGCAAACAGGCCCCAAGAAATTTTAGAAATTCCTACCAGTTCACCCGCAACTGAAGCAAGTACAGAACAATCCTTTGACATATTTACCAACAGCCCATCATGAGTCTCAATATACACCTCATCACCAGCTTTGGTTGGGCCAGACAATAACACCGCATCTGGCTCATCAATATTAATCAAAACATCAAGTGCGCGAGACTCATAAATCAGGTCAGACTCAAGCAGCAGAAAACCTTCGCCAATAATATCTCTGGCACAAAATAATGAGTACATACTTCCAGAATCAGCATACTCGGGGTTATGAGTAATGCTCACAAGCCCGTCATAACGTAATGCCAGCTTGTGGTAATACTCAGCAGCATAACCAGTAATGATCACAATGTTACTAATACCGGCCTGTTCCAGACGCATAATTGAGGTTTCAATAATGGGTCTGCCGCCAAGCTCAAGAAAGCCCTTGGGCATATCTGCATGTGCTTCACGCAACCGCGTACCCATACCTGCTGCAAGAATCACTGCTGTTTTCATAATCTGCTACCGCGACCTGAACCCATAGCTATATCCATCATGAAAAACAGCTACGCAATACATTATCCAGTCGATCCAGATCATCCTCATGAATATCACCCATATGGGCAATACGAAAAATATGTTTACTCAAATCACCCTGTCCTGCATACACCACAAAACCTTCGGCCTTAAGTGCGGCATGCACATCACTGTAACTTAAACCCTTGGGCAACAACCATGACCAGAGCACACAGGAGTATTCTTCGGGTGACAGCATGGTCTCAAGCCCTAATTGCTTCAGTGTTACTGCTATGCGTCCTGCACGGCGGCGATAATTAGAACGGCGCTGCTCCCAGCCACCCTCATCCTCAAGCTCTTCGAGTGCCTGACGAAGTGAAAATGCAGCCTGCACTGACTGGGTAAAGGGCGAAAACCCCTCGCCATGCTGCCCCTGATAATAAGCAGCCAGATCCAGATAAACACTGCCTGCAGGCTGTAAACCTTCTTTCCACATGGCCTTGCGTGCCAGTACAAATGCAATACCCGGCACACCATGTAAACATTTATTGGCAGTTGCCGCCAAAGCAGCAACATTCCATTCATCAACGTTGATTGCCTCAGCGCCGAAACTACTGACCGCATCAAGTAACAAATTTACACCCTGCTTCCGACATAGTTCACCAAGCTCAGACATATCATTTAAACGACCTGTAGTTGTCTCATGATGAACCGCAACAACATGGCTTATTTCAGGCTGCATATCGAGTTCAGAACGAACCCGATCTATATCCATAGGTTCATCCCATGCTGATGCCACAACAGTATGCGGCTTTCCATGTACGGTGAGAATTTTGGCTATACGTTCACCATACACACCATTGATAACAACAAGCGTAGTCGAGTCCTGTGGGGCAAAACTAGCCAGCATGGCCTCAACAGCACTGGTACCTGAGCCGGTCAGCATAACTGCATCAAAAGCTCCGGCCATTTCCCTATAAACACGCACTAAACGGCCATTAATATCACGAGTAAGATCAGCAAACTCCGGCTCACGGTGACACCAATCACCTCGATGTAATGCATTTCGCACACCTTCAGTCAAAGTAACCGGGCCGGGGTTCAACAGAATGCTGCGTTTGTGTTCACTCATTAATTAAAAACTCTCGCATACGTATGGCCACTTCGGCTGGTGTCACTGTTGGTCGAGGCAGATCCTCAGGCACACCTGGTAAAATAGGCACATGCAGAAAACGCGGCCCTGGGCAAGGACACGTTATAAGTTGCCCAACCCGTTCGGGATCAGCTGCACTCTCAACACTGGAATAACCACTTGCTGCTGCTATAGCAGGAAAATTAACAGACCGCGCAACAGTAGCCTGCCCACCCGTAGACTCATGGATAGCGTTATCAAGTAAGACATGCGTCAAATTAGCAGGCGCCTCATAACCAACAATACTCTGCGCGCCGAGACGCATTAATGCAGCACCATCACCATCCAATACAATCACAGGTCTATTTGGCTGTGCCAGAGCTAAACCCAAGCCAAAACTCACTGCACAACCCATTGAACCCACCATGTACAACTGATTAGGCTGATCAGCACAGGCATATAGTTCACGCCCGGTATAACCGGTGGTTGCAATAATAACCGCATCGTTTGGTGCTGCAGCCTGTACAGCCAATAGCACTTCACGGCGAGAAGCTGTCGCATTTGCTACCGTACCTGGAAAGTTTCCCGGCATACGTTCCACTGGCTTAGAACCCAGTTTTACCGGGGCAACACTACCCTTACGCATAACCAGTGCATAGGGTAAAGAAGTCGCTTCCATATGAGACACGGCACGCTTAAGCACAGGTTCTATCTCACTATCTTCCACAGGAAAATACTCCCAAGGAATCTGCATCAACTCCAACATAACGGTGGTTATTGCACCCATTAATTCATGTTGCGGTTCATCTGCCGGACCATCAGGCTCACCACGTAGCGTGGAAATTAATAACGTAGGGATACGGAAACTGTAGCTCAATGATGTCAACGGGTTGACTGCATTACCAAGCCCCGAGTTCTGAAACATCGTAACACTGCGCTTGCCTGCCAGATCAGCGCCCGCGGCAATAGCAATTGCATCACCTTCATTAGCTGCACCTACATAACGCAGCTCATCTGAGTCAATAACTGAATTAATGAACGGCTTCAGGTAAGAACACGGAACACCAGTGTAAAAACTAAAACCTCTGGCCTTAGCAGCATTAAGAAAGTCACATGCTTCAATCATGTAAAGTTACCTGCGGCTACAACGTCATCAATACTGTCTACATCAAGCCAGTGACCTGTCGTATAAACCACTCGTACATTTTCATTATTTTCAGTAAGTGCAGCAAGCAAATGATGCAGCTTGGCCTTCTTATTAGCCGGGTCTGACGCCATACTAGCAACCAACTCTCGCAACCGTGGCATAGCCGCTGCCGACACCCGCATAATACCAGTCCATTCACCATGGACATTCGTTTCATCGAGCTCTTCACCTGCACCAGTAAGCAACACCCGGCTGTTAAAAGCATGCCTGGTATAGGGTTCTGAGCAGCTCACATAATCTGCCGCTCGGCCACGATTCACCGAATCCTGCCAATTGGTATCAACAGCAATGACAAAATCCTCATCATGCTCAGCCAGTGACTCGATAATATAGCGCTTAAACAACACGTCACCAAAACTGATATAGAGGTTATGTTCATCATCTACATCAGCCGCAAGCGCACATTGCAGTGACAACAATTCACCCGTATCAGCATAGTCATTATTATCTGCATAGTTAATACTTTGGAGATTGATAGCCTCACTCTTATAACCACGTACAACCATAATATTTTTGATGCCAGACGCGTTATAAGTAGAAATGATCTGACCAAGTAAAGACTGACCCTGCACCTCCACCATAGTCTTTGGCCGATCCTCTGTTAATGCACCAAGTGCAGTACCACGAGATGCTGCCAGCACAACAACACGGTCCGCATCACCCCGCTGTGGCAGATAACGTTCTTCTGCATCCTGTAATTCTGAAGCGCCCTGCAAACGGAAAATTTCCTTAACCGGCACGATACGATCTTCCATTGAGAGCAGACTCTGTTCACGGTACATAGTTTCTGCGCATTCACGCATGGCAACGATACCCGCACGTAACAAATGATTTGCCCAGATAGCCAGTGAGAAACCCGCCTCACGAAATATATCCGTCGGCGTGGCGTAATACTTGGTCGGCACGATTACTACAGGGCTGCGATCCGCCCATTCTTTTTTAAATGCCAATACTTCGGAAGGATTACTTAAGGCGCTATGAATCAGGATGCCATCTGACCCTGCCTCATGATAGGCCTCAGCACGTTTCATCGCTTCACTTAGACCCCAGCCAGCAATAAAAGCTTCTACACGAGTAATGATACTGAAATCATCATCCTGCTGTGCATCTTTACCAGCCTTAATGCGGCTACAGAACTCATCAATATCAGCAAGTTCCTGTTTATTACCATCAATAAAGCTATTGGTTTTTGGAAACAGTTTGTCTTCTATACATACAGCTGCAATATTACGCTGTTCAAGCTTGGCTACCAGACGCCGAACATTATTAAAGTTGCCATAACCGGTATCACCATCAAGCAGAATCGGTACACTGCTCGCATCCGCCATAAATTCCAGCATCTCCAGAACTTGGGTCCAGCTGGCTTCATTACTGTCACGTACGCCATACTGGGCTGACATGCACAAGCCGCCTGCCCAGATTGCATTAAAACCTGCCTCTTCAGCAATGCGTGCGGTAATACCATTATGGGCCTCACACAGAAAATCCAGCTCAGGACTGTTCAGTAATTCCTTAAAGCGAGTAGTACGTTTGGGGGGGGCTTGTTTGCTCAATGTATTAGTCTTATCTGTTCCGAAACGACAAGGATACGACTAATTGGGGTCAGACCCCAAAATTTTTAGCCACTTTAAGTGATTGAATTAGCATCAGCCTGCCTGTAACCAGCCGAATTGAATTGAACGCGGTAATAAGCCGCTAAAAATTACCTGACCTCAATCAATCATGGGTCAGTCACGTGCAGCCTTGATCTCAGGGTCATAGGCCTTCCCTTCAGCAATAGACTCCTGCAAACCCACCAGGTCCATAATCTGATCAAACTGATTCATCTTATCCAGCAGACCGGCAGTCGTACCTTTTTCTTTCAATTCATGCAGATAAGCCTGAGCAGCAAAACTAATGATGCGCACCATCGCACCAGGATAAATAACCAGTCTAAACCCCAGTTCAGCTAGTTCACTGGCCGGGGTCAGTGGCGTCTTGCCACCCTCCACCATATTAGCCAGCAACGGTACCCGGCCACCTATTTCCTTACCCACACGCGTCATGACTTCTTTATCGGGCATTGCCTCGATAAACAACACATCAGCACCTGCATCTGCGTAAGCATGGGCACGTTCAATTGCAGCATCAACTCCATCAATAGCAATGGCATCCGTACGAGCCACAATCAAAGTGTCATCGTCATTGCGAGCATCCAGCGCTGCTTTTAGTTTACCCACCATTTCATCAACACTGACTATGCTCTTGCCCGCCAGATGTCCACAACGTTTTGGTGAGGTCTGGTCTTCCAGTTGGATACCTGTTGCACCCATACGTTCAAGCAATCTAACTGAGCGCTGAACATTCAGTGCATTACCAAAACCAGTATCCGCATCCACAACAAGTGAAATTTCAGTACGCTCACGCATATTAGCCACACTATCCGCCACTTCTGTAAGCGTGGTAAGCCCAAGATCAGGCCGACCAATACGGGCAAAAGAGATGCTGGCACCACTGACATAAGCGCATTGAAAACCAGCCTGCTCAACCATTAGTGCGGTCAATGCATCATAGGCACCAGGTGCAATAATGGCTTCGCTACCTGCAAGTTTTTTACGCAAATCTGCTGCCTGACTCATAACCGGGTCCCATTCATTGGATTATTTCCATTAAATCATTTCTATAGTAATCACAGGTATGGCCTGTCAT
This sequence comes from Gammaproteobacteria bacterium, assembly GCA_024229935.1. GTDB lineage: Bacteria > Pseudomonadota > Gammaproteobacteria > Steroidobacterales. Next base: position 47,758 of record JAAERX010000051.1, on the reverse strand, counting down.
TCTGATTGTTCATATTTTTCTTTAAGCCATGGCATAAGACCACCCGCATCAACCATATGCATCAGGTGCTCTGGAATACCTTCAACCTTATAGGTCTTAGCTGTAGTTGCATTGGCAATAACACCTTCAAGCACATTCACTTCCAGCAATTGGCCTGCTTTTATTTCTTTGGCCTGTGGAAATATTAATAATGGCAAACCAAAGTTAATTGCATTTCTATAAAAAATTCGGCTGAAAGATTCAGCAAGAATTGCACCAACACCCAGATAGACCAGCGCCATAGGTGCCTGTTCCCGTGCCGAGCCCACACCAAAATTATTGCCCGCTATAACAATGTCACCAGCTTTAACGTTAGCAGCAAAATCCGGATCTACTGCTTCCAAACAATGCTGCGCCATAACCTCCATGGGCTCTTTGAAGTAGGCACCCGGTGCCATGGTATCGGTATTAATCTCATCACCAAAGACCCAGGCACTGCCATGAATAATTTTGCTATCTGACACCAATTTTTATCGCCTGTTTAAGCCACGATTGGCTTTGTAATAATTTATCTGCATAACGCCAGTCTTTAGTCTCTTTATGAGCCTTAGAATTCCGGAGCCTGACCCCAAATATCGTTACAGCATATCCCTTGGATCAGTGATTCGTCCTGCCACAGCTGAAGCAGCCACAGTATAGGGTGAGCCAAGATATACCTGTGATGAGTTAGCGCCCATACGCCCCTGAAAGTTCCGGTTTGTTGATGAAATACAAACCTCATCGTCTGCCAGAATACCGGCACCCAGACCAGCACAGGCACCACAGCCAGTAGGTAACAATGTGGCACCAGCAGCAACTATAGTTGCCAGCGTACCGTCTTCAGCCGCCACAGCCATGGCCTTATTTGAAGAGGGTGCAACCAGCAAACGTGTACCTTTTGACACCTTCCGGCCTTTAAGCACTTCAGCAACCATATGCAAATCACTGAGTTTGGCGCCCACACAAGCACCTATATATGCCTGATCAATCTGCACATCACAATAATCATCTGCAGGGCCAGTGTTAGACGGCTTATGTGGTGCAGCTACCTGTGGTGCCAGAGTTGATGCATTAAATTCATGGGTCGCCAGATAATGTGCGCCAGGATCACTACACCATTCAAGCGCATCAACGGCAGGTTCCACACCAGCAGCACGAATAGATTCCAGTGTGATTTCATCCGGTTCAATCAACCCTGTTTCAGCACCGAGCTCTGCTGCCATATTAGTCAGCACTGTACGCTCCATCATATCCATATTGCTGATTGTGTTACCACCAAACTCAACCACACGAAATGCATTGTCCATACCAAGTTCACGACACAGATGCAGGGAAATATCTTTAGCGACAACGCCATTTGGGAATTTCCCGTCCCAATTAACACGGATGGTTTCGGGTACCTGCATCCAGATTTCCCCGGTTACCACTACTCCAGTCATTTCTATGGCACCAAAACCAGCCATGTAACAACCAAAAGCACCGCCATTAGTTGAATGTGAATCTCCACCACATGCAAACATACCTGGCTGCAATAAGCCCTGCTCCATAAGAACAACATGGCCAATGCCCTGCATATCAAAAAAGTTTTTTATTCTGAACTCTTTGGCAAACTCACGAGTCAACTTCAATATTGCGGCAGACTGAGCATCGACAGCCGGAACGAAATGATCGGTCATCAGAACAATCTTATCCGGATCCCAAACACCCACACCCAACTCTTTCAAACGCGGCCATATTCTTCGCGGGCCACCGGAGTCCAGCAGCAATGCAAGATCAACCTGACATGTAACAATCTCACCCGGCCGAACGGCTTCTTTACCAGCAGCACGAGCAATAATTTTTTGTACTAAAGTTGCAGGCATTATGGAGTGGCCGCCACGATTTCTATTTGAATTTGGTTAAAACTATACATGTGGATAAAAATACAGCAGCACAAAATAAATTGGCTATTCGAACAGTACTGTAAATAATTTCCACTGCACTCCCCAACTCTGACTTTATTCTAAGGCTTAAATATTAAAGTGATTCAAGTAGCGTGTAATTGTCCCACTCAAATCGTGGCGTGCATACACATAGGAAGACCAAGTCGTGGTCACCATTGTTAGTAATTGACTGAGTAACCCCTGCAGGGATTACAACAACATCACCAATACAGACTTTCTGATCATCCATACCAGCTATATGTACCACACCCTTACCTTCAAGCAAGATATAGCGTTCAACGGTACCTTTAACCTGGTGTTGCTTGGTCGTAATGCCCGGCTCAACCCTTGCCCGAGCAATAGAAGCATCAGTGGAATCTGCCGTGTTTAGCAACTCAAGAATATGACAACGCTCATCAGTGAAATACTCAACCGGTATATCAGGCCGATAAAAAACAGAATCGTTACTCATATTTACGATATCAAGCCAAAATCAGAGCACACCCTTGAGCTTTTCAGCAAGGCTCTCTACTTCTTCAGCAGTCGGCATACTGACTTCCTGATAAGAATCGAAACGTTCCGGCACTTTCATAGTGGCATCAATACCCAGCTGCGAACCCGTTACAGGAAAACCGTGATGCCCCTTGGTTGCAGATGGATCAAGCACGAAGGCCTGCCCTGATTCATTAATAATGGTATCGGTAGCTGGCTGTACACGAGTAGCGATAGCCCATTCAATAGAATCCATATCATAAGGATCAACATCAGGGCCAACCACAATCACAATCTTTGCTGTACGGCCCCAACGACCTGCTGAACCCCAGACAGCATGCAGAATATATTTACCAAACTCAGCATGGGGTTTACGGGCACCATCCACATTAAGTTGCACTACGTAAGTCATATTGGGCGTTACAACCACGTCCTGAACTTCCGGAATCTTACGCTGCAAATCACTCAGCACCTCAGTCTCAACAGGAAGCAATGCCTGATAGTTGTGATCAAACGGAGGAATCATCTCCATCGTTGCATACCACAGCGGATTCTTACGATGCGTAATGGCAGTTACTTTAAAACGCGGAAACACCTGGAAGGCATCGTAATAACCCACCGGATTAGAGTGATTGCCAATTTCTGTTTCTGAATTTGGAATAAATACACCCTCAATAATAAATTCCGCAGTTGCAGGCACTTGTAAATCAACTGTCTCACACTGCACCAGCTCAACCCCTTCACCGCGTAACCCACCGGCAAACTGAAATTCATCCTGTCCAAACGGCACACCGGTTGCTGCAGCTAAATGAATTGCGGGATCACACTGACATGCAAATGCCACTTCTAGTGGCTTGCCCATAGCTGTCGCTTTTGCCAGATGCACACCAATATGACTCATCGGCGGATTCCAGAATGCAAATACAGACAAATCTTTTTTCTGCTGCTCTTCCGAGTAATCCTCACCCTTCGGGTGTACGGCATTCCACAACTGTGTTAAGCGGTAACAGCCTACATTACGATCACCAGTTTCAGGATCCTTAGTAATACCCACAGCACCGGTTATATAAGAGGCTGCCTCTTTACCAAACCAGACATGCGGCAAGTCTTTATCTAGAGAAACATCCGCCTCATTAATAATGACCTCCTTACAGGGAGCCTTGCCTTTATCAACAATGACAGGGTCTATCCAGGTAGAAACTTCACCCAACACTTTTGCATGCTTTTTCTTGCTCTCTAGCGGGCTCTTACAATCAATCATCATGGCTGTACGCTCGCGCGTGCCAAAGGGATTAAAAATAATCGGAATATCAGGCGTGTTATAGCCCTCAAGATTATTCAACAGCATTGCCGGGCCATCGTTCTGGCATAACAGCCGCATCAGCGCCTGTAATTCATTATCGCCATGGGCCACCTTGATGGGCACATCAACTGATTTAAGCTGACCATCTTTGTCGAGGACATCAAGAAACTCGCGCATATCCTTGTAGGGCATTGAATTGGACTCCAAAGTGTTGTAATTGCTTGTTCTAGCGGGCCTGATGCCTGCGGCGGATACCATAGCATGACTATCAGCCAATTCCAGCCACTGATTTAAGCTCTTGTTCACCAGCAGGGGTCTGCTACCATTCCCGCCCCCGGTCACCATAATTATGCATTTTATGCCCCTATGGAATCCGGTCGAATATCTACCTATATAAGGTGATAAGCAGCTAAGTAAGCTTTAATCATCACCCCATACTGAACACTAAGATAAGGTAAGCAACATGGCGAATGAGGAAGGGAAAGTAGCGATAGTCACAGGGTCAGCTACCGGTGTTGGTGCAGCTGCGGCAATTATGCTGGCAGAAAAAGGCATCAATGTTGTTATCAACTACACCCGCAGCAAGGATGATGCAGAGGAAACAGCTGAGACTTGTCGCTCCAAGGGGGCAGAGGCAATTACCGTTCAGGCCGATGTGTCCGAAGATAAAGACTGCCGCGCCATGGTACAAGCAACCATCGATAAATGGGGCCGTCTTGATTATCTGATCAACAACGCTGCCCGCACCAAGTTCAACCCGTTTCCGCAAATGGATGGTGTTAATAAACAGGACTTCCTGGATATCTATGCCGTCAACGTTGTTGGCCCCTACCAGATGATTCGTGCCTGCGAACCACATATGCGGGAAAATGGCGGTGCTGTCGTTAATGATTCATCCATTGGTGGCGTAACCGGTATTGCATCATCAATCCCGTATGCCGCTTCAAAAGCCGCGTTAAATCTGATGACTAAATCACTGGCACACGTACTTGGGCCGGAAATCCGGATCAATACAGTGGTACCCGGCATGATTCAGACTCGCTGGCTCAAAGGCGGTCTTGGTGATGATGATTACGAAAAAATGCTGGAAGCCACAGCAGCCAACCTGCCACTGAAGAAAATTGCTACAGCTGAAGAAGTTGCTGAAGTGCTGGTCTGGTTCCTGCTGGGTGCCTCTGTCATTACCGGTGAGACACTCATTGTTGATAGTGGCCTGCACCTTGGGCCTTTCCCACCTTATGCCTCTGGTGAAGATATGTAGAAGGAGGCTATCTTTGTCGCCGTCATTTTTATAGCCAGAAAGATATTAGGCCTAATTTAAATGGTAGCTACGATCCAGAAGCATTAAGCGCCTGGTCAAGCCAGAATTTAGACCTTGCGAAGATCTGCTCCGCGGACGCCTTAAACACCTCGTGCTATCTTAGATAAGCAAGTTTTATCACAACATTTGTACGCTTCAAGATTCAATAAATGCTGTATTCAGATATTGCCCGGCAGGATAGCTCCCTACAGTTTGCTTTATTCCTCGCCAGACAGCACCCGAACACAGAATTAAATACGTTTAAAGGTATCCAAGCATTTCTAAAATGACCACAAAAATTGATGCCATAAAGGCACGGTTATCCATCCCGGCCTTTGCTGCTCCCATGTTTCTGATCTCGGGACCGGATCTTGTGATCGAGGCCTGTAAGGCAGGTGTTATTGGCGCCTTCCCAACCCTGAATGCCCGTCCAGTTGAAGTGCTAGAAGAATGGTTTAAGCGAATTACTACTGAACTGGCAGCCGCCGAACAGGAAAACCCTGGCAAGGTCGCGCCCTGGGCTGCCAATCTAATTGTTCATCGCAGCAACAAACGTTATGGCCCGGATCTGAATCTGATCCTTAAATATAAGCCGGATATTGTCATCACCTCACTGGGTAGCCCGGAAAAAGTTGCCGCCAGGGTTCATGAATACGGCGGTCTGGTATTTTCTGATGTGAATAATGTGGAGTTCGCCCACAAGGCTGCTAACCGGGGCGCAGATGGCCTGATACTGATATGTGAAGGTGCTGGCGGCCATACCGGCTCTATGTCCGCAGATACATTTATTCCGCTGGTTAGAAAATTTTTTAAAGGCCCGCTGATTGTGGGCGGTGCAATTAGCACTGGCACCGATATTAAGCACACCATCAAAGCAGGTGCAGATTTTGCTTATATGGGCACACGTTTTATTGCCACAAATGAATGCCAGGCCAGTGATGCCTACAAACAGATGGTGGTTGATGCTGAGGCCGATGATGTAGTGCTCACACCCTACTTCACTGGCATACCGGCACATTTTTTAATGCCCAGTATTTTAGCCGCAGGTATAGATGCATTTGACCTTGATAAACCACGTGGCAAAATTAGTTTTGATGAAGAAGACAATATGGGCAGCACCTGGAAAGACATCTGGTCAGCCGGCAAAGGCGTGGAAGATATCCACAAGGTCAAACCGGTTGCTGAACTGGTAGCAGAGCTGAAACAAGCCTACAAAAGCTAAAATATCACGGCTGAAAGCCTGACAATAAAAACCTCACGACACAATAGAGATGTCAATGGCGCTTGAATACGCCATCATACGTAAGCTGAAGCATTTAACCTTTTGCACGTATTGCTGGCACCCGGAAGATTGCTACAGCTTAATTTCTTCTCTATACCCAAAACCCTTTTCATTATCGATAACCCGAATCATCTCCGGCGTAATCTTGTAAAAGTTAGCTGCTTTTAAACGAGCCGCAATGGTTTCTTCGTGCTCACCCTGTGGTTTGGCAAACAATGCATCAATCTGCGGGAATTTCTTAAGATAAACAGCAAGTGCTTTGGTGCGTTCCAGACCACCTACAACAGACACAACGCCACTTATTTGCAACCCAGCTACATCATGCCAGTTGTCACAATCAGGATTGATGGTTGCCGCCACCTGTTCGTTAGCAGCCATATTCCGACCATGCCGGGTACGGTGATCAGAAACAAAATAGATATTAAATTTACTATCAGCTGCGAAGAATACAGTTGCAGCCCAAGGCGAGCTGTCACTACTGGTTGCCAGCGTCAGCGTACTGATCTCATTTAAAAACTGCCGGGCTCTGGTTTTGGCTGCATCACTCACCTGGTAAAACTAAGTACGCTTCGGCTGTGCGCCGGCCCAACGCTTTACAATACTGTTATCAATATCAAACAAATCAAGTATACGACCAATATTGTGGTTAATAAGGTCATCAATACATTGGGGTTCGTTATAAAAAGCCGGCATTGGCGGTGCAATAGTAATGCCCATCAATGCTGCTTCATGCAATAAACGCAAATGACCCGTATGCAGCGGTGTCTCACGTGGCATAAGCACCAGTGGACGGTTTTCTTTTAGTACCACATCAGCCGCTCTGACAAGCAACGTATCCGCATACGAATTCACCACACCAGAAAGGCTTTTCATTGAACACGGCGCCACCACCATACCGCCGGTTTTAAACGAACCACTGGCAATGGTGGCGGCAAGATTCTGGTCACTGTGCACTTCATCTGCAAGTGCCTCTACATCCTTAACATTCCAATCAGTCTCCAGTGCAATATTCAGCTTGCCACCGTTACTGATAACCAGGTGGGTTTCTACTTCAGGCTGACCCTTAAGCACCTCAAGCATACGAATACCATAGATAACACCACTTGCACCTGAGATTCCTACTATCAATCGCATACCGGTTCCTACTGCTTACTTATAATTATTAAGCGTACCTTGCTACACAGCTCTACTTTGAGCAAGTAGTTGTGTCACAACAGCCACAGTGTGACTATTCATTCAGGCAAATGCCAGCGAGGGCCACGATGCTGCCCGGGGGTTGTCGGTTTAATATTAGCTGCCAAACGATAGTCGGATATCTCAGCATCAGCATGAAAAAATAGCGCTTCAGTTGTATCTATAGCCAGTAAATGCTGCTTGTAGCGCTCCAGTTCTGCTTGCATAGCCTCCTCACCAATAAAAGGAATCCCATGCGCAATAAATGGTGGTAATACTGAATACCCACATAAGGCCAGAATACCGGCATGAATTGGCCAAAGCACGCGCTCCATATCACCATTTCGGCCATCCGGTTTAAAGGCTGCTTCAGGCGCACTGGCAGTAATTGACAGCATTGCCTTACGCCCGGCAAAAACCCCATTCTCCCAGGTACGGCCAAAATCATATGCACTACCAAATGCAAACACACGGTCTACCCAACCTTTTAAGATTGCAGGCATGGAGAACCACCACATCGGGAACTGCAAAATCAGAACATCGGCAGCCATAAGTTTATCAAGCTCTGCCTGCACATCAGCTGAAAATGCTTCTGTCTGGGATGCATGCATTTGCTCCATGCCCAAATTAAACACATCCTCATTTTGCCGAACTACCACATCAGCTGGCCCGGCAACGGCTGCAAAACCCTGTGCATAAAGATCACTGACCATGACTTCATGACCCGCAGCACATAAAACATCCTTAGCAACATCCCGTAGTGCACCGTTGAACGATGCAGGCTCCGGATGAGCATAAACAATAAGTACCCGCATAAAACTAAACCCTTAATGCCTGTATGCAATAGACAATAAACACAGTGGCACTTAATGATGCCACCCCAAAAGAAAGCTCATTCTAAATCTCTAACCCCAGCATTACTTAGCCCACATTTAAATACAGCCTGCAAATACACATAAATCTATTCATACCAATAAGCACTTATCCACAGGAGACCCCTATTTATCATATAAATCAAGTAATTACGTATATGCAACACCTTGGTAATGTGAGCCAGCGCACACCCATAATTTCCGCTACGGGCTACATTCTAACTACTTAGAGAATCAGGTCAGACCGGTGAATTTCATCAAAACACTGCTGGGTAAAGTCAAAAAAAAACCGACATGGGAAATTAAATCTCCAACAGAACCTCCTGCCTCACGCAAAAAACCTATTTTTGATGAATCCTTGCCATCACAGGTACGTAAGGGAAATAACCCTTTTCTTGATGATAATATGCTGGACACGATAGAGCTGGAAGCTGAAGCGGCACGGGAAGCCAACCCCTACAACACTCTTAGCTGGGAACAGGAACTGGATAACGATACCCGCAAACTAAAAACAACCCAGATTGATAAAGAAACTGATAAACCAACTGATAGCCAGTATAACCCCTATAACACCAGCTCAATAAGACGTGGCTGGAAGAAATAACAACTTTCCTGCACATTCCTTAACTCAACAAGCAACCCCTTAAACAGGCATCTAGCCCAGGCGGGCAAATTACTCTGCCTCACATTTACCGAATACAACTCACTTAATATAAGATACACGCAGACAAAGTTATAACACTAAGGCAACAACATGATGATTGATCCTGCATGGGAAGGCACTGTTCAGTTTTATGAGCTTATATTTGGCACCTGGCTAAGCTATATTTTTCTGGTTGTACTCTGGGAAAAGATACTCAAGGCACCTCTGGATGAGTGGCGCTATGTACTGATTAATTTTATTGGTGCAGGTGCATTCTGGGTGAATCATTATTTTCAGAATGCCGACTTCTGGATGACACTCCTTAATCTTTACACGCTGTGGTTCTTTATTGCCTGGTATCTATTTGCTGTACGCCCACATAAACGTTCGAAAGTCTGGCAGGTCGGCGTAACTCTGGGTGGCGGACTGGCTTACACCATCGCTTTTATCTGTTTTGAAAATATCGCCCGCTATGGTGTCGACCAGCTTGAATTTCCAGAATTTCTGTTTATGTTCATATCCTATTTTGGTCTCACCGGCGTTATCCTGTGGCGTGGCCGGGCGGCTCAATAAGCCTGCAGTTTACGCTTATTTCTGCGCCGCCCCCTTAACTGCACTAAAAATATGGCTATCGCCATCACCACCATTGAAACCAGCGGGATAAAACGTGATTCCAGCAGCTGAAAAGCAATGCCATGCACAACTGTCAACCAAAGCGCCACATGTGAAATTTGCTGAATTTTCTTCCAGCGTGACAGCTTCAGCCTACGTATAGCCCAGTCTGAAGAGATCGCAAGTAAGACAAGAAAAAAGATGGCGATAATCAGCCCCGTAATGCTGCCCCAGAAAAACAGCTGATTCCGTAGCATTTCTGTTAGAGGCGCAAACGGCCCGCGCACAAAAGTGTCAATATAAACCTCATTCATGGCCACAACATTACCGGTATAAAAATGCAGCAGGCCAAGTAATGCAGCCCAGATACCTACATCCCGACGAATATAAATATTAGCGGGTACAACTTCACCACGAGCTCGACGTAGCGGGCCAATCAACAAAGCTACAGTCATATAGAACATACATAACCATGCCGAAGTAATGCTAATGCGCTCCAGCAGATTGGGCTGGGATAAGATAAGCACCCCAGCCGCAAGCACCATGAGCGTTGCGACAAGCATTAAGATCATTCGTACAGGTCTTTTCATAATCAACCAAAGGTATTTAGAGTTTTACGCTTAGGGATCTTAATAAAGCCCCTAATTAGGAATTATCGTAATCTTAAGGCATAAAGTTACAGACAGGGCTGATAATTTCATTAATTACCACTTCATGGGCATGCACATACCAGATAGTTTTACTTATGCAAATTCTATGAATAGCCGTTACGACTCAGGCCTTGAGACCCATACATATAAACATTGATAATGCCTGCCAGCAGAACACCAAAGGCCAGGCAAAAAAATACCCATTAAAGTAATGGGTAGAAAGAGAAAATTCAGTTTGAGGAAGAATCGTCTATAATTCAAACCTTTGCCATGGTCTGACTGTGCTCATTGCATCCGGGTTAACATGAGCTGTAAGCATTGCTTTAAACCCTTGCTATCGCGTCAGAACCCCCCAAAACACGACACCGGTTACGTGCGATTAAGATAACAACTACAGCATAGACAAACATCATCTCTTTTGATTAAGTATTTAATAAAAAACCAAAAAATCAATAAGTTAGACTCGATCAAGAGGCATTCAAAAGATATTTTTTCTGCTCTTTATTGCAAAGCATCAGCTAACCCGATATCTACATCATGAGAAAACCATCAGGCTTAAGCAGTATTATCACTAGACCCACTACTGAAACAGGATTGACCATGCAGATAACCCGTACATGAATACCTCCTTACCCAGCCGATCCTATGCCTGGTATACCGTTTTTCTCCTGACGCTGATCTATATCTTTTCATTTATTGATCGCTATATCCTCAGCCTGCTGATTGAGCCCATTAAAAATGACCTGGAGCTAACAGATACTCAGGTAAGCCTGCTACTGGGACCTGCCTTTGCACTTTTTTATACAACACTCGGGGTGCCCTTAGGCTGGCTCTCAGATCGCGCCCGCCGAACCTGGATTATAGGTGTTGGTGTTACTGTCTGGTCACTTGCCACAGCAGCCAGCGGTATAGCCGTAAATTTTGTACAGCTATTTATTGCACGTATTACCGTAGGCGTAGGCGAAGCCACACTCAGCCCCTGCGCATTGCCCATCATTGCTGATAGTTTCCCTCCTGAAAAACGGGGTAAACCTATCGCCGTTTATGCAGCAGCTTTATCTATAGGTGCGGGTATTGCCTATATCACAGGCGCAAGCGTCATCATCTGGTCAAAAACCGTTGATGCTATAACACTACCTATTCTTGGCCTGGTTGCCCCCTGGCAATTTGCCTTCATTGTTGTGGGATTACCCGGGCTGCTGGTTGCACTTTTATGCTTGGCACTTCGTGAACCTGCGCGGCAGGAGAGAGCAGGACTTACAGATGAGAAAAATGCCGGACTGCGGGATGCAACCCGCTATCTCTGGGCAAACAAACACGCTTACGCAGGATTTGTGTTAATTGTCAGCGTTATGCTTATCATCTCCTACAGTCAGTTCTGGCTGCCCGCCATGTTTCAGCGTACCTGGGGCTGGGAGGGAGAAAAATTTGGCCTCTATTACGGCATCGGTATGCTACTCATCGGACCTCTGACTGTGAATATTACGGGTTGGTTATCCGATCGAATGACATCGCAGGGACAAAAAGATGCACCAGTAAAATTAATTATCCTGGGCACCCTGTTGATGGTGCCCACAGCTTCTATCGCACCATTAATGCCCAGCGCTGAACTCGCCTTTGGCGTATTCATGCTTAATCTCATTAGTCTGGCCATGATCTCAGCTGTAGCACCCACCGCCCTTATGAACATCACACCCGGCGAAATACGCGGCCAGGTAACAGCCATTTATTTTCTGATTATCAGCGTAGCAGGGCTCTTCCTAGGGCCCATGACAGTGGGGCTGTTAAATGACAATGTGATGGGTGAAAATGGCCTGCAGTACTCTGTCGCACTGGTGCCTGTTATTTATGGCATCCCAGCTTTATTTTTAATCCGTTGGGCCTTAAGAGGATATCGGAAAAAGCTGCTAACAAACACAGCCTGATCAGGCTGAACCCCAATCAGGCTGCTAAGTAAAAATACTGAAGACTTAACCTTGCATCAGTCTTCAATCACAAAGCTTATGCCCTGCACAGGATTGGTAGCAACCTCTATCACAAAGTCAGGTGTGTCATATTTTGCTTCAACCTGAATTTTTGCACCATCTTGCAAATCCACATTAAAATCATCCAACTGAAGAACGTCTTTGAATGCAGCTGCGATTATCTTAGTAGCATCATTTTCACTAGTATCTACAGGAATTGACGCTTCAATAAATTCTTCATCACCTGCCAAACCATCATCAGATGGTGCATAAACAAGTCTAAAACTCACCTTACCCGCATTTTCAGCTTTACCTTTAACAATAATTGTCCACTCATTATCAAAGCCATCATCATCCGCAAAAGCCAAAGGAGAAAGCCCAAATAGGGCAAACACACCAAGAAAGAGACTAAGTTTTTTAATAATATTCATTTTTGTTCCCTAGTTAATAAAATAATTATGGTTCATGCTGTATTGTCGGTTACATCAATTCCGTTATTTTCTCTACCATCTAAGCACTGACTTTATATGATTTTTAGTGACGCGTAAAAAACATCCGGCTTGTTATAATCGTCTGTTCACAACAAAAATACAGAAACTTATGCTACAAACCTCTCCCAGACACTCAATACCGTATTTCTTGGCATGCACCCCTTAGAATTTATATCAGCAGGCCGAAGGATTTCCGGTTAACAGATAATTAGAGGCATTAAGGACCCGCCCAATAACAAGAAAACAAAAACAGATAGGTTAATTGCTTAAATCAAAAATAAAACCCAGTGACGACAAAATACAGACTGAAAGCGCCAACCCACTACCAGTAGACCAGTCACCCCAACTACTTATATTTCATATTCCTCTATGCTCTTTGCCCAATAAGTAATTTCAGGTCTTAGTTTAGTACTTTTAGCTTTATACGTAATCGTAACAACAGTCTTTTCATCACACCATGATGCATATTTTAGGTACTCATCTCTCGGAAAATTAAATCTGATATAGGGCTCTCCAGGCGCATCAATTGCCATTCCAGCAAATACTGTTTGGCCAGAATCAACAAGTGCCTCAATATCACAGGATACGATTTGCCCGGATGCGGTCTTTAGGCCTTGTTCATGTTCAGGCAACGGCAGGTCTTTTGGTGAGCACCCTCCTAAAACGAAAGAAAAAGAAGCCATGGCAACCAAAGCGGTTGAACTGTGAGATATAGATATTTTGAACAATTGCTTGTTATACATTTTTAACTTCAGCCTTCTTAACTCGTATTTTGTTGCCGCCAACGGTCGTGTAGTTAAGGTTTTTCATTGCAACTTTTGCTTCCCCAGCCTTTGGCATTTCAACAAAGGCAAAACCCTTAGATACACCGCTACCCTGGTCAATAATTAAATTGCAAAACTGAACTGCACCGAATGCCTGAAATAAATCCTTTAACTCTTGCTCTGTAGTTGAGCGATTTAAGTTACGTACTAATAATTTCATATATATACCAAGAAAAGTTACTCAATCAGTGAGTAAAATGGAGTTGTATAATGCCTGTAGCGTTGGTAGGTATTAGCCAGTCAAGCACACATAATAACTATTTTTCCCCATCTGGTTATATACACTTCCTAGTTAGATATGGTGCCGAAACGCGGATTCGAACCGCGGACCTACTGCTTACGAAGCAGTTGCTCTACCAACTGAGCTATTTCGGCATTTTAGAGCTTGAACTAAACGAGGCTTGCATGAGCGGGGCCGCAGTATAGGGCCAGACAGAGCCTCCGGCAATCGGCTCATTTAATTTTACAAAAAAGAATGCCAGACAAAACCCACTGGCTCAACAAGACCTGCTGTCTCAGGCTACGTTACGTGCCTCAACAGCATTGCGCACACGCACTATAACTTCGATATCCTGCGCTTCAGTTCCGGCAGGAAGCTCCGGTAAACTACTGAAAATAAGATCACCTTGTTTAATGTCAGTCAACTCACCCGTGTCAACATTATAAAAATGATGATGTGGTGTAATTGTGGAATCGTAAAACTGACGGTTTGAATCGGCTGATACTTCACGCACAAGCCCATGCTGCGTAAAAAGGTTCAGCGTGTTGTAAACAGTAGCTTTTGAAATACGGCTATTTGCTTTACGCAAGTCAGCAAGAATTTGCTCAGCAGACATGTGACGTGGTGCTACAAGTAACAACATAGCTATTTCCAAACGTTGCGTCGTTGGTTTTACGCCATGCGACCGGATGCGTTCGGCAATGGTTTCTCTTGGAATCATGTTCACCCCCAGCGATAACTGCGGTTTATTCTAGCCTCTCCGAGAGAAGAGTGTAAATAAAAATAACCTATACATTTCTGGCTGCAATAACTACAAAAACAGATAGCCTACCTTTTCTCTATCAGGCAATTTGTATGCATGAAAATACAATTGCCAGAGCCAATAGAGCGCTTAGAACCCTCAACCCCTCATGCCGGCATGACGCTTATAGAGCTATTAATTGGCCTGGCAGTGACCTCAATACTCATTACCAGCTCAGTTTCCGGCCTTTCAACACTTCTGGCTGAAACCAGAATGAATAGCCATGTCAACAGTTTAGTGCACTCATTTCATTCAGCACGACAAATATCACGTGTAAAAGGCACAGAAATTGCCGTATGCAAAAGTACTAACGGTAAGCAATGTACAGCTAACAGCAGCTGGCATGACGGATGGCTAATATTTGCCAATCTGGATCAGGACAATCCACCTCAAAAGGACCCCGGGGAAACCTTACTTGAAGTCCACGAGTCGGTTAGGCCGCTAAATATATCCTCCAACCGACACGCATTTATCATGCGCCCATTTGGCAAACGTTCAACAAATGGAACGCTGGTCTATTGCGACCAACGAGGGTCACAAAGCGCTAAAGCCATTATTGTCAGCTACACAGGCAAACCACGTACCAGCAGCAAGGATTCCAGAGGCCAAACGCTTACCTGCACTGCCAGTAGTTAAGAAAATTAACCCGCCTATTAATCTCATGACTCATTCAAAAATCAATAATCAGACCAGTAATCCAATACTTTTAATAAAGCATCCCACAGGTCACTCATCATATTGCCTGGGGTCTACGCTAATAGAAGTACTCATTACCATGGTTATTCTCTCTATAGGCGTGCTTGCAGCAACTGTCATGTTTGCTGAAAGCATTGCCACTTTAGGCAACCTGGTGCATCAACAACGCGCCATCAGGCTTGCAGCTAATATCAGTGAGGTACTCAAAAACATACCTCACAACAGACTTATTAACCCACCAACACCTAAAAAAATTGAATGCAGCAGACAGTATATTTGCACACCCGGAGAATGGCTGGCAACCAACCTATACAACTGGCAACAACTTGCATATCAGCAATTACCAGACGGGCATATTGCTATAGATAGCAACAATACCAGTAATGGATCCAGTACCAAGACCAACATCCTGATCACATGGTCACACCAAAACGGGCAAAAACTAAAATACGCATTACAACTGGAAACGGTATAGCCAGTGCATAATCAGCCGGAAAAAATAAAAACTGATGCCATAAAAACCCATGCCTGTGGGTTTTCACTAACAGAACTAATGATAGCGGTTGCAATAGGCACACTGCTTATAGCAGGTGCACTTAAGCTATTTGTATACGCACGCAGTGCACTCATTACCGTTGAAAATATTGCTTCACTTGAAGAACGCGCTGCATTTGCATTGGTCGCTATGGAAACAGACCTGCTACTCACAGGTTTCTGGGGGCTACACAGCAATGGCTTAGCACTTACCGTGCCTGATTCAGTAACAGCACATTGTTCCGGTAATGATGTCAGCAACTGGGCTTTGCAACCTGATATTCCGGTAACTGCCAGTAATAATACTTATACACTGCCTTGCCCACCATACGGAACAGCCATGACGGGTGCAGATACACTCACTCTGAGGCACGCCAGCCCCATGCCTACTGAAGCCCGCATCAATACCATACAACTACAAACCAGTTATATAAACGGCACCTTATTTAATGATGGTGTAATGCCTGAAACAGACCTGAACCTGCCTGTCTATGATGTCAATATACATGCCTGGTACGTTGATAAACATTCATCAGAAGGCAGCCTCCCCGCATTACGTCGTTACGCACTTATAAATAATGGCCTGATGCAAAATCAGGAAATCATGCCCGGTGTAGAAGACTTACAGGTGCTGCTGGGAGTTGACCGGGATGATGACGGCATCATTGATGGTTTTGTTGAGCCGGGAAATGAAGATAGCGGCAATATTCTTGCTGTCCGGCTTTTGTTACTAATGCGATCAATGCTGCCGGAACCCGGGCATAAAGACCCAGAACGTGGTTCAGCCGATAAACCAAAAAGTAGTTATCGACGTATCAATGCCGAACGCACTATATGGTTACGTAACCAGGTGGATGCCTGAGTTATGCGGCATCCAAGAAATAAAAGGCAACATCAGGGCTCCACTTTACCCATCTGCCTGATACTGACAGGCATACTCAACATACTTGCAATAAATGCACTACGCTCTGCAACAACAGAAGCTCGACTTGGTATATCTGCACAAAATTTTAGTCGGGCCTTCCATCTGGCAGAGCGTGGAGTATTAACAGCTCTTGCCTTTGCCAGAACACAACCTGAAAACCTGCCATTAAGCCTGCCTGTAACAATCCCGATTACACAACCCACCCTTCCAGATCACAGTATAGATATAACAATTAAAGCCACCGGCAATGATGGCCACTGCCCCTTATTTACTGTTGGTGAACGTCAGCATTATGAGATTTATGCCACTGGTATTGCAGGCATGGGCGCTACACGCACCCACATACAGGGCTTTTATATATGCCGAGAACTATGCACAGGTGAGAACTGTATAAATGCAGAGGCAGCCCCAATACCAAGCTACTGGACAGTTTTTGGGGATGCATAAGGCCAACACCGAAAGCCTATGTATATCGAACACCCAGGGCTGGAACCTCCAGGGCTACAGTCTTATTGACCTACTCATCACTATGACCATCCTCATCATAATCATCAGCTTTGCACTGCCTGGATGGCAACAGCTACTGACTGCAGCCCGACGTCACTATGCAACTACTACTCTTACCCAACTTGCTACAAAACAAGAGCAGTTTTATTTACAGCAACACCGCTACGCACGTAATGATGAACTGGCGCTTAGCCCACCAGCCGGACTTGGCTTAAGCAGCAGCCTTACAGGTTACTACAATCTGGAAACCAGGCTGATAGCTGGCGGCTTTAGTGCAACTGCAACCGTTAAAAGCGATGGCTTACAAAAAGATGATGCCCGCTGCTGGTTATTTGGAATTGATGCTACCGGGCGACGCTGGGCAGAAACATTTACAGGTAACAACTCAACCCAACACTGCTGGAAGACCTAACCTGAAAATACAAAGCTGTTAATCAGCCTGTTTACGATGCCGCTCGAAGAACAGGCTATCAATAATGATCAACGTGACACCCACCGTGATGGCACTGTCCGCCACATTAAATGCAGGCCACGCCCATTCCTTGTAATAAACAAGTAAAAAATCGACAACATGGCCATGCACAAGCCGATCTATTACATTCCCAATAGCACCACCCAACACCAGTGCAAGTCCGGTGGCCAGAGTCCGGCAACCCCGCGCAGGTAATGACCACAGGTACCAAAGTATGCCGACACTTACTACAAAGGCAATACCAGTAAAGAACCAGTGCTGCCAACCACCAGCATCAGCAAATAAACTAAATGCCGCCCCGGTATTGTGATAACGCACCAGATCAAAATATGGCATCAGATAAATACGCTGAAACTCATCCATATTCGTAATGATAAGCCACTTGCTGACCTGATCAGCAATAACCACAACAAAGGAAATAATCAACCAGCGCAATGAAGCAAGGCCTGCAATTGCGGGCTGTCTCATGCTTAAATCTGCACTCACAACTTTGCTACTCCCTGAATGTTCATGTGCCAATTATGCGAAGGCACGCTGTTCACCTGACCCTTCAACATTACTTGCACAACGACCACAAATTTCCTCATGGCCACTCACACTGCCGACATCCTCACGGCGATGCCAGCAGCGTATACATTTTTCATGTGTGCTTGCATCAACTGTCACTTTGAAACCTTCACCCTCAAGGGCATCATTACCTGCCTCAGAAAGCGGCTTAACTGATGCATCAGACGTGATAAATACAAAACGCAATTCATCACCAAGTTGCTCAAGGGTGGCCTGTAAAGAACCATCAGCATATACAGTCACTACGGCTTCCAGTGGCGAACCAATAGTGCCTGCATCTCGCAATGCTTCAAGAGCCTTATCAACGACGGTGCGTACTTCAAGCAGTTGTTGCCAGTCCACACTGGTCTTTATTGAGATATCCAGGTCAGTGTAGGTAGTAAGCAAGACCGAGTCAGCGCGTTCACCTGGCAACTCACTCCAGATCTCTTCAGCCGTAAAACTGAGTATTGGTGCAAGCCAGCGTACCATTGCCTCAGCAATATGGTACATAGCCGTCTGCGCAGAACGCCGCGCATGGCCATCCACAGCCGTTGTATAGAGACGGTCTTTAATAATATCAAGATAAAAACCACCCATATCAACTATGCAGAAATTATGCAGTTCCTGGTAAACCCGATGGAAAGCATATTCTTCATAGGCAGCCAGTATCGAAGTTTGCAGTTCAGCAGCACGCTGTATTGCCCAGCAATCCAGATCAACAAGCTCTTCCACTGGCAAAATATCAGTGGCCGGATCAAAGCCGTGCAAATTACCCAACAGGTACCGAGCTGTATTACGCATGCGTCGATAAGAATCAGCCATACGCTTCAGAATTTCATCTGAAGCGCTCATCTCACCACTGTAATCAGTTGCTGCAACCCACAAACGCAGAATATCTGCACCCAGGTTATTAACAACCTGCTGGGGAGAAATTGTATTCCCCAGTGACTTGGACATCTTGTGGCCCTTTTCATCCACAGTGAAGCCATGCGTCATGCATTGCTTATAAGGTGCATGGCCATACATTGCGACTGAAGTAAGTAGTGAACTCTGAAACCAGCCACGATGCTGGTCAGAACCTTCCAGGTAGAGGTCGGTCTGTTGCGGAATTTCTTCATGGCTCGCCGCCATACAATGATGCGCCATGCCAGAATCCATCCAGACATCCATCGTATCAACAACCTTGTCATAGTCATCAGCCTGATCACCAAGCAAGTCAGCCGGATCCATTTCAAACCAGGCATCAATACTATGTTCAGCAACACGCTGCGCTACAGTTTCCAGTAAAGCCGGTGTATCCGGATGCAGATCACCGGTTTCTTTATGAATAAACAATGGAATCGGCACACCCCAGGTACGTTGTCTGGAAATACACCAATCCGGACGACCTTCAACCATCGCCTCAATACGTTGCTTGCCCCATTCGGGAATCCACTGCACCGCATTGATTGACTGCATGGCATCTCGGCGCAAATCATTCTGTTCGAGACTTACAAACCATTGTGGGGTGGCACGAAAAATTAGTGGGGTCTTATGCCGCCAGCAATGTGGATAACTATGCACAAAGGCATTTTCATGCAGCAGGCAATTATTTTCGGTTAGCATTTCAATGATGGCCTTACCCGCCTTATAGATATGCTGACCGGAAAAATGCTCTGTTGATGGCAGGTATACACCATTGCCACCTACCGGATTCTCCAGTGGTAAATCATTGGCAACACCAGCAACAAAATCATCCTGACCATGTCCGGGTGCAATATGTACGGCCCCCGTACCCGTTTCAACCGTCACAAAATCTGTATTGATAACCGGCACCTGTCGTGCTGCAAAGGGATGCTGTAATTTCAGCCCATGCAAAAGTGCACCCTTAAACTCCGCCAGAATCTGCGAACTTGTTGCCTCATATCGGGTCAGTGCCTCTTCAGCTAGTTCCTCAGCCAGCACCAGCAATTCACGTTGCTCATTAATAACGGCTTCCACCAACACATAACCCAGCTCCGGTCCCAGAGCCACAGCCTGATTTGCAGGTAAAGTCCAAGCTGTTGTGGTCCAGATAGGTATGGATGCTGATAAACCTTCCTCAGCATTTAATGTCTTCAGGCTACTACCTACACGTTCAAATAACTCTGCAGGGTCAGACACTGTGAAGCGAACATCAATTGCAATGGAGGTTTTGTCTTCATACTCAACCTCTGCCTCAGCTAAGGCGGAACCACAATCAAGGCACCAGTGCACCGGCTTATAACCACGCTGTAAATGACCATTGGCAATAATCTTAGCAAAGCCACGTACCTGCTCTGCCTCAAAACCCGGGTCCATAGTCAAATATGGGCGATCCCAGTCACCCAGCACACCCAAACGTTTAAAGTCATTACGCTGACTATCTACCTGGCGTAATGCATAGTCACGACAAGCCTGCCGGAATTCACGTGCATTTAGTTTAGTACCAACCTTGCCTTTCTTTTTTTCAACCTGAAGCTCAATTGGTAACCCATGACAGTCCCAGCCAGGTATATAAGGAGCATCAAATCCCGCAAGCGTGCGTGACTTGATCACTATATCTTTAAGAATTTTATTTACCGCATGACCAAGGTGAATCTGCCCATTTGCATACGGAGGCCCATCCAATAGCACAAATTGCTTGCGTCCTTTTGCGACAGAACGAATCTGCCCATAGAGGTCTTCTTCGTACCAACATTTCAGCATTGCTGGTTCACGTTGCGCAAGACTGGCACGCATCGGGAAAGCTGTGCTCGGTAAATTCAATGTATCCTTGTAATCTGTCACTTGTATTCAGGTCCTGATAAGCTGTTATTAGTAATTTGCTTATGCGGCTTTAAGTATGTCGCGAGCCTGCTCAGCATCAATAAACATCTGTTGCCGTAAGGTTTCAATATCGTCAAAATGCACTTCATCTCGCAGTTTGGCGACGAATTCTACCTGTATATGCGCACCGTAAATATCCCAATCGAAATCAAAAATGTGTACTTCTAGTATGGGCTCAGTTCCACCCACCGTTGGGCGGGTCCCTACACTGGCCACACCATCTAACCAGGGCTGAGATTGGCCATCAATTTGCAGGCCTCCAACACGCACCGCAAATATGCCCTGTACCGGGCTCAATTTTCGGTTCAGCTTCACATTTGCCGTGGGCATGCCCAGTTCCCGCCCCAGTAACTGCCCCTGCACAACTTTACCGGACATACTGTACCAGCCACCCAGAAGCTGCCGTGCCTGCTCCATATCACCAGATTCCAATGCTGCGCGTACAACTGAGCTGGACACCCTGCCACCCTGCTCAAAAACACTACCAACCTGCTCTACACTAAAGCCATACTCAGCACCTTTGTGCTCAAGGTCTGCAACACCACCCAAACGCTTATAACCAAACTGAAAATCATCCCCAATAATTAAATGCTTTACGTTAAGCAACCTCACCAACAGATCATCAATAAAAACATCAGGCATGAGTCCAGCAAGACCAGGTTCAAATCGTGGGCAATAAAATGCATCTATGCCCAACTCATCAAGCGCCAGGAATTTCTCCCGGAACTTCATTAAACGTGCAGGCAGCTGCTCACGACTAAAATACTCTTTCGGCAAGGGTTCAAAGGAAAAAACCAGAGCAGGTAAATTATGCTGCCGGGATAATTGAACCACACGCTTCAGAATGCATCTGTGCCCGAGATGTAATCCATCAAATGCACCAACTGTAGCAATACATCCCTGCACCAGCACAGGCGGACGAAAAGTGGGGTTACGAAAGAACTTCATATTGCTCGACTTTATATTTAGTTATTACCTAAGCAACCGGCGGCTTAAGCCGTAATTCAGCTGGCCGGATACCTGTAGCAAACAGCACGCCCAGATAGGCCACTGCCCCACCCAGAACGGCTGCAACCAGCCAGTAACAGGTCTGCCAGAAACTTGCTTCCAACCAAACAACCGCCGGTGGCACAAAATAATTTAACAGCATCGCCATAACTGCACAGGCGAGCACAACCCTTATCAAGAAACGCCCCCAACCAGCTGAATGCACCAGCACACCCTTACGACGCAATCCCCGGTAAAGCAAACCTGCATTGATAAATGCACTGATCGATGTTGCGATTGCCAGCCCAGCATGCGGGCCAACCAGTTCAACACGATACCACGGCACTACGATTACAACATTAAGCACCATATTAGTTAATAAGGCGATGATGCCAATTCTTACCGGGGTCTTTGTATCCTGACGGGAAAAGTAACCAGGCACCAGTACTTTTACCAGTGTAAAACCAAGCAAGCCAAAGGAATAGGCCATCAGACTCATTGACGCCATAGATACATCTGCTGCACCAAAGCGACCACCGTAAAAGATGGTAGTCAATGCTGGTGCTGCCAGCATAAACAAGCCCACAGCAGCGGGTGCTGCAATCAATAAAACCATACGCAATGCCCAGTCAAGCATGGTAGAAAAATTTTTATGCGACTGATTAGCATATGCTCGCGACAGATTTGGCAGCATCACTGTCGCCAGTGCAATACCAAATACACCAAGAGGAAACTCCATCAACCGGTCGGAGTAATACAGCCAGCTAATGCTGCCGGTAACAAGAAAGGATGCCAGCAAGGTATCAAAGAGAATATTGATCTGAGCAACTGAGGAACCAAAAATTGCCGGCAGCATCAGCTTGGCAATCCGCCGAACACCCTCATGACTCAAACCCCACTTTGGCCTGGGCAACATACGCACTTTAGCCAGTGAAGGCAGCATAAAGAGTAACTGCACCAAACCTGCCACAAACACACCTGCTGCAAGAACAATACCAGGCTGCTCAAATTCAGGCGCAACAAAGGCAGCACTGCCAATCAATACCAGGTTCAACAAAACCGGCACAAAAGCCGCAGCAGCAAAACGTTGATAGGTATTCAGTACAGCACCTGCCAGTGCTGTCAATGAGATAAACAACAGGTACGGAAAAGTGTATCGCAGCATTTCAACCGCAAGGTCAAACTTTGCTGCAGAATCCGCTTGAGGATTCAACAGCCAGCCCATGCCAGCAATACTTATTAATACAGGTGCAGCAATAACACCAACGGCAGTAAAAACAAACAGGATAAGTCCAAGCGTACCGGATACTCTGTCGACAAGCTCTTTGACTTCTTCCCGGCTACGCTTTTCATCATATTCCGCAAATACCGGCACAAAGGACTGCGAGAAGGCTCCTTCTGCAAAAAATCGCCTGAATATATTAGGTATCTTAAATGCGACAAAGAAGGCATCCATCACCAACCCTGCACCAAAAAACCGCGCAAAAACAACATCACGAACCAGACCTAGCACCCGTGATAACAATGTCATTGAACTGACCACAGCAGTCGAGCGCAGTAATCCCGGCGCCTTTTGTTTGGCGCTGTCAGGTTTTGATTCTGGAGAGTCCTGATTCACTTTTGCGGGTCTGGTCCGGGGTCAGTTCAGATTATGCCAACAAGGCCCCTCAAATGAAGGGGTGCATCGCGGCAATAGTCTAGCGGCGTTATGCATCCATTACTCAATAAATTAGCTATATTTAACCCTATTCAGGCATACAAACCCCAGCCAGAGCTGTAATTAATGAGCAAAAAGTGGCTGCTTCTCATCTACCAGCTCCCCCAAGTGGCTAATTCTGTTGACATCAGGAGCACAAATGACCAGAATGCGCGGCTCTCGGGCCATCTTGCCCGACGCCTTAAGCAGAGGAATATCGAGTGGCAAACACTAAGCAATCAGCAAAACGCGCCCGTCAGGGTGAAAAGAATCGCCAGCATAACGTCGCACTGCGCTCACGCATGCGTACAGCCATTAAAAGTGTTCTAAAAGCCACCGAAGAAGGCAATGCTGAAGCTGCTGCCAAAGCCTATAAAGAGGCTGTGCCACAAATTGACACTCTGGTAAATAAAGGCCTGGTTCACAAGAATAAAGCGGCTCGTACCAAAAGCCGTCTTAACACACGCGTTCGCAGTATCGGTTCCTGATTTAAGGCACAACCCTGAATACTAAAAAGCGGCAAGCTGATCAATCAGCTTGCCGCTTTTTTATACACACAACTAATATCTGCGATTACTCTGCGCTAATTATTTAGTATTCAGTTATTCTTTACTAGGGTCATAGGCAGATTCTGCCCGGGCAATTTCAGCCGCAGCACCATCGATTTTTTCCAGCCGCGTCATAATATCTCCTGCAAGCTTTTGTGTACCATCCTTTGTTAATGCACTAACCCTATAAACTGGGCCTTCCCAGCTCAGTTCACTAATAATTCGATCGGCTTCTGCTTCTGCATCATCACCCAGTAAATCAAGCTTGTTTAACACTAACCAGCGCTCACGCTCATAAAGCTCAGGACTAAAATGCTCAAGCTCACCAACAATAGCGCGTGCGCCCGTTACAGCATCACCACTGCCAGGTGGTGGTGCCGCATCAACAATATGCAACAGCAGTCTTGTACGACTTAAATGTTTTAAGAAATGCGTACCCAATCCTGCGCCTTCCGCAGCACCCTCAATCAATCCCGGGATATCCGCCATCACAAAACTACGATGTTCCCCTGCAAACACAACACCAAGGTTGGGATGCAAGGTTGTAAATGGATAATCTGCAATCTTGGGTCGTGCTGCTGAAACAGCACTAATGAGTGTCGACTTACCTGCATTTGGTAATCCAAGCAGACCAACATCAGCCAGTACTGTCAGCTCAAGTCGTAATAATCGCTTCTCACCCAGGGTACCCGGAGTGGTTTTTCGGGGAGCCTTATTAGTGCTGCTTTTAAAACGCGTATTACCTTTGCCACCTGTACCTGCTGAAGCAACTAATAAACGCTCATTATCACTCACCACCTCACCCAGTACTTCAGTGGTGTCCTCTTCAATAATACGTGTGCCAAGGGGCACCTCAATCAGCAAATCATCACCAGCCCGACCAAAACAATTCTTACCCCTACCAGGCTGCCCATTTCCCGCTTTAAACCGACGTGCAACCCTGAAATCAGCAAGCGTATTTATGCCAGTTTTTGCCACCAGATAAACATTCCCACCATCACCACCATCACCACCATCAGGCCCACCACGAGGGATATATTTTTCACGTCGAAAACTCAGGCAACCATCACCACCGTTACCAGCCTGTACACGTACTGATACTTCATCAACAAACTTCATAACAACTACCGGCAACCTGGGAAATACTGCGGCCGGCAATTGTACGCTCTGTTTATCCTGTCAGACACCACTATTGCAATACAGCAATTATGGTTTCAGCAAAGTTAAGTCACTTGATTTAATTTCTTTAATTGGCCAGAATAGATCGCCCGCTAGCAAGGCTCAGCAACATGAACCCGATTAGACTTATATTCGGAGAGAATTAATGACTTATGAAATTTCTGCTGTGCGTCAGGATCCAGATTTCAATACATTTACCCCCACCCCGGTAGCCGCTGCCCTTGGTGCAAATATACAGGGGCTTGATATCAGCCAGCCCCTGAGTAGTGAAGCTGCAGCAGAAATTCAGCAGGCGCTCGTGCACTACCACGTACTATTTTTTAATGGTCTCAACCTAACCCCTGCTCAACACACCGCATTTGCCAAAATATTTGGCAAAGTACAAATGGGCGGCACCGTCCCACGTCTGGACGAACAACCTGAAGTTAAAAAACAGGAATACACTCAACAGGCATCTGTCGGTGGTGACATAAATATGCATGCTGATGATACTTTTAAAGATATTCCCTCCAAATGCTCACTCCTTTATGGCGTAGATATGCCTCCTGCTGGCGGGGATACTATCTGGATCAATACTGAAGCCGCCTATGCGGCTTTATCCAAAGGCATGCAGCAGATGCTTGACGAGTTAACGGCCATTCATGATCTTGCTGCCCGGTTTGGTCTGAATTCCTGGGGCAATCCTGATCACAAGATGCGTCAAAAAATTGAAGAGCACTACCCCCCTGTTATGCATCCTGTTATTAAAGTGCATCCCGAATCAGGACGTAAGTCAATTTATGTCAACGAGATGGTGACAACACGAATTAACGACATCCCGGAAGATGAAAGTACGCTACTACTGGAATTCCTGTTTAAGCATCTCACCAAACCAGATTTTCAGGTTCGTTTGCACTGGCCTAAAACCGGTACGCTAGTGGTCTGGGACAATCGCTCTACCCAGCATCAGGTGCTTGCTGATTTTCAGCCCCAGTATCGACTAAATCATCGGGTAGCTATTGAAGACACAGAGAAGCCCAAGGGGCCAGCTGAAGCACTTAAATCTGTGGCTTAAGAAAATCCTGAGAAGTATATTTTCTGAGGGCTGTTTTAAAGCGCTTTAAGTGCTGGTACTACATGTTCACCAATATTCCGAATGGATTCAGCTGGATCATCATAAAGACAAAGGGCAACGCCTGTGACACCGGCCGCATGCATTTCCTGTAACTTTTCAATTTCACGATCTATATCCTTAAGTGCAGAGGCCGCCACACCACGCTCTACAATCTTTGCCAGGATACCTTCAGGTACACCCTTAATATCAGCTGTTTTCCTATAAGCACGAATAAAATCCGGGTAATGATTAGCCACAATGGCTGCTTCTTCAGCACTGACGACATCATTAATATAGGGGGCCCATATTGTGCCACGAGCCATCAGGTACATAAGGGCTTCACGCTGAGCTTCTTCAAAGCTTTCCTTGACGTGCCATGCCCAAAAATTAATAAATGGAAAGCTTGCCTGATCCTTACCCGTCTCATTAAGTACCGGGTCAATTAATTCACGTGCCCAGCGTACCCGCACCGGCGTGAAGTCACTGGTCATAACTCCATCAGCATAACGTGCCGCCATTTTTAACATTTGTGGCCCATTAGCAGCCGCAAATAATGCCGGTGCCGGGGCTGTTGCCCAACTCGTATCAAGCCACTTCATTTGAAATATTTCACCCTGATAGGAACCAGGCTGTCCTGATGTGGCCACACGCAACATCTCCAGACACTCACGCACAGCTCTCACCATACGCTCTGGCTTAATGCCCATAGCCTCAAGCGTGCCACCACCACCGCCCACCGCAACATGAGCCCTACCACCAGAGATCTCATTAAGTGTAAGCAGAAGATTGGCCATCTTGATTGGATGGATTTCAAAAGGACTAAGTGCCGTGGGCCCCATACCTAACTGCTCCGTACGTTCAGCAAGCGGCACAAAATTGACGAAGGGGTCCCTACTATCAAGATGATTGGAAACCCATACTCCTGAAATACCAAAGCTCTCAGCCAGAGCGCCCAGCTTTACCAGCTCTGCTGCAGAAAGATGAGGCTGAAGTATGAGGTCTATACGCATGTACTAATTATGGCGCAAGCAAAATCCTAATGTCCGGGCAAACAGATTTGGTGTTCACCTAATGCATAAGACTGCTTAACTCACTACAATTCTTTTTTTGTCTGCATTGATAACGGTGCCGTCAGTATTGCCACCATTACATCAATCAGGTTACTAACAAACAGCGGTTCTGCAATTTGCTCATCATTTGTGTGCGTATTATCAATAGTAAGCAAGCGTTCCTGATTAGCAATTGAGTAAATACTCTGCATCATTGCCATACCAAAACGCATACCAAAAACCTGCTCCGGTAATTCTGGCAATAGCTTCCTTAAGCCTTCTGCAATTCTTTTATAGCTACTTGCATAACGAATATTCCAAAGCTTCTGAAAGTTAAACTCTGGATGATTACTAACCATCACAAGAAATTGTGCATGATAACTGCCGCCAGCTGCACTGATTATTTCCTCTATATCCGGCAGTATCCAGGCTCGAACCAGTGCCTCTATAGAACCATCATCTGTATCAAGTAAATCATGCCGCCTTTGATCAACATGTCCCATACGGTAATCAAAGATTGCTAATAACAGACCTTCCTTAGTGCCAAAGTGAAACAATGCTGCTGAAGTATTTTTCTGTCCGGCCTCAAGCCCAACCTTCCGCAGCGACATACCCTCAACACCATGAATAGCAACAAGACGTTCACCCGCCAGAATAAGTTTTTCCCGGGTAATTTCCTTATTAACAGCCAAATCCAGCCTCCCACACCACAAAGATTATTAAATCTACCTTATAAAGCACTTGCTTTATAACTTATTCCAGATAGAGTGTCATAAAGCAACTGCTTTATATAGCTCGTTATAAAGCTTCAAAGCCAAGGAAAAACTCATGAAAAGCGCCACACAACAGCCTGACTACAGGCATTTTGACTATCAACAGCTTTCTGGTGCACTAGGTGCCGAGATTTCCGGCATTCAACTCAATGGTGACTTGAGTGCTGCTGCTGTCACAGAACTCAATCAGGCACTACTCGAATTCAAGGTGCTTTTTTTTCGTGGTCAAAAGATGGATAACCATGATCATGCCGCCTTTGCTCAACTAATAGGCACCCCAGTTGATGCAGACTTTATTCCAGCTATTAAAGATTTTCCCATGATCACGCGGCAACAGTATGACAAATACTCTCGTATGACATCTGATGTTAACTTTCATCATGATGATAGCTTTCATAAATACCCCACCAAAATGTCAGTTCTGCGTGGGCTGGATATACCTGACTTTGGTGGTGATACAACCTGGGTAAACATGGAGCAGGTTTATGAGTCTCTTTCAGAACCACTGCAACAAATGCTGGAAGGGCTAACTGCTGAACACTCACTGGCAAAAAACTTTACTGGAGTCATGCTCGAAAGTAGTAGTGGCGCTGCTTTTGACAAGATGATGGAAAGAAATCCACCACACATACATCCGCTGGTTATTCGGCACCCCGAAACGGGCAAAAAAAGCCTTTATGTTAGTGAATTACTCACTTCTCGCATCATTGAGCTGACCAAAGAAGAAAGTGATTTACTCCTTAACTATCTTTGCCAAAAAGCCTATCAGCCAGAGCTTGCCTGTCGCTTTAGCTGGCAAAAGAACAGTGTAGCCTGGTGGGATAATCGTAATACCACTCATCGTGGCATCGATGATGACTTTTTCCCTGCAATACGCAGCATGCAACGTATTGCTATTGCTGATGAAAGACGCCCATCACTGCATCCTGAAAATGAACCAGTAAGGGATTTCTCCAGTCTCGATATTGTCCCTTGTAACTCACTGGATGATAAGCCATCAACAAAGCCCGGCAATAACAGTACCAGTCAGCCTGCAAACATTGATACAGATTTTCTTACCACACTTAATGAAACTAAAGCGGGCATCACTTTTACCCCAGAAGCCTCTATACGCATCAAGACTATTCCAGGACCTTTCCGGGGTGCCGCCCTAAGTGCAATTTTGGATGCCGCTGAAGAACGTAATACAGTTGTTATTGATGATGAGATACTAGATATAGTGCAAGCAAATCGATAGGCACAGAATTTATTTTTCAGCAGCAGTTTTCGGATAGGCTATTTCTCCACTCAGCCATACCGCCATTTGTGAGCAACTGTTACACACACTGATTTCCATACCCGCAACCAGAATATCGGACTGTACCGGTGCCCAGCGATCCAGAAAGACCTCACCACTATTCACTTTATTCCAATAAGCCAGTTTCTGCTCCAATACATCGGGTGGAAACTGCGCGCTTTGTTTAAGTTGTTCTAGGCCCTCACCTTCTATACGCAATGGAACTCCTGCAGGATTATTCACCTGACTAACATAAGCATTTAACCAGGTTTGTTCTGACAGCTCATTGCAACTTGGGCAAGTGAAGTTTTTTGACTGGAAGGAAGGCAGGTTAGTTTGATTGGTCATAGGTTCCATTACCTTAATGTCTATCGCTTTGCTAAAGCCTTAATTGTAGACACCAACAAAAGCTGCGCTTCTGCTCGTGTAAATTCAACTGCGTATTTCTGGCTATCTACGGCGCCTAGAAAAACAGTCTCATTTAATTAAAAAAAAGCCCTGCAATGCAGGGCTTTGAATTTTATTATTGTTAATTCGTTCTTCTTGCCAGGTTCATTCAAACACCGTTCAGTTTTGATCATGCATCAACAGGAACGACATTGACGAACAGTCGGTTTTTAGGGCCTTTGCGCTGAAACTTCACAGCACCATCGGCTTTCGCATACAACGTATGGTCACGGCCAAGTCCTACATTGATGCCAGCATGACACTTGGTGCCGCGCTGACGAATAAGAATATTTCCAGCCAGCACCTGCTGGCCACCGTATTTCTTTACACCAAGGCGCTTTGATTCTGAATCACGACCATTACGCGTACTACCTGCTGCCTTTTTATGTGCCATGGCTGACTATTCCTTCTCTGCCGTTTCAGCTTTAGCAGCTGCTGTCTTTTTAGCTGCACCACCGGTAATGCCGGTAATTTCTACCAGACTAAAATGCTGACGATGACCATAGGTACGACGATAGTTCTGGCGACGACGAAACTTGATGACATCAATTTTCTTATCTTTTGCCTGAACCAATACTTTGGCTTTAACTTTACTGCCCGATACCAGTGGAGCGCCAACCTTTACAGCATCACCCTCACCTACCAACAGCACTTCATCAAACTCAACACTGTCACCTTCGGCAACATTGAGTTTTTCAACTTTAAGCTTATCGCCCTTTTCGGCACGGTATTGTTTACCGCCCGTCTTGAATACGGCGTACATGACTACTCCACGTAGAGCTTTCGCTCTAAATCTGTTTGGGCTTAATGCCCTGATTTTAATTGAACCAGCTATCCGAACCTGATTGGCTAACTGTCTGGAAAGCCTCAGTCCGTAAAAGAGCGGGAATTCTAAAGACTCGAAGGCCTTAAATCAATGGCTTATAGGGTTAATTAAGGCCTTTAACCACAGGCTCCTCAGCCTCTCCTGCAATGCAATAATGCGCATCCAGGATTGTGGCCAGGCGCAAACCCGCCAAAACCAGTCGCTGGTCAAGAATTTCAAGGGCTCTGGCGCGATAAGCAGCATCCAACCGGGTAGGCACATCCCCCTCACCCACCTGAAAATTATAGACCTCACCCCGAAATGCCATTGACTCAGCAGCCCAGTCCTCTGGTTCACCGGGCTGCCATTCTGCCAGATCTGGCTGCATTCTGGTCACAAGGTCCCGTGCATAGGCTTGTGGGTTAAGCACAGCCATATTCAACACCTCGCTATCCCAGTATCGGTGCAGATTAGTTTTCCTCAGTCTTTTACCCGGAGCTGCCTCAAAATAGACAGTCACCTTGTTACCACCCAGATCATCACGGCGCCCAACATGCAGTGGTTGATGGATATCTGCAATAAAGTGCACCAGAAAACGCAAGGCATACACCTGTTCCTTAAGAGCCTGCTTATCATTAAGTGCAGGGTCATCTAATCGACGATCCATGTCCTTAATTGCAGCCAGCACATCGCCTTTAGCACTGCGCTGAGCATCTTTTATGGCAACACCATCAGGCACATTTAAATAATGCCAGGGTTTGGCATAGTCCCACTGGCTGTAGCCACGAATTTTATCTGCCCACAAACCCACCTCCGCAAGACTATAACCATCCAACAAGGGTGATATAGCCTTACGGGTACTGTCACATAAGTGTTCTTCTGCTATATAACCAACAATCAGGTGTGCATTACTGCCAAATGCCTGCACCCGCATGGGCAGAGATAACAAAGTTATCAGTAGAATCCACAACCCCAAAGGTTTTACACACCCAGTCATGCAGGGCATTATTACCATGTCTATGGAACTCGTAAAGCCACAAGCAGAAAAGCTTGATCTCAATACCATTCTTGAACTGGTCAGTGATGACTGGTCAGGGGTTAACAGTAAAATTCTGGAAAACCTTGAGAGTGATGTTGCTCTGGTCAACAGCATATCCCGCTACATTATTAATAGTGGCGGCAAACGCCTGCGACCATTACTGGTTTTGCTGGCAGCCAAGGCCTGCGGTTATGAAGGTGACAAACATATCCAGACGGCTGTCATTATTGAGTTTATTCATACTGCCACCCTCCTTCATGACGATGTTGTCGATGAGTCTGCATTACGTCGCGGTCATGACACTGCCAATACTGTCTTTGGCAATCAGGCCAGTGTACTGGTAGGCGACTTTCTTTACTCACGTTCATTTCAACTCATGGTGCAAATCAGTCATATGCGCATTATGGACGTACTTGCCGATGCCACCAATACCATTGCTGAAGGTGAAGTACTGCAGCTGATGAACTGCAACGAACCCGACACAACTGAAGAGCAGTATCTGGAAGTTATTTATCGTAAGACCGCCAAACTATTCGAAGCAGGTATGCTGATCGGCGCAATACTCTCAGGACAAACACGTGCCGTTGAAGAAGCATTAACAGAGTACGGCCGCAAACTGGGTTGTGCATTCCAGTTAATTGATGATGCTCTTGATTACGGCAGTGGCAATGCTGACCTGGGTAAAAATATTGGTGATGACCTGGCTGAAGGCAAACCTACCTTGCCACTTATTCATGCATTAAAGAAGGCAGACCCTGACGAGCAACTTATTATCCGTAATGCCATTGAAGAAGGTGGACTGGGTAATATTGAGCGTATAGCTAAAACCATCAGAACTACCGGCGCTCTGGCCTATACTGCACAACAGGCTGAGAAAGCCTCAGAAGACGCCATTGCAGCATTGGCACCAATCCCCGATTCAAAATACAAAGACGCCCTCATTGAACTGGCTCAGTTTGCAGTTCAACGTCAATACTAACGCTCCAGAGGTTTCTCAGGCGCATATCGACAGCCAACCTGGCTTCCACTAAAGTTATAATGCCTTTCTTCCCCCTGTGTCTTACACCCGCACGCCGCTAGTAACCTACTTTTTACATATTGATGACGGGTATTCCTTGATTCTTGTAATACCTATCTGCGGTTGATATTGTTTTTAAAAATAAGATCCACATTTAGGGTGTCCAAGGGTCAAGATTACAGGAGAATTGTAATGAAGCATTTGATACTTCTAATTACGTTTAGTTTTAGCCTGCTATCAGTAGCTGCAAATGCAACGACCATTGTTATTGATTTCGATGACAATTCGACAGGCGGCCAGTTTGAGACCCCGCAGTTCGAAGACGGTTTTGTGATTGACCCGGCACTGGCACCGTTTGATCCGGTCATGGCCACAGTAGCAGGGGGTAATGGTACTCCGGCCCTGTTTTTCTGTGGTTGGTGTGGAGACACGTCCGAAGGCGTGTCAATCTATTCGCAAGCCGGTCTGACCTTCGAACTCGATTCGCTGGATGTGTATTCCAATACAGGTTTTACGACAAACGACTTCCCGGGTGCCGGAACGGTGACCGGATACCTGCAGGGGGGCGGCACGATCACTAAGGGGATCAGTGCGACGCTGGGCATCGAGACCGTGTTTTTCGACGACTCCTGGCAGAATCTGACCTCCTTAGATATAGCGTTTAAGGTTTCAAGCTATAATACATTCGGTCTCGTGCCCGTTCTCGACAACATAACCCTGCAGGCAGTGCCGGTTCCAGCTGCAGTCTGGCTGTTCGGTTCCGGGCTGGGTTTGCTTGGCTGGTTCCGACGTAGACATACCGCATAAAGCGAACTGAAACAATTTATTAAGCCCCGTATTGTGCGGGGTTTTTTGTAGGCAACGGTCACACCTCAACCGCACTAACGGATGGTAAACGGACTCCCAAACTAACCCGCCCCGTACGGGTCAAGCTCTTCTGGTAGTTCTACGGTTTCGGGAGGCAGGAGCCGTAGGTTCGAATCCTCTCACCCCGTCCATTTCATCATAAGGATTTGGTGAGCCTGGCCAAGACTGGGTTTATATGAAAACCGCGGATGGTCGAAGTCTGTCACAACTGTAAAGATAAAATTACTTTATTAACACGTCTGCGCACAGACAAAGTCTTCAGACATCTTTTCAATTTCTGCTTTGAATGCAGGACGAAACCGGAACCGGAACATCACACCATGATATTTATTGTCAAGCTCACGCATACGACACTTCATAGCTATAGCTCGCTCAGTTACATTCTTCACGTCTTTAGCCTGTAGTTCTGATGACCATGCATCCATGCCATAGGCAATGAGCATAAGCACCATTTCCAAATACTCTTCCTCAGCCGCATCTCTGCTATACCTGCTGGCAACTTGCAGATGAAATGCAATCAAGACTGATTTATATATCAGTCTTGATACTGCAAAAAGAATTGCAAGTAAAAAAAGAAAAAACATGTGTCCCCAACCTCTGTGCTTCTAGTCTATTTATTATTAATTAATTAATTAATTATTTTACCAAAAAAAAATACCTATGCAAAAAAATATGCAGATTAAATACCATTAAATCTCCACAAATAAACAAGATAAAGCAACACAGCAAAAGTTAGTTTCAGTGCAGCAAATTAACTTATCCCTATGAGCAGTTAGTTATGTGAAGTATTCCGATAATTTTTTGTCGCACTGTTTTCTTAAAAGTTATGAAAAATGATGTTAGCCAAAAACACTTTGTTAAAATTACTGACACCGATTCCTGAAAGGAGCCAGGAAAATAACTCAAGAAGATTGTCACCATTAAGTTACTCAATTCACCTAAACTGTTTCAGGCCAATAACCAGCACCAGTGCGCACTCATGCTGGCACCAGTGCGCGCTCATGCCAACGCACATAAGTTTTACTTTCAGTAAAGGGCAGCCGCTGAACCACTCTTCTATTAAAGTCACCAGTTATTAGGGTTGTACATTGCCTCGCACTACTCTTTTTTCTGTAGAATCCAGAAAAAATGAACCTCATCAACACCCCAGGACCCTCTAAATGAATGATAAAAAAAGCATTAGTGCCCCCGTTAGTGTTGTTGTAATCAGCGTTGAGGATCTTAATGAGTCCCTTGAATTTTATGCAGAAACCATAGGTCTGGAGATTGCTGAGACCAAAATCTGGCAAGGGCCTGAATTCGAGCAATACTGGCAAGTCCCTGCCGGCACCTCAGCACAGTGCGCATTCCTTAAACATGGCGCTGATCCCGTTGGCCGTATTCAACTCATGGAGTTCAATACACCTGAGCGAAAATTCATCAGGCATCCGGGCATACGCCGAGCAACTGGCTTGTTTAACCTGAATATTTACACTAGTGACATTAAACAGGATTATCTGCAACTTAAATCTCAGGGTTTTGATTTCTGGAGCGAGCCTGCTTACAACAATTTTGGGCCAAGCGTTGGTGAAACCATGGAACTTGCTTTTGACGGGCCTGATGGCGTTGTCATTAACCTTGTTGAATTGCTAACCAAAGACCCAAAAACGCTCATCGGACATATAGACAGCTTTGTTAGCAAATACGGTCGCACACCATCCGGCTTTACAGCAGTTGTCACCACAGCTCACAGCGTACTTGACATGGAAAAAGCCCTCGCCTTTTATTACGGTCCTTTAAACATGACATTATTTGTGGACTCCATCCTTGAGGGTGAAGAAACAAACACAGCTTTAAACCTGGAAAAAGGCTCACGCACTCACAGCGTGCTGGTTCAGGGTGATCATGAGTACGGTAAAATTGCTCTGGCAGCACCCCTTAACTATGAAACCCCTAACTTGGTGCCTGACGCTGTAGCACCCAATATTGGTTACCTGGCTCAGTCCTTTCAGATCAGCAATATAGATGAGGCAGCCAGTGCCTGTGCTGCTATAGGTGTAGAAGAATTTTCAGCCCCTATAGAAATTGATCTGCCAGGACGTGGTAAGTGTAAAACCATGCTGGTCCGCAACCCAGGCAGTGGCGCGCTGCAAGAATTATTTGAAGCTCTTTAACTATCAGGCTATTTATCTAAGCAATACAACTAGGGGCAGTGACCACCCCTAATTACCCCTGTCCCTCAAAACCTTTCTTAGAAGGTGGTAGTGCCGGTTCTGTCAGTAAACTATCCGGTTCTGTCGGTAAACTATATTCAACAAGTTCATTATTGACCGGACAATGAAACTTCAGCAGATAAGCCGTTAATTGCAGGTCTACACCGTCTTGCTCTCCCATGCCATGCAACCGGTCACCACATACAGCATGGCCAAGTGCAGCCAGGTGGCGACGAATC
This sequence comes from Gammaproteobacteria bacterium, assembly GCA_024229935.1. Classification (GTDB taxonomy): domain Bacteria; phylum Pseudomonadota; class Gammaproteobacteria; order Steroidobacterales. Next base: position 11,473 of record JAAERX010000051.1, on the reverse strand, counting down.
TGATGCTTGCGTCCAGTCTCAATACGCACCTCCACAAGTGACCGCTCACCATCAGCACCAAGTTGCTGGAATGAAATCTCACTAACGGCTGCTTTGCCATCAATGGGCTGCTCAACACGAATGGGATTAGGCTGCGTGGAAAAATCACCGGTTACAACTGCACGATAGTATTTCTCAATTTGACGCTCCTGAAACAGAGTGGCCAGAGCAGCAGCTAGAGATTTGGAATGTGCCACCAATATGAGCCCGTTGGCTGCTCGGTCCAGCCGATGGACCGTAAATGCCGGACGCTCTGGCTGCAAATGTTGTTCGGCCCAGCGCACCACGGTGCAGTGATCACCCCATTTAGAACCCTGTGAACGTAATCCATAGGGTTTGTTCCATACTGAATAGCCACCCACATCTGCCAATAGCATAGGTGCAGCAGGAATCTCCGCCAGAATTACTGGATCATAGTAAAGATGTAACTCATCACCCTCACGCAGGGTGCGCTTCGCCCGTCGAAGTCGCTGAGTTTTACTCCCACGCGTTATCCAAACAGCACCCTTGGTCATTGTTGTTTTGATGCATTGCTTTGTAAGGCCGGTGGCACAATGCAACAGATCAACCGGGTTATCTGCCGAGGACTTAACCTGTACATGAACTTCCTGATGTTCACTATCTTTATTCATCAGGTACCTGGAACTTTTGGGACAGTAATTTATGAATCTGCCGACGCTCTTTTTTGCTGGGTTTATGATCGCTGGGTATAAACCCAGCTGACCCAGCCTTGCGATCTGCATCAAGCTTGTCACGCAGTGCTTTGCTGCCGACAGTTTCCTCATAAAGTAATGCCGCCTCAGTTGCCCCACGACGCCGGTCACTCAGTGCCATTACCAGCACTTCTTTCTCACTGATGCCCTGGTGTACAGTAAGCCTGTCACCTACAGAGATTTCTTTAGCCGCCTTAATGCGTCGGCCTGCACAGTGTACTTTGCCACCATCAATGGCCTCTTTGGCCAACCGCCGGGTTTTAAAAAAGCGTGCGGCCCACAGCCATTTATCCAGGCGCACTTTGTCCTGTGCAAAAGCTTTAATCATTACGTCCTTCAAACAGCATAATTTAGGCCATAGTGGCACCAGCTCAGACCCCAATCTCCAGAGGTTACAGTGTATTTATGAATAACTGGCCTGACCCTTATATATAGCCCCCAAACCTCTAAAAAACCAGCCCGTAAGGGTGTATTATGCGCAGCTTGCAACATCGATGACATTTACCTTTTGGAGCCAGTCACCATAACTCCGTGCAGGGGCGGCTCCATATACAAGAGTTATAGTCACTGCACGCAATCTCACTGACATTTATCATCACAGGGAATAACCGGTCGTTATAGTGTATGAGTATATAAAAAGTTGCAGACTTTAAGCTGCGCACTCTTACAAGACACAGCACTGACCAGAAGCCCCGGCTTCCTGCTCATAATCAAACGTTCAAATCGCTCATTTTTTGGAGAGCAACATGAAATTTTCAGCCATTCTTTGGGGCATTCCACAGGCAATGCGCACTGTTGCTGCTATTTACCCCGAATTCTCAGAACGCTTGAAAGAAAAGAATATCACCGCACAGTTCAGAGTAGCGGACAAAGAACTGGGCCGCTGGATCAAGCTCAATAACGGTAAAATCAGCTCCGGCAGTGGCATTCATGAAAAGCCAGATGTCTCTCTCATTTTTAAAAACGAGGCCATCGGTGCAAGCTTCCTTACCCCTCCATTCGATCAGTTAGAACGCATTGATGCTGCCAAGAACTTTAAAATCGGTGTAGAAGGACCTGATGATCTGGCCGTATGGTTTATGGCGCTGCTCGCCCGTCTGGAAACCATTACCTGGAAGGCCGGCACCGACATGGGCAACGGTGTCATGCGTTACACCAACGGCACCAATGGCGGGCCGCTGTTCGTCTATGTCAAAGATGGCAAAATCATCCGCACCACCCCCATCGAATTTGATGACACCGATGCACAACCGTGGTCGATTAAAGCCCGTGGCAAAACCTTTACACCACCCCGTAAAACCACCCTGCCAGCACATGGCATCTGCCAGAAGTCCATGGTGTATTCAAAAGAACGTATTCTGTACCCGATGAAACGAGTGGATTTTGACCCCAATGGTAATCGTAATATTCAAAATCGCGGTAAATCAGAATTTGAACGAATCAGCTGGGACGAAGCACTCGATATCGTCAGTAATGAAATCAAACGCTGTAAATCTGTAGGTCCGGGTGCAGTAGCCGTTGCCAACGGATCACATCACCAGTGGGGTAACCTCGGTCATTACCTGAGTGCCTTTAACCGCTTCTGGAACTTAATCGGTGTCACCAAGCTGGTGCACAACCCAGACAGCTGGGAAGGCTGGTACTGGGGCGCAATGCATCACTGGGGTAACAGCCTGCGCCTGGGCGCATCTGAACCTTACGGCACGGTAGAAGACTGCCTGAAAGAAGCCGAGATGATTGTGTTCTGGTCTAGTGACCCTGATGCAACCTATGGCTTCGACGGCACCCGCCGACGGTCCTGGGCAAAAGAGCTGGGCATCAAGATGGTGCACATCGACCCGTACATGAACCACACGGCAGCACACTTAGGTGGCAAGTGGATCTCACCCAAGCCCAGTACCGATGCAGCCTTTGCACAGGCACTAACCTATGTCTGGATTACCGAAGACACCTACGACAAAGAATTTGTTGAGAAACGCACCACCGGCTTTTCTGAATGGAAAGCGCACGTCCTCGGTGAAGACGACGGCATACCAAAAACACCCGAGTGGCAAGAAGCTGAAACCGGCGTACCGGCTCGTGATGTACGTGCTTTAGCCCGCGAATGGGCCAAGAAAAAAACCTATCTCGGTGCAGGCGGCTGGGGCAGTGGTGTTGGCGGTGCCTGTCGCGGACCCATGGGTGTGCAATGGGCCCGCATGATGACCATTCTTGGTGCCATGCAGGGAATGGGCAGCCCCGGCTCAAACTTCGGTAACCTACAGTTTGGCACCCCACTCGACTTTAACTTCTACTTCCCCGGCTATGCCGAAGGCAGCATGTCTGGTGACCTAGCATACAGTGCCAATTCGGCAAATAACTATCAGCGCATGCCACACATCGTGACCATGAGCTCAGTCAGACAGGCCATCCCCCGCATCTATCTGCCTGAGGCCATCATGGAAGGCAGGGCTATGGGTTACCTGACTGATGTCGCATCCGTACAGGGCCAGTTCTTCCCGTTTGGTTACCCCTCCCCCGGGCATGTACCGGTAGAAATGCTCTACAAGTACGGCAGTGCCTCCTTTGGCACCATGGTGAACTCCAATCGCTGGGTGAAGATGTATCAACATGACAATTTAAAATTTGTCGTAAACCAGTCCGTTTGGAATGAAGGTGAAACCAAGTTTGCCGATATCATCCTGCCCGCATGTTCAGTATTTGAGCGCTGGGATATTAGTGAAGAGCTGAACGTGGGACCGGCCTATGTGCATCACATGTATTCGATGTGCAATCACCGTGTAATCAATATGCAGCACAAAGCCATCGAGCCACTGGGTGAATCCAAATCCGATTACGATATTTTCCTTGCCCTGTCAGAAAAACTCGATATGGGCGCGGTATATTCAGAAGGCGGACAGACAGAACTCGACTGGTGTAAGCGCGTGTTTGACTCCAGCGATATATCCAAACATATCTCCTGGAAGAAGTTTCTAAAAAAAGGTTACTTCGTCGTGCCGCCGGAACCAGAAGCCTCTCGAGCACCCACTGCCTACAAATGGTTTTATGAAGGCCGGAAAAAGGATGTGCCTGAGCCCGCCCCGCTGCCATCAGAATATGTCAATAACTTCGGTGAGGGACTGCAAACACCTTCGGGCAAATACGAGTTTGTTCCCGAGACCCTGGGCCGCTTCGACGATCCAGATCGGCCACCATTAAACAAATATATGCCTGCCTACGAAGACCCGAACAAGGAAGCAGAACTGGCAGACTACCCCCTACAGTTGCTCTCACCGCATTCACGTTACCCCTTTCACGTGATGGGTGATGATGAAGGCAGTTCACTGCGTGACATCCGCGAGCATCGCGTACTGGTGGACGGGCATTATTACCTGGTGGCTAGAGTTAACCAGCAGGATGCTATAGATAGAGGCGTTGTAGATGATGACCTGATCCGTTTGTGGAACAACCGCGGCTCCATTGTTTGTGCGGCACAATGCACCGACAGAATTCGTCCAGGGGTTGTCAGCGTTGCAACCGCATCAGCCGAGTACCGACCCATGGGTGAGCCCGGCAAATCCACCGACTTAGGTGGCTGCGTTAACCTACTAAACCCCAGTAAATCCATAACCAAAAAATCTCACGGTATCAAACCCAACTCAACACTAATGGAGTTTGAAAAATGGACCGGCGTAGATACCTGGAAGCCGGTTGAACCAGCTGCAGAGATAAAAGAAGGAGCCGCGTAATGGCTAATAAATGGAACATGATTATTGATGTTGCCAACTGTGACAACTGCCGTGTCTGCTTTTTAGCCGACAAAGACGAGCATATAGGCAACGACTTTCCGGGCTATTCAGCACCGCAACCTGCACAGGGGCACAACTGGATAGAAATTGAACGCAACGAACGCGGCAGCTATCCCATAGTGGATGCTAACTTTATGCCGGTGATGTGTAACCACTGCGATGACGCACCTTGTATGAAAGCGGCAACCAATGGTGCAGTTAAAAAGCGTGATGATGGCATTGTCATCATTGATCCTTTGAAAGCCAAAGGTCAAAAACAGATTGCTGATGCCTGCCCTTATGGTGCAGTTTCCTGGAACGAGGAACTGCAACTGCCACAGGCATGGATATTTGATGCACATCTGCTGGATGATGGCTGGAAACAGACCCGGGCTGAACAGATTTGTCCAACTGATGTGTTTAAGTCAATCAAACGTAGTGATGCAGAAATACAGGCACTGGTTGAAGCTGAAGGGCTGGAGGTATTAAAACCTGAGCTTGGAACTAAACCACGTATTTATTACAAGAACTTGCATTTAATGACGCAGTGTTTTGTGGGCGGGTCTGTTGTGACGCAGATTAATGGTGTTGTAGAATGTGTTGAGGGGGCTGAGGTTGTTGTCAGGAAGGATGGCAATGATGTTGGTAGAGCAACCACTGATACCTTTGGGGAGTTTAAGGTCGACAAGCTGGAGAAAAACAGTGGGTCTTATCAGATAGAGGTACGTGGTTCAGGAGGGAGTTTATCGCAGACATTTGAGGTTGAGGGTAAGAGCCCTTACCTTGGGGTAATGAAACTCTCTTAGACTCCTTTTATGCAGCGACTAAAAAGGCCTGCTTATATAAAAAGAGGGTAAACAAATTCACCCGTCTGGTTATTGCGCAGGGTGTTCAACTTGCAGCTCACATTCTAAATAATGTTGATATTCCAATTGGAGTCGCTTCACATAAAAGTGATGATAAATTAATATCTGATTACACTCAGTGGGTAGTCATCAAAGACCTTAGCAATCAACAATGGCACATCAGCAACTATGAGAATAGAACTGGCTACGTCACTATAGACCTAAAGCAAATTTTCGATGGTGACAAGCCAAGTACATGGCTCATCGATCAATTGCCTTACCAAACAAACAATATGACCACAAAACTTATTAATTAATCAACGAGCAATTCTATTGGGGTTAAAAATGCTAAATGTCGAAATAGATAAAGAGAAAGGTATCGCAATATTACAGCCGCAGGGCTCTCTTTCAGAGTCTGATTTTCACGCAGCATCTCAAGTTATAGACCCATATATTGCAGAAAACGGTAACCTACATGGACTAATCATTAGTGCCAAAGATTTTCCTGGCTGGGAATCTTTTGGCGCTTTGGTGAGCCATATTACATTTATTAAGAATCATCACACACAATTATCAAAGGTCGCAGTTGTTACAGATGCAAAGATTGGCGGTCTGGCAGAAAAGATTGGAAGCCACTTAGTATCAGCTGATGTTAAACACTATCCATACGATCAATTTGATAGTGCAAAGAGCTGGATTCTTGATGGCTAGTTTGTTAAAGCATTAACAAAGGTGTTGAGCCAATTTAATCAATTTATTCTCACCATTTATGGAATAAAAAAGGGGCGCAAAGCACCCCTTTTTTATTCCAGCAGTTAGCGCTGCTTATTTATTAAAGCCTAGATTATTTTCGATTACCGGCAATGCATTGTTGAAATCATAGTGATCAGTATTTCTGGGCTTTTTATAACGCATCCAAAAGATGTAATCGACTTTCAGGTTATCGCGGCCATAACGGAATAGTTCATTCATGGTCCAGTACTTCGTAGCAGCATTTGGATCCAGATGCTCATGATGGTAGACCATCGGTTCGATCTGACCGAAAAAGGACACCTTATCCGCATACTCTCGGTAAATCGGATAAGCCCATCTCTGCAGTGATTCTATATCCGGGCCGATGTCCGGTCCGCCAATGATGGCACCTGTATTCTGAATCGCAGCAGTAATGACCTCCAACTCACCCATCCCTCGTTCCAGGAAGTTCATGTACCAGAAAAACCGCGAGTTAGGCATATTAGCCAAGCCAGTCTTAATCATTTTGATCAACGCATTGCTATAGGCCTTTGCGCTGTAGCCATTCGCATCAAGCAAATCATCACTAATTCCAAGTGAGCTTTCCTGTATGGCAACACCCTCAAATGCCGGGTTGCTATCAAAGCGACGTCCCAGTTCTGCCGTCAGGGCATTAAAGCGGTTTACATACTGGCTTTGCCAGCGAGCACCGGTGTAACCGCCAGGGCGATTGGGAAATCGGACCAGGTAATTTGGCATCGGGTTTTCATTGATGAAGGTTTTGTCTTCGATCATAACCACCAGCTTTAAGCCTTGGCTTGCGACAAACTGCAGGTCAGCAGCCATTTCACTGAAATCGTAGTTGCCCTGTGAAGGCTCCAGTTCGCGCCAGGTATAACGCTTATGGAAGCCGACAACGCCAGCCTTGATGGATGCAGCCATTATTGACTGTGAATCAATACCACGCATAAATGCAACGTAATGACCAGGATTGTATTTACGCTGGGTTGTTGGAGGCGGCGGCGGCGGTGGTGGTGAGCCACCACCACAAGCGCCACTATTAGTAACATCCACCGGGGCACTACGTAAGCTGGCAGTCCCTTGCTTATTAACAACTACAATCTGCGAGTAATCACCGCCCGTCGCACGTACGCAGAGGCCGCTACCGGGAACTACACCAACATTGGTGCCATCGATACCACCACGCCAGGCCGAAAATTCTACGTTCAGCTTGGTGGGTGTCAGTTTTTTTAATACGTCAGTCGATTCCAACTTAAATTTGCTGAACCAACGCAGATTCTCAGTGGACTCAATTGTTCCCTTAAAGGTTTCGGTTGCATCATCACTGATAAGACGAACTTCCCAGACATTCTTACCATTATCCGTCAGAATCAAGCCCTTTTGTTGAATCGGCGCTGGTGGCTCAACTGCACACGAGCCGGTACCGGTTAGGTCAACCGGTGTGGTGCGCACTACGGCATTTTCACCCAAGCGTACAGCCACAGGCCCGGAATTGCTGCGCAAGCATAGATCCTCACCATTACTGGCAAAGCGAACACCATCAACTTCGCCTGAATTGACACTGAAATCAATATTCATAGTGCTTGGGTTGCTTAGATATACGGTATCACTTGCTTGCAGTTCAATTTTTTTCAGGTTGTTAATGGCACCATCAGTTTCAAAATTGCCAGAAAAGGAAGCATTATAATTACCACCCAAGAGCCGCACGTGCCATTGGCTTTTAACACCGGCAGTTCGCCATATAAACAGACCAATATGCTCATGGGCATTGAAATTAGGGGCGCGGTCTACATCTGCGGCCAGCGCAACCGAGGCCGCAGCAGCTAATGGCAGTAATAGAAGAAATTTGCGAATATACTTAAGTAAATCGAACGAGCGCCGACAAGACGTTTGCATCAAAATCATTGGGAACCTTCTCTGGAAAAAACACGTAGCAACAACTAAGACCGATGGGCCACTCAATCTCAGCTCCAGCTAACCCATTAGCTGAAAATATGGTCCGAACCCGGCGCCAAATACCCGTGATTGAAGGTACACTTTGCCAAAAGAGACGCCAAGCCTCTACCCCTGACCATAAAGTCTTTCTATAGCCCCATAGAATGAGCCTGTGTTTCATTCGCATGTGCTTGCTAAACGTGGAAAAATACACTTTCCTAGAAACAACTTTAAGAGTTGCAACGCAAAAAGAAGGGCCTAAGAAATCAAGCAATCTGCGCAACATGATGTGACAAATGGACACTTAAAACTTAAGGGGTCAAAAGAATTTAATCTAATATTCGGTTCAACACCTCAATTTTTCATTTAATTGATTTATCTTTCTCAACTTCAAGACTGGCAATAGTCCAGCCCGAGCCCGACACCCAGTCATCATCAACACTCATGGGAACCAGCTCCCCTTTAGCATTCCAGACCAGCAGCACCCCCCGTGTATCACCATTACTGGCCTGAGGAAATTGCCAACCTTAGACTCCAGGGAGCATCATCTTTGTTGTGCTGCTGTTCCAAGGCATCAGGGCACAACAAGATTGGTACCGAAACTATTTACCTGCCCAGCAGTTAGCCTGTTTATGTAGTGCTCCCCCACCCCACAGTATCAACCCCATAATACTGCTCTAATAGTGCATATAACTTTGGTAATCGGTTCTGCATCTGCTTGCCCTTCTCAAAAAACGCCTCTGATGCCACGGCAAAGAATTCCGCTGGGGAAGTACTGCCATACCCACTAAGCACCTTATTACGGTTGTGCTGGACTCGTTTGATTAAATCAGCAAATTCTTGACTCATAACCCGAGCCCATTCCGGGTAGTCTGCGTGCTCATGCAGCACAGGCAGCCCATCCATCGACACGTTTTCCTCATCAAGCTTGTGGGCAAACTCATGGATAACAACATTGTGTCCATCTTCTGGGTTATTTATCCCTCGCAGTATATCGGCCCATGACAAAATCACAGGGCCACGGTGCCACGATTCACCAAGCCGTGCAGACGTACTCTCATGGACAATCGGTCCATCATACTTCACTACCGGAGTAACAATTGTATCGGGATAAAGGAGGATCGTATGGGAACCTGGAAAACAATGGTCATCCCGGTTAAGCAGCAAGAGGCAGGCGTTGCCAGCCACAGCCAGACGCATTTCATCAGTAATCTCAAGCCCACTACAGCCAAAGAAGCTTTTGTCATTCAGAAACACATTCACGAGTCCCTGTAGACGCTGCTGCAAATCAAGCGGCATACGCTCGTACAACGGCATATGCTGGCGTAACAGTTTTAGTAGTTCCGGTTCAAGCGGCTTGTCAGCAAATTGTTGAAGATGCTGAACACGTGCACGCCGCAGCAGGAGCACAGTAATAAGGGCGGTGAGCACTATACCAATGATGACCAGCAGTGGGCTCATATCAAAATGTCAGCTGTCATGTAAGGTTCCCTGTTATACGGGCGGCACGTATAGAGTTAGATTATAACGACAATCCAGTATCGCTTACGACCCATGCCTGTATGTGACTTGACGCAAAATGGTTAGCCTTCTTCTATTAATGAATCAACACGATTATCTAAAATCAGTTCAGCCCTATATTTTTTTATTCAGATAATTAAATAAGTGTCACCACTGTAAAAACGATCAATGTAAATAACAAAAAACATCGAGCAACCCTGTAACTTTTTGGAGCCAGCACATTAATTAACCAAATAAGCCATCAGAATGCCATTGGCGCTAATTTACCTATGGTTTTCTACCTTCTTAAGACAGAGAAGCCAATTGCAGATTTTAAAACAACTTCCAGAGTACATCCGGAATCTGTGATATGCGCCACGTTTTTCAGATACTGTCAACATAATAATGTGCTTTGGTTTACTTGGTCTGGCTCGGAGATTCGGGTTGTGAATGGAAAGAGATTGGTAATGAACAGCACACAGCTTGCCGTTAATCCGGCTAGCTTTAGCTTTCAGCACCCCCTAGAAAGCAAATTCCGCAAAGTATATTTAACTGAAAGTATCTCACTGATACGGGGTGCTCTACTCACGGGCTTTCTCTTTTTGTTAACATTTCTGGCGCTAGATTACTGGATTGCAGAACCTGATCTCAATAAATGGTCAACATCGATTAGTGCAGGCATCTTACAATTTCTTGCTCTTGCGATGCTCTGCGCAACTTTTCATCCCACTGCAAAAAAACTTTTACCGCAACTCGGTATCACTCTTGGCCTTACCATCGCCGCAACATTCCTGCTGCTAAACGTATTCGTTACAACGGAGACCCTGAACACAACATTTTCCAGCTACGTCGCCGTAACTTTCTATATCTACTTTTTTTTAGGTCTGCGTTTTTGGTCAGCTCTAGTTGCTGCTGCAGCACTTTTTATCAGTTTCGTTGTCGCAACTTATTTGCAGGGTGAAATAACAGACGTAATTATCTATGGAACGTACCTGTTATTTATCAATTTAGTCTGCACTATCTTTTTATATAACCATGAAACCAACTGCCGAAAACAATTTCTGGAGTCTCTCACGCTCAACGATTTGGTGAGACGCGATCCACTTACAGGGCTCGCCAACCGGAAAGGTTTGGCGGAGCACCTGCAGGATATGTGGGCAAATGCAAAGCGAGAAAAAAAGCCACTTGCATTGGCTTTAATCGATATAGATCATTTCAAGGACTACAATGACCATTATGGACATCAAGCCGGTGATCGCTGCTTGATAAATGTTGCTGAAGTAGTGGGCAAAGCCGCAAGGCGACCACTCGACTTCGCCGCACGTTTTGGGGGTGAGGAATTTATGCTCCTCCTCCCTGGGTTAAATTTGGAAGAAGCCGAGAAAATAATTGGTCAGCTGCGGCGGGAAATTGAACACCTCAATATACTTCACCAAACTTCACCAACTGCAAACCAACTAACCATCAGTGCAGGGCTAACACACCTTTACCCTCACGAAACAAGCCGCAGTATTCAGGGTTTTATACAGCTCGCCGATGAGACCCTGTATGAAGCTAAACAACGTGGCCGTAACCGTGTCTCAGTTTCTGGCATTCATCAGAATGAAAGCCTGCAAACCGGTCTTTTTAAGAACAACGAAATAACCGGCCGTGCTTAGTACTAAAAATGTAAACATAGGGGCGAACTAATTATTCATAACTCATCCAATAGTTACTTAGTGAGTTTCGGCCCCATCAATCCATTCCTTAATTCCACTCCACACATGCGGCTTCCTGATTCAGCCCAATATTTTTGACAGCCTGAACAGGCTGACACCCTACTTTTACGAGCAATACCTGATCAGCCCCTGCGTATACGTTGAGCCGAAATCAGATTTGCATCTGTTGCAAAGAATCGGTTCCAGTATCGAAACATACTGGT
>JAAERX010000050.1 GCA_024229935.1 Gammaproteobacteria bacterium | reverse complement strand
GCTGAAATTACGCAGCCAGTCACGCGTACTGCCTCCTGCCGCTATCAACGAAGCACTGGAAGAACGCTTTGATGAATACCGTGCCCGCATGCAGGAAGAACCCGGTCGTCGGGAAAAACGTCGCCTCAAGGCTGAAACCAAAGATACGCTTCTACCTAAAGCATTAGTGAAATCCGACCGGATCTGGGGCTATGTCGATTTAAGTGAAAAAATTATGGGTATAGATGCCGCCCAGGCATCTGTTGCAGAACGGTTTCTGCGACATATCCGCATACCACTGGACAGCCTGGATATAAGTCCGTTGAAATTCAAACAACCTGTTGATGCACTGCTCAAACAGATGTTTCTGGGCGACATGCCCGCATCCTTCAACCTGGGGCGCGAATGTCGCATGCGGGATGCTACAGATTCAGGCTCAACTGTACGCTGGAATGATTTTGACCTGACTGACCCTACTATCCGCAATCATGTCGCTGACGGTATGCAACTTACGCACCTGGCCATTGAATACGACAACGTACTTGGTTGTGTCATTGACGAGAACGGTGTGCTGACCAAGCTGCGTTTCCTGGGCATGGACGAAAAAGATGAGCAGGAAGCCATGCCTGACAACGACCCCTTAGGCCAACTGGATGCAAAATTCGTAGTACTAACAGGCACACTGCGCCAGCTTATGAATGATCTAAAGAAAATGCTGGGTGGCTACGCCTGAAAACCAGCATAAATTCCTACATAGGAATTTCCAGGTCACAAACATGGGTACCGGTAGTCTCAGGGTTTTGTAGCTGCATCATGGCCAGCATGGGAATAGTTACCCCTGCCACACCCATGCACGCCTGAAATTCCTTCACGATGGGTTTCTGCATGGATTGCTCAGCGTAGGCAATGGTTTCTGCCTGAGCCTGGTCACGCTTGCCGGCCTCACACATAGCCAGAACCTCATCACGTTTGGCCTCTGCTTCTGCCTGCAAAACTGCCAGCTCATCCTGATCGACCTTATCCATGCAAGCCTTGGCCTTCTCAACCTGCTTAAGCAATAAGGCGGCCGTAGTCGGATCAATATTGCCAAAGTTCTGTGCATTAGCCATTAATGGCAACAACATAACGACACTAACCAAAAATAATCTCATAGCTTAAATCCCTGTAAGTTTTCTGTTGCAGAACTAATAACAGCAGCAACTTCTTTTTCCGTATATTGTTTTTCTGTGGCACTACCCCAGACCACACCGGGCCAGCAGTAATCGTCCTCTCTACGCCCTACGATATGCACATGCAGCTGGCTCACCACATTACCAATTGCACCAATATTGAGCTTATCTATCTGAAAATTGGAACGTACAAATTTGGCAACACTATTTACCTCTTCCCACAATAACGCCTGTTCAGAACTTGTGAGATCACAAACTTCAGTTACAGAGGTCACTGGCACCAGGACAAACCAGGGGAGTGCCGCATTGTTCATCAACAGTAACTGACAGAACTCCAGCCTGCCGAGCACAAAGCAATCCGCCTGCAACCTGCTGTCCAGTGTAAATGCCATGCAGTTCCTAGATCACCACTTCTGCGGCCGGTTTCCGCTGGTTGTAACCGGAACTCATCACATAGCCATACGCACCGGCATTAGCAATCGCAATAATGTCACCTTCACGTGAGGGCGGTAACAAGCGATCACTGCCCAGCCGGTCTCCCGTTTCACAAATGGGGCCCACAACATTCACAATTTCAGTGGCCGCTTCGCCAACCCGACTGAGATTAGCAATTTCATGATAGGCACCGTATAAGGCCGGGCGAATGAGTGAATTCATACCCGTACTAATGCCCACATACTGCACATCCCCTTTACCTTTCAGCTGAGTAACAGTCGCAAGCAGCACGCCCGCCTCTGCAATCACGTAGCGTCCAGGTTCCAGCCACAGCTCAAAACCATCCAGCTGGTCACGTGCAGCGGCCAGGCTCGTGTCCAGCGCAGCCATGTCCAGTGCTATCTGCCCGGGCTTCTCAGGAATACCCAGACCACCACCCAGATCAAGAATGCGCGCGGTCGGGAAATGCTCCCTGACGGCCATCAGGGATGCAGCAACATCTTCCCAGTTATCAGCCTGCAGGATGCCGCTGCCGGTGTGTGCATGCAGGCCAACGACCTCAGCACCACATCCGGCTACCAGCCTGGCAGCTTCTTCCAGCTCAAACAGAGGAATGCCAAATTTTGAATGCACACCCGCTGTCTTCACATGCTCATGATGACCACGTCCCTGACCAGGGTCGAGACGCAGGAATACTTTCTTGCCGGCAAAGCTCTCACCCCACTCACGCAACGGATGCAGATTATCCAGCGTTACCCATACACCCTGCTCCAGCCCAAATTCATATTCATCGCGGGAAGCAAAATTGGGGGTAAACAAAATGCGTTCAGGGTCTATATCCGGGAATAATTCCAGAATCAGCTGTATCTCACCCGGTGAAACCACCTCAAAGTTCAGGCCCCCATCATGTACAACCCGCAATACATCCGGGTTTGAATTGGCCTTTATCGCATAAAAAACCTGATCCACATTATTCAGCCCCCGTAAACGTCCCACAGCAGAAGCAATACTCTCAAGGTCGTAAACATAGGCAGACGTATGATCAACAGCAATTTCAATCAAGCGATCACGCTTTTTAATCCACCATGGTGTCACAGCAACAACAGGTGGGGCTTCGTCTAATTGTTCTTCCGCAAGCTCTTCCCAGGTCTCACCAAAGACTGCATCTGTTTGTGGTCGACTAATCAGTGTGGCATGCAGGTTTTGCACCAGTCGAGGCGCCTGCTCAGCATCCACAACAAAACTAAGATTCAGATCACTTGCAGCCTGACTAAGCAAATGAATACGATTTTCCTGAAATACCTCAAGAGCGGGACCAATTTCATGCAACATTGCCCGGATCTTTTGCCCGACCAGACTGACTACCGCTACATCCTGCAAAATCTGCACTCGACACAGCCGTTCCAGATTAAGCCTTAGACGCTCCATCATGGGCGCATCCATGGAATTGGCGCCCGGATCCAATGTAACTGTTACATTACTTTCTGATGTCGAAACAAGATCAATAGACAACCCTAAGTCACTGAAACAACTAAATGCTTCCGTGAGGAAACCGACCTGCTGCCACATACCCAGGGTTTCCATGGAAACCAGCGTAATGCCACCCCGACGGGAGATAGCCTTTACCCGTGGGGCATCATCACTAGCGTCCGCAGCAATGACTGTACCCGTTGCCTCAGGACGAGCCGTACTTCTGATCCATAAAGGTATACCCGCCCGACGCACCGGTGAAATAGCTCGTGGATGCAATACCGAGCCACCCGTTGATGCAATTTCCTGGGCTTCCTCATAGCGCAGCGCCTTCAGCAGCCGGGCTCCCGGGACAGCACGAGGATCTGCACTGAACATACCAGGCACATCGGTCCAGATTTCCAGCCGTTTAGCCTGCAAGCGACCCGCTATATAGGCCGCTGAGGTATCTGAGCCGCCACGTCCCAGCAAAACAGTTTCATTATGAGTGTTGCTGGCAATAAAGCCCTGGGTCAGCACTACACCCTCTAGCGCACCCAGCTCAGCCTGCAAATGCGGATCAGCTTCATAGGCACACATAGCCGATAAAAAAGAAGCCCGCTCAGACGCACCAGGTACTTCAAGGCTACACAGAGAATTACGGGCATCATGCCAGAGGGCATTGAGTCCCTGCGCCCGCAAATAGGCAACACCCAATGTGGTTGCCATGAGTTCACCCAACGCCATAACCTTGGCATGCACACGATGACTCACTTCCCGAACCAGGCGAATGCCTGCAACCAGCTGCTCCAGCTCACTCAACCAGTCTGCCAATAATACCTGTCCATCAAGACCCAGATCAGCGGCCAGAGACAGATGCTGATCAACAATCTGCTGATGCAGTGCTGCATGACTGCCTTCAGCAGCCAATGCCAGTAATTGTTCAAGCTTACTGGACACTCCACCCAGTGCAGAATGCACCACAACCGGCCGCAATCCCTCATCCAGCCTTGCCTGCACCAGATCACGGATAACCGCCCAGCTGGCTGCTGTTGCAACGCTGGTACCACCAAACTTGAGCACCACCCATTGTGGCCTTTGCTCAGAATTTACCACTTGAATACCCTATAACTTCTTGATTAAAAAATATAAAAAAAGCCCGCTTCGGTCTTGACCTGGCGGGCTTTGCTGAATTCGTATCGGTTGGTTAGTTACCGGTAATCTCAGTGCACCCCGCAGCCACAGCCTTTGCCCATCTTGGGCAGCTGTTTGCTGATCCGTTTTTGTTTCAACGTGGCACACATAAGGTTAAGTAAACCGGAAGCGGCGTGATACGTCAACCGCCCGGCTCACGAGCGTGAGCCGGTCACTGCTCCTTTTGATGCTGAATTGACCAGTTGCGCATATTTAGTTAGCACCCCGGTTTTAGCCAGTGGTGCCGGTGGCTGCCAGCCCTTCTTCCGGTCTGCTAATTCCACATCACTGATATTCACATCCAGGGTTCGGGTTTCAGCATTAATGGTGATCTCATCACCTTCTTCTATAAGCCCGATAGGACCACCTACCGCAGCCTCTGGCGTGACATGCCCAACTACAAAGCCATGAGTGCCACCAGAAAAACGACCATCCGTAATAAAGGCAACCTGATCTCCCAGCCCTTTACCGATGATTGCAGCCGTAGGACTCAGCATCTCCCGCATGCCAGGACCGCCTTTGGGACCTTCGTAACGAATCACCACAACATCACCGGCTACTACTCTGCCATCAAGGACAGCCTGCAACCCCTCTTCCTCAGAGCCAAACACCCGGGCAGTGCCGGTAAAGCTTATACCCTCTTTACCAGTAATCTTGGCTACGGCACCTTCAGGGGCAAGATTGCCGTAGAGGATGACCAGGTGACTATCCTTCTTCACCGGGTTTTCAAACGGCCGGATAATATCCTGACCCTCCGGGTAATCTGCCACATCTGCCAGATTCTCAGCCATGGTTTTGCCATTAACAGTCATGCATTCACCATGCAGCATCCCCGCATCCAGCAAGCGCTTCATTAGCGGCCGTATACCACCAATCGCTATGAGCTCAGACATAGTGTAGGTACCACTGGGCTTCAGGTTGGAGAGCATAGGCACTCGCTTGCCTATGCTGGTGAAATCATCAAGTTCCAGCGGAATGCCCGCCTCATAGGCAATGGCAATAAGATGCAGCACCGCATTGGTTGAACCACCCAGGGCAATAACCACGGTAATGGCATTCTCAAATGCCTCCCGGGTCATGATATCTGAGGGTTTAATATTTCGATTAACCAGATCAACCACTGCCGCACCTGCACGCTCACAGTCCGTCATTTTCTGATCGGAGATGGCATCCTGTGCAGAACTGTTGGGCAGGCTCATACCCATTGCCTCAATAGCAGAGGCCATCGTATTCGCTGTGTACATACCACCACAGGAGCCCGGCCCGGGAATCGCGGTACATTCAACTTCCTTCAACTGCTCCGCATCCACTTTTCCGGCAGCACAGGCACCGACCGCCTCAAACACGGAAACAATATCGCGACGTTTGGGGCCTGGCTGAATCGTGCCGCCATAAACAAACACGGCAGGTCTGTCCATACGCGCCATAGCCATCAGACAGCCCGGCATATTCTTGTCACAACCACCTATGGCAACAAACCCGTCCAGCCCCTCAGCACCCACCACTGTTTCAATAGAATCAGCAATCACCTCGCGGGACACCAGCGAATAACGCATACCCGGCGTGCCCATGGAAATACCATCGGACACTGTAATCGTATTGAACTGGATAGCCTTACCGCCCGCTGCATTGGCACCGCGCTCCGCTTCATCAGCAAGCGTATCAATATGCATATTGCAGGGAGTGACCATACTCCAGGTTGAAGCAATACCAATCTGGCTTTTCTTGAAATCTTCATCCTTAAAACCAACCGCCCTCAACATTGCCCGGCTGGGTGCCTGCTCCACACCATCAACAACGAGGCTGGAGTACTTACGGTTTGATTTATCGCTCTTGTCCGTCATGAGTTTATCTACTTTCGCTTGTCTGCAATTTGTAAGCCGATGCGCATTGTAGATGCTTTCGGGGTCAGACCCAAAATTTTATCGGCCCTTAGAGGCTAATTTTATTTTATTTTGGTTTGTATATTTAATCCTGAAAGCAAAACCAGCCTTAAACAACCTCTAAAGTTTAGGGTCTAACGCCAGTCAAACTGAAAATCTGATTCTGCACCAATACGTGATGAAAAGGGCATCACATAAGTACTGTAACCAATACGGATTTTGCTATTTTCTTGGATTCGCTTAAGCGTACCTGCCGCCTGCAATGGCATTGCCATGAACAACATTAGAAATGACTAAGCCAGCGTTTGAACACGCTTCTTGATCGTTTTTATCACCTCAATAGGAAATAGGGCTATTGCTAGGTAAACGTAGCTTCCGATATACGTCTTATTTCAAAACTTTCCCTGGGTTCATAATGCCGTGTGGATCAATTGCCTGCTTAATAGAACGCATCAAGCGCATCTCCGTAGTACTGCTGAGCCTCTCCAGTTCATCCGCCTTAAGTGAACCAATACCATGCTCAGCACTGAAGCTGCCATCCATATCAACCGCCAGGCTGTGTACCGCTTTATTAAATATTGACCACATATCAATAAATGCCTGGGTCTCCATAGACTCTGGCTGACTTAGGTTGTAATGCAGGTTGCCATCACCTAAATGGCCAAAAGGTACAGGACGCACTCCCGGCAATAATTTTTGCATGGCCTTATCAGCTGCAGTCAGAAAATCTGGCATACGTGATACCGGCACAGAAATATCATGCTTGATATTACCGCCTTCACCTTTCTCTGCCTCTGAAATACAGTGACGTATACGCCACAATTCATTACGTTGTGCCGCGCTACTCGCAACAACGCCATCACTAACACTGCCGCTCTCAAGGCAGGAAGCTAAAAATTCTGTGAGCAGATCATCCGTTAATACCTGCTCCCGGGCGCTGGCAAGTTCCATAAGCACATACCAGTCATAACTCACACCCATAGGGTCACGGCAACCATGAATATGCTTAAACACCATATCAAGTGCGATACGGGGCATAAGTTCAAAAGCAACCAACTCATCACCAATACGCCCACGAGCCTCAGTATACAGCTGTACGGCCATAGCTGGGTCCTTTACCGCCAACCAAGCTGTTGTTGTACTGCGTGGCGCCGGAAATAATTTAAGCGTAGCGGCTGTAATAAAGCCCAGCGTACCTTCAGCACCAATAAACAATTGCTTCAGGTCATAACCCGAATTGTCCTTCCGTAACCCCCGCAGCCCTTCATAGACAGAGCCATCGGGTAAAACAACCTCTAAGCCAAGTACCAGGTCACGTGTATTGCCATAGTGAAGTACATTCGTACCACCTGCATTGGTGGAGATATTGCCACCTATCTGGCAAGTACCTTCTGCCGCGAGGCTCAACGGAAAACACAGCCCTTCTTCAGCAGCCACATTCTGCAGCTCTGCAAGAATACAACCTGCCTCAACAGTCATTGTGTAATTAGCTGTATCAATTTCACGAATAGCATTCATACGCCGTGATGAAACAAGCACTTCAGTTTTCCCATTTAACCCAGGAATTGCACCACCGGCTAAACCTGTATTCCCTCCCTGAGGAACAATGCTAATGCCATGCTCATGACATAAACGTAAAATTGCGGACACCTCACCAACCGTTGCAGGTGACAGCAACAAGGGTGTCTGACCACAGAATAAGCCTCGCCATTCAGTCAGGTAGGGCTCCATTTCAACCGCATCATCAAGCCACCCTGATGCACCTGTAATTGCTTTAAGCTTTTCAATAACCTGGCTATTAAGTGTTGAATTCACGCATACCTGCCTATAAATATGTAAATAGATTCGTTAGATAACGTTGTTTGCGGCTATCATAGTATGTATCAACTCCACAGAGTGTACACAACGGGTTCTGGATGTCTGGCCGTCACCATAAATCAAGCCATAAAATTGACACAACTTTCCTGAGCCTTACGGGTCAGGATTTGTGGGGCAACCTCAATGCAGACCTCGATTCACTAAGTCTGGCTGAGCGCAGCAATATAGTAGACCTTGATCGTCAGCTACATGGTTACTGGGGGCTGGGGCGAAACTTTATTCTGGGTTGGTGTGCAACTGCAACGACTATTGAATTATTAGTTGTCCCCCATTACACCGTTGCTGAATATGCACTGGCAAGCAACAATAAGGATACAGAAATATCACAAAGCAGTCTCGAGGCCGCTGACTTTGTCATGGGGCTGCTGAGCCATAAACGTCAACTGGATACCCGACAAATGGGCAATGCTGCCAAACTGCTGGGGGTAGCCCCAGCAGTCATCAACCTGCGGCAGCCATTAACCCATTTAGAATCTGAAATTCGCATCATTGAAAAGCTGGTCACTCGCTATGGTGTTAGCTATGTACAAAATCGTGCGGTAGCTCTGTTTGATATTGTTGGTTTCAGCCTGTTAAGCCCCTTCGAGCAGATGACCCAGCTAAACAGCCTGTCTTATTCTTTGAATGCTGCTCATAACAAAATGCTGGACCGAAAACTGAATGTAAATTTTGCCCGTTCCAGTACCGGCGATGGCTTTTATATCTGGAACCGTGATCTTGGCGTAAGTGCCAACACCAACCTCTATCATCTGATGCACCTGGTGCTTGCAGACAATGCCATTGCCCGCAGCAAGGCACATGGTCGAACAGTTCCCTTGTTACGTGCGGCATTTCATCTAGGCAGCTGCTATGAGTTTCATCAAGCAGAAGGGCTCAACCCGACAGTCTTTAGTGACATAGTTGGTGATGTCACAATTGAACTGGCGCGCATGGTAGAACACGCCCTGCCCGGTCAGGTACTGGTCGGTGACTTTAACGCCAGACTACCAGGTGAAAAAGAAAACACAGTTATAGAACTTGATGCCATTGCATTTGTTGACTACGCACAAATAAATCTGTCGCAATTAAATGGTTTGGTACTGTCAGGCGAAGAGATTGAATCCATAAAATGTTATCTAACAGGTGAACCCTCTGATGATGGCCTGTTCAGCATCCGTAAACTATGCATTGAAGACAAGCACGGCCTGAACCATATGGTATTCAACGCTAAGATCAATATTTATCGCCGTCATGCAGAACCCATACTGCTCGGCATCGAAGACCGTGTCTTACGTGGCAACGACCTGGCAATGACAACCGCTAGCCTCATCATGCCGGATATAAACCCCTAATCACTACAGACCTGCATTCCGCAAGTTATGTAATACGCTTATCAGCAGAAACAGCATTAAGCATATACAAGAGGTAATATTGTGGCCCAGTGCAGTGTATGGCCGCTCCCGAAAAGATAAAACACACTGCTCAAGCTCATAAATAACCTTGGATAGTGACAACAATTAACCACTCAAATACAGGTATACTTTCTTATTGAGCCAGCTACCCTCTGCTTAATAATTAAGAGGCAACAAAACAGGAACAGGCTAATATAAGCATCACGCCGACAAGGAGATTACCCAGCGTGCAATACAGAAACTTTCTAACTATTGCGGCAATGCTGTTTGCAGGTTCAGCAGCTGCCTATGTCGGTCCTGGTGCCGGCATCAGTGTACTTGGTGCATTATGGGGCCTAATCATTGGCGTTGTAATGGCTGTAGGTGTCATTTTATTCTGGCCTATTCGTATGATGATCCGCAAAGCTAAAGCAAACAAGGCAGACACATCAGACAGTACTGCCAGTGATAGTTCTGCAACTCAGAGTAGTGAAGCCGAAACACAGGACAAAGCTGTTGAATCCTCATCCTCACAAGCGCCCTAACCCGTAATAATGGGCTTCTTTGATTTACCGGCGCCTTTGTTTACTGCGCTCGATAATCTGATGAATGGCTTGCCCAGTCTGCCAAGATTACTTATCTGGTCGGCATTAACTGCTGTTCTTTCTATGGCGTTGTACTGGCTTTGTTCTGCACAAGATAAAGTTGCAAGTGCCAAAGAGCGGGCATTAGTAGCCCGACGCAAGATGGCTGCCTACCAGGGGACTGAATTTGATGAAATGATGCCACTGGCGAAGGAGTCACTAATCGCCTCAGGCAAACACTTTGGGATTGTACTCTGGCCTGCATTACTCAGTTCACTGCCAGCACTGACCATCATTGTCTGGGTCAGTGCTCAGTTCAGTTATACATTACCTCAACCTGGCAGCTCTTTGAATATATACACAGATCCAGCAGTGGAATTAGTGGGCATTTCTTTAACAGCAGATAACACCTATACAGCAACTTATCCTGATGCAAACGGTGCATATGCGATTGTTACCACCAATGGTGAACAACTGGTAACACTACCTCTGTCAGCTCCTGTTCCGGTAGTCCATAAACGCCAGTGGTGGAATTCATTGATAGGCAACCCTAATGGGTATCTTGCGGATGCGCTTGCAATAGATGCCATTCACTTTGAATTACCAACTATTGAATACCTGGCTATAGGCCCCAGCTGGATAAGGGGGTGGGAGTTCTCTTACTTTAGCTTACTTATCATTGTATCTTTAGGCATTAAAGTCGTCTTTCGAATCCACTAAGTTACCCGAACATGAGTTCGACACCCGCCAACAGCGCCACCAATATTTTTGAAGTCTCAGGCAGTATGGCCTTTTTCAGCCAGCTGATCTGTGACTATCCAGCTATCTGGCGTCGGTTAAGCAAACTTGAAACCACATTACTTGCAGATACGCTCAATAAAATTGAGATTCATAAGCCGGTATATGTTTCAGGGCTTGCCCGTTCAGGCAGCACGATATTGCTGGAACTGCTAAATGAAATACCCGGTGTGGTCAGTCACTGCTATAAAGACTTCCCGCCCGTATTCACACCCTACGCCTGGAACACGCTACTGCGCTACATGGCTACCAATACAGCCCCCCCGGCAGAACGTGCCCACAAAGACGGCATTATGGTCACCCTTGATAGTCCAGAGGCTATGGAAGAGCCCTTATGGATGAGTTTTTTCCCACAAGCGCATGACCCCACCCAAAGCAACATTATTAATGCCAGTGCTGCTGATAATGGTTTTGCTGAGTTCTATAAGACTCACATCAGAAAGCTGCTTGCTGTACATCAGGGGAACCGTTATCTAGCTAAAGCTAATTATCAGATAACCCGACTGGAATATCTTTTAAAACTGTTCCCAGATGCCCGCTTTGTAATACCAGTCCGTGAACCCGCAGGGCATATTGCATCACTAATGAAGCAGCATGATTTATTTACGCGCGGTCAGTCAGCAAATTTACGGGCACGCAAGCACCTGCGACGTGTCGGTCATTATGAATTTGGACTGGACCGTACCCCCATCAATACCGGCAATAACAAGGCCACAGCAGAGGTTATGGCACTTTGGGAAAATAATGAGGAAGTCCTTGGCTGGTCACGTTACTGGAACCAGATCTATACCTATATTGCTGAGCGGCTGGAAAACAATCCACAACTGGCTGAGGCATCTCAACTTGTTGTATTTGAACAGCTGTGTGCTGACCCATCAGGAATACTTAGCCAGGTATTCAAACACTGTGATTTTGATGTCAGTGAAGAATTTACACAAAATGCAGCCAGCCGGATCTCAGCACCCGGCTACTACAAATCACGCTTTAGTGATGCAGAATTATTCAGTATTGCCCGGGAAACCGGCGACACCATGGAACGCATTAAGGCGCTTGCCGGAAAACTAAAGACTCCGGGCTAAAACACTCAGCAAATGCAGTCGCCCCTTACTCCCTGGAGTAGCGCTCTATTAAGGCGCCGCTTTCGCGGCATCTTAATTCGCGTGTACAAATACACGCAGATTTGGTCGGGGCGAGAGGATTCGAACCTCCGACCCCTTGCACCCCATGCAAGTGCGCTACCAGGCTGCGCCACGCCCCGACACTATGTAACTTTTTTAAAACTTTTACTGCTCCAGAACGAATAAACCGACCTGAAACGGTCGGCTATCATACTCGAACTCACCTTAAGCAGGGAACTTAACGACGTAAAACTTTAAGCACTTCCTCAAGCTCAGTTCGCATCTGTCTGATAATCTGCTGACTCTGTGAGGTATCCGTTTTGGCCTCATCACCTGTTAGGCGTTGCCGGGCACCACCAATGGTGAAGCCGTCGTCATACAGCAGGCTGCGAATCTGCCTGATGATGAGCACGTCCTGACGCTGATAATAGCGTCGGTTACCTCGCCTCTTTACAGGCTTAAGTTGTGGAAACTCCTGCTCCCAGTACCGAAGTACATGTGGCTTAACAGCACACAAATCGCTAACTTCACCAATAGTAAAGTAACGTTTCCCCGGTATAGGGGGTAGTTGGTCGTTATTCCCCGGTTCCAGCATAGGCTTCTACTCGAGCTTTTAATTTTTGTCCTGGACGAAACGTAACTACGCGGCGTGCTGTAATTGGGATTTCTTCACCCGTCTTCGGGTTGCGGCCTGGTCGTTCGTTCTTATCACGCAGGTCAAAATTACCAAATCCGGATAATTTAACCTGCTCTCCACTCCCAAGAGCACTTCTTAAATCTTCAAAAAAAAGATCTACGAGTTCACGCGCTTCTCGTTTATTAAGTCCCAGTTCTTCGAACAAGGATTCGGCCATGTCTGCTTTTGTGAGTGCCATGGTTTTTTTATTCTCTTATGCTGGCGTTGAACTTGCTGGAAAGTCTATCAATAACGGTGTTGCTAACGTGCTCAATTTCCAGTTCAGTAAGGGTGCTGGAAGTTTCCTGTAAAATCAAGCCTAAAGCGACACTCTTTAGACCTTTTTCAATTCCATTTCCGGTATAAACATCAAAAACCCGCACATCTCTTAACAATTCTCCGGCTGCCGCGCGAACTTCAGCCAACAGATCGTCTGCTGAAATATTGTCATTAACAATAACTGCCAGATCTCTGCGCACAGAGGGAAAGCGAGATATTTCTCTATAAACAGGCACTTGAGCAGCCAATGCCAGCCCGGTTTCTAATTCAAACAGTATGGGGGCCTGGCCAAAATTCCATTTACGTACTAGCCGTGGGTGTAATTCACCTAACCAGCCAACAAATTTGCCGTCACGTTCAATACGTGCTGTACGGCCGGGCCGTAACGCTTCATGTTCAACCGCAATAAAACTAAATTCAGAAGATGCGCCTGTTAGTGCTATCAATGCTTCAATATCTGACCTTATGTCAAACAAATCTGCAGCCTGCTTTGGGTCATCCCAGTGTTCCGCTCGCAGACGTCCCCAGGCCACTCCAGCCAGGCACTCTTTTTCAACAATTTCATTGTCTTGCAAAGCAAAGGTTACACCCTGCTCAAATATACGTACCCGCTCTTGCTGGCGCTTCTGATTAGCACTTACCGTTTGCAACAGACCCAACCAAAGTGAACGGCGCATAACAGATAGTTCTGCTGATAACGGGTTTGCCAGGGCCAGATCATGTGCATCTCCCAGCAATATCGTCTGCTGGTCCGGGTCAACAAAACTATAGGTAATAACTTCCTGATAACCACGGTCGGTCAATAAACTGCTAACGCGTGACAGCGGCACCCGACTTTCTGTTTGTGCCGCCAGTATGGCTGCTGACTGCTGAAATTTTTCCGGCACCTGATCATAACCATAGAGTCGCACTACTTCCTCAATAAGGTCTTCTTCAATCGCAATATCAAATCTTGCCGGAGTTGGCGTAACAGACCAGCCATCCGCTTGTGCATTTACACTAAAACCCAGTCGAGTCAGCATAGCCACTACGGTTACATCAGGAATCTCAATGCCTAATAAACGCATCAATCGTTCCCGTCTCAGCACAACGGCACTGCGCACTGGCAATGTATCTGTATTACGCTCTTCTGAAACAGGCCCAGCTTCACCACCCACTATATCCAGTAATAATTGTGTAGCACGCTCAATCGCCCTCACCTGGCCTGTGAAATCAACTCCGCGTTCAAAGCGTAATGACGCTTCAGTATGTAAACCAAAACGACGGGCCCGCCCGGCAATCACTTGCGGGCTGAAATAAGCACTTTCAAGAAAAATATCAGTTGTGGCATCAGTAACAGCCGTTGCTGCTCCACCCATAATGCCAGCCAGAGCAACTGCAGCGTTATCATCAGCAATGATCAACACGTCATCAGCCAGTTTAATCTTCTGACCATCCAGCAAAGTTAACTGCTCGTCAGGGCCGGCCATACGCGCTGTCAGAGCACCCTCAAGCTTTGCCAAGTCATAGGCATGCATCGGCTGACCTAATTCCAGCATGACATAGTTAGTCACATCGACAACCGGGCTCAGTGGCCGTATACCACTGCGGCGCAGCCGTTCAGCCATCCACAAGGGCGTAACAATACTTCCATCTATATTGCGTATGACTCGCCCGGCAAAGACTGGGCAGGCATCAACTGCCGCCAGAGTTATGGAATTCACAGCATCATTAACAGCAGCTATGGGTACAAAATCAGGCTCGGCAAAAGGCAGTTCATTAACAGCTGCCACATCACGTGCAGCACCCAACACGCTAAAACAATCTGCCCGGTTCGGGGTAAGGTCCAGGTCAATAACCTGATCATCCAAGGATAGCGTATCACTCAGTAACGCCCCTGGTTCAGCACTGTTGTCCAGCTCAAGCAAGCCATCAGCACTCTCACCCAACCCAAGTTCAACTGTTGAGCACATCATGCCAAAAGATTCAGCACCACGAATCTTGCTCTTTTTAATCTTGAGGCCTCCCGGCAGCCTTGTACCTATAGTCGCCACCGGATAGGCACCCCCAATCCGCACATTAGTGGCCCCACAAACTATCTGGAGTGACTCTTTCAGACCCACGTCTACATGACATATCGACAGACGGTCTGCATCCGGGTGCGGTTGTTTATCAAGCAGATGCCCCACCACTACACCATCCAACACCGGCGCACACGGTTCGATGCTATCAACTTCAAGGCCGGCCATAGTTAACTGTTCAGCCAGCTCCAATGTATCAACATCAGGGTCAACCCATTCACGCAACCATTGTTCTGAAAGCTTCATTACAGCGACTCAGGTGAATTGCTGCAGAAACTGCAGGTCATTGTCAAAAAATAAACGCAGGTCATCTACGCCATAACGAAGCATTGCGAGACGTTCAACACCCATGCCAAAGGCATAACCGGTGAACACATCCGGATCAATATCCACATTGCGCAACACATTTGGATGCACCATGCCGCAACCACCAATTTCCAGCCACTTACCTGATTCAGACAGGATATCCATCTCAGCAGATGGTTCAGTGAAAGGAAAATAAGAAGGCCGAAAGCGCATTTTCATATCACGCTCAAAAAATTGTTCCACAAACTGATGCATTGTTGCCTTCAGATTGGCAAAACTCACATCATAGTCAACCACAAGCCCTTCAACCTGATGGAACATGGGCGTATGGGTCATATCCGAATCACAACGGTACACACGACCCGGTGCAATCACCCTGATGGGTGCACCCTGCGCCTGCATAGCACGAATCTGTACCGGCGATGTGTGGGTACGCAGCAAATGACCACCTTCAAAATAAAAAGTATCGTGCATCGCACGTGCCGGATGATCAGTGGGTACGTTTAATGCCGTGAAATTATGAAAGTCATCTTCAATTTCCGGCCCATGGGCTACAGCAAAACCGGCACCAGCAAAAATAGCTTCAATACGCTGACGAGTACGTGTAACCGGATGCAGACCCGCGCTAGTCTGGCCACGCCCCTTAAGCGTGACATCTACCGCATCTGCCTTGAGCTGCTCTGATAATGCCGCAGCTTCCAACGCATCTTTGCGTGCTTCTAGTGCTGCCTGTAACTTTTCTTTAGCAAGGTTAATTGCCTGCCCTACCAGGGGACGCTCATCAGCAGATAATTTGCCCAGTGACTTAAGCTGGCTTGTTAACTCACCCTTCTTCCCAAGAAAAGCCACCCGCACACTGTCTAAAGCAGCAAGGTCACTACTGCCTTCTATTTCAGCATGAGCGCGAGCAGTTAATTCATCGAGCGATTCATTAAGGTCCTGCATAAGAACCGGAACTCCTGGGAATGTATAAGGAGCTGTTGCCTGTTAGTTGAGAATAACACCGCAGGCACATAAGTGTGCCCCCGGTGTCACCATCAATCTAACCAGCAGCAGAGGCAGCTGCAGCCAAGCTGGCTTTCGCCTGCGTAGCAAGCACACCAAATGCATCCGGATCATGCACAGCGATATCAGCCAGAATCTTGCGGTCGATTTCAATCTCGGCACGCTTCAGACCGTTGATAAAACGACTGTAGGATAGCTCATGTAAGCGAGCCGCTGCATTGATGCGCGCAATCCATAATGCACGAAACTGACGTTTACGCTGTCGACGA
The DNA here is from genome assembly GCA_024229935.1 of Gammaproteobacteria bacterium. Lineage (GTDB taxonomy): Bacteria > Pseudomonadota > Gammaproteobacteria > Steroidobacterales. The sequence continues at coordinate 9,372 of JAAERX010000050.1, read as the reverse complement.
TCACGGTAGGCATATTGCCCCGCTTTCGTGACTGCCTGTTTAGCTGTTTTAAAAAGCTTACTGCGAGCACCGTAGTAACCCTTGGCTTTTTTAAGAATTTTCTTATGGCGGGCCTTAGCGACCACACCGCGTTTTACTCTAGGCATTGTTCTGGACCTCCTTAACTATAGGGCAGCATTTTCTTTACGGATGGCACATCACACTCTGCCACGTACGCGGTTTCACCGAGTTGACGTTTCCGTTTAGAACGCTTTTTAGTAAGGATATGTCGCAGGTGGGATTGGGCACGTTTGATACGTCCCTTGCCGGTGCGGGAGAATCGCTTCGCCGCCCCACGGTTGGTTTTCATCTTGGGCATTTCTAACTCCTTAAGCCTGAACAGTGCTCGTCGTCAATAAACAACAGCCCGGGCAGGCGGGTTGAGACCATCACCTCGTATGTAATCAAGATGGGGCCTTAACTCACTTTCAATGGACAGCTAAAACTTGCTTAGTTAAACGAGTTCCAGCCAGTTCTTTTCTAGCTACTTCTTTTTTGGTGTCAAAACCATGACCAGTTGACGTCCTTCCATTTTCGGAAATTGTTCAACTGTGCCGTAGTCTTCAAGGTCCTTCTCAACTCGCTTCAGAAGCTTGACACCTAACTCCTGATGAGCCATTTCTCTGCCACGGTAACGCAGCGTAATTTTGGTACGATCCCCGTCGGTAAGAAACTGAATCAGTTTATTCAGCTTGATATTGTAATCACCAACATCTGTTCCCGGCCGGAACTTAATTTCTTTAACCTGTACCTGCTTGGTTTTAGTCTTGCCACCCTGCGTCTTTTTCTTTTGTTCAAAAAGATACTTGCCGAAATCCATAATCCGACATACGGGTGGTGCCGCGTTCGGTGATACCTCAACAAGATCCAAACTGGCCTCTGTGGCTTTAATAATGGCATCCTCTAAACTAAGAATACCGGCTTGTTCACCTTCCGCATCGATCAACCGAACTTCGGTTGCAGTTATTTCTCGATTGCGCCGGACGCGTTTGCTAGCTATTTTGTCAATCCTCCAAAGCAGAACGGCCGTGGCTCGCAATATCGGTTTCAAGACTCCGGGCAAATGCCTCTATCGACATGCTGCCCAAATCTTTACCGTTTCGCGTGCGTACGGCCAAACATTTCGTTTCAGCTTCCCGGTCTCCAACTACGAGGAGATACGGTATCCGCTGTATTGTGTGCTCGCGGATTTTAAAGCCGATTTTCTCGTTTCTCAAGTCTGTTTGCACCCTAAAGCCCTGTTTTCTCAATATTTCGGCTGCTTCAACAGCATAATCATGCTGTTTCTCAGAGATATTCAGCACAACAGCCTGCACCGGTGCCAGCCATGCAGGCAGATTGCCGGCAAAATGCTCCAGCAAAATTCCTATAAACCGCTCAAACGAACCTAATATGGCACGATGAAGCATGACCGGGGTCTGTTTACTGCCATCTTCCGCAACATAGGTAGCACCCAGGCGTCCCGGCATCGAAAAATCCAGCTGTATAGTGCCCAGCTGCCATACCCTGCCAATACTGTCACGCAAATCAAAGTCGATCTTCGGGCCATAGAATGCACCATCACCGGGCTGCAGTTCCCAAGGCAAGCCTTTGGCTTCCAGCGCATTTTGCAAAGCATTTTCAGCTTTATCCCAAAGCACGTCCTCACCTACCCGCTGAGCAGGCCGTGTGGACAACTTGGTGGATATATCAGTAAAACCAAAATCCTGATAAACGCTGAACAGCAGATCAATAAAAGCCGCGACCTCAGACTGAATCTGGTCCTCAGTACAGAAGATATGCGCATCATCCTGCACAAAGCCTCGTACCCGCATCAGGCCATGCAAGGTGCCACTGGCCTCATTGCGATGACAGGAACCGAACTCAGCCATGCGTAATGGCAGATCCCGATAGCTGTGCAGGTCACGATTATAAATTTGCACATGACACGGGCAGTTCATGGGCTTAACCGCATACACCCGCTGATCTTCATCACCGGTTGTGAACATATTCTCACGGTACTTATCCCAGTGCCCGGACTGCTCCCATAAAGAACGGTCCACAATCTGCGGGGTATTTACTTCCTGATAACCATGATCAACCAAACGCCCACGAATGTAATTGCGCACCGTCCGGTAAATTGTCCAGCCTTTATCGTGCCAAAACACGAGCCCGGGTGCCTCTTCCTGGAAATGAAACAGGTCCATAGACTTGCCGAAGCGTCGGTGATCTCGTTTCTCAGCCTCTTCAATCCGGTGCAGATAAGCTTTAAGCGCCTTCTTATCGCCCCAAGCTGTACCGTAAATACGGGTCAACATTTCGTTGTTTGAGTCACCCCGCCAGTAAGCACCCGCAACTTTCATCAGTTTGAAGGCCTTAAGGTGTCCGGTACTAGGAACATGTGGGCCCCGGCACAGGTCACTCCAGCCACCCTGCCCATACAGGCCTATATCTTCTCCGACAGGAATACTTTCAATAATCTCAGCCTTATAAAGCTCACCGTGCCCCTTGAAATACTCCACAGCTGCATCACGGGTCATAACGGTACGTTCAACTACAAGGTTCTCCTTGGCCAGGTCACCCATCTTTTTTTCAATCTTTTCAAGGTCTTCAGGTGTGAAAGCTCGACAAAAAGCGAAGTCGTAAAAGAAACCATCCTCAATCACAGGACCAATGGTGATCTGAGCCTCGGGATACAGTTGCTTAACAGCCTGTGCCATAAGATGTGCAGTGGAATGGCGGATAACTTCCAGCCCATCCTCATCCTTACCCGTCACAATGGCCAGCGCGACATCACCCTCAATAAGGAAGGACGTGTCCACCAGCTCACCATTGACCTTGCCTGCCAGCGCGGCCTTGGCAAGGCCTGGGCCTATATCAGCAGCAACATCTGCCACAGTAACAGCCGCATCAAAGCTGCGTTGACTACCGTCTGGAAGTGTAATGGTGAGCATATCTATACATGTATTCTGGAAAGCCGGGATTGTATAGGAATATTCTATAAAATTGCGGTTAGTCCCCAAATCTTATTGTCTGCTGCAAACGCTGATTCACTTCTGCATCATTGATATAAATGCAAAATGCAGATCACACCTTGAATCACCCGATATTGGAGATCAAACCCCACTTCTCTTCAGACTGACCACCACTGATTTATAGGCAGGGGTATTACTGCCATCAGCCACATGCTTAACCGGTATCAACGGATTGGTTTCCGGGTAGTAGGTAGCGACACATCCCATGGGAATATTAAATGGCACAATAGTGAAGCCCCGCATACTGCGCGTTGCACCCTCATGATGACTGGTAATATCAACCTGCACATCTGCGGCCAACCCTGTTGCCGCTGCAATATCCTGTGGATGCATAAACACCACGTGGCGGTTCTCACTGATACCCCGGTAGCGGTCATTCTGAGTATAAACAGTGGTATTAAACTGATCATGGCTGCGAATAGTCATCATCAGGTAATGCCCTTCCGGTACCTGGGGCGGCTGTATTTCATGAAGCGTAAACAAAGCCTTACCGGGTGCGTTATCAAAGCGCAGTTCATCACGCACACCATGGGGCAACTCTAAACTACCTTCCTCATACAAAATATCATTGAAATCCGTAAATCCGGGAATCACTAAACCAATCTCATCCCGAATCAGGTGGTAGTCATCAGCAAACTTACGCCATTTGGTCTCGCTACGTGCACCAACCGTGGCTTCAGCCATTTCAGCCACCACCGCCACTTCACTTCTCAGAAATTCACTGGCAGGCGACAGATAGCCGCGTGACATACTGACCACGCCCATTGAATTCTCAACTGTTACAAACTGCTCACCTTCATTTTGCATATCCATTTCAGAGCGGCCAAGGACAGGTAATATCAGTGCTGCTTCACCCGTTATGATATGCGAGCGGTTCAATTTGGTGGATAACTGCACGGTTAATTTACACTTGCTAACCGCCTCTGCCGTATAGGCTGTATCAGGTGTAGCCGCCAGAAAATTGCCACCCAGCGCAATCAGCACCTGCACCCGGCCATCAGCCATGGCATGAATGGTATTTACCGTGTCAAAACCTGGCCTGGCAGGTGGCGTAAATTTAAAGCGTTGACCAAGTCGATCAAGGAAGGCCTGCTCAGGCTTCTCCCAGACACCCATGGTTCTATCACCCTGCACATTACTATGCCCCCTTACAGGACAGGCACCAGCACCGGTTCGGCCCAGGTTACCCCTTAGCAGCAGGAAGTTGATGATCTCCTGAATATTAGCAACTGCATTTTTATGCTGGGTTAACCCCATGGCCCAGCAACAAATCGTATTCTTTGCTTCAATTGCAATGACAGCAGCTGCTCGGATCTGTAATTCTTCAACACCACTGGCTGCTACTATCTCATCCCAGCTGGTTGCCATGACGTGATCAGCAAACGCATCAAAACCCTGGGTATGTTCAGCAATAAATTTATGCGCCAGCACCTTGCCTGGCTGCAGCGCCTCTGCTTCCAGAATGCACTTACATAAACCTTGCAGCAGTGCAACATCACCATTGATACGTACCGGCAGATGCAAATCAGCAAGATCCGTTCCCTTACCAAGTAACCCCTGCATAGTTTGAGGGTTTTTAAAGTTACGTAAGCCAGTTTCATTAAGCGGATTAATACTGACAATCTTGGCACCGCGCTGCTTGGCCTTTTGCAGGGTTGCCAACATTCGTGGATGATTAGAACCTGGATTCTGGCCAAGAATGAAAATGGCATCCGCATGGTCAAAGTCACTAAGTCTTACCGTACCTTTGCCAGTACCAATAACTTCAGTAAGCCCGGCGCCACTCGATTCATGACACATATTGGAGCAATCCGGCATATTGTTAGTGCCAAACTGCCGCACAAACAGCTGCCATAAAAAAGCTGCTTCATTGCTGGTTCGACCCGAGGTGTAGAACGCCGCCTGATCAGGACTATTCAGACCATTAAGATGCTTACCGATCAGTTCATAAGCACTGAACCAGGTAATTGGGGTGTAATAATCGCTACCAGGCTTTTTTACCATTGGCTGGGTCAGGCGACCCTGCTCATTTAGCCACTGCCCACTCTGCTGCTCGAGCTCTGCAAGGGAGTGCCGCTCAAAGAATTCAGGGGCAATATGCTTACGGGTGGCCTCATCAGCAAAGGCCTTGGCACCGTTTTCACAAAACTCCATTTTTTTGCGCTTACCTGACACCTCGGGCCATGCGCAACCCGGACAATCAAAGCCATCCAACTGGTTCATCTTCAGCAGGCCTTTTACACTCCGGCTGATACCGGCCTTCTCCTTGACCTGGTGAACCACCTCAATGATGGCAGGTATGCCCGCAGCAGATTCCGGGGTTTCTATCCCCACCTGCGGAACTAAAGGCTTATCCTCGGTAGTTGATCCCACAACATATCCCTGTAAACAGGTTTTTAGAACTGCGGCATCCAAGCGCAGCATGACCGCAATACAACAATGAACCTATCCTGCCGAAGGTCAGTAGATTTGTCACGCAAGCAGTGACATTCGCCCTTGCAAGAGCGGTTGAACGTTCAAGGCCAAGTAACGGTTGTGGCTGGGCTGCCTGTTGGAGCGGCTTTAGCCGTTATAGATTGCAGGGGCCATACGCGGCTGAAGCCCCCCGTAGCGCTTTTAAATAAAAAGGATTAGAAATAAACTCTAACCCTTTGATATATATAAATGGTAGGCGCGGGGAGAGTTGAACTCCCGACCCCTACCATGTCAAGGTAGTGCTCTACCACTGAGCTACGCGCCTAAAATACTCACCCGGGGATCATCGGGCGGCGTGTAATGTAAGTAAAGCAGAGCCTGTTGGCAATAGGCTGATACCAAACACAAGCACCCATGGCGACCAGACTAACGCCTGACTCGCTGATCCATCTGGTCGGTGTATTTTTCCTGTGGCATTTAGCGAGCCCTATATTTAACCCGGTGCCTGACACCACTAACCTGCCTTAATATCGGTGAACCCCAGCCCAAAGCGGCGGATTTCATCAATCTGGTCACGGATCTTGGCCGCCTCCTCAAACTCCAGATCACGGGCATGCGTGTGCATTAATTTCTCAAGTTTGGCAAGTTTCTTCAGTAGCATTTCCGAGCTCATACCTGTGTAATCCGGAACAGTTTCAGCCACCTTGCTGCCACGGCGACTGAGCGTTGCCCGCGCACCCTCCATAATGTCACGGACTTCCTTACGGATAGTCTGTGGCTGAACCCCATGCTCCTTATTAAAGGCCAGCTGCTTTTCTCGGCGACGCGCCATCTCCGCCATAGCACGCTCCATAGAACCCGTCACCTTGTCCGCATACATGATGACCTTGCCATTGATATTGCGGGCTGCACGACCGGAGGTCTGGATTAACGAGCCTTCAGAACGCAGGAAGCCTTCTTTATCCGCATCAAGTATGGCTACAAGAGAAACTTCTGGCATATCAAGGCCTTCTCTTAGTAAGTTAATGCCAACTAAAACATCAAATTCACCCAGACGCAGGTCCCGGATGATCTCAGTACGCTCGACTGTCTCGATATCCGAGTGCAAGTAGCGCACCCGCACCCCATGGTCATGCAGGTACTCAGTCAGGTCTTCGGCCATCCGTTTGGTGAGAGTCGTTATAAGTACCCGCTCATTGGCAGCCACCCGCAGCTGAATCTCAGACAACACGTCATCCACCTGGCTGCCGGCTGGTCTGACCTCAACATCCGGATCCACCAGCCCAGTCGGTCGCACAACCTGCTCCACTACCTTATCGGAGGTCTCACGCTCAAGTTCACGTGGCGTCGCCGAGACAAATACCATCTGTGGAGCCAGTGACTCAAATTCATCAAATCTTAACGGTCGGTTATCCAGTGCCGAGGGCAGCCGAAAACCGTATTCAACCAGTGTTTCCTTACGTGATCGGTCACCTTTATACATACCACCAAGCTGCGGGATGGTTACGTGACTCTCGTCCACGATTAACAATGCATCAGATGGCAGATAATCAAACAGGCACGGCGGTGGCTCACCCGACTCACGTCCAGACAGATAACGGCTGTAGTTTTCAATACCCTGGCAATACCCCAGCTCATGGATCATTTCCAGATCATAAAGGGTTCGTTGCTCCAGCCGCTGAGCCTCAACCAGCTTATTAGCCTCATTAAGCACCTGTAAACGCTCTTTCAGCTCCTTCCTGATCGCCTTTTCTGCATTCAGCATCCGGTCACGTGATGTTACGTAGTGACTCTTGGGGTAGATCGTAAAGCGCGGTACTTTTTGCTGCACTTCACCGGTTAACGGGTCGAAGATAGCCAATGATTCAATTTCATCATCAAACAGCTCTATACGGATTGCATCCCGCTCTGATTCAGCCGGGAAAATATCAATAATCTCCCCCCGCACCCGGTAGGTACCCTGTGCCAGTTCTATCTCATTACGTGTGTACTGCAACTCAGCCAAGCGCCGCAACAAGACTCGCTGATCCAGCTTTTCACCCCGCATCAGGTGCAAAACCATACTGAAATAAGTCTCAGGATCACCCAAACCATAAATACAGGAAACCGTTGCCACAATAATGGCATCCGGATACTCCAACAGGGTCTTAGTAGCTGACAGGCGCATCTGCTCGATATGCTGATTCACCGAGGCATCTTTTTGTATGTAAGTGTCAGATGACGCCACATAGGCCTCAGGCTGGAAATAATCGTAATAGGAGACAAAATATTCAACCCGGTTCTGTGGAAAAAACTCTCGCAATTCACCGTACAACTGAGCAGCCAGAGTCTTATTGGGTGCCAGCACCAGCGTGGGCCGCTGTACCGCCTCAATAACATTTGCGATGGTAAAAGTCTTACCCGAACCTGTCACACCCAGCAGGGTCTGACGAGCCAGCCCATCTCGCAGGCCTTCGATCAAGGCAGCTATTGCCTGTGGCTGATCACCAGCAGGTTTAAAGTCCGCAGCAAGGTCAAAATGCTGATCTAATTTTTTTTTGGTGCGTTTCACTATAGTTTGCCGGTCCGGAATCCCGTATATTTGCATCCCGTTTAACCCTATAACAGGGTTGTTTTTAAGGTGTCAGTTTTAAGGTGTTTTAGTGAGTCTATCAGTTTCAAAGCGCGTCCAGCGCGTCAAACCCTCCCCAACCATGGCCGTATCTGCCCTGGCAGCTGAACTACGTGCAGCAGGTCGTAACATCATCGGTCTAGGTGCTGGTGAACCTGACTTCGATACCCCGCAACACATCAAAGATGCAGGCATAGCAGCCATTAACAACGGTGACACCAAATACACCAATGTTGATGGTACTCCTGCACTTAAGCAGGCCATTATTGATAAGTTCAAACGTGATAATGACCTGAGTTACGAGCCAAACCAGATTCTGGTTTCAAGTGGCGGCAAACAATCCTGCTTTAATGTTTGTCTGGCAGTGCTGAATGAAGGTGATGAATGCATCATTCCAGCACCCTACTGGGTCTCCTATCCGGACATGGTATTACTTGCCGATGGTGTGCCAGTCATTGTTGAAGCCGGTATTGATCAGGGCTTTAAAATTACCCCTGAACAACTTGAGGCAGCCATTACAGATAAAACCCGTTTGATGTTCCTTAACAGCCCAAGCAACCCAACCGGGGCTGCTTATACCCGTGCCGAACTGGAAGCACTGGGCGCTGTAATCCGCAAGCACCCCAATATTGTGGTTGCTACCGATGACATGTATGAACACATTTACTGGGCTGATGAACCCTTCACCAGTTTTGCACAGGCCTGTCCTGATTTATATGACCGCATTGTCACACTGAATGGTGTCAGTAAAGCCTATGCCATGACCGGCTGGCGCATTGGTTACTGCGGTGGTCCAGAAGAGATCATCAAGGGCATGAAAAAAATTCAGAGTCAGAGCACTTCCAATCCGGTAAGCATCTCACAAGCAGCAAGTGTTGCAGCACTCAATGGTGGCATGGACTGCATTACTGACATGCTGACCCACTTCAGGGCGCGCCATGATTACCTGGTTGCTGCTCTCAATGACATTCCCGGTTTTAGTTGTATAGAGGGTGCGGGTACCTTCTATGCCTTCCCGGATATTTCCAAAGCTATGGAAATAAAAGGCTGTACTGAGGACACAGCGTTCTCTGCCATGCTGCTGAACGAAGCCGAGGTAGCACTGGTGCCCGGCTCTGCCTTTGGCGCCCCCGGCTATATCCGCTTCTCCTTTGCTACCAGCATGGAAGCACTAGAAGAAGCTGTCAGCCGCATCAAGAAGTTCATGGGCTAGAGCCGGACCCGAGGCATTATTTTAACTGATATGCACCTGAACTAGGCTAGTTGCTTGACTTGCCGAGGGGCTTACCGGAG
>JAAERX010000049.1 GCA_024229935.1 Gammaproteobacteria bacterium | reverse complement strand
CTCAGAGGAATCTCTGGCCGCCCTGCTGGATTTTTCTATATGCTGCCTTTGTAACGTTTTATTATCTTATGTTGTTGTATAGTTGTGCAATTTGGTTTCAGAGCAATATCACAGAATTGGCAAGTAGGTAAACTGACTCTTTTTGCAACTCTTCTGTTTTGTTATCCAGATATATTCGAATTTTACCATATGTATGAAGAAGGTTTAATATCCCATTTTTTAATATCCAATAATACGCCACGACCTGTGGGTTCATTCTCACAGCGCAGGCTGGCATACCTCGCGACGTGGCGCGTCAGCAGGTTGCGGATAGCTGACCCGGAAGCTGGGGCAGCAGTGAGGGGACCAGGGCTCCAATTTGGGGCCTAGGCTCTCCTTGCTGCAGGCACCCAGTGAAAGGATGGACCTAGCATTCTCCTTTAAAGAAGAGAGGCCTTTCTGTGGGCTGAGTTTCACCTTGGCTCCATTTTGGGGTCTTGGCAGGGGATAGCTAACCCGCGGACAACGTATGCCACCAAACCAAACATGCAAAGCAATAATAACTGCCCAGCCACCCGCAACGGGCTCAATAATCTCGGGGACCCCACAAACTCCGTGCCGGAACCAGGCGGAGAATGTGGCGACACAGCTACTGCTCCCCCAGACGAGGCAATGGATCACCAAGTTGTCTCGGCTGGGTCCAAAGCTATTGGTGAAACCGATGGGGCTCTCCAATCGGAGGGTCTATCGGACAAACTTGGGGCCATAAACCTCAAGGCCAAACGGAATCGTAGTGGTTCCGACAAGAAGCGTGCTAAGAAGGAGAGACTTGCTAGGCAGGCGAACTTGGGTGTGCTGGCCGGCCAACAGGTCTCGACTTCTAAGGACACCTCACAAGGGGCGGCCGTGAAATCCTCTACCGAACAAGGGACCTCTGCCATTGTGGCTTCAAACAGAGCCTCCGCAGGGATTTCCAAACGGAAGAGGGAGTCAGGGAGTACCCCCACCAACCCAGTCAAAGTTCCTCGCCAGGGTCCTTCACCCTCCACCGAAGAGACCGCTCAGTCTTCATATGCTGATGCAGCTAAGCGGGCTCTGAAAGTGGCAATCAGAGTGCAGGGCTCAGGCAGGGCTTTGAAGGGGCAACAGGGTGCAGCCATTCAAAAAGCTCTTGAAGCTGCCCTGAAAGCTACTCTGGCTGCAGGGAAGTTTATTCCCCAGTTTGAGAGCACTCATTTGAGCGGAGGATCACTAGTGGTCACCTGCGCAAATGAGGCTTCAAGCAAATGGTTGGCGGCTGTGTGTCCAGATCTGGAGCCATGGGACGGCGCTAAATTAGAGCTGGCTCAAGCCCCAGAAGTCAGGATGCACAAACTGCTGGCCTTTGTACCCGGTCCCTTTACGTCAACCGGGAAATTGTTGGCCACCTTGGTCAACCAAAACAGGGGCTTGAACACATCCCAGTGGATCGTCGTTTACCATAACCAGATGGGCTCTTCTGGGTCTTCTCTGTGTGTTAAGGCAGACGGGGATTCTCTGGGGGTGCTCAGGTCTCTGAAGCTCAAACCCTACTATCTGCTGGGCCGTCTACCTTTTAAGGAGGTGGGGGACACAGCAAATAGTGGGGTTTGAGTAGTTCTGTTGTTTTAGCACTGGTCACCACCATGGATCCTAGGCTTCAATCCAAGGAGTCCCGGATAAAGGTGACCCAGATAAACTTGCAGCATGGGAAGGCATCTACAGCATTGTTGTGCAGATGTCTGAGCAGGCTGCAGACAGGTTTGGCTCTGATACAGGAACCCTACATTGTGGCGGGAAAGGTAAGAGGGCTTAACACTAAAACAGGCAAGGTGTTTGTTGCTCCTGCTGGGGCACCACGTGCATGTGTATATGTGTCTAAAGACATAAAGTCAGTGCTACTGCCAGGCTTCTGTACAAGAGACCTAGTGGTGGTACAGATCGATACAAAAGTGGGAGGGGTTGGGAAAACTTTTATTGTGGGCTCAATTTATCTTCCTTTTGACTCACCAGATCCTCCACCCTCACAGGAACTGGAAAGACTTGTGACTTACTGCCAAATACAGGGATTACCCCTTGTCTTGGGCTGTGACAGTAATGCTCATCATGAAGTGTGGGGGAGCTCCAATACTAACGTAAGGGGGGCATCCCTACTAAACTTTCTGGTGAGCACGAACTTGGAACTAGCAAATCTTGGCCAGGAGCCAACCTTTGTTATTCCAAGGCGCCAAGAGGTTATTGATATAACCCTGGTATCTCAAAATTTTAAATCCTCCATTGAGAATTGGCATGTGTCAATGGAGGATTCTTTATCAGATCATAGGTATATATGCTTTGATATAATGATGGACACACCAGAGTCCATCATGAAAAGGAATCCTAAGCTGACAGACTGGGCTCTCTACGTGAGGGCTCTCTCAGGTCGGCTTCAGGATACACTACTTACAGCCAAAACAGCAAGGGAGGCCAACCAATTGGAGGGCTTCCTAACTGCTGCAATGGTTGAATCCTTTCAGGAAGCATGTCCTCCTAGAAGGTCTAACAGAGGTAAGAAGGTTCCCTGGTGGAACACTGAACTTTCAGATCTCAGGAAGAATACAAGGGCTTTGCTTCGGCAGGCCCGTAATACCCAGAGTGCTCAGGATTGGGACCTGTATCGCAGGGCTCAAAGAGAGTACAAACAGGGTATAAGAAGGGCCAAGCAGGACTCATGGCAGGACTTCTGTGGGGGCATTGCAAGTGTCCCAGCAGCAGCCCGGCTGTATAGGGTCCTGGGTAGTGACCCTTCTTGTCATGTGGGTTTGGTAAAGCTTCCAGATGGGAGCTTTTCCACATCAAGAGAGCAATCACTTCAGCAATTGTTGAAGACTCACTTTCCCCAGTGCGAGATTCCAGATCAGGAGGGGGACCCAGGGACCATGGATTCTGTGGCAACCTGGGGCTCCATTCGCCTGGCCAGGGAGATCATCACTGAGGAAAGGGTTCGCTGGGCAATCAAATCATTCTCTCCCTTTAAGAGTGCAGGGACTGATGGCATATTCCCAGCTATGCTACAGCATGGAGAGGATTTGTTAGTCAAATACCTTTGTGTGCTGTATCAAACAACTCTGGCTCTTGGGTACATTCCCAAGAGCTGGAGGAGAGCTAGAGTGGTTTTTATTCCGAAGCCTGGGAAACCGAGCTATGCGGAAGCAAAAGCCTTCAGACCCATTTGTCTAACATCTTTTTTGTTGAAGACATTGGAAAGACTGGTGGACAGGCACCTGAGAGATGGGCCCCTGAAGAGGTTCCCACTCAGTGACAGGCAGCATGCCTACCAGACTGGTAGATCAACGGAATCAGCTCTACACTCCTTTGTGCAGGGTATTGAGAGGGCCCTGGATGCAAAGGAATTCGCCCTTGGGGTCTTCCTGGACATTGAAGGAGCCTTCTCAAATGTCCCATACAAGGCAATTATCCAGGCCCTCCAGCATCGCGGGGTGAGTCCAGCAGTCATTAACTGGATTACAGCCATGCTGGAGGGTCAGATAGCGGAAGCTAGCATGGATGACTGTACAGTGAGGGTTAGGGTCACGCGGGGTTGTCCACAGGGTGGTGTCTTGTCACCACTCATGTGGTCCCTTGCAGTGGACACCCTCCTGAAACAGTTAAAACAGGCTGGCTACTTGGTTGTCGGATATGCTGATGACATATCTGTGCTAGTTCGGGGCCTGGTATTGAGAACAGTTTGTGAACTCATGCAGGTGGCCCTGAAGATTGTGGAGGACTGGTGTATTCTAAATGAACTATCAGTTCAGCCAGCAAAAACATCTATGGTGCTGTTTACCAGAAGGAGAAACCAGAATGGATTTACAGCACCAACTATCTTTGGACAGGCCCTACAGAGGTCTGAACAAGTCAAGCTCCTGGGACTAATTCTAGATTCTCAGCTGAACTGGAAAGCCCATACGGAGCACAGTTATACTAAAGCCATTAGGGCTTTCTGGCAGTGCAGGAGATGTGTTGGCTCCACATGGGGTCTCTCACCTCGAGTCATGCACTGGATTTACATAGCAATCATTAGACCAGCTATGGCATATGCAGTGGTGGTGTGGTGGCCAAGATTGGCTCTAGCGGTAGCACAGAGTCAGGTAGGCCGTTTGCAGCGGCTAGCTTGTCTGTGCATTACTGGGGCCCTGCGCACCACACCAACTGCTGCAATGGAAGTACTTCTAGGGCTCACCCCCATCCATATTTGGTTGGAGAAAGAAGCTATGGCTGCCTGCCATAGACTTCTGGTGGCAGGGACCTGGAAATGCAAAGGGACGGAGCTAGGGCACCTTCGCATTCTGAATGTGATGAGGGCCAAAGTCCCTTTGACTCGTATGAGGGGTGATGCAAGACCCTCAAAGTTTGTGTTTAACCACAAGTTTCAAGTGGTCTATCCAGGTAGAGATGAGTGGGCTTCTTTGGAGGCACCTATCAGGCCTGGAGATATCAACGTGTTCACCGATGGTTCACGTATGGATGGGAAGTCTGGTGCAGGGGTCTTTCTGGGCTCTTGGGGGCCCGATCAGGCCCTGCCCCTAGGTTCCCATGCAACAGTTCCCCAGGCTGAGTTGTTGGCCATAAAGGTGGGAGCTGAATCGCTGGCTACCTGTAAAAAGCAGGTAATCAATATCTGCTCAGACAGCCAGACAGCACTGCAAGCCCTGCAGTCTAACAAGCATAACTCCAGATTGGTGGGGGAATGCTTTGAAGCACTGCAGGGAATCTCTGCTAGAAATAAGGTTACCTTGGTATGGGTCCCAGGTCACTCAGATGTGGCTGGGAATGAACGAGCTGATGAGTTAGCTCGTCAGGGCTCAGCCGAGGCCTTTATGGGACCAGAGCCTGTCCTTGGAATAGCTGCCTCAGCAATCAAAGGTGCATTCAAGAACTGGTGCTGGGAGCAACACAAGAGGAGTTGGTCCTCTTGTGTTAACTGTCGTCAGTCAAAGCAGTTCTTGCAGGAACCATCTGTCAAGAAAGGCAAGATACTGCTGAGGCTGGACAGAATACACCTAAGGGTGGTAACTGGTATCCTAACAGGGCACAACCTCCTGCAGAGCCACCTGCAGAAGATGGGCCTAGAGAGGGATGCCACATGCCAGTTGTGTGGAGAGGACAGAGAGACATCCTACCACATAATTGGACAATGTCCAGCTCTAATGGCATTTAGAGTTAGAACTGTTGGCTTGGCATCATTAGTCAGCCAAGAACTTCAGCAGCTCCCCATCTCTACCATTCTGGGGCTTGCCAAGGCCTCAGGAAGGTTTGACATGGGGGGCCGCTGAATTATTTTTCTAGTTCCTGGGGTGGCAATGGGCAATTGTGCCTGCGCCAGGGGGGCCCATAGGTCTTTTTTTGGTCTTTTAGGGCTCTCCACCCCCCATGTTCAGTTCAGTTCATTACTTTAGTATTACTTAATCAAAAAGGCGACCCTCGCATTCGCGCCTCAGCATTTACAGACCAGAGAAATTTCAGGGGCTTTGGGAGGCCTTAGGCCTCCCACTGACCATCAAACCTTGAGAAGATCATCACGTGATATGTTTATGACCCCTTTCTGAACTGCTGACCACGCCTCCTATTGCAAAGGACTAAAAAATACAATACATACCCAGAGGTTTGATAGGTTTGTTGCACCAAGCATTGTCGGCCTTAGCCTTCCTCCCTCCGATTTTGATTATATAATATGTGGATGATCCCTAATCATTCCAAACAACGCAAGTAAGCTGCAAATCAAACATGCGGATACTTTCGCATTTCTGAACTGCCTATGGTAGCCAAAAGCGTCCT
>JAAERX010000048.1 GCA_024229935.1 Gammaproteobacteria bacterium | reverse complement strand
TGTGTGTCACAGCGGTGGCCGGTGATTTTGATAATGACATGGACTCGGATATTTATGTCGGCTGCACAGGTGGCCCCGAAAACATTGCAAACATTCTTTATGAGAATGATGGCGATGGAAACTTTGTTGCTATCCCCAATGCAGGGGGTGCAGCGGGTGCTACAGGTGCATCAATTGGCAACAATGCGGGCACGACTGAGAGTGCCATTGTTGCGGATTACGATGTGGATGGAGCACTTGATATCTTTGTGACCAATGGCAATAACATGCGGCCGGTATCATTTGGTGGCCCCCCGCAGCTATTCCGCAATCTGGGTAACTCCAATAATTGGTTAGAGATTGATCTTGCAGGAACTGATTCCAACCGGGATGGTGTCGGCGCAAAACTACTGATTTCTGCGGGCGGCGTCAGTCAGTACCGGGAGCAAAATGGTAAATACCACCGCTGGTCACAAAGTCACAAACGTATTCATGTAGGCCTTGCCGATAATAGCGTTGCAGATATCACTGTGGAGTGGCCAAACGGGTCTGTAGACACGTATCAGGACATTACGGCCAATGCACTTTATCGCATTACCCAGGGAGGCCCCATTGAGTTGGTTCCAATTGTTCCAATGGATGCGGGTGATACGGATGGAGATCTTGTTAGCAACAGCCGTGAGGTTAGCGAAGGCACTGATCCATTCTTTGCTCTGGATTACAGTGATGCCGATAGTGATGGTGTACCGGATGCTGTAGAAGAGATTGATGGCACAGATCCTATAAATTTTGATGATGCACTCGACAGCGATGGTGGTGGCATGCCTGACTATGTTGAGACAGTACTCTGGCCTAATGCATGGCGGCCGGCCTTTGATGCACAAAACCCTTCTGACGATGCGGCGATGGATCACGATAAAGACCGGGTAGCTGACGTTATTGAGATAAAAATCGGTACCAACCGTTGGGAAGAAGATTCAGATATGGGCGGCGTTGAGGACGGTGATGAACTGAGCAATAAAACCGATCCACTTGATGGCAATGATGATAATTCCCCGTTTCAGGATTCAGATGGTGACCTTCTGCTCGACAGCTATGAAATTTTTATTGGAACAGATCCGCTTGACGATGATACAGATAACGACTGGTTGCGTGATGGAGTAGAAACAGAAATATTCAATACAAACCCACTCGATGACGACACGGATAGTGACGGTCTAAATGACTTCTGGGAAGTAGCCTTTACAAACACCAACCCAAACAATCCGGATGGTGATGGTGACGGCCTTAGTGATGGTGAAGAAGTCGACTTGGGCAGTGATCCAAATAACCCTGATACTGACAGTGGTGGTGCATACGATGGCCTGGAAGTGTCAATCGGTGCTGACCCTTTTAATCCTGCAGATGATCAGGATTCTGTAACGGATACAGATGGTGATGGCCTGAATGACTTTGTGGAGGCTCAACTGGGTACCAACCCAGTGCTTGTGGACACCGATGGTGGTGGTGTCAATGATGGCGACGAGGTGGAGACCGGTAATGACCCGCTGGATGCCAGTGACGACGGTATAGACGTAGATGCCGATGGTGATGGTTTGTCATACGAACGTGAAATCGAGTATCG
This sequence comes from Gammaproteobacteria bacterium, assembly GCA_024229935.1. Classification (GTDB taxonomy): domain Bacteria; phylum Pseudomonadota; class Gammaproteobacteria; order Steroidobacterales. The sequence continues at coordinate 57,290 of JAAERX010000048.1, read as the reverse complement.
CAGTGACCCCAATAATCCCGACACCGACGGTGATAGGTTGCTCGACGGTGAAGAAGTTGATGTTTATGGCACAGATCCACGCAAGAGCAATACTGACAGAGACAGGATAAACGACTATGTCGAGATCATGTTCAAAGGAACCGACCCCCTGAATCCAGACACCGATGCTGATGGTTTAACGGATGGCGAAGAGGCCAGTAGTTCAGGTTTAGGTACGGATCCGCTTAATCCAGATACGGATGCTGGTGGCATTAATGATGGCGATGAAATCGACAACGGCACAGACCCATTAAACCCTGCAGACGACTAACCTGCTGACTAGCTGTTATTGCAGACAATAAATGTCTGGCACATGATTTCGTAGCGGCTGTTGTAGGCAGTGGCTTGAGCATCGGTCTCTACTCAACGCCTTGCTGTCTACAACGCAGAATGTTGGAGGAAACGCCAGATGCATTTTTTATTACCAGCTCTATTGATACTGTTTCCGAATTTCGCTTAACGTCAGGCAAACCAGCTACAGCGAACAGTTCAGCTATAAATTACTCAATATCAGCAATCCTAAGGTTACTCCAGCTACGCTTTAAGAACTTCAGTCACTGACTTACACTGCACACGTTACATACCGTAACGTTACTTTTTTAAGGAGTGCCTGTGGCCGACAGTTCATCATGGCAAGACATGGGACGCGTGATACGAGAATCCATAGGCCTGCTTGGCTTCTGGATGACACTGCGCTATCTGCTGATCTATATGCTGTCCTACAAGCCATTTAATGACCGTTCCTTTGACCGACGACATGGCACCAATACTGGCGGTATGGTGCCTACCAGTGAACTCGATATAGATGACCAGAGTACAAAATGGCAGTCCAACCTTTACCTGGGCTCACCTGCACGGGTAACACGTCATCTGATTCGCTCCCTCAATATAGACTGCAGTAACTATACTTTTGTGGATTATGGCTCGGGTAAAGGCAGGGTGCTGTTTACAGCCGCGGAATTTCCTTTCAGAAAAGTCGTCGGTGTAGAAATTTCGAGGGCGCTGCACAAATCTGCCGAGCGCAACCTGATCAGTTACGTTGGCGAAGCTTTAAAAAGCAGTATTGAACTGTGGTGTGGTGATGCCCGCAAGTACACTTTGGCTGATGACAACCTGGTGCTGTTTATGTACCACCCATTTGGCCCGGATATTCTGAAAGAAATGCTCATACATATACAAGCAGCAGGGGAACAAAACCCCGAGCGACGAATACTCATCCCTTATTTATTTTCTATCGGCGTATCAAAAGCCGTATTTCAGGAATTCCCAGCCTTCAAACTTATGCGCGATGAACTCTGCGTAAATAACCTCTACCGCTGGACACTCTACGAACTAAAAACGCAACAAGACTGATCAGGACGCTTCCTCACCACCAGCCTCAGCCACACGGTCAGGACAGCGTTCACCATCCTGATGCTTACGATGCATCCTCTTATGCATACCCATGTCTTTACCCTTGTGCATACTCTTGCACGCCTGAGGATCAGCATCCTTACCCATGCATGCTTCACGCTGCTTACGATAAGATTGCATCTTGTCCTTCTGGGCAGTCCGTAATTCAAGATATTTGGCCTGTTGCTCCGGTTTCAGCAAGGCATAAACATTACCCTGCAACTCACTCATCAGGGTCACAGCTTCAGAGGCTGCAAGTCCAGCCTCATTGCTAACTACAGCTGTCAATTCACCGTAAGCAGAATCATCAGGAGCCATCGCCATAAGCGCCTCACGATCAGCCTTACCTCTGGATGCCAGCTCTTTAAAACGTGGGCCGTACATTTCCATGAGTGCCGCCATATCCTGTTTCTGAGCCTCACTCAGCCCCAACTTCTCACCCATACGCGGCAGCATACCCATATGCACACCACCTGAAGCGTAACCACCCGGGGGTGATGATTTATGAGCTCCGGCATAACTGACGCCACTTAAGAAGAGGGCAAGCAGTAGTAATAAAAACCGCAGGTTTGTAATAGTCATGACAAGTCCTTTTCTGAAGATTGGTTGATCATACCCGCCCTAATGGGTCTGTGTGTCTTTACTTGCTCAGGCATACACCACGAATTAATATTTTTACCCTTAAAAAACATATACTAAGTAGCACATATTAATGCTCTATATATCTATTGCGTCAGCTACCAGTAAAAAGCTACGCTGCCCCCGGATTATTTAGTTGTTATTAAGCATTTTGTAAGCAAAGGAAGCACGCAGTCAGGTCATATGGATACCACCAGTTACAGCCTCGAATGGCAAGACCTTACCCTATGGCGAGGGGAGCGCTGCCTGCAACAGGGTCTTAAGGGCAAGCTTGCCTCAGGACAGGCTATTACGCTCAAAGGTCCAAACGGCTGCGGCAAAACAACTTTGCTAAGAACCCTGTGCGGCCTGAGCCAGCCCGAAACTGGCAAGGTACTGTGGCAAGGCAAACAAATACACAAAATACGCAACAAATTTCATGCTCATCTTGCCTACAGCGGGCACAACAATGGCCTGAAGCGCGATCTTAGCACCCGTGAAAATTTACGCTTTGCAGCCCGCCTACGCGGCCGGCATACAAATCAGAACGAACTGCTAAATGGACTCAGACTGACTGCATGTGCAGATTTGCCCGTACGTAATCTATCTGCTGGCCAGCAACGACGGGCTTCTTTAGCTCTGATTCTAGGCTCAGGTGCTGAATTCTGGGTCCTTGATGAACCCTTCACCAATCTTGACCGGTCTGGCTGCGAATGGCTCGCCCGGCGTTGTAATGACCATCTGGGCATGGGTGGACTGCTGCTCACAGCAGGACACCAAGACAGCCTGCTGAATCCAGAGCGCGAAACAATTATTGAACTGGCAGGGGCTAACTGATGTTGCAGGCATTTCAGCTGGTCATCAGCCGTGAACTCCAAATGGCATTTCGCCGCTGGTCAGACCTTGCTCTGCCTGTCATATTTTTTATGATCGTCTGTATGCTATTTCCGCTTGCCGTGGGCCAGGATCAGGCAATCCTGCAGAAAATTGGTCCCGGTGCTATCTGGGTAGCCGCCTTACTTGCCACATTACTATCCCTGAACACCTTGTATAGAGAGGATTTTGATGACGGCACACTGGAACAACTCGCATTATCCACCCAACCATTAACGATATTACTGCTGGCAAAAACTGTGGCTCACTGGATAGTCACTGAATTACCACTTATTGCCATCACACCACTGCTGACTCTGGGTTTTAACCTGCCAGCAGAGGGGGTGTACGGTCTCATGCTGACCCTGCTAGCAGGTACCCCGGCACTGAGCCTGCTCGGTTCTGTCGGTGCAGCGCTCACCGCTGGCTTACATCAGGCCAGCGGTCTGATCGCATTACTACTGTTACCCTTAACCATCCCCATACTCATTTTTGGTGCCCGTGCCGCTGATCTTGCCGCATCAGGTCAGTCCATTGCCGGACCCTTATACCTGCTTGGTGGGCTCTCGGTCTTAGCCCTCACACTGTGTCCGTTTGCAACAGCTGCAGCTGTTAGAGTCAGCCTGGATTAAGCTGACATGATAGGGAATGCCTCAGACAAAATAGTGAAACATCATATGTATCAACCGGTCCGGCTGTAGTAATATGCACAGCCTGCAATCCTTGTATAAACGCATTAGTAACAACACCTGACACCGACCCCTGATAAATTAATATGTGGAACTGGTTTCACAAGCTGGCCTCGCCACCACACTTTTACCGGATAGCCTCCGCTTTCGAGCCCTGGCTACTGTGGCTTGCTATCGCCTGTATGTTAACGGGTGCATATGGCGGTCTCGTGCTGGCGCCTGCCGACCATGTCCAGGGCGATGGTTTCCGCATTATTTATGTGCATGTGCCTGCCGCATTCCTATCCATGTTTAGTTATGCACTTATGGCTGTAGCCTCCGGTATCGGGCTGATCTGGCGTATGAAGCTAGCCTTTAGTGTCGCAGCAGCAACGGCTCCAGTGGGTGCCGCATTTACCTTTTTGGCGCTGGTCACAGGCGCCATCTGGGGACAGCCCATGTGGGGCAGTTATTGGGAGTGGGACCCGCGCCTGACCTCAGAACTCATCCTGCTGTTTTTATTTCTTGGCTACATTTTCCTGCGTCAGGCACTGGCAGAAACACGCCAAGCTGATCGTGCCAGCGGCATACTCGCATTGGTTGGTGTGGTTAACCTGCCCATCATTCATTATTCAGTGGAATGGTGGAATTCAATTCACCAGGGTCCAAGCCTGATCAAATTGGAAGCACCCTCTATCACCACTGACATGCTCTGGCCATTACTAGCTATGATTATCGGTTACCAGCTGCTGTTTTTAGCGATCCTAATGACCAGTGTTCGCACCCAGGTTTTGCAACGCGAACAAAATGCACGCTGGATTACAGAACAACTCGGCACGGAGAACATACACGGATGAATGAGTTTCTCGATATGGGCGGTTATGCCAAGTATGTATGGAGCACCTATAGCATCAGCCTCATTGTACTGACCTTAACGGTGGTGCTATGTAAACGCACACTGACCAATACCCGTAAGCGGGTGCTGCGCCGTCAGGCCAGTCTAAAGGAGAGCCAAACATGAGGCCACGTCAACAACGTATGCTGGCAGTAACAGCTGTAGTTGTAGGTATAGCTATTGCCGCAACACTGGTGTTGCGCGCACTTGATGAGAATATGATGTATTTCTTTGGCCCGGCCGAAATCGCCGAAGGCCTGGCACCTCAGGGCGAACCCTTCAGGCTTGGTGGCTTAGTTGTTGAAGGCAGTGTGCAACGTGAACCCGGAAGTCTCGAAGCAATTTTTGACGTCACCGACAATGTTGCAACCGTAACAGTTTCTTACACAGGCGTATTTCCAGACCTCTTTAAAGAAGGGAAGGGTGTGATTGCCAATGGTAAGTTGCGGGATGATGGCATCTTCGTCGCTCACGAAGTGCTGGCCAAACATGACGAAAATTATATGAGCCCCGAAGTAGCCAAAATGCTCGAAGAGAAGGGGCATCCTGCAGGCGTAACCACCGTGATCGAAGATTAGCCCTTAACCATGATTCCTGAGCTAGGTCACCTCTGCCTCATCATTGCTCTGTGCATCGCAATTGCACAGGCAGTTCTACCTCTTGCTGGTGCACAAACCAACAACAATGCCCTGATTGCCGTGGCAAAACCTGCCGCACATGGACAACTATTATTTCTATTTCTGGCATTTGCCTGCCTCAGTTACGCCTTCCTGACTGATGATTTCTCCGTGCTATATGTGGCTAATAATTCCAATACAGCACTGCCTGACATGTTTAAGATCGCCGCAGTCTGGGGCGCACATGAAGGCTCACTATTGCTGTGGTCACTAACCCTGGCTGTCTGGACCAGTGCTGTTGCCTTATTCAGTAAATCACTGCCTGAGAAAATGATTGCTCAGGTTCTTGGTGTCATGGGATTTATTGCCATCGGCTTCATGTTGTTCATCATCCTGACTTCAAATCCATTTGACCGTATTTTCCCTGTGCCACTAAACGGCGCTGACCTGAATCCACTCTTGCAGGACCCGGCGCTGGTTATTCATCCGCCTTTGTTATATATGGGTTATGTGGGTTTTTCAGTGGCTTTTGCTTTTGCCATTGCGGCCATGCTGACGGGTGAACTCAATCAGCAATGGGCGCGCTGGACTCGCCCATGGACCACAACTGCCTGGCTGTTTCTCACCATGGGGATTTGTATCGGTAGCTGGTGGGCCTATTACGAACTTGGCTGGGGTGGCTGGTGGTTCTGGGACCCTGTTGAGAACGCATCCTTCATGCCATGGCTGGTTGGCACAGCATTGATACATTCACTGGCGGTGACAGAAAAGCGTGGCCTGTTCAAAAGCTCCACGTTATTACTTGCCATTGGTGCATTTTCACTCAGCCTGCTGGGCACCTTTCTCGTACGTTCAGGTGTGCTTGTATCAGTGCATGCCTTTGCTGCAGATCCAGCTCGTGGCCTGTTTATACTTATCTTCCTTGGCCTGGTTATCGGTACATCACTATCACTGTATGGCTGGCGTGCATCCCAACTTGAAACCAAAGTCGGCTTTGACGCTTATTCGCGTGAAACCTTTATTCTAATTAACAATATTTTGCTGGTTATTGCCGCGGGTGTAATTCTACTGGGTACACTTGGGCCACTGGTATTTGGCGCATTCGATCTCGGCTCTGTATCTGTCGGGGCGCAATATTTTGAAATTGTATTCCTGCTGCCAATGATGCCACTTATGGTGATAATCGGTGTCGGTATGCACAGTGCATGGCGCAGCATGGATCCTAAACAACTGGTCCGTGAATTACGCTTGCCCGCAGGTATTGCCATTATTGCCGGTATTGCCTTACCACTTTTAGTCTTTCAGGAATTTTTACTGCTAACAACTCTCGGCGTAATTATCGGTATCTGGACTGTAATAGCTTCACTCCTCACCCCTGCAAAACAAATACGTGGCAAAGGCCCGCGCTTTACACGCAGCATGTTTGCCATGCAACTGGCTCACCTTGGCATGGGCATTACCGTACTTGGCATTACCGTCACGTCCTCATTCAGTGTAGTCACAGACCAGGGCATGAAACCAGGCGATGAAGTTGAGATCAGTGGTTACACCTTCCGGTTTGATGGGCTCCGCGATGTGCAGGGGCCCAATTACGATGCAGTACAGGGCGTATTTACCGTGTTGCGGTCTGGCAAGGAATACACCGAGCTAAGACCTGAAAAACGTGTCTATCACGTACGAAACAACCCTATGACAGAAGCAGCTATTGATGGGGGGTGGGGCAGAGACCTGTTTATTGCACTTGGTGAACGCCTTGGTAAAGGAGCATGGAGTGTACGCATACAATACAAGCCATTGATTCGCTTTATCTGGTTCGGCTGCATCATCATGTCTATAGGCGGCATCATTGCCGTAAGTGACCCACGCTACCGACGTAAAGGACGTACTGCAGGGGTAAGCACAAGCAAGGATGCGGCATGAAACTAAAGTTTTTTCTACCCGCACTCATCTTTGCCGGGCTTGTCGTTGTTTTTTTCCTGGGGCTTTTCCGAGACCCCACTCTCGTAGAGTCGCCATTTATCGGCAAACCTGCACCTGAGTTTGACCTGCCATCACTTTACAATCCTGAAAAACGCATTACAAAAAATGATCTGCTCGGCCAGGTAACTCTGGTTAACGTATGGGCAAGCTGGTGCCCGGGTTGCGCTCGGGAACATGACATGTTGCTGAGAATTGCACAAGAAGGCCGCTTACCCATACTTGGTTTTAACTGGAAAGATGAAGCCCAGCCAGCAAAGAAATGGCTACAAAAACGTGGGGACCCCTACATGGACATTGCAGTTGATCGTGACAATGTTACCGGCATTGACTGGGGTGTTTACGGAGCACCGGAAACTTTTTTACTCGATGCTCAAGGCATTATTCGCTACAAACTTATAGGCCCCATGACACTCGAGATATGGGAGCAGGAATTTGTACCGCGCATCCGTGCGGCACAGGATGCAAATAGCAATTCAGCAGAGGATAACAGCTGATGCGCTGGCTATTTCTTTTAAGCTTATTCTTGTTGTTACCAGTGTGGGCAATAGACCCTACTGAAGTAATGGCTGATCCCAAAGATCAGGCAATGTACGAAACTATCACACAGGAGGTTCGCTGCCTGGTTTGCCAGAACCAGACCATTGCAAATTCAACCGCACCACTTGCTGCCGATTTACGCCGTGAAATACGCCGCATGATCGAAGAAGGGCAGAGTGAGGCCGAGATTAAGACGTTCCTCGTTGAACGTTACGGTGACTTTGTGCTGTACAAACCACTGTTTCGCAAATGGAACCTGGTGCTATGGCTTGGTCCTATTGTTTTACTGCTGATCGGTCTGGTTGCACTGTCACTCATTGTCCGACGGCGCACTAAACTGCCTATTAATGAGGATGCACCATGAGGAACATAAGATGAGCATGTCCATGTACCTCTACGGTTCATTGCTTACATTGTTAGCAATGGGACTATTAGTGATCCCCATGCTAAAGCACCGGCGTGAACACTGGGTCACCGCTGCCTTATGCCTTCTGCTTGTTGTATTCCCGCTCACAGTAGCCAGTATATACCTCAATACCAGCAGTTATGACTGGGAACAACACGCTCAACAAGCTGCCGGTCAGCAACAAATTCCTTCCGTTGATGAAATGGTTACTGAACTATCCAAACGCATGGGCGAAACGCCTAACCTCGAAGGCTGGATGCTGCTGGGTCGCAGTTACACCTCTATAGAACGCTACACCGATGCTGCCAATGCCTGGTATGAGGCATGGGTATTAACTGAGGGCAAGGACCCTAAAATTAATATCAGTTATGCCGAAGCACTGATAATGGCCGACCGCAGAACACTGCAAACCTCAGCTGTTGATTTACTGGAGGGCGCACTGGAAGTAATGCCCAATGACCCGCGAGCACTTTGGTATGGCGCTATGAGTGCGGCTGCCCGCGGACAAACTACACTGGCAGCTGAACGCTATGCACGCCTGCTGAAGGCTGATATGCCTGAAAACATGCGCACAGCAATACAACAACAACTTGCTGCACTGGGTGAGGAAGGCCCACCGGGTACTGCCGGATTGGGCAGTGGCATCACCCGTCTGACTGTACAAATTGATATCACCCCAGAATTACGCACCTTAGCAGTCTCGGGAGAACCCATGTTTCTGATTGCCAGAGACAAGCTCCAGCCCAAGCCACCCATAGCAGTGAAACGGCTTCAGGTGAGCCATTTCCCCATTACAGTAAAGCTCAGTGATAACGATGCCATGGTTCCTGGCAATAAACTAAAAGACTATAATAATCTTGAGGTTATTGTACGAATCTCGAAAAATAATCAGGCTTTTGCTGCAACTGGCGACCTGTACGGTCACACCCAACCCACAGCAACTAAAGACGGCAATCTGGCCGCTACCATCCTTATAGATAAGATGGTTGAGCCGGTAGCTGGCCCAAGCTCAGCAGGGCAATAGGACGCAGATGCCCACAGACAGCCGGGCACTTATTACGCATATACGCGAACTTATCGCGACGCCCTCCATCAGTAGCGTCTCACCCAAGTGGGACACACCCAATACCGTCCTGATTACTGGCCTTGCCGAGCGGCTTGAGACAGCCGGCTGGCAGGTAGACATCCAGAACATTCCAGACACCCCAGGCAAGCAGAACCTGATAGCCACACTCGGCAAAGAAGCCGAAGAGGGACAGGGTACCGGGCTTGTGCTGTCCGGCCACACCGATACCGTACCGTGTGATGATGCCCTCTGGGCAAGTGACCCATTCAGCCTTGCCGAGCGAGATCAGCGACTGTATGGCCTGGGCTCAGCAGACATGAAGGCCTTTCTGGCAATCGCCATGAGTGCTTGTGCTGACATTGATCCAGCCAAACTAACAGCACCGGTCATTCTGCTGGCTACCGCAGATGAGGAAAGCAGCATGGCTGGCGCAAGAGCTCTGGCTGCTTCAGGCAAACCAGCCGCCCGGTATGCTGTCATTGGTGAACCTACAGGACTACAGCCCATACGAATGCATAAAGGCATCTTCATGGAGAGCATCACCGTAACAGGGCAGAGCGGTCATTCCAGTGATCCTGACGTTGGCCATAATGCCCTTGTTGGCATGCAGGTCGTGATTAATGAGCTGCAAAAGTGGCAGGGTGAACTACGTGCAGGGCCCCTGAATGATGCCTTTAAGGTCCCATACAGCACACTCAACCTTGGTCACATACACGGTGGTGACAACCCAAACCGTATTTGCGGTGAATGTGAACTGCAGATAGACCTGCGATTTATACCGGGTCTAAATAGAGATGAATTACGCACAGAACTTAACCAGCGTTTAAGGCGGTCACTGATCAGGCATTATCCAGACATGGATTTGACCTGCAAAAGCCTGTTTGACGGCACGCAACCCATGTTGACCGACAAGGAATCAGCGTTGGTTAAAACAGCCGAAGCAATGACGGGTAAGCGAGCTGGTGCAGTTTCATATGCCACGGAAGCACCGTATCTGAGTTCACTTGGAATGGATGTTGTGGTGCTTGGGCCAGGTTCAATCGACCAGGCACATCAACCCAATGAATTCCTGCCGCTGGATCAGATTCAGCCAACCATAGAGATCATCCGCAAACTGATCAAAAAATTCTGCATGGCCTAACCAGGGCCAACTCAGCTAAAGCGGTGCGCAGCGTAACCTCAAATGCTTCTGGCAGGGCTAATCCACACTAGAGAACACTTTACGGAGTAGTTACAGGTTACTGAATTAAAAGCCATTGAAGGGCGGTTATATACCGGCATCCTGCAAAGCAGATAAAGCGGGGGATTGTCTGGATTCATTCCAAATATGGGTATACCTCACCCAAAACACACCCTCTATTTAACATAATATACATTATGCGCAATATAAAGGTATCTAAAGCCATATCAGTGGGCAAATCAATAAACCCTACCCCCTCACCTGGCCATAGCCAAAATGACATCATTCTTCACGTGGTAACGCGGTAGCGATAACTCATCGTTTAGAATCTCTCTGACCACCTAAACTCTGGCTTACTGTGAGCCTTGCAGATAGCTGATGACATGCTTGGCCAGTGTCTGTCCTACCCTTGGATCCGTATTAGGCGGTGTCCAGGTAGCCCAGGTACCCGTGTACTGTTTCTGCACGGCTTGTGCTGGGTCAGGCTGGCCCTTAGCCGGGTCGTAACCCAAGTGGCCATATTCTGATACATCATAAGCCAGCGAAGGGTCCAGATCATTGCGTGCTTTATCAACAGGTGCGAGACGTAAAGGGGGGTAAGGTCTGCCATCTGAACACCCACCCATTTCAAAACAACAAGGCTGCAGCTGATCAGAACTGTCAGCGACTGGACACATCTGTTTTACCCAGACACCCCAGTAGTCAGCAAAAGGATGACCGACATCAGGGTAATTTGCCAAATCCGGTTCATTTATATACAGCCAGTTTTTATAACCTATTTCTTTAGCCACCTGATTGGGCAACTCAACCAGGTTAAGCACCGAGTCCACCATGATTTGCGGGAAAGCAATAATAATGTGCTCAACCCCATTATTTTTTAGTCGTTCCAGTGCATCCCAATAGAAATAACCCCATTGCCCAGTTGGAAAGGCTTCATCGGTTTCATATAAATATGCATGACCAAGGTTCTCCCCTCTCATACGCCGGGTGCGCTCCAGCTTGCTAGATGATGGCGGGCGAGGTTTGATAGCTGGATTAGCTTCTTTAATACCCATCCATGCTCCAACTATATTATCCGCATTCAACTCAGGGTTTCGTTGCAGTAACTGATCACGAATATTGGCATTAAGAATAAGCGTGTCATCAATCTTCGGGTCAAATAACTGATTGTACTTACGGGTAGCATGATTAACCAACAGAACGCCTGTTTTATCTATGGGGACATTTTCATTCAGGTGCTGCTCTATACCTTCTACATGTAAAGTTGCCAGAACTGGATCAGCAGAAACTGGATTGCCACGGCTTTTTAGTGGAATAGATGGATCGTGTTCCGGTTTACCAAGTGAACTCGTCCAACCTGCAGGCTTGTCCGGATAAGAATCACGCATCAGGTCGGTCGGGTCATTCAACCAATGCAAGGTTACGTCAGTGTTATTAAATGAATTATATTCCGCAACAACCTCACGGCTTAACCTAATCACATCGTTACTCTTAAAGAACCTGACACCTGAGGTAGTCAGATCAATAACCAGAATCTTTTCAACCCCTGCCCTAAGCATTCGATCAATCGTGCCATCTGTGTCATAGCGCTGCGGATTGCACTCTGGCCAGCCATCGCCACCCTTCTGCTGTTCGCCACACCAGCTAACAGGTGTACCACCTTCTATACCTGGCATATAAATATTACGTGGCTGAGGCAGGTGTTTGATGTCCCCTATCCAGTTCACATAGTCGGTAATAAAACGAACTCCCAGCTCAGCTTCAGCCAACTTCAGCGTGGCAGTCATATCAGCAAGTTGCTGACGGCTGTATTCCATGGCCGGGTCTGGGCCGCCTATACGCTCACTCTCAAAGGCATATTTACCCAATTCTTTGGGCGCATTCCCTGCGCGCAGAATCATGGGCCAGGCACCTGGATTCCAGATGACTTTCTGATAAACAAAGCTATTGGGATCGTAGGAAAAAATCTGCAGGGTTGAATCCCATAATGCAGCATCACTAAATTTGTCAAAGCCACCGTGCACAAGAAATACCACGCCTATCAACGGCCGTTTGGTGTCAGGTGTAACTGATGTATATGCACTACTGGCGAACAATACACACAATAAAACTAAAGAAAATTTGGTGGACATTTAAATACGGACATCTATAGGTAAAAGCGACATGCACAATAACACAAAGAAATATAAGGTCAGGCTACCCACATATTCTCTACTTCCTGTGAACGCAGATACTCTTCATAGGTGCCAACATAATCGACCACACTCTCTGAAGTTATTTCAATTACCCGTGTTGCCAGTGAAGAAACAAATTCACGATCATGACTGATAAAAATTAGCGTACCCGGATAGTTTTCCAAAGCCAGATTGAGCGCCTCTATAGACTCCATATCAAGGTGATTAGTGGGCTCATCCATAACCAACACATTATCCTGCTGGAGAATCAACTTACCGAACATTAGCCTACCCTTCTCTCCACCGGAAACCACTTTGACTGATTTTTCACTGTCATCTCTGGAAAACAACATTCTGCCTAAAGTACCGCGTAACACCTGCTCATCGGCCCCTTTGGGTTGCCACTGGGTAATCCAATCGAACAGACTCATATCCTGTTCAAATTCAGCACTATTATCCTGCGCAAAATGACCCACCCTGGCATTTTCAGACCATTTGATCTCACCAGCATCCGGCTCAATATCACCAAGCAGGCAACGTACAAGCGTGGTTTTGCCGATACCGTTTTGCCCAATAATGGCAACCCGTGAGCCGGCTTCAATATTCAAATTTAGGTTTGTAAACAATGGCCCTTCATCAAAACCCTTGGTCAAACCATTCACCTCAACAGCCAGTCGGCGTAGCGGCTTAGTCTGTTCAAATCTTATAAACGGGCTTATACGGCTGGAAGGTTTGAGTTCTTCCAACACAATTTTTTCCAGCTGTTTAGCACGTGAAGTAGCCTGTTTGGCTTTCGATGCGTTGGCAGAAAAACGGCTCACGAAGGCCTGCAATTCGGCTTTCTTGGCTTTCTTTTTTGCATTATCAGACTGTATACGTTCCCGTACCGCTAAAGCTGCTGTCATGTATTCATCATAATTACCGGGAAACAACTGAATACGGCCGTAATCGAGGTCAGCCATATGCGTACAGACACTGTTCAAGAAGTGACGATCGTGCGAAATAATAATCATGGTGGATTTACTGGCACTTAGAAAACCTTCCAGCCAACGAATCGTATTGATATCAAGATTATTGGTAGGCTCATCAAGCAGCATGATGTCCGGGTCAGAAAATAAAGCCTGAGCCAGCAGTACACGAAGTTTCCAACCCGGGGCAATATTACTCATCGGGCCTTCATGCTGATCAACCGGGATCCCGATACTTTCCAGTAATTCACCCGCCTGAGATTCAGCCGAATATCCATCCATTTCGGCAAACTCTATTTCCAGGTCTGCAACCTGCATACCCTCTGCATCACTCATCTCAGGCAACGAGTACAAACGATCTCGCTCCTGCATAACTTCCCAGAGTTTTTCATGCCCCATGATGACTGTATCAAGCACCCGGCAGTCCTCATAGGCAAACTGATCCTGACGTAACTGACCTACACGAATATTGGGTTCAACAGATACATTCCCTGCAGTGGGTTCCAGTTCACCTGCAAGCATCTTCATAAATGTTGATTTACCCGAGCCGTTCGCACCAATTAAACCATAGCGGTTACTGGCACCAAAGGTGGCGGAAACATTTTCAAACAGGGGTTTAGCGCCGAATTGGATCGACAGATTAGCTGTAGAGATCAAGGGTAATTACTCGTAGTTTTTTTGTGTTTGGACTTTTTCTATACCGTCAAGAATAAGTTGTTTGGCCACATCAATGCCTTCCCAGCCTTTGACCTTAACCCATTTATTGGGTTCCAGCGCCTTATACTGTTCAAAAAAGTGAGAAATGCGGTCAAGTACAAGTTGCGGTAAATCAATGTGCCCTTTTATATGGTCATAATACGGTGTCAGTCGCTGGCAAGGCACAGCAAGAATTTTTTCATCAAGACCCGCCTCATCTTCCATAATCAGCACACCCAGCGGGCGCACACCCAGGACCGCACCCGGCACCAGTGCCCTACTCCCGTAGACCATAACATCAACCGGATCACCATCATCAGACAGGGTGTTGGGAATAAATCCGTAGTTACAAGGATAATGGGTAGCCGTATACAGAAAGCGATCAACAAACATCGCACCACTTACCTTATCTACTTCATACTTAATCGGCTCACCACCTAACGGTACTTCAATAACCACATTCACTTCATCAGGTGGATTTTTACCGGAAGTAATTTTTTCCAGACGCATTATGTTTCTCTATAATTTTCTATGGTATGCAGTGGGTAGAGACAGGCTCAAATTTGCACCGCTTTGCGGCGAGCTTGGCCAGCTTCGTGGGCGCGAATCATACATCCCCATAAGGTATGCAGGAATAGCATTAACCAATATATTGGCTATTAGGATATACCCAAGCTTCAATCCGTTGCAGCTAAGGGCCTGCCAGTAGTAACCCGGCTTGAATTAGGTAAAGCAGCGCATCCGGCTGCCGTCACCCTGTTTCCCAACGAAACCCAAGGAAGAACTCTGAATCCAGTTTTTCCTCACGGGGCAGATCTGAAGCTATACGGCTACCAACGCTGAAGAGGATAGCAGCTGAGTCAGCCACTCCATACTCAAAACCAAGACGGAAATTATAAACACCCCCATCATCATCATCACCTGAAAACTCTTCCCCATAGACTTCTGCCAAGAGCAACCAATCTTCATTGGCCTGATAACCGGTCCAAAATCCTGCACCGAGACCATCCAAACTTTCTGAAGTCATACTGTATGAAAGCTCACCTGTAAAAATCCAGGCACCTGTTTCATATGAGGCAATAACCGGCAAGGTCAAAATATTAATATCTTCAATCAGTCCCCGACGTGTAGACGTCTTAGTTAGCGCAGTAGAATAACTGGGGTTAAAGACCAGCGCCCTGCCAGCATCATGTAATACACGCCATTTAAATCCGACTGCAGCATTACCCCACCCTGAATTAGAACTATGACCACGTTTATCAACGACCTGTCGTGCTGCCACAACTGAAATGGATGTGTTCTCAGTCAAACCGGTTTCAATTTCCACTGCAGGCAGCTCATACTCATCACCTGTATCACGCCCTGAGCTGGCCGCAAATACGGTAAATTCCCAGCCACCGGGTACCAGCATACCGGTATCACCCGTTGCCAGCGGTGTTGCTGCTTGTGCAGGCAATGAAAAAATCAGACCCAATACAGCTACCAGACGCGCTGCATGTACATGGAAATTTACGTGTAACAAGCTTATTCCTTCCAAAGATATGAGGCGGCAATAAAGAGCCGCTGTACGCATTATCTAGCTTAAAGTTAGGTTTAAGGTCAAATCATATAAATGGGGCCTGAATAAAAGCAGCCGACATACTAAATGCACTTGGTACAGTGAGGAGCAATGTGGTTAGTCCCTTTAAATTAAGATGACACCTGATTATCAGATGTATATGTCTACATCGCATGAACGTTAAATACCCAGTCACTCAGCCGCATTAAATAAATCAGCCCCGGTAATGCAACGCGGTGTATAAAGGACATATACAAAGCAGCAATGCATCTCGCCCAACATGATCTTTGAGAATTTCCATATCATCACCATGCTGGTCACGATGTTCATCGTGATCATTACGGTTCTGTCGCACTATGAAGGTTTGCGCTATTTCACCAACTGGATGGCAGCAACCCGGCTACGACCACGACTGCGAATTGTGATCATGATTTATGGGCTGCTGATGCTACACACTCTGGAAATCTGGTTATTCGGTATTAGCTACTGGGTCCTAAGTGGTGAGTCTGGTTATGGTGCAATAACGAGTGAAACCGATATAGCCGGTTTACTCGACTATGTCTATTTTTCGGCAACAGTGTATTCCACACTTGGGTTCGGAGATCTGTTACCAACCGGACCGATACGCATGATAGTTGGCATTGAAAGTGTGACAGGACTGCTGCTCATCACCTGGTCAGCATCCTTTACCTACCTGGAGATGATTCAATACTGGCGCAAGGAGGATTAGCTTCTTACCCGCCATTTTAAACCATCAGTTCCTGGCTATTTAAGTAAGAACCATTAGGCCTTACTCATCATCCTCTACACCAAGGCGCTTGTGCATCACCGGGCTGGTGGTTGTGTACTGCAGCGCCACTTTTTTTCCTGGCTCAATAATGGCCTTGGCCGCAAATGCTGCCAAGGCTGCCTCATGGAAGCCACTGAGTATGAGCTTCTTCTTGCCAGGATAAGTATTGATGTCACCAATCGCGAAAATACCTGGAATATTTGTCTCAAATTTCTCAGTATCAACTTCAATAGCCTTTTTGGTGAGCGTAAAACCCCACTCAGCAATAGGCCCAAGCTTTGGCGCCAGGCCAAAAAATGCCAACAGATGGTCCGCTTCCAAGGTGAGATCATCAATACCTTTAGAGCTGATAGTGACACTATTCAGACCATCATCAGAAGTCGTATAGGCAGACGCCTTAGCATTTTCCAGAATACGCACTTTGCCTGCTGCCTCAAGCTCCTTAAGTGCCGCCACTGAAGCAGGTGCGGCACGATATTCATCACGTCGATGCACCAGTGTTAATTCAGCCGCCTTATCTGCCAAATCAAGTGCCCAATCAAGCGCTGAATCACCCCCACCACATATAACAACTTTTTTATCTGTAAATATTTCAGGTTGTTTAACACGGTAGTGCACACTGATACCTTCAAGCGCATCTACCCCATCAAGACGAAAACGCCTTGGTTGGAACGAACCTACACCACCGGCAATAAATACAGTTTTGGCATGAAATTCCTGATCATTGGCTGTCGTGACTTTGAAATAGCCGTCAGCTTGCTCGAGACCGGTAACCTCTTCATTAAAGTGAAAAGTTGGACCAAAAGGTTCAGCCTGTTTCAACAGGTTATCGATTAGTTCCTGACCACTGCATACAGGTATAGCGGGTATATCGTAAATAGGCTTATCAGGGTATAGCTCCGTACACTGACCACCCGGGGTAGGCAAAGAGTCAAGTATGTGAGCCTTGATACCAAGTAGTCCAAGCTCAAAAATCTGGAACAGGCCGCTGGGCCCGGCGCCAACGATTAGCGCATCCGTGTTTATAGGCATGATTTATCCGTTGCTAAGCCACGTGGCGATAGTCTCGCCAACAAAGGGCGGCAATACTACTGAACACAGGTCAGACCGACAACCCGTGCTTACTCATATAGATATACCGGTGCATTCTAAGTTCAGCCCAAAAGGCTGGAAACAATACAGTATAGCCTGCACAAACTAGTCATCTTTAACAATATCGTCCTTACTCAGACCATCCAGACCTTCCAGATCAAACTCAATAACATCCAGCTGGTTCTTATCAATACCACGGGCCAACTGCCTGATATTGTCAATAATGACCCTGCAATCCCACTCCACTACCACATCTGCGACTTCCAGAGCCTGCTCGGGGATACTAGCGTTACCAGCAAATGCCTGAATAGCAATTATGGGTTTTTTAAACGCCTGGGCTACCAGCAGCTCAAAGTCAATAAGTTGTGGTTTTTCAGCATGCACACCAACTGGGAACAATACAACTTCAGCATGCTGCATCTGCCGCCGAACCTCTTCCTGTATAGCTTCCTGCCCACCTGGTCCGAGATTAAATTCCGGGTTGCTGTAATTGTTGTAAAAAAAGTTATCCCGGCTTTCGAGGTATTCAAATAGCCGCGCATATTCTTCATGCTCCTGAAAAGCATGGGTCACAAATAGTCTGATTGGGTCTTTTTCTGACATGAAGATACACGCTCACAAAAAGGTGGGTGAACTATACACGCCAATGATGACGTATTTCCCAAAATAATGCGTGAAACAACACACTAGCTGGGCTTAAACTCTGACTATGCGCTTACTTATATACAATATCCGTTACGGTGTAGGCAATGGATCAACCAGTCCATTGCCACTGCCTGGGGCTCGATATCTGTTTGCTGAAGCTGCCGAGCTGAAACGAATTACAGAATTTATTAGCAGCAAAAATCCGGATATAGTCGGTCTTATCGAAGTCGATACAGGCTCATTGCGCAGCAGCCAGATTAATCAGGCTGAAATAATTGCAGACTCCCTGGGACACTATAGCTGCTATGGAAATAAATACGGTGAAGGCTCCTTCAATCAGAAACTCCCTATCGTAAGCAAACAGGCCAATGCTTTTCTTGCCAGCCCAGCTATACATGGTGAGCGCTTTCACTACTTTGAAACCGGTATAAAAAGACTCATTATCGAACTCGAACTTGATAATGTAGCTATTTTTCTTGTACACCTGTCTTTAAAATACCGTCACCGACAATTACAGTTACGGCACCTCTACGAACTGGTGTCCAGCAGTAAGAAACCCGTAATCGTTGCTGGCGACTTTAATACTGTTTGGGGTGAGGATGAAATATTTCTGTTTATGCAAGCCGCCAGACTCAGCAATGCAAATACCAAAAAACTGCCCACCTACCCAACACGTCGGCCACGAATGGAACTTGATTTCATACTGTACAGTCAGAATATATCAGTCACACATTTTGAAGTACCCAGGGTGAACTTTTCCGACCATCTACCACTGATATGTGACTTTGAGATTAACAGTGATGACTAAAGATATTGCAGAACAGATTCACAACTGGACGCTTAAGACAGATACAGCTGATATTGCCTGGCTGGGACTGCGCACAGCTGACAGTACTAATGTACTGTCCCGAGCGGTGTTACTCGAACTGGACGCCATAATTGATGCACTTGAAACTGCACCACCTGCAGGACTGATTCTTTTCTCACATAAAGAGACCGGCTTCATTGCTGGGGCTGATGTACGCGAATTCCCTAATCTAAAAAATGAGCAACATGCCTTTGAGGAAGTCTGTCAGGGCCAGCAGGTGCTCGCACGTTTAGAAAAGCTGCCCTTTACTACCGTTGCTGTCATTAATGGTGTTGCTCTGGGTGGTGGTCTGGAGCTGGCTCTTGCCTGTAACTGGCGAATCAGTTTTCCATCAGACCGGCCTACTCTTGGTTTACCTGAAGTGCAATTGGGTGTGCATCCCGGACTGGGAGGCACCATACGCACCGTCAGACTGGCTGGCGTTCGCACTGCTATGCAACTAATGCTAACAGGTAAGCCAATACGGCCACATGCAGCTCTTAGTGCAAAACTTATAGATAACATCTGTGAAGCAGATGAGTGGCGCACCCTTGCAGCTGAGCTCGCACTACAAACACCACCAACCCGATCAATACCACTGCTTGACCAGTTTTTGGGATGGCAAGTAATTCGCCCACTTCTTGCCAGAACACTAATTAAGCAAACACGCCGCAAAGCAAACCCTGAACATTACCCGGCACCGTTCGCAATCATTAAGCTATGGCATCAGCATGGCAGCGCTGACAGCGGCTTTATCGCAGAGGCACACTCATTTGCCAAACTTGTATTCAGCCGCACCTCAGCAAACCTGCAACGCGTTTTTTTCTTGCAGGATCGCATGAAGGATATGGCTAAAGCAGGTACCACACAGTTTCGCCATGTCCATGTAGTCGGCGCTGGCACTATGGGGGCTGATATTGCAGCTTGGTGCGCGCTGCAGGGTATCTCCGTCACGCTGCAGGATCGTGAAAAGCAGTTCATTGATACCGGCCTGCAACTGGCGCACCAAACCCTGACCCGCAAGCTAAAAAAAGAAGAACGTATTGCCGCCGCTGCTAAAAATATGGTTGGTGATCTTACCGGTGAAGGCGCACACAGTGCTGACCTCATTATTGAAGCTATATTTGAGGATCTTGAAGCCAAACAAAAATTATTTGTCGGTATGGAACGCCGTGCAAAACCCGATGCACTGCTGGCAACCAATACTTCCAGCATTCCACTGGAAGATATTGCTTCCGCACTAACTGCACCCGAACGGTTAATTGGTCTGCATTTTTTTAACCCAGTAGCACTTATGCCACTCGTTGAAGTGGTGCATGCAGAAATCACCCAGCCCCAGGCTATAGAAAACGGGCTGAGTTTCGTCAAACAGATTGGTAAGCTGCCATTACCCTGCCGGAGCCTGCCTGGATTTTTAGTCAACCGTATTCTCGCACCCTACCTTGATGAAGCCTGCCGTTTATATACAGAAGGCACCCAACCTGAAGCTATAGATAAAGCTGCAACAGACTTTGGCATGCCTGTTGGCCCTCTGGAACTGGCTGACACCGTCGGACTGGACATTCTTTTACATGTTGCCACGATACTGAGCAACGTTATCCATCGACCCATACCCCAGGCACTTGCGCAACTTGTTGCACAAAAGCACCTTGGCCGTAAATCAGGACAGGGTTTTTATTCATGGCAGGAAGGTAAAGCCGTCACTGCCAAACCCACCAAACTCCCTGCCAGTAATGATGTACAGGCTCGCCTCATCCTGTCACTGATAAATGAAGCATTCGCCTGTATTGCTGACAAAGTTGTCAGTGATGCTGACCTTGTAGATGCCGGCACCATATTTGGTGCAGGCTTTGCACCTTTTCGGGGGGGCCCTGTTCAGCATGCACGGGAAATGGGGCTTGAAGATATGCGAGCTAACCTGAAGCATCTATACGAACGTTACGGTGAGCGTTTTGCAGAATCCGCTGGCTGGGCCACCCTGGCAAACAAGCAATCCTCAAACTCGTGATTAACCACCTTTTACTCATGCCTGTCTACCCTTACAATACACCGATTTGCCGTAATGCGGCAGAGTACAGGAAAGTACGATGGTTATCGGTAAAAATTCAGGCACAATTTATATCTAATGCCAACTGAACTTAGCAATGAAGTCCTCAAAGGCTTCTCTCCCATAGGCGGGCTGAAGCGTCAGAATCTGGAAGCGCTTGTTAAAAAAACGACCATCCGTGAATTAGAGGCCGGACAATTATTATTTAAAGTCGGCAATAATGAGAAGCACACTATATTCCTGGTTACTGGCTCAGTGGAATTGTGCACCAACTCTGGTGAGCGGACCATAATTGAAGCAGGCACCCCTGAGGCACGCAATGCAATTTGCCCATACCTGCCACGCCAATACACGGCACGCGCAATTGATGACATCGAATATATTTCTATAGACAGCGATCTGCTCGATGTCATGCTGACCTGGGATCAGACCGGCAACTATGAAGTTTCCGAAATAGAAAACAATTCTGATAATAATCAGGACTGGATGACAACACTGCTACAAACCAAAGCTTTTCACCGGATTCCTCCTGCCAACATCCAAGCTATCTTTATTCGCATGCAGCAAGTTAATTTTAAAGCCGGCGACATCATTATCAAACAAGGTGATGAAGGTGATTTCTTTTATACAATAACACGTGGGCAATGCAGTATCGTGCGCGAAACACCACTTAATAAGGAAGGCGTCAAACTGGCTGAACTTGGCATCGGTCAAACTTTTGGTGAAGAATCACTTATTTCAGAATGCAAACGTAATGCCACAGTCATCATGACGACCGATGGCTCTGTCATGCGGCTGGCCAAGGACGATTTTAATGAATTACTGAATGAACCCATGCTCGACTGGGTGAAATATGCCGAGGCTAAAGAACTGGCCGCTGGTGGCGCCATCTGGCTGGACGTGCGTTTACCGAGTGAATATGAAAGTTTTCATGAAGAAGGCGCTATCAATATCCCACTGTATTTCATTCGCCTAAAACTCAGCACACTTGATAAAAATAAAACATATCTTCTTTGCTGTGATACTGGTAGAAGAAGTTCTGCCGGAGCATTTATTCTCAATGAACAAGGATTTGATACACGCATCCTGCACGGGGGCTTAAACACCAGTGAGCTTGAATAGCTCACCTACCTGTTAACCGATCGGCTTGACTACGGTTGGCTTTACTACAAAAAAATTACATCGTGTGCGTAGGCTTGTCACCACCCAGTGCGCCCGCCAGGTAGTTATCAATTTTCTTCTGGGTCTCGCCCCCATCCTGGTCACTAAACTGCACACCAACACCTGCTGTACGTGTTCCCTGCGCACCCCGGGGTGTCATCCAAATAACCTTGCCCGCAACAGGAATTTTTTCATCTTCACCCATCAGATTAAGCAGCATGAACACCTCATCACCAAGACTGTAAGTACTGCTGGTTGGTATAAACAGGCCTCCATTTACCACAAACGGCATATACGCCAGATAAAGCGCAGATTTATCCTTGATTGTCAGCGTTAGCAATCCAGGCTTAGCCATGTTTTCCTACCCTAATATCTTAAATTACAGTTACCCAAGCCCACCGTACCAGTCCATCAGCAGTCCGGCGAGGTTCAATTCTGCATTGATTCCACCTTTAATTAAGAGACGTAGTTCGCGAATTTGGGCCATTTGCCTAAAACAGGCTTGCAGGGTTTGCTGAATCTGGCTTATTTGCAGGGAAGCTGCACCGCTCATTTCCCCTGAGGGGCTCTCAGCCAGTGCTTCCAGGCCGGCATGCACCCGTCTGGAAAGACGCCAGTAGAGCCACTGCAAGGCCAGCTCCAATTGTTTTTTTTCCTCCCCTTTTTCTACGCCTTTAGGTTTTTTGGCCCAGCGTTCCGCAACTACAACCGGGCTAACCTGTCGATTTTCTAGGCTTTTCAGGTCTGCAGCATATTGATTTGCAACTCCGGCAAAATCTGCTTCATGTAACGCCAGAGTTGCCAAGGGCGCACCCCCAGAGAAAGACAACAGGGCAGTCAGATCCTTGCCCGCGGTATGATCCGCCAACCAGTCGAGAGCCATTTGTTCAGGTGGCGGTGGGATTCTGATGCGCTGACAACGACTCACAATGGTTGCAGGCAAGCGGACAAGGGATTCACAGATCAGCAGAATAAAAGTATTGGCGGGTGGCTCTTCGAGGGTTTTCAATAATGCATTAGCAGCATTTTTCACCATGGTATCCGCCGGATAGATCACAACAACCTTAGCATTGGCGCTATAGCTGGTCAGATTAATAAACTCAATAAGCGCCCTGATTTGATCTGTGCCTATACGGGTTTTATCCGCTAAAACCTCAATAGTCCGAAAATCCGGATGGCCAACCTCAGTATCCGGGTCACTTTCAAGCCCCCGGGAAGGATCCATACCCAATATTTCACTTGCCACCCAGAGCGCAAGATGCCTTCTCCCCGAACCCTCTGCCCCTTGAATCAGCAGTGCATGTGGACATCGATCTGCTGCGACAAGATCCGTCAGCTGCTGTCGCTGCTCAACCAGCCAGGGTAAAGAACCGTATATTTTCTTTAAATTAAGCAAATACTTAATCCACTATATTAATCTCAAATGTCACTTAGATGCTCTGCAATCCTGGCCTGAACTTCAACCAGTGGCTGACTCGCATCCACCACACGCACCCGCTCAGGTGCCTGTGCTGCAATCTTAAGATAGGCTGAACGTACCCGCCCAAAAAAATCAGCCTGCTCCTGCTCAAAACGGTCAACCTCATCCCCACGACTCGCAATTCTCTGTACAGACACCTCGAGGGGTGCATCAAGCAACAAGGTCAGGTCAGGCCGTAAATCTCCCTGAACAATAACCTGCAATTTATTAATCAGGCCGGTATCAAGCCCACGACCACCCCCCTGATAAGCAAAGGTCGCATCCGTAAATCGGTCACAGATAACGGTCTCTCCACGCGCCAGTGCCGGACGAATCAGACTGGCCAGATGCTCAGCACGTGCTGCAAACATCAACAATAATTCACCCATATCTGACAACCCCTCACCCGGTGTTGTCAGAATCAAGTCACGGATACGTTCTGCCAGGGGTGTGCCACCCGGCTCCCGGGTAACAAGCACGCTGTGACCAGCTGCCTTACATTGGGCCTCAATAAAGGCAACATTAGTCGACTTACCAACACCTTCAATACCCTCAATAGTTATAAACCTACCTTTCATTCGTTTTTAACCGCCCCTGATTTCTCTGCCTCACGACGTGCCTTACGCAAACGAGCAATATACACAGCTACCGCAGCATTGTGCTCCTCAAGAGTACGACTAAAAACATGACTACCGTCATTCTCCCCGGTAGCAACAAAATACAGAGTATCCCCTTCATCCGGATGTGCTGCCGCCAGCAATGATGCAGCCCCTGGCATACCTATAGGCGTTGGTGGTAAGCCGCCCCGGGTGTAGGTGTTATAGGGTGTGTCCGTTAACAGATGCTTACGCGTCAGGTTGCCATCATAGGCTGCCCCAAGCCCATATATGACGGTTGGGTCTGTTTGCAGCCGCATACCTTTTTGCAACCTGCGAATAAATACACCTGCTACCTCAGAGCGCTCTGAGTCAAGGGCTGTCTCTCGTTCCACTATTGATGCAAGTATTAATAACTCATAGGGACTAGCCAACGGCAATCCAACTGCCCGGTTCTCCCAGGCCTGCGCAAGCTGTTTTTGCATTAATGCAGCAGCCTGTTGCAACAAAACAAGATCCGTTGTATCTCGCGGCACAAGATAAGTCTCCGGAAAAAATTGTCCTTCAAGGTTTTGCCCCGATAAATTCAATGCCCCAAGCTGTGCTTCTGGTGCCAGCGCCTGCAAGGTCGGGGTAATTGCCGGATTGGCCAGCAACGCTGCCCGTAACTCCGTTAGGGTCCAGCCTTCTAAAATAGTAAAGGGATACAGCTTGATCTGACCTGCAACAAACTGATCAAGAATGCCTTTGGGAGTAATCCCAGGTTGCAGCTCATATTCACCTGCTTTTAATTGTGCTGCCTGACCAGTGAAACGCCCCCATGCAACAAACACCCTTGCCCTGGGTAATATGCCAAGCTCATGAAGTTCATACGCCACACCACTAAGCGATGCTCCCACCTCAACTTTATACAAGACAGGCTCTGTTACACCCGCAACCGGGCTGATAAGGTAACTACGCACACTCAATGCCAAGATGAAAACTACAACAATACCCAGACCAACAACGACACTAAGTAATCGGTTCATAATTAAACTCATCACTGGCATTCCTGCACACCCAGCTTAGCGAGAGCAGATCGAACCTGCACTATAAGAGGGGGTATACCGTATGATTGACCTTCCACTTCCTGCACCGGCCACAGGCCAATAAGTGAATTTGTCAGAAAAACCCCTTCAGCGGTACGAATATCCATCTTGCTCACACTGGTTTCTTTTAATTCAATCTGCATATCACTGGCAATATTAATAATCTGGCTGCGCATAATGCCAGCTACACCACTCTCATCCAGCGCTGGTGTATAAAGCCCATCAGCACGAACCATGAACAGATTGGTCATCGTACCGCAAACCACCTCATCACGATCATTTAGCATAAGACCTTCTTGATACTCAGCCGGTACATGTGCCCACTCAGCACGCGCCATAACCTGCTCAAGCCTATTCAGCGTTTTCATCCCCGCAAGCATGCGATTGCGGCTAATCAAACTCTGGCAATAACGAACCCGCACACCCATGTGCGGAAAAGTGGCCGGAGTTGTTGCTGAAAAACCCAGCAGGCGAGTCGGCCATGCCGGATCAGGTGGCGCATAACCACGCGGCCCCTTCCCTCGGGTCACAATAAGTTTCAAAGTGCCGTGTACTTCACCGGCTATAAATTCTGCAATTTCTTTACGCAGGGAATTATCCGCTTCAAAGGGTATACCCAACCGCACACAACTTTCAGTTAAACGGTCTAAATGGAACTCGATGAAACGACACTTTCCGGCGCGGACCGCGAGTGTTTCAAACAAACCATCGCCATACGCCAGCCCCCGGTCATCGGCAGCTAAGGCAGACGATCTGACACCATTAATCAGCCACCTATCCATACCGCTAGTTATTCCATTCCCAGTCATGCTGTTCACTTAAAGCCAAAATCATTCCCTTGGCCTTTGCCCGCGTTTCATTAAGTTCAGTCTGTGGGTCTGAGTCAGCAACAACCCCACTACCGGCAGCCAGCTCAATATGCCTACCCTGCAAAGTCATGGTGCGAATTAGTATATTCAGGTCACAATCACCATTTCTGTTCAGATAACCCATTGAACCTGTGTAGGCTCCACGAGGACGCCCTTCCAGTTCCTGAATAATTTCCATACAACGCACCTTAGGGCAACCCGTTATGGTTCCACCCGGAAAGACTGCCCGTATTAATTCACCCGGTGTCAGATCTGATCTCGCCATACCCGTCACATTTGAAACAATGTGGTGAACATGTGAGTAGCTTTCAACCACCATGTATTCATCAACCTCAACACTGCCGCCCACACATACACGCCCCAGGTCATTACGCTCAAGATCAATAAGCATGATGTGCTCAGCTCGTTCTTTGGGATTCCCCAGCAACTCCTCACAAGATACATCCACCATCCCGGGGGCTTCAGTCCGTGGTCGGGTCCCTGCAATAGGCCGGGTATCTATACGTCTACCAAAACGCTTAACCAACCGCTCAGGAGATGATGAGATCACCGCATAGTTGTCCATAACTATCATGCCGGCAAAGGGTGCCGGATTTGTTTCACACAAGCGTCTGTACAATTCAACCGGGGCTACCTTTTCATTTAACTGTGCTTGCCAGCGTCGTGACAAGTTGGCCTGAAAGATATCCCCAGCACGAATGGACTGTTTAGCACGTTTTACTGCGGCCAAAAAATCCTCAGGTGGATCTTCAACAATTTCATCCACGAGATTACTCACAGTCGGTAGCTCCGGAGCCACCACAGAGGCATTTATGTCCTCACGTACACTTGCAATGCTCTTAGCCGCTTCTGGCTCAGCAATTATAATAGTCTGGTCATTGACCCTGTCATTAATAATCGCCACAGGTACCCGGGTAGCAAATGCAACAGGCACATCATCTGGTTTAGTCAGTTGCAGACCCGGCTCAACTTCAGCAGCAAGTTCATAACCAAGATAAAGAAACCACCCACCTGTAAATGGCAGGTCACTATCCGGGTCATCCCCATCAGTACTGCCAGAAGCCTCACTTAGCCACCAGTGATCCAATGCAGTAAGAAAGCTACCACCTGCTTTCTCAGCCGATGGGCCGCAAAGACCCTCTGCTGTCAGACAAAGTGTCTCACCCGGGAATGCAAATAAAATATCAAAGCATGACTGCTGTGAACCAGCGCTCACACTTTGCAATAAAAAGGGATAACGCCCGGGATTAAGCTGAATCAATGCAGACAGGTCTATACAACCAGAAAGATGTAAAGACGCAAAAGAACCGGACCGGTGTTGCTTACCCGTCACAGAGTTCACCGCAATGACCGAACTATTTGAATCGTTGGAACAGCAGACTACCGTTGGTACCACCAAAACCGAAAGAATTGCTGATTACGGCATTCAGTGATGCATCACGAGCAGTATGTGGCACATAGTCCAGATCACACCCCTCACCAGGATTGTCAAGATTTACGGTAGGCGGTATGACCTGTTTGTGTAATGCCATAATACTAAATACGGCTTCTACAGCCCCGGCTGCACCCAGCAAATGCCCGGTCGTAGATTTGGTAGAACTAACGGCTAGTTTAGTGGCATGATCACCAAACACAGACTTTACTGCTTTAGTCTCTGCAAGATCACCAAGCGGTGTTGATGTACCATGGGCGTTCACATAATCAATATCTGCAGGGTTTAGCCCGGCATCTGCAATTGCGGCCGACATACAACGTGCCGCACCAAGACCATCCTCGGGTGGTGCGGTGATATGATAAGCATCCCCACTCATACCAAACCCGCTGATCTCAGCATATATAGTTGCACCCCGAGCCTGAGCACATTCAAGTTCTTCTAGCACCAAACAAGCACCACCGTCACTTAAGACAAAGCCATCACGGTCAGCATCCCAGGGTCGGCTTGCAGACTGTGGGGCATCATTGCGGCCGGACAATGCCCGAGCCGAACAAAAACCACCAAGACCAAGCGTTGTGGTCGCATGCTCTGCACCACCAGCTAACATTGCATCGGCATCACCATAAGCAATAGTACGAGCCGCAATACCAATACAATGCGTTGATGTAGTACAGGCAGTAACCAATGCAATGTTAGGACCACCAAGCCCGTATTCAATTGATACATGCCCCGAAATCATATTGATAATACTGCCAGGAACAAAGAACGGTGAAATCCGCTTGGGGTTCCTGTCTGAGTCGATGTACTTATCGTAATTAGCCTCGATAGTACCAATACCACCGATACCTGAACCCATTGCAACACCGATACGGTATTTATTTGCATCGGTTATTTCCAGACCAGAATCTGCCATTGCTTCACGAGCAGCAGCAATACCGTATTGCATGAACCGGTCAACCTTACGCGCATCTTTAGGCGGCATGTAAGCAGAGACATCAAAATCTTTAATACAGCCGCCAAAACGCGTACTGAATGCAGAAACATCAAAGTCAGTTATTGGACCTATACCGCTCTTGCCCTCAATAACACTATTCCATGCTGTAGAAGTATCGTTACCAACAGGCGCAATAGTGCCCATGCCTGTAACGACTACGCGTCGCCTGCTCATGAAAAATCCTGGCTTAGGAATTCGTAGGACTAATCAAGGCCGATTAGTCTTTGGAATTCTTGTTGATAAAGTCGATGGCCTGCTGCACAGTTGTTATGTTTTCGGCTTCTTCATCGGGAATTTCAGTTTCAAACTCTTCTTCGAGAGCCATCACCAACTCAACCGTATCAAGAGAGTCAGCTCCAAGGTCATCGACGAAAGAAGATTCATTCTTAACCTCTTCACCTTTAACACCAAGCTGTTCAGCGACAATATTTTTTACCTGCTCTTCAATGTTGCTCATTTCTAATTTACTACCCTCTGCAAGGATCAAGCTGGTCACGATGACCTGTTTGGTTAATTTATCGTGCTGTGTATTCTAAGGGACACAGCTATGTGTGGGAAGTCTGTCAGTAACGAATATCTGAGACAAGCCTTTAATCTTAGAAATATCACCAGACAGCCCGTTTAAATCATGTACATACCGCCATTAATATGCAGCGTCTCTCCGGTTATATAAGAGCCTGCGGGTGACGCCAGAAACAACACTGCACTCGCTATATCATCAGGTTGGCCAAGACGCTGCAATGGCACCTGGTCAACCAGCGCGGCACGCTGCTCATCACCCAGCGTTTCGGTCATATCCGTCTGGATAAACCCGGGGGCAATCACATTAACTGTAATTCCCCGTGAGCCTACTTCTCTGGCCATAGATTTACTAAAACCAATGATACCGGCCTTGGCCGCTGCATAGTTAGCCTGCCCGGCATTTCCCATCACGCCAACAACTGAAGCAATATTAATCACCCGACCGCTCTTGGCTTTCATCATCCCGCGCAGACAATGCCGACACAGCTGATACAACCCGGTAAGATTCGTGGCAATAACATCATCCCACTCAGCATCTTTCATACGCAGTAGGAGATTGTCACGGGTTATACCTGCATTATTCACCAGAATGCTTACAGCACCCTCATTAGCAGCTATATCCTTAACAAGTGCAGCAGATGCCTCTCTATCAGCAATATCAAGTACTGCACCCCGGCCCTGTATACCTGCACCTGCAAAGCGTTCGGTGATAGCCGCTGCACCAGCCTCGCTGGTAGCAGTACCAATGACAATACCGCCGGCTATGCCCAGTGCATCTGCAATCGTTGCACCTATCCCACGTGAAGCTCCGGTCACAAGGACAACCTGACCCTGCACAGCAAAATGTTCTCTCACAACGGTCATAGATAAATCTCTACCTACATGGAATAGATGAAAAGCCGGGATAACCCACCCCGGAACTAATGAAAGCACTAGTGAAAATTGAGGGCGGATTATAACCGTTGGCCGCAACTTGTTAAGCACTACATGCAAGAGCTCAAAACCGTATAATAGACGCGCTTCAAGTCAGGTAGAGTTATCTTTACACGCAGCCCACAATATATTATTAATATATACTATACAGTAACTTAATATAAATACCTAATGTTAATGCTTGATTCTGATTAAACCCGGTTGCATTAAAATTGAGCTATATCAATACTCACAACCATGGCATGAAGCCGATATTTTTTAGTAACAGGATTATTCATGAAAGCCAAGCGTACAGTTAAACCCACCTTTCAGCGCTCACGCCAAAGCGGCTTTACACTGATTGAAATTATGGTGGTCGTGATCATCATTGGTATTTTAATCAGTATGGTCGGTACAAATATCTTTCCCGCACTCGAAGAAGCCGAAGTCACAGCATCAGAGTTTCAGCTCAAACAGATTGAAAATTCACTTAGCATGTATCGCATGAAAAACGCCCGTTACCCAACCAGTGAAGAAGGTCTGCAGGCTCTGGTTACCCCCCCGGGCGGCGAAACCCGCTATATGGATTCAATCCCAAAGGATTCATGGGGCAATGAATATAATTACCGCTCACCTGGCCAAAATGGCGATTATGACCTGTATTCACTGGGCCGTGACGGGCAAGAAGGCGGCGAAGGCATTGACGCCGATATCGGTAACTGGCAAGCCGAGTAAAATTCTGGCATAGCCGGAGCATCCCATGACCCTCCGCTACCACCATACCCTTCCCCGTTTAAACCAAGCAGGTTTTAGCCTGTTGGAAATCATGGTGGTGGTGGTGATCATCGGCATCATACTTTCACTGGCCACATTATCCATTGGCACTGCCACCGATGATGGCGTGGATGAACACAGCAGACGCTTTGAGGGCCTGCTGGAACTTGCCCTTGAAGAAGCCAGCATTCAGGGACGGGAATTAGGGCTGCGTTTTTACCAGCATAACTACGAGTTTTCTGCCCGTGTAGCTGCTGTTGATAAAGACAACCTGCCTATCTGGATCTGGGAACCCCTTGACTCAGATCAACTCCTTAAACCCCGTAATCTAGGTGAAGACATTACGCTGGGTCTTGAACTGGATGGCAATCAAGTGGTTCTTGAATACGAGCGTGACACCAAAGAACCGTATACACCACAGATATTTATCTTCTCCAGTGGCGACATTTTTCCCGCCTTTATGCTACGGGTACGCCCCTCTTTCAACAGCAATGGCATAACGCTTACCGTTAATGAAATGGGTGAAGTGGAAACCAGCCGTGATGAATTCTGAACAACAGCAGGGCTTTACACTTATTGAGGTACTGGTTGCCCTGGCCATCGTCATTATCGCTTTCATGGCTATGTACGGCACCATGATGCAGGTAGTGGCAGCCACCACACTGATGCAGGAAAAAACCATTGCCACCTGGATTGCCTTTGACCGGATTACCGAAATGCGGGTGATGAATGAATTTCCCAGTGACAATGAGCGTAATGGTGAGCTTGAAATGGCAGGCAGTGACTGGGTCTACTCAATCAAACTTAATAATGCCGCCGGTAGTGAGAACACCCGCCAGGTAATTGTAAAAGTGGCACCAGCCCAGGACCCTGACAATGTATTAGGTCTTGCTACCGGTGCACTGGTTAAACCTGTTAAGGGTTCTGATGGCAGTGGCAATGGCAACAACGGTATTACTCAATGAGAAGTACACGAAACACAGGCTTTACTCTGATTGAGCTCATGGTAGCCATGGCCATTTTCAGTTTTCTCGCAACAGCAATGTACACCGGTATTCGTCAGATCATCAGCGAACGTGAAATTCTTCTGCAGCAAACAGATGAACTAAATCAACTACAGCGAGCCGTTCGCTATCTCAATACCGATTTTTCCCAGCTACACCCACGTGATATACGGGGGCCATTGGGACAAGACCGTATTGGGGCACTTAGCAGTGACCCCTCTCAGGATTTCACCCTGGAATTAAGCCGGAATGGCTGGCGTAACCCTGCACAGGCTGTCCGCGGCTCTTTGCAACGGGTTCGGTATAGATTAGAGGATGAAGTGCTGATCAGGGAATACTGGCCAGTGATGGATCACCTGCTGGGCGCAGACACCCGGCAACTGGAACTACTCAAGGGCGTTGAAAAAATTGAGATCGCCTACCTCGATGACCAGCTTGAATGGCAGGCTGACTGGCCCCCGGCTACGAATAACTCAATAACACCGTCTACCACCATTTTACCCCTTGCCATACGCTACAAACTGACCCTTAAAAGTTTTGGCGAGATAGAACGACTAGTTGAGATCATTCAATGACCAGACAACCTCAGTCTGGCTCAGGGAAACAACAGGGCGTCGCCCTGATCACTGCTATTTTACTGGTGGCTATTGCCACCTTAATTGCTGCCAAACTAAGCTGGGATAATCAGGTCAGCATACGCCGTACTGAAACTACACTTACCCAGGAGCAGGCAAGAATGATTGCATTAGGTGGTGAAGCTATTGCAATTGACATTCTACGTGACGACGAAAATGATTTTGATTACCCGGATTCTGATAACTGGAATAAACAGCTGGCACCCGGGCAACCTCCCGGACTTCTGGGCCCAATGGAGATCGGTATAGAAGAGCTTACTATCGGGCAATTTCAGGGACACCTGACAGATGCTCAAGGTCGCCTGAACATAAACAATCTGTTACCAGACCTGGAAAGTGATCCTGACCCTATTGTAATTGCTCAATTTAAAGAGTTATTTACTATTCTGGAACTCAACCCGGGACTGGTTGATGCCATTGCAGACTGGATCGACACGGATACCGTAGCACTTAGCAATGGGGCTGAAGATGGCAACTATACTGCACTGGACCCGGGTTATCGGACAGCTAACTCTTACATCACCAGTATCAGTGAATTGCGGGCAGTAAACGGCATCGATGAAGAAACCTTCCTGTTACTGCAACCCCATCTTACGGCTGTGCACCCAGACTGGTGTGGTGGCTCTGGTGGTTACACACCCGTTAACTTTAATTATGCAACTGCCGAGGTGATGGCTGCAGTAGCAACAACACAGGATCAGCCGGTTAGTCTTGCAGAAGCAGAGACCTGGGTCTCAGAGCGCGAGTTCACTGGCTGGGAAAGCCTGGGTGAGATTAATGGCTTGCCCGAGCTCATAGTGAATTCAAATTTTGTGACCTTACAAAGCAATTGTCTTGAGCTATATGTGAACGTAGAGATTGGCAGATCAGTCTTGTCTATGTACAGTCTGTTAGACCGGTCATCTTCCGGGAATAGTGATATTGTCACCCGAGTACGCGCTTACGGTCTGGATTAACATGCCTGAAAACCTGATCATCAGATTATCTACATCCAGCGACAGAGTCGACTGGGTCATCGTTGATGCCAATGGCGTGGCAAACAACCCCATGCATGGGACTCTGGCAGAGGCCGCCACCTATGCTGATGAACGCACTGTTGTCGCTCTCGCTCCCGCAAGTAGTGTATTACGACTGCAGGTAAATATACCGATCAAAGGTACTGTGAAAATCCGCCAGGCATTGCCCTTCGCACTTGAGGAACAGCTGGCCGGTGACATTGAGGCTCAGCATTTTTCTTTCAGTAAAGCTAATAGCTCTGGACGCATACCTGTTGCAATTATCGACGATGAGCTTATTCAGAACTGGCTTAGCCAGCTTGAAGCAGTTGGGCTTAAAGCTGCGGGGCTATATGCAGAAAGTGACGGGTTACCTGCCTTACCCGCTACCATCAATGTATTAATTGATGGCGACAGCGCCATTATCCGAGATCATCTGGGTGAATTCACGGTTACCGACACTGGAACATTGCAGATGGTGCTAGAGATGCTGCTCGAACAGCACAGTGAGTCCATGGAAAATGATGCCAGCACAGTGCCTGTTAATTTACTAATTTATTGCAGCAATACTGATCATGAAAAACTTCAGTCTGTCTGGGGAAAATTACGCTTACACACCGAGAATGTAGAAATTAAAATTCTGGGTGAAGGTGCCCTGCCCTTTATTGCCACACAGATAAACAGTGCTAACAGCATAAATTTGTTACAGGGTAGCTATGCACCTAAGTCAGATATCAATATTGAATGGGAACCATGGAAACTGCCTGCGGCATTACTTGGTAGTTTGCTGCTTTTAACTTTTCTTTTTAAGGGTGTGCTGTTCTGGCAACTAAGCCATGAAGAAGCCGTTCTTGATGCTGCTGCCAGTGAAGTACTACAACAGACCTTTCCCGATGCAGCCACTGCATCAAACCCTTGGGGAGTATTACAGTCAAGGCTAGGAGCAGCATCGCCTAGCACGCCTGTCAGTGGCCCTGGTTTTGCTGAAGCAATGGAGGCGCTCGCCAGTGCCTTTAGTCAAACACCTAATATTCAATTACAAACATTAAGCTGGCGTAGTGGCATTCTTGATTTACAACTGCTCGCACCCAATGTCAATTCACTGGATAAGCTACGTCAAAATATTAGTGAGAGCACTGTTTTCACTGCTTCAATCCAATCTGCCAATCCTGATAAAGATGTTATCAAGGGTCGCATGCAGATTACGGCGGTAAAACCATGAACCCCAAAGACGAATTACAGAATTGGTTTTTACAACTGGCACCACGTGAACGCGTTATGGTTAGCATATGTGCTGTATTTGTACTGCTCACTCTTCTCTGGAGTTTTGCACTCCAGCCAATTTTTTCACACAGTGCAGATTTGGAAAACCGGGTTACGGAAAAACAGGCACAACTGGCAAACCTGCAGGAAATGGCCAGCCAGATACGGCCCGGTGCTGATTCCGTATCAGGCCCAAGTGTAAGCAGCAATGATTCAATTGTAGTCGTTATTGACCGCACCACCCGTAGTCGCCAACTGGCACAGTATCTAAAACGCAATCAACCCGATGGCAATAACGTGCGTTTACGTTTTGAGGGCGCACCCTTTGATGTATTGGTCGCCTGGCTTGGTGAGCTAAAACAAAATTATGGCATGACAATGGTTACAGCAAACTTTGATGAAGCAGGCACAGGACGCATTAACTGCAGTCTCGTAATTACACGAGCAGGAAACTGGTAATGCAAAAGCATAAAAAACTACTCACACTTGGTATTGCCTGCTTCCTGCTATTCTTTTTTACTCTGTTCCCGGCACGCGTTGTTTTTGCTGTATTCATGCCAGATTCCGTACAGGGTTATGGTGTACAAGGCAGCATCTGGAATGGAAGCGCCCGTATCATTAATGCAGGCGGTCAGCAGTTACGTAATACTGAATGGGATATTGCACTCAGCCACCTGCTACTTGGTCAGTTAGGAGGTGATTTTAAAACCCGCTGGGGCAGTGGTTTTGCGGAGGGTTTTGGCACAATTAGTATGGCTGGAACAGTTCGACTAATTGATGCACAGGCCAGCTTTGATGTTGCAACTGTCAGTTCAATGTTTGGGACTCCGCAAATAGGCGGTCAGATCAGCATTACTATTAACAACCTGGAAATAGTTAGTAACTGGCCGCATAAACTAACCGGCTCAGGGAATATTCGTAATCTCTCCAGTCCACTCATGGGCAGTGGCGCTGCAGGTCAGATTGGGAATGTCTCTATAGAATTTGATACTGATACCGAAACAGATACAGAGTCCATTACCGGCCTGATTAAAGACTCTGGTGGCCCACTCGAACTTACAGGCACATTATTATTAACACCACCTGGCAACTATGATCTTGATACCCGCATCAAGGCACGCCCGAATGCACCACAAGAATTACAGGATAATCTTGGGTTTCTGGGTTCACCAGAATCGGATGGCAGTCATATCTTTAAACTGGCAGGCTCAATTTAATCCGGCTCAACAATACGTAATTCACTTAACAGTGGAAAATATAGTGCGGTGCGTATTTCTCTTTCAGGCTCAAGCAGCTGCATCACATCACGATAACCCCTGAGTTGTTTTCTGTAACGTTCTTCCTGACTGTTAAGGAAGTTTTCAAGACCTCCGCCTTCATGGGGGCTGGTTTTGTAATCAATAATCCAGCGTATGCCTTTGTCATCAAGAAAGGTACGGTCGATCACATGTGATTTAACTTGCCTGTTGAACACGCCGGTAACAGGCAGTTCACACGCTGATTCCGGATGAGAATCCGTCAGCAGCCATCGACCCATTTCATCATCCAGTGTATTAAGGATTGCGGCAGAGACCATATCTACACCCCGCTCCAGGTCTGCCGTTTCCGTATCTTCAGTCAGCAGCATATGACGAAAGACCGGTTTTAACTCCCCAATCCTGTCCGCATCGTACGCGTCAACACCCTCACAAGTAATTTTTTCCAGCCAGCTGTGCACGACGGTACCCACATGCTGGGCCAACGGACTGGCCCAGTCATAGGTAACGTCTCGCATACGCTCGTCTGGCTCAAGCGAAGCTGCTGGTTGAAATGCAAGTGGGGCGACCGGCACTGTCCAACCATCATCATAACGACGTATGCGCGGTTGCTGCCATTCATCAGTATTCGTCTCTGCAATGGCTGCACCCTCAAAGGAGGTATGCCCTGCACCAATCACCGGCCAGAGCCTCGCCAACAGGGAATTTTTTGCTGGTGCTTTGACCACACTGTCTTCATCAACAGCGAGGCCAAAGTACAGATGCAAACGTTTTCTTGCCCGGGTAGTTGCAACGTATAACAAACGATCCTGTTCAAATGAGCCCTTGGCTGCATCCAGCCTTCTTGCCAGGTCGTATATCGGATCCTTGTCATCACCTGTACGCTCCACGGGGGCAATAACTATGCCTCGCTGCTCACCTGACCAGACCACTTCCTGCCAGGCCAGCGCCGGTTTATCAGCACCGGGAGTAACCGCTTCCAGTGCCGGCAAAATAACAGTGTCAAATTCCAGCCCCTTGGCTTTGTGTATGGTCATGACATTGACCCTGGCCTGCCGGTCATCAATTTTTAGCTTGTCCTGTATCAACTCATGCAGGTTAAATGCGTCGGCACAGTCCCCGCCGTCATCAAACTGATCAAGACCTGCAAAAAATGCTGCAGCCCTTTGTGCTGGAGCAGAATCGTTATAGGCGCCCTGAGCACCCGTTGGCTCGGTCAGAAAAGCCGGACCGCCCAACTCGACCCATACACCTTCCACTACATCACGCAGAGGTAAGGAACCGCGACGAGCGAATACCGGTGTCAGTACGTTAACTACACGCTGCAGGCGCTGCTTTCCATCAGCAGAAAGTTTTTCCTGGGCCAGCGGGTCGATCATGAGATCCCAAACACAGGTCTTCATATCGTCACTGACAAGCCTTTCTATATCTGCAAGGCCAAGGCCGCACCAAGGTGCCCGCAACAAACCCAGCCAGGCTGTTCGATCAGCTCTATGCGTTAAAGCTCGCGTAATGCATAGCAAATCCTGAACAGGTGCTTTCTCCAAAGAGTTTTCAAGCCCCGTGCCTGAAAAATCAATGCCAGCCTCCTGCAAACCATCCACAACTAATTCAGCATGTTTGCGGCTACGAACCAGAATGCCGATAGTCTCCTCAGGCCATTCGGCAAGCGTGTCCTTTACCTGCTGGATTATCTGCCCTGCTTCTTCAACCCGCGATGGTTTGAGTAAGGCGTGCTCACGAACGGCAGCAAATTCATCTTCCATTCGTGCAGCGACACTTTCGGTATAACTGACAGCACCGTTCACCGGGTCATCTTCGGGCGGCATAACACTTTCGAATACGCTGTTTGCCCAATCCACCACTCTTGGGTCAGAACGAAAATTGGTCGTTAAAGTAATCCTCCGCAAATGCAGGTTTGATAAACCATCATTCTGCAATTCAATAAACAGACCTACCTCAGCCTTCCGAAAGCGATAGATAGATTGCATGGGATCGCCAACGACAAACAGAGTGCGTCCATCACCATCCTCCCAGCCTGCCGTGAGTGCCTTCAGCAACTCCATCTGCGCGGAGGACGTGTCCTGAAATTCATCTATCAGAATGTGCCCAATACGGTAATCAAGCCGTAAAGCCAGATCAGTCGGAACATCACCGTCCTCAACCAGCGCGTCAATCGCGGCTTTTGCGATTGCCGGATAATCCGCCTCGCCCGATTCTGCAAATACGTCCTGCAAAGCAACTACCGCATGGTTTAATACCTCGAGCAATGCACCAAGCACATGCCATTGATCATCGCTGTAACGCGGTGCCGGCAGCGCCCGAACAGCACCAAGCCCAACACCAAAGTTGTGGTTCTCCCGTAATTCAGTGAGCAAACCCAAAGCCCGGTCTTTTAATATTTTTTGTGGGCCGGCACCCGCAGGAAAGCCATTATTTTTATTTACGGTTTTACGTACGTCATCTTTAGTGGTAAGTAGAAAATCTGCGACCAGTTTCCAGAATTCAAGTTGCTCGGGCTCAGGCCCTGGCAGAGTATCCAGCTCAAGAACCTTCGCCCATTCAGACTCTGGTTTAGTCCCAACAATATTGCCTGCTGCAAACTGCATGAGTTCGAAAACCTCATTACGTTGCTCAACAGATAAACACGCTGCCGCGGAAATAAGCTCCCGCGCAACCAGCTCATGCAAAATATTTTCCAGCGCCTCACGTGCACGACCCGCACCTTCATCAACTTTCCGCACAATGTTCACAATATCGAACCACTGGTCACGCTTACTTAACATTCCGGCAATCAGCCCGACCAGAAAATCACTACGGTTATCGAGATGCATCAGCAAAGTACGTATGGCAGCGCCATCCCGCCGGGCGGCTCGCTCAACGACACGCGTGGCAGCTTGCCTGTACAACACATTAGGCGTTTCACTGATGATCTGCGCCCGCCCTTTGCCCGCAAGCGGTGCCGTGGCACTCAACCAGGCATTCACAGAATCAATGGTGCGGATTCGCAACCGCGCAGGGTATTGCGTCAATTGCCAGCCGAACTGCTGGTCACGCTCCAGCACTGCATCAGCAAGCTCTTTGGTTCGAGCCAGCCGTTCATCCTTATGCGCCCTAGACGGCTGTATGGCATCAATAATGCGATTACGCATCTCTGCCGCTGCCTTGCGAGTAAAAGTGACTGCCAGTATTTCTTCCGGGTTCTCAACCCGCGCCAGTAACGCCAGATAACGCTGGGTCAGAAGTTCGGTTTTGCCTGAACCTGCAGGTGCCTGCACGATGAATGACTGGTCAGGAATCAGTGCCTCCTCCCGAGCATCCTTATCGGCAATACGTGAGTGGTCAATGTCAGCCATTACCGCCATCCTCTTCGACACCGGTTGCCGGCAGGTCGAATACGCGCGTCAGGACAGCCATCTGACCTTTTGCATCATCTGCATGCCGTGGATTAATGCCGCAATTGCCTGCTGCAAAATCGTCTGCGAGACCCAGCAAGCATTCCCGCCAGGCGCTCGTCAACGCATCCCATTCTTTAATACTCTCACCAGCACTATCTCTGAAACTGGCGTGCAGTTTTTGCGTTGGAATCACCCCTTCAATATCAACCGAGTCGTTGGCGACACCGTCGTATTTCACCCCATGTGCCGAGACCTGGACGAAAGCTACGCCGTTTACATTCTCACCGGTAAACGTTGCATACAAAGGCAACTGCATGTTTCCCGGTCTGGATGGATTCCAGTCTTTGCGGGCAACCTTACCTGTTTTGTAATCAATAACGACCCGGTCGCCAGTCGCTAACTCATCCAGGCGATCCAGTTTCAACCATAAAGTCAGAGGCCCAACCGTGACATGCGGGTCATCTTCCTCAACCTGCACAACGGTAAAATCTTCCCGGGCCTTATCCAGTTCAACGAAAGCAACCAACAAGGGCATCAGACGCTGCGCTTCCAGGTCTGCCATCGTGCGCATAAACGACCGCCCCAACCCGGGCAAGGCGCGTATATGTTTTGCCGTTAACTCATTCAACTCATTAGACAAGGCCGTATCATCAAGCGCCCGAATCGCAGTCGAATTCCGATGCCGTCTGTAAAAATCTTCAAGCACATTGTGCGCCAGGCTACCGCGTTCCTTGTAGCTAATGCCCGTGACCGGATCATCGACCTCACCGGCGCCAAGTCGTAACTCAAGAAATGCGCGCAACGGACAACTTGCCTGCATGCCAAACAGCGAAGCGCCACCACGAGCTTTACTTCCGGATTGCCATGACAGCGGCACATCATCATCGAAAAGACTAAGGCTTGCGTCAGCAAACATCATTTCGGCCCACGACGGCTCCGACCACAATTGCATAGTCGTCGTCTGTGGAAGTTCTACGATCAATCCACTGGGATGAAGGGCCTCTCCATCACGCATGGCCGGCCAGCTAAAAATCACTTCGCTGCCACTGTTACGCAAGCGATGAGTTAATTGGGTCGCATAATCCAGCTCCAGGGAGGGACTGCTCCCTGGCATTGCACGGCTTCGCTGCAGACCAAACGGCAGCAGTGGGTCTAGATAGGCAGACTGCGGCCAGTCTTCGGCAGCCAGACCGGTAACCCAAAGGCGATCAAACTCATGACCCGCTGCTTCAAGCATACCGATAACCTGCACCACACCTGTAGCCGCTTCCGGCTGATGCAGTTTGGCGGTCGCGAGCCTTTCCAGTAAACCCAGTGCACCACTCAGACTGATTACCCCACGCACTTTAGAGCTGGCAGCAAACTCTCTTAATAATTGATGCCAGGCTTCAAGCTCCTGATACGCGACTGAATCCAGTGAGTCATCCCCAGGCCAGCCAACTGTCTTCAGCGTCTCGGTAATCCACTCAGCCCACTTCGCAAGTGTTTGCTCACCACCAGTCTCAGTATCCGCCAGACTTGTGAGCACAACTCCAAGTTCAGGTGCACGTTTGCTGGCAAACCCGCGGGCATCTTTAAGTGTAATCGCAGCACCCAATTTATCTCTTAAGAGCAAATCCAGTTGGGCGCGTTCATCGGCCTCTTCACGTCCCGCACTTAGAAAAGGACTGCGCAATACGAGACTGAAACGACGGTAGTCGACATCACCTTGTGCCAGCCAAAGCAAATTGAGTGACGTAGCCACGCGCGGCTGATTGGCCAACACTCCACCGTAGGAAAAATTCACAGGCAGGGTGCGACTGTCCCGCACTCGCCAGTCGGGACAAAACACGTCCATGAATACTCGTCTGGCCTCAGCGGCACGATTTTCCAGGTCACGCACCACCACACAAACTTCGAGAGCGGAGTCCGCTTCAATCTGTGCCCTCGCCCAGCGTGCGGCGCTTTCGAGTTCATCCCGGTCATCCTTGCACTCAAAGCGACAGGCTTTTGCCTCACGGCTCACCTTATCAGTCGCAAGACTTACCGCCACACCGCGCGCTGCAAATGCATCCCGAAGCTCTATACGCGCCGGACTCCAGACATCAAAACCCGCAAACATAAGCTTAGCGTGATCATCAAACAAGCCAGCTCTGGTATCGAGTAACAACTCTTCGGGCAACTGTGCGGTATCCCTCCAGTTTTCCCTGCTCAATCGATCCCGGTACGCCCCAAGCCAGCGCAGAAAAATCTGCTGATCAGGGGATAAACCGGCATCCGTCCACTCAGGTGCCGCTACCGCCTGCCATTCACAAAGCAATTTCCATGCCCTGCCGGCAAGCGGGGCACCATTACCGGTATCATCATTATCAGAGCGAACGATGTCTTCCCAAAGCACTCTGGCATCAGCATCGCTAAGCAGTTGCAACCGGCTGCCCTGGCCACCGGTAATTTCAGATTGTTGCCACAGACGGGTCAGCCAGGCATGCCAGCTGAAAACGGCGGGTGATTGCCAGGCCTGCTTGCCAGCAGCCTGCTGGTGGCGGCCATAAGCCCGCTCCAGACTCCGGGCCAGTCGATTATTGGCGGTGACAACCGTGCCACCAGATTCGAGCGCTTCGAGTAAAGGCTCGTACATTATTTATTTATATATGAGTTACTTGTAAACAATATCTTCTACTGATTATAGCTTTCTAAAACGGTATTTATCCGTTGAAACACATCCTCAATCACCTTCGCTTCTGGCAGGATCGTGACCCGAAAATAATTCCGATAGTCGACATTAAAGCTCGATCCGGGTGCCACCAGCACATGCTGCGATTCCAGCAATTCCAGTGCAAAAGCATGGTCATCAAAATCAGGCAGTTTGTCAGTGTCCACGCCGATAAAGGCATACATAGAACCACCCGGAACAACGAGATGCAGATACGGGCTGGCAGCTACACCATCCAGCATCGCCTGACGGGATTCATACAGCCGACCACCTGGACATATCAGTTGTTTCAGACTCTGATAACCACCCAGTGCAGTCTGCACACCCCACTGACCCGGCACATTACTGCACAGCCTGAGAGAAGCCAGCAAGTCCAAACCATGTAAATATTCTTCAGCTACTTCATTCGCACCATTAAAGGACACCCAGCCAACCCGAAACCCACAAGCTCGGTAGACTTTTGATAAACCACTGAAGGTGCCGCACAGGGTATTCTTGACAAGCGGCGCCAGCGGTACAAACTCAGCATCGTCGTAAGTCATACCATCATAAATTTCATCACTGAATATCACCAGGCCATGTTCTTCAGCAAGTGCAACGATACCTTCCAAGGCTGCCCTGCTATATACAGCACCTGTGGGGTTATTAGGATTAATCACCACAATTGCGCGGGTCTTGTCCGTGATCAAATCACGTAAGCATTCCAAATCAGGTTGAAAACCGTTTTCAGGCGGACATGGGTAATGCAGGGGCTTCCCACGGTTCAGCGTAACCGAGGCCGTCCACAACGGATAATCAGGGCTGGGAATGAGCACCTCATCACCAGCATTAAGCAACGCCCGCAAAGTGAGGTCAATAAGCTCACTGACACCGTTACCAATAAATACTTCCTCAGCAGTGACATCCATAACACCCCGTTCCTGCTGTTGCATAACCACAGCTTCGCGAGCAGGAAAGATGCCTTTTTGATGGGAATAAGCTTCACTACTCTGGAGGTTTTCGATCATCGCCATGCGCATAGTTTCAGGGGTACGGAAACCAAACAGCCCTGGATTACCAATATTCAGCGAAATGATCTCCTGCCCTTGCCGCTCCATATCATGAGCACGCTGAGCTAGCTGCCCGCGAATCTCATAGCGAACATCCTGCAAAC
The DNA here is from genome assembly GCA_024229935.1 of Gammaproteobacteria bacterium. Taxonomy (GTDB): domain Bacteria; phylum Pseudomonadota; class Gammaproteobacteria; order Steroidobacterales. Next base: position 13,996 of record JAAERX010000048.1, on the reverse strand, counting down.
TGTCACTGCTTTTAATCGGTGGAATCATAACGAGTGATTGTCAACCAAAGGACAACTAAACAACAGCCCTGAGATCACAAAATACTTATAAAAAAAATAAAGCCCATCATTGCATCTATGATTAATCAGCTTCCGGGTCAAATTCATGGTAAACACCTTTCGACATATCCAGCAGGCTGGCCGCTATGGTTGCTATCAGCAACAGCACAGTGATCACGACAAATGGCTGCAAATACCCCTGAGTACGGTCCACCATGATACCGGTAACTATAGGCCCTGCAGCACCGCCTATGGTATCCAGAATATTGATAGCCCCAAGAATCTTACCCAGAGCAAGCATGCCAAACAGGTCGGCAGCCAACACCTGAATTAAAGTGTAGATTCCGCCCCAGCCAAAGCCAAATAACACCAGACCACCCCAGGCCAGCAAAGCACTGGTGGAAAGGATGGCCATCACCATAGCGGCAATACCTATCAGCATCATGAGCAAACCAATCAGGAGCACCCGCTTACGACCAAAACTCTCCGCTAAGTACCCACTTAGAAGTTTGCCAATCAGACCACCCAGAAAAACAATGGAAACTGCCCATGCTGCCGTAGCTTCCGCATACCCCTGGCCACGAAAAAACAGGTAAGTGTGCCCACTCATGGCAAGAATGCCGTAGAAAGTACACATTGCAATAATGGCCACAATCCAGAAGTTACGACTCAGCAACGCCTCTTTGAGACTGTAACCACTCAACTGTGGCAAATCAGCTGATACTTGATCATCACCACCCTGAGTAGATGGAGAGTCTTTCAGGAAGAAAAACAGTATGGGGATAATTAATGCCGGCACCCATGCTATCCAGGTAAATACTGTTTGCCAGTCCACGGTTTGCAACAGCCAGCCATTCAGCTTGGGAAATGCAGCATTACCTAAGCTGGTCCCTGCAAGCACAAGCCCTATGGCCAGCCCACGTTTCTTTGTAAACCAACTTGACACAAGGTAAACATTAATCATGAGCCCACACAGAACAAGCACGATTCCATACAGAAACGAAATCCAGTAAATACCCTGCAAGGTCTGCACATCACTGTACAAATAATTACCAACAGCCAGTAATGCCAAACCAGTAAAGATCAATTTACGTGGACCGAACTTATCACACAGCACACCTGCCACCATGCCAAACAGCCCTGCCGTTAGAAACATAACGGATAGCCCACCTTTAAACGCACCAAGAGAAATTGGCTCGCCTGAAACTTCACTCAAATGATTTATCAATCGCTCATCAAAAACCTGCAGCCCACCAAGAGTCATGCCTTGCGAAACAAATAACACAAGAAATGAACAGCCAACGATAACCCACCGATAAGTATTGCTGCGTTCGGACATTGAATACATAGACATACCTGAAAGTGTAACCAGCCGCCCTGAAAATACCCCTGTTAGGGTGAAGACGGCACGAAAGCAGAGATTTTACACACTTGAACGCCCATGGTTAGCCCCTTGCAGCATAACTATCACACCACAGCCTCGTCTGATACATTATTAAATGGCTTAAATCAGTAGCTTTAGAGGAGCTAAGACACCGCCATGCTGAAAGAACTCGCCATTATAACCATCACGGTCACCAACCTCACTCAGGTCGAAACTGCCTGGAAAGATCATTTCAGTTATCAGGTTAAGGACCAGGGCACGATCAGTAGCGAGATGAGCGCATATCTCAGTGCCAGTGAAACTGAGGGTCAGGACTACATCATTATGCAACCCAAAAATGATGCCCCTGTTTATGTACGCTTTATTGAAGATGAGACTGTTTATGACTACACCCCTATGACCAGTTATGGCTGGAATGCCACTGAATTACTGGTAAGCAATCCTGACACACTCGCATCTGGCATGGATACAGAAGACTCTCTATTTAAAGTGGTCGGCGCCCCAAAGGATTTATGGCCCGCACCCAATGCACCACGCGCAATGCAGGTAATTGGACCAGGCGGTGAACTGTTGTACCTCACTCGCAATCAGCAGGCTGCCGGGGCACTTGGACTGGATGAAAGCATGCCCCTGGCAGAAAGACCTTTCATCATGGTGCTTGGTGGACCTTCTATGAGTGAACTTACCGAATTTTATGGAGGAACATTAGAATTGTTGGTTGACCCACCCAGCTTTTTTAAAATAAGTATGATTTCTAAAGCCAATAATCTGGACCCGGAAACAACCTACCCACTCTCTATTGCCTATGCCGCACCCGGTTATTTGATAGAAATGGATGAACTACCGGAAATTACAGGCCCGCGTGTTGTAGCAAAAGGCCATTTACCTCCTGGTGTTGCAATTGTTGGATTCAACAGTGATGGTATTAATGAAGAAGTTGAATGGGTCTCAGAACTACAAAAACGCGAAGAATTTCCCTATAACGGCCGCACTGCCGGTATTTTCCGCGGCCCCGCAGGTGAATTAATAGAAGTTATTCTCACCAATTAAGGACCGGTCAAGAAAACCTATATTTTCCAACATACCTCCAAGGAGTAACGCCTCAATCAGCCGCACTCCCAAATCCAAACACCAACACACCACATTCAAAAAAAAACCTGCTTAAAGCAGGTTTTCTAGTACACGGGCCAAAAGACGCACAAGTTCTACTCACCATCCCCCACCAACTCAGTGAGTTCATAGTAAGTTTGCATGTACCCACCAATATCCCCGCGCAGGAAGGTGAAGTTACCGTCACTGGTACACCAGATATCATAATCTGGGTGTGCTTCAGGCAAACCAGGTGCTGACACCATCTGAAAGTGATAAGCATCAAACTCACCTGCCTCAACAGTTATTTTCTCTTCACCTATATATTTCACATGCATGGCAATCTTGAACAGCATCGGGCCAGTGGCACCACGATGATCTGGTGAGCACAACAGCATTTCATCCAACGCCTGAATCTCACCAGGCTTGGTTCGATCAAACAAACGCATATGCCAAGCATCACAGGCTATCGCATGATTCTGGAATGTTTTTGGCCAGCCATTGGTATCCATCTGCTGAGTAACACGCCCTTCAAGTGAAGTGTAGGTTTCACACTCAATAAAACCTTCCCCCATACGAAACCAGCCGGAACCCATAAAATTATCGTCAACAACCAACCGCACAGAGCAATCTGTTGGTCGCCAGTCTTTATCAAGACTATAAGTCGCATCACGCATAACATTCGGACGGTCATCAATTTCACTGTGCACAATAATCGTGCGCGCACCATCTGAATAAGTATTGATCATGAAATATTCACGACCACGAATCTGACCTTCACGGCCATCTTTCTTACTTGTATAGCGAATGGTTCCACGTACTGACTTGTGATCACGCTGCAATATGCTGTCGTTCATTTAATCCTGTTCCTAAAAGTCTGAGTGCTGCCAGCCACCAAATCATGGCGGCAACGGGTCTTTATTCTAGCCCGGTTTACATACAAATATAGCGTTCGATAAGTTACTTGCTACCTACCGCAGTTTCTGCCGCCCCATCAGCGGGCACGACCAGGGGCAGTTCACCCGATTCTTTTTGACTGAGCAATTGCTCAGCTAATGCTTCATCAATGTGTCGTACATCAACAATCTGAAAAGACTCTGCTACACCTACCCGCATAATCAACGTGTCGCCCACACGTCCACATATACGCCCACCATCAAAGCCTGTCTCAAAAGCAATAGTTTGCTCTCCACGCAGCCCTCTAAAAGGCGGGCTAATAGTTAACAAATAGGGTCTGCTTTTAGTCGGTGCATAAATAATCAGGTTTACAGATGTCAGTAAGTCCCAGTCATCAGCTTCATTGGCATAAAAACAGCCCTTCTTCATGCCCTCAGTATTGACACGTGGTACACCCGCATCCAGCCCTGCTCTGTCACCCAGCATAGACTGGCATCCCGTTAAAAATGAGATCAGCAATAAAACACTAAATATCGGTCGATTCATTATTTTCCTCCAAAAAGCTTGCACCTTAATCATTGGGCGTAATATCAGTCTCAACCTTAGCACCCGGGGATTCATCTGCTGGTTCAATAGTTTTACTCTTAGCCGCTACTTTATTCTGCAGAAATCCTGCATGCATTTCCTTATCAAGACGGCGTACATCCATCACCGTATAGTCCCATCTAGCACCCACGCCGACAACCATACGTTCACCAGGTCGGCCACAGATACGATCACGATCACGAGTACCTATGAAAGCAATATTTGAACTCGAACGCAGGGAAATCGCAGGCACATCAATCGTTACGAGATAAGCTTGACTCTTATTACCAGTGTAAACAATCAGGTTAACAGCATTAAGTGCCTCCCAGTCAGTTACCTCACGTATATAAAAACAACCTGGCTTCATGCCTTCTGTGCTAATAGAACTGGAGATAAAACTTGCACCAAGCTCCTCAGGAGCACCTTCCTTTATACCCCCCGCAGTCTGACAAGCCGATGACAGCATTGCCACAAAACCTAAGAGTAGTAATATTTTTTCCATTGATCATCACCTCTATACCATGCTGATAGCCACTCAGTCAGCAGGCTCACAGGGTCTGTCTGGTGAACGTAGCCATTCACTCCATGAACCAACATATAAAGCTGCAGGTGCACCTGAATCACTAGTTATACCTGCCAACTCCATTGCAAACAGGTTGTGACATGCCGTAACCCCAGAGCCACACATACTAGCCAGTTGGGTAGCCCGCTGAGCGGTTATCAGCGCATCAAATTCCCTACATAATTTATCAGTTGAGAGAAATTGTTTGTCCTTAGCCAAATTCGCCTGAAAAGGCCTGTTCCAAGCTCCGGGTATATGACCTGCACGCGTATCTATAGGTTCAGATTTGCCAGCAAACCGTTTGGTATCCCGGGCATCCAGCAGGGTGAGTTCACCGCTGCCAAGACCTTGCTGTACTTCATCAATCGATATTGTGGGCATGCTACCGGGAATTACCGGGTAGCAAGCTGATAACAATTCAGGAATGTTGCTATCTGTCGGTAACCCACTAGCCAGCCAGGCCTGCCAGCCACCGTTCAGCAACCCCACATGCGGGTGCCCAACCCAGCGTAACAGCCACCATAATCGCGCAGCCACGGCACCACCAACATCATCATAGGCAACAACTGTAGTGTCAGGCCTGACCCCCCAGGAACCGAGCAAACGACTAAAACCCTCCGGATCAGGCAACGGATGCCTGCCACTGGTGGCTGTAACCGGGCCGGCAAGGTCCTTATCAAGGTCAGCATAAAAAGCACCAGGTATATGAGCCTCTTGCCACATATCCCGGCCTGCTTCAGGAGCAAGCAGATTAAACCTGCAATCAACAATCACCAGCTTCCCATCATCCGGGCTATTAGCCAGTTGATCAGCATTCAGCAATAGACTCATTATTTAAGGCCTTTTTTGAGGGGCTGATGTTATTCCTTCGTTAAACTTGTATAGCCGCCTACAGATAGTAGAAAATACGGTTCTTTCTGCGGACATACCAGCAACCTTATCAGTTGGTCTGGAAAAACCGCCTGTAACCAGAATTCAACACCTGCCAGCCCTGCAATGCTGGCAGCTAAACATATGCAGGAGCTTTAATGAACAAAATACTCGTATGCCTGAAACGAGTGGTGGACTATAACGTACGCATCAGAGTAAAACCTGATGGCAGTGGTGTGGTCACCGACGGCGTAAAAATGAGCATTAATCCTTTCGATGAGATCGCACTGGAAGAAGCGCTGCGACTCAAGGAAGCAGGCAATGCTGAGGAAGTTATAGTTGCCACTATTGGCCCCGACGATTGCCAGCAACAACTGCGAACCGGGCTGGCCATGGGCGCTGACCGTGCCATTCTGGTGGAAAGCGGCGATGAGATTGACCCCCTTGCTGCTGCACGCACCTTTCTCGCTCTTATAGAAAAAGAGGCACCAGAGCTGGTTGTTCTGGGCAAACAGGCGATTGATGACGACTGCAACCAGACCGGCCAGATGCTGGCTGCCTTGTGGGGACGCCCTCAAGCGACCTTTGCATCAAAATTTGAGCTGACTGGCGACACAGCCAGAGTTACCCGGGAAGTGGATGCAGGCCTGGAAACCATAGAAGTTGATCTGCCGGCCGTACTAACCACCGACCTGCGCCTTAATGAGCCCCGCTACGTTAAGCTCCCAGATATCATGAAGGCTAAGAAGAAACCCTTGGAAACTATTGGAATTTCAGAACTTTTATCTGATTTAGAAATGCAGATTAAGGCTTCTAACTGGGCTGCTCCCGGACAGCGTGCCAAGGGTGTACTCGTTAACAGCGTCGATGAACTGGTCGCCGCCCTCAAGGATAAGGGCCTGGCAGCCTAAAAACAGCAAGACCAAGGAACGTAAGAACATGAGCAAAGTACTTGTTATCGCCGAACTCGACGGCCACGCCCTCAACCCCAGCACCGCTAAATGTGTTGCCTGTGCCAGTCAATTATCAGCAGATGCTATTGATGTGCTGGTACTCAGTGACCAGTGCAGTGATGCAACTGCCACTGCAGCAACCATAGATGGTGTCAGCAAAGTGTTGTCCATTGAGGCCATTCACAATGCCAACCCGCTCGCTGCCGTACTTGCGCCACAAATAGCCGCTGCGGCTGCCGACTATGAATATGTACTTGGGCCTTCAACCACTTTTGGCAAAGATGTTATGCCGCGGGTTGCGGCCCTGCTCAATGTTGGGCAGGTCAGTGACATCATGGCAGTGGAGTCACCACGTAGCTTCAAACGCCCGGTGTATGCCGGTAATGCAATTCTTACGGTTGAAGTACCTGAGGGTAAAAAAGTTATTGCAACCGTACGTACTGCCTCATGGAAAGAAGCCTCGTCCGGCAATAGCGCACCTGTTGAAGCGCTAACCGTAGATGCCGAAATCCCTGTCCATACCCGCTTTGTTGAACTGGCCTCAGAAGCCAACGAACGTCCTGACCTGCAGGTTGCTAAAAAAGTCATCTCCGGTGGTCGCGGCATAGGCAGTGCCGAAAATTTCGAGCTGGTATACAAACTGGCTGACAAAATCGGTGCGGGCGTTGGTGCTTCACGTGCGGCAGTGGATGCTGGTTATGTAGCCAATGATATGCAGGTAGGTCAGACAGGCAAGATCATTGCACCGGATCTGTATATGGCTTTTGGTATTTCAGGCGCTATCCAGCACCTGACAGGGATCAAGGATGCCGGCACCATTGTTGCTATCAACAAAGACCCCGAAGCGCCTATCTTCGAGATTGCAGATATTGGCCTGGTCGGCGACCTGTTTGAGATTATTCCGGAACTGGAACAAAAGCTGGGTGACTAATTATCCTGCATGCCTTTAGGATGATTTACAGGATGGCACTGACTGCATTCATATATTTTGAATGACGACTGACACGAATAGGCATTCCAAGAAGCACCCGTGATGCCAATTCACGCTCACTTCGATCACACTTGCATTCAACAACAAACGTTTCCGGCAGGTTCGCCTCTCGTGTAAAGCTTGGGTAATGATGGTTGCGCTGGTCCCAGACCTTTTGATTAAAATCCAGAGTAATACGGATTCGGCCGCAGGCACTAAGATAATAGCGACGCAGATAGCGGTTAATCATAACGGCTTCCGGGTTTTGTTCGAGCCAGACCGATGCGTCTCTTCCACCTTGTAGCGCTATGGATTGCCGGACATCAACCCAGTCACTACCGGGTTTCCAGGGTGCCTCAGGAACCTTATAAATCTGTTTCCAGCCATACTGGTTGCGCTTTTGCTTTATCTCAAGTCTCCCAGCTGCTGGTTCCTGACTACTGCCATACCAGCGATACCGAACCTTGGTACGCTGACTGACACCAGCAAGATTTTCAGCGTACGCAGACAGTTCGAATGTGTCGAAGTAAACGTTATTTACAACACGCTCCGGGTACGCCTCATAAAACCCAAGTGAGTGCAGCCTGAGCCATTGTTCTACAAGGTCATAATTAAGCCGATTTGCGACAAACTTGATTTCCTGACGAGCTGTCTCAGGTACCTGCATTGCTTTTGCTTCCTTGAGTTTCAGCAGCCGGGCGTCTCAGGCCAGGTCGCATAATCGTGTCATACATTTTATCCACATCGACATCTTCAACCGGCATAAGCTCATCATCAAGCATAATTTTGCTGCCAGTTTGCGTGACTGCTGTTGTTCGGTTATTGCTTAATTCTAGGTCTTCAGCAATCAGGGTGGCAGGGCCAAATTCAGGTTTCTTAACGTAGGCCATAAGTGCTGATATTTTCGAATTATATATGGATGACTGTTCAAGCCGGAGAAATGAACCATCCTTTGCAGCAGCCCCGGTTCCGGCAGATTCAATGTCCAGATTCCTGGCAACTGCCCTGCTTGCCTCTCCGATAGAAATGGCTTTGTCATCTATATTTCTGAACCTGACAGCATCAATAGCTATGGTGCTCAGGCTGACATCAATTGCGTCACCTCCACCAGCAGTACCAATTTCATGAAAAAAACCACCCTTGATGCTGCCATCACAGAAATCACAGTCAAAACCATCGGATAAGGTATCTGCTATTTCAAGATTATTAATATCAAAATCTGTACTAATAATATTCAGACCATCCTCTCCATGGTGATGCTTAATGCTGCTGGAAATAATCTTAATGGGACTGCGATAAAAATTTGTACCGCCCATAAGTAACCATGGCCCAAGAGACATACCACGAGTGTGCTCAACCTTGACATGCTCCCAGACAGAAGGTGAATCAGCTTCCAGTACTGCAATACCAAGCCAGCTTGCCTGATCAATGTTTTCTGCAGGAACCATGCTGATAGGTTGTTCAACAGTGCCCTTAAGCTGCATGCCGCCGCGCACTATAAGGCCAGCATCCCTACCAAAACGAAGGTTTGTACCAGCAGCAACAGTAACATCATAGCCAGGTGGTAAACTGATCAATTCAGGAATTGTCCATGTTCCTGCTGGCACATCTATAACCTTAGCCTGCTGGTCAATGTTCAGAAATGAATACTTTGCACTTACCGAATTGATGTCATCTATGGGTATTGCCGGCACTGGCTGATGAGGATAATAAGGATGAACCATCACACTATGTTCTCTAGCACCTGCTGATACCTGCAGCATGAGATCGGTACCGGGCAACAGGTCCGGAAGTTTTATCCGTGTGAAGTTGTTTACAGCTCCCTGCTTGCGGGCATCAAGAGTTACAGGTAATCCAGGCAAGTTGATCTTCTGTACAAGCGTATCTGGCGAACCGGTTATCAAACCATTTACGGTAACTGGGTAAGATATAGCATTTTGGAACTCCAAATATTCACTGCCACCTTCCAGCAGACGATATGCATGGACTGGGTAGTGATATGCCTCCGCTTGAGCAGAGCTTATCAGCACAGGCTGATTTGCCGCAGTAAAATCAACCCCATCAAGTTTGGCCAGACTTAGAACCCGGTTTCCCAGTTCTTCTAACGGGTATTTTTGCAGATAAACAAACTCCGCTTGTAAATCCTTGAGCAGAATAGCCTCATATTCCTGCAGATGTGCTATCAACTCACCGGAAGTCACATCAGCTGCGATTTGCTGCAGCACTTCCAGAAAACGAGTGCGCACCAGAGGGTCCTGCAGCATGGCATTAACAATGGGCTCATTGACTGATATTGGTAGTAAACTTGTTTTGCGGTCGTGGAGGCTCGCATCATAACCAATAGGTTCAAGTTTTAGGGTAATGGGGTTTACGTAGAAGCGCTGGTTATGCCAGCGCATGGCATGATAGGCACCAAATACCTCACTGACCGCAAGGTATGCACCCAAAGTTTCAACGTCAAATACATCAGATGCGGAAATTTCTCCCCTTACAAAACTTCGTAACATGCCTGTTGCTGTACGTAGGTGCTTGCTTAAAGTAGGTGACTCTAGAACCTTTGTGGTTTGGAAAGCATCAATACTCGAGTTGCGATAATCGTCATAGCTCCCGGCCGCAGTACCATCCGGACCACTGAATAAAAGCGTCTCATCAAAACGAACTATCACGCCTTCACGTCGACGTTGTGACTCAAGCAACTCTTTTGAAAAATGTTCCTCGACGGCCATGACCCCCAAGTCTTCACCATTTAACATGAAGTCAACATAGAAATAACGCGGCGCAAGGACGTGGTAATATTTAAGGGCGGCAAAATAAAGTGCTTCGCCCTGATAAGCCCTGACACGAGGATGCTGGACTGAAAAACGCCGCATGCCAAGAAACTGCTCACCCTTACGCGTGTGCACTCGAAAAGACCATTTTCGACCACGCAGATGATCAGTATAGTCTCCCTTTAAGCGCAGCTTAATTGGAGTATTGCCTTCCCGGGTTCTAATCTTACCGCGTATAAAGCTGTCTTCAGTCTGAACAAGTCGTTGTTTGCGTAAAGCTGTATCACGCTGATGATATATCCGGCGCATATCTTTAAATTTCACATCTATTACAAGCTGTGGTAGCGCTTCATCAATTAGATTAAGACTGCCAAGAAATTTGGGCAGCATGTGAAAGGTACTTGTAAGCAATGATTTATCAGTGCCAAAAGCTTCGTAACCATGCTCCCATGGCCATAGAATCATTGGGCCATATTCCCCTTTCAGCCAGTTAACAGAAAAGAAATTAGGGTTGCTTAACCCCTGTAATACATAAGCAGCAATAAGTAATAGCGGTATACTGAGCGTTAGTAATACAGTTCTAAGGAAACGCCGGTTTCTTGTAGGCTGTGGTTGCGACGACCTTAATAGCATCAGACACTTGGTAAGTGGTTTTGATCAAGGAATGTGGCATTAATATCAGGGAAAGTATCACGCAGATCATCAATAAGTGCATTAAGTGAATTATCATCACGTATATCTACAAGATAAGTAGCTGAAAGCAGATTATCGCGTACATCGTAACGACGCAGGTCACTGTGTGCCGCATGCCGTACAATGACTTTATTCATGGCTGTTAATTGCCCCTGACGACTGACAGCATCTTCTCCTTGCCAGTCCAGTGACAGAAACAATTGTTTGCCTGACCTTTCACGTCTAGCCCATTTTAGTAAGGCAAGAGCACCCAGTATAAAAACAATTGAAACAACTGTTGGCACAGTCTGGCTGGCACCAAGCCCCAGTCCTATAGCAATAGAAATAAATAAATAGGCCAGTTCCTCTGGCTCCTTAATAGGAGTACGGAAACGTACTATAGATAAAGCACCTACCAACCCGAGCGACAACGCCAAAGAAGATTTAACAACAGAAATAATTAATATTGTTGTTAGAATGATAAAAGGAAATACTTGGGCAAATTCATCACGGTTAGAGAGTGTTGAACCAAACCGACTGAAGTGCCAACGTACGATGATAGACAGCACCACTCCTATTAACAAATTAAATAGCAGTTCTGGAACTAAAAGAGGTGCATCAGAGCCAAATAGGGATAATTCTTGCGGCATTAATTCAACCCACTTAAGTTAATGTAAAAAAAATTATGCTTCCTTGCTTAACTGCAAGGTTCACACGACAAGACAATGTAACGGAATCTTACATACAAAGTAACGGTATACGTCACATATTAATACCATATATAGCTAAATATAAGGTTTAACAAGCTAACTTTCAGGGAGTATATTACAAATAATCAGTCTACCCCTCTGGCATCCGCAGTTGCTCAACAAGAACCTGAAGGCACAAACCTGCGGGTGATACCAACTCAACCATTCTGCCTTTCCCAAAGATCAGATCTACCTCCAGCACAGGCCCTGTCTGCAGATGTTCTTTTTCTGCATGTTTCAAAAAACTATCCAGCACTTCTATATTAAAACCACACCGTAGAATGCCCGTTGCAGGAGGCATAGCACGTTTAAAATGGTTAACTCCCTTTATGCCTTTATATTCGATTAATTCCATACGGCCAAATACATTATCCTGACGACCAAGCAAGTGCAGGTCTAGTACAGTTCCAGTTGGTAAGGCTGCAGCCTTTTCCAGTGCAGCACCTGACAACTCATGCCGCAGGATTTCATCAAAGCCAAACAATTTTTTGTAAAAATCTGCCTCCTGCTCGGCATCAGGCACTACCACAACAAATGAAGTTAATGCAGCAAAACCTTGCGCCGTAAAGTTAACCTCAAACCCCTTGCTCAAAACCTCAATAAACACAACATTGATATCATCATGCACCGGCATCTGCACTTCTTGTGCCCTGATACCATCAATATCATATTCAATAATGTCAGAACGAAAACTATAACCAGCCGACTGCAGGTTCTTTACCAGCTCCGGCATACCCTTACAGTTCACATCAATATTCTTCGCACCAAGATCAGTGGAAGCAGCATTCATACGCACCGGATCACCTGGTTGATTAAACTGCACAAAATGTAGATACCCGGCACTTGCTCCGGGCGTACGCAATAACAGCTGTTCTACAAACTGTTCAGCTGCCACATGCCACAGCCTGGCAAGTTCTGTGTCAGGCCCAATACGTCTGGCAACCACCTCAAGACCAAACTGCTCAATCCACAGTTGTTCCACAATTCGCATATCCGCAACACCTACAGACAAATATGCAATGCCATTACATTTGAGTTGATTACTCATGAGTCTATTACAGCACGAGTCAGTCTGGCACAGGACTTATGAACAGGCATATTTGCCACGCTCTGATCGCTAAATTTAAGCCTGAAACATACCGGCTTCACACTTATCTATAAAATCACCTATAGTCAGGCACAAAATTTAAGTCCGCAGGTTTATATGTATAAAAAAACGCCATTGCCTGTAATCTACAGCTAAACACATTTAACAAGGATTAAATATGTATCTGGATATAGCACTGGAATCTAAAGTAGGCCCTAATCAATTCAAGGAATTGGGTCTACTAGCAGAGCAATATGGCTTTAGGGCTATCTGGGCACAAAATTATGCCCGTGGACCTGACGCCTTTATGACTGCAGTACCTCTGGCACTGGCCTCAAAATCCATCAACATTGGTGTTGCAGTTGTTTGCCCTCATGAAATGCATCCACTAAAGATTGCCAATTCTGTACTAACACTTAATGAGTACGCTCAAGGACGCGCCAATGTAGTTGTCACCTCTGGAGGCGAATGGCCAGGCATTATTAAGAAAAAGTCTGGCGAGATTACCCGTACCCGTGAAGCACTTGAGATAATCAATGCTTCAATGGGTGATGCAGTAGTGAACTACTCAGGTGAAAAATATAACGTACAGGCCTTCAGCACTGCATGGACAAAACAATTGCCACCTAAAATATATGCTGGTGCACATCGCCCAAAAATGATGCGCATGGCAACAGAACAGACAAATGCCATTATGCTCAGCGACATTCAACCGCCAATGTTTGACTGGGCACTTACTGAACTCAAGCAAATACTCACACACAAAAAACCTGAAGATAATTTCCACCTGAGTAACTTTGTGTCATGGCATGTCAAAGAGAAAGGAGACGTATCATTATGGGAAGCCCGTCGTGAACTCATTATCCGTGGCTGGCTGGCACACGATTGGATCGCCCCTTATCTAAGCCCGGAAGATACAGAATGGGTAACTGCTAATACATGGCCATTCCTGAAAGCTTTTCGCGAACGAACAGGCGACATCAAGGGCGTACCAGCACACATCATTGATGCACTAATTGAAGGCTTAACCCTGTCCGGCGACCTCAATGATATTGACCGACACATCAAGCGTCTCCAGGAGTTTAAAGCTGCTGGGTTTTCAGAAATTGTCCTAGGACTGCAGGATAATCCTGCAGATTCAATTAAAATGATCGGTGAGCATGTATTGCCAAAGCTTATAAACTGACACCCAAGGCTTTAGCAAATTATTCTTCAGGCAGTATTTACCAATAGTTTTTCAAGTATCTAGACAAAGCCAAGACTAAAATGAAGGATAGTGGGCGGGAACAGTACCTGACTATCTCTACATCCCTAATCACTGTACCTGCATCAGCGTGCTTGCTTGACTCGGCACTTGGATTGCTTGGGTGG
>JAAERX010000047.1 GCA_024229935.1 Gammaproteobacteria bacterium | reverse complement strand
TGGGCATGCTTTTGGTTCAGTTATTTGCTTCACGTTATAGTGACAATCAGAGCAATAATCACTCATTTTATTCACGTAGTTACCACTGGCAGCATAAGCCTTAGAGGCAACAATGCCACCATCTGCAAACTGGCTCATGCCTCGTGTGTTTGGCATTTCAACCCACTCGATTGCGTCGATATAAATCCCTAAATACCACTCATCGACTTCGTCAGGTTTAATACCGGTTAATAGACAAAAGTTACCCGTGATCATCAAGCGTTGAATATGGTGTGCGTAGGCGAAATCAAGAGACTGCTGTATTGCATGATGCATACAGTTCATTTTTGTTTTTCCTGTCCAAAACCAACTTGGCAATGATAATGACGCTTCAAGTTTATTTAGGGTTTGGTAATCAGGCATATTGCGCCAGTAGATCCCACGTACAAACTCTCTCCACCCTAGAATTTGACGTACAAAACCTTCTATCTGAGCAATATCTATGGCATCTGGGCGTTGATTAAACTCCGTAATAGCAGC
>JAAERX010000046.1 GCA_024229935.1 Gammaproteobacteria bacterium | reverse complement strand
ACCGTCTCTGCTGTTGTATTACGTTGTGCAACCGAGATCTCAACTGGGTTATTCACCAAGCCTTTTGCTAATTGGCGGATCTCATCAGAAAACGTTGCTGAAAACAGTAAGTTTTGACGGTTCTTAGGCAGTTTGTTTAAGATTTTTTTGATGTCATGAATAAAGCCCATATCTAACATACGGTCCGCTTCATCCAAAACTAGGATTTCTAGTTGGTCAAATTTAATCGCGTTTTGGTTCGCAAGATCCAATAAACGACCCGGTGTTGCCACTAAAACATCAACCCCTTTACGCAGGCGTTGCATTTGTGGGTTTGCTTTAACGCCACCAAAAACCACATCAGAAGTAAGAGGAAGGTTTACGCTGTATTTTTCAACACTCTCATGCACCTGTGCAGCCAATTCACGTGTTGGTGTTAATACCAATGCACGAACTTGATTAAACTTACGCTTAGGGCCATTTGATAAACGTTCAAGAAGAGGCAGTGTAAAGCCTGCTGTTTTACCTGTACCTGTTTGAGCTGCCGCCATAACATCCTTCCCTTCAATTACCGCAGGGATCGCTTGTAATTGGATAGGTGAAGGAGTGCTGTAACCTTGTGCTTCTACAGCTT
>JAAERX010000045.1 GCA_024229935.1 Gammaproteobacteria bacterium | reverse complement strand
TTGGTTTCAGCCTTGAGGCGACGTTTTTCCCGACGACCGGGTTCTTCCTGCATGCGGGCACGGTATTCATCAAAGCGTTCTTCCAGTGCTTCGTTGATAGCGGCAGGAGGCAGTACGCGTGACTGGCTGCGTAATTTCAGCAGGTCTGCACCGTTAAGGCGGCGTGCCAAAAGCTTATCGGAGTCTGAGTTGATACCGACCCAGCCGGAACTGCGTTCGGTGAGTGGGCCACAGGGTTTAAAATCTGCTTTGCCTAATTCTTCACAGAGGGCTTCTTCGGTTTTGGGCCAGTCGCCCTTGATCTGGTAATAACGTACGTTGCGAAACATGGACAGGCTGCTCTCTTAGAGTGACGAAAGCGCAGCAGTATCCGGATTTATGTGGTTCTTGTCACTATTGATTTTTAATCGGTTGTTTTCGCCTCAACCAACCTAAACCTGCCAGAGCTGAACTGAATAACCAGACGGCAGCGGGTATAGGTACCACATTGCTTACGGCTATATTATCAACGGCTGAACCGAATGCATGATTGGCCTCAGGGCCAAAATCGACAGCTACCAGATTGTTCCACTGGTTGTCTAGATTCACACCTTCCCATGACGAGTAGGCAGAAGAATCCAACAGCAAATTAACTGTTCCACCACCTGCAAAATGACCAGTAAGCGAGAAGGATAATCCTCCAGAAGTCGTCAAAAGATCGAAGGAATCTAAATCAAACTTTTCACCATTTGTTTGTACCATTCTCATGGTGCAATCAGGACAAAATGCTGCTGCTTTAGTTGCATTCCCCTGAATGTCCTCGCCAATCGCAAGGCCAGTACCATCCGGTAGCGATTCAAAATAGAAGCCACTATCGTAAATTTCTGAATCAACGCTGGGATTCATCAATTCCTGCCCTTCAAAGTCAATTAAAACTGAAGCAGCAAAGGCCGCAGAAGATAAGAAAGCAGTAATGGTGATAATTGCTATTTGAACAATAGTCTTCATTTTTATACCCCATAAGCCTTTTAAGAAAAGACTCAGCTACCAAGCTAACAGGTCTCTTTCGCATGAGCAATTCATGCTAAACAGGCCGTTAAATACCAGTATATGCAAGTATGTCTCAGCTGTTGCTGAGGGGGCTAATCGTTATGGCGTGCAGCCAGCTCAGCTGCCAGATCGCTCAGGTTGAGATCATTGTCCTCCAGTAACACGAGTATGTGATACATGAGGTCAGCTGCTTCAGATATGGTACGACCCTTGTCGCCCTGTACAGCAGCGATGGCCAGCTCCACCGCTTCTTCCCCTACTTTTTGGGCAATATAAGGTGTGCCCCGGTTGAACAGTGTCTTGGTGTAACTCTTGTCACCAGATGCCGTACGCCGTGTCCGGATGACAGTCTCAAGCTCAGTCAGAAAATCTATATTGTCAGTCATGGTCTTATCTCTATGCCTTCACCGGCGAGGTAGGTTTTCAGGTCGCCGATTTCAATTATCTGTTTGTGAAACACGCTGGCGGCAAGTCCACCATCAACGTGTGCCTGTTTAAATACGTCTGCAAAGTGTTCCATGGTGCCAGCGCCGCCTGAGGCAATCAGCGGTACCGTGCAGTTATCTCGTACCAGCTTCAGTTGTTTGATGTCGTAGCCCTGGCGTACGCCATCCTGGTTCATGCAGTTGAGTACAAATTCACCGGCGCCGCGCTCCTGTGCTTCCTTCACCCAGTCGGTTGTTTCACGATTAGCATGACTGGTTTTATCCGGGTCACCCGTGTTCTGGTAGACGCGATATATGCCATCTTCATCACGACTGTCGATACCCACAACAACGCACTGTGAGCCAAAGCGCCTGGCGAGTTCAGTGATGAGTTCCGGGCGGGCCAGGGCAGGGCTGTTAATAGAAATTTTGTCTGCACCAAAGTTTAGTACTTCTTCAGCGTCCTGCAGCGTGCGGATACCGCCGGCCACGCAAAAAGGTATGTCCAGGATTTCTGCTACCCGGTTGATCCAGCTGCGATCTACAGAGCGTCCGTCCGGGCTGGCGGTGATGTCATAGAACACCAGTTCATCAGCACCTTCATCCCGGTAACGTTCGGCGAGCGCAAGAATATCGCCCACAACCTCGTGGTTGCGGAATTGCACGCCTTTAACAACCTGGCCGTCACGCACGTCAAGGCAGGGGATTATCCGTTTTGCAAGAATTGCTCTATCTCCTCAAGCGTGAGTCGGCCATCCAGTAATGCCTTGCCGGTAACGACACTGGTTGCGCCTGTTGCTGCCAGTACCGGGAGGTCAGCTGCTGAGCTAACGCCTCCAGAGGCAATGACACGTGCCTTGGGATAACGTTCATAACACTCCCGGTATAAATCACAGTTAGGGCCTTCAAGTGTGCCATCACGAGAAATATCAGTGCACAGGAAATTTTTCACTCCGGCTTTCATGTAAATATCCATCAGATCCCACAGGGTGCGGTTGCTGCCTTCAGTCCAACCGTGTGTCATCACGATGGTATCAGCATGGTCAGTAATGCTGACATCAACACCGACAATAATGGCATCCGGCCCAAGTTCACCTACCCAGCTGATAACCGTTTCAGGATCTTTGGCTGCGGTTGACCCAACTACAACTCTTTCGGCACCGGCGGCAATGATGGCACGAGCCTGTTCAATCTGGCGTATTCCGCCGCCAATTTGTACAGCAAGACCAACGGTTGAGGTGATTTCCGTGATGACATCGAGGTGTGCAAATGTTCCGGTACGGGCACCGTCGAGATCGACTATGTGCAGTGACTCGACACCTGCTTTGCCGTAGCGTGCGGCCACTTCAACGGGTGGATCCGGATACTCTGTAACCTGATTAAAATCACCTTTGTACAGGCGTACGACCTTACCGCCAAGTAAATCAATTGCAGGTATGACTTCCATTTTTAAGCCTCGTGTTACCCAAGTACCCTAATCGTTTTGTTCCAGAAAATTTTGCAGTAATCGTGCGCCATATTTGCCTGAACGTTCTGGGTGAAACTGAGCACCCATAAAATTGCCCTGATGTACAACAGACGTAAAATTTCGCCCGTAGCTTGTTCTGCCCGTAGTGGCCGCCACCGTATCCAGTGCATAGCTGTGCACAAAATAAAAATAGGCGCCATCAGGAATACCATTGAATAGCACGGTGTTGCGTGTTTGTTTAACACGATTCCAGCCCATATGCGGTACAGGCTGGTCTTGGGCTATGTCAAAGAGGTGTGCACGGCCTTCGATAATACCCAGGCATGTTGCGTCTTCCTCTTCTGAGGAATCAAATAACAACTGCATGCCCAGACAAATTCCCAGTAACGGTTGGGTCAGGGCAGGGATAACTTTATCCAAACCAGCGCTACGTAATTTTTCCATGGCATCAGCTGCTGCGCCCACACCCGGAAGAATGACGCGCCTTGCCGCACGAATTGTGTCGGGGTCCGTGGTTAGTTCACTGTCAGCACCCAGACGCTTAAGAGCGAAGCGTAATGAAGCAATATTGGCTCCGCCACCATCGATAATTGCAACCTCAGGCATCTATAAAGTTCCCTTGGTGCTGGGCAGGTCATCACCGTTGCGCTCCAGTGCGGCACGCAAGGCTCGCCCGGTGCTCTTGAAGCAGGCTTCGACCATGTGATGTGTGTTTTCACCCGTGACATTCAGTTGAATGGATGCACCAAGTGTTTCCCCTAATGAGCGGAAAAAGTGAGGCACCAGTTCTGTTGGTAGACCGCCGACTTCAGTACGTGGGAATTCACCCTCGAATACGAGGTAGGGGCGGCCGCCTATATCAAGTGCAACCTGTGCCTGAGTTTCATCCATAGGCAATACAAAGCCAAAGCGACCAATACCACGTTTATTGCCAAGGGCCTCACGCAATGCCTGGCCAAGTGCCAGTGCCACATCTTCAACGGTGTGGTGTTCATCAACCTCAAGATCGCCCTTGCATTTAAGTTGCAGGGAAAAACCGCCGTGGCGTGCTATCTGATCGAGCATGTGATCATAAAAGCCAATACCGGTATCAATATTAATTGGGTCACTGGCATCCAGATTGACTGATACGCTGATGTCTGTTTCCTTGGTCTTACGGTCTACAGTAGCGGTGCGTGGTTTATCCAGCACAGCACGAACAATCTGATTCCAGCTATTTGGATTGGTTGGATCAATAAGAAAGCCGGGTATGTCAATGTTGCGGGCAAAAGCCAGGTCGGTTTCACGATCACCCACCATGAGGCTGTTATCACGATCTATGTTTACGCGTTGCTGGTAATCGCCAAGTAAACCTGCCAATGGTTTACGGCATGTGCATTTGTCTGTATCAAAATGTGGGCAGATAAAAATTTCATCAAACTTGATGCCTTGAGAGGCAAATAAATTAAGTATGAATTCCTGGGGAATACGAAAATTGTCTTCCGGGAAGCTGTCGGTGCCACGGCCATCCTGATTTGACACCATGATGAAACGGTAGCCTGCATCACGTAGTTGCAGTAATGCCGACATCACGCCTGGCACCAGCTTTACTTTATCGAGCCGGTCAACCTGCTGGTCATCCGGTTCGATGATAAGGGTGCCATCACGATCAAGGAAAGCGATACGGTTAGATGTGCTCATAATTCTTCCAGACTTTTGAGTAATTGATTGTTCTCTTCTGGGGTGCCTACAGTAATTCGCAGACAACCAGGCAGTTGCCAGCCGAAGTTGCGAACCAGTACGCCCCCTTGCTGTGCAAGTTGCATACAACGATCAGCATCAGTTGCTTTAACAAGCAAAAAGTTTGCATCACTGGGGAATACTTTTTCAATTCCTGTCAGCTGTTCAAGTGCATCCGTGAGTCGCTGCCGTTCTGAACGTATTAATGCACAGCGTTCAGTAACCAGTTGTCTGGCATCCGGGCCGAGGCACGCCATAACAGCATCCTGACAGGGTGTTGAAAAGGAATAGGGTGGCATTACGCAGCTGAGCATACTGACTACATCTTCAGGGCCCAGCAGAGCGCCACATCGTGCACCAGCCAAGCCAAATGCTTTGGATAAGGTACGTAATACGACTACGTTATCGTTTTCCCGAAGCACATCTATACAGCCATCATTCTGTGTGAACTCGGCATAAGCAGCATCAAGCACTACCAGTGCCCGACCATGCAACAGCCCGCATAATAATTTTAGCTGTTCAGTATCGAATGCCTTACCAGTTGGATTGTTTGGTGAACAGATAAAGAGCAGCTTCGCGTCTTCCGGCCAGTTTCGGGCGATCTCATCGGTATCAAGAGCAAAGCCCTGATCCACTCGTAAAGGTATTTCGTGTACCCGTGCTCCCTGGATATCGGCATATACCCGGTACATACCAAAGGTTGGTGGGCAGATAACCACCGCATCTTCACCTGCAGTACAAAAACCGCGAATCAGTAAATCAATGGCCTCACTGCTACCGCGAGTCACCAGCAGCTCTTCAGCATCAACACCATAGTAATCAGCAAGACGAGCAGTGAGCTCTTCCGGGCGTTCCGGTGGATAACGGTTAAGACTGCTGTTAATAGTACCGCCCGGAGCAGGCCACGGTGTTTCATTGGCATTCAGGCGTACGAGACCGTCTTCGTAGCTTGCTGCGCTGTATGGCGACAGTTCACGAATCTCAGGTCGGGCCAGTTTTATAACACTGCTCATACGTCTGTCCGGTTATTTAGTTTTTTGCTTCATTAAGTCGTTCTATACGGACTTCCACGGCACGTGCGTGGGCATCCAGTCCTTCCATACGTGCCAGTATGCTGACCGTGGGTTGCAGGCTACGTACACCCGCTTCAGTCAGTTCCTGTACAGACATACGTTTCTGAAAATCAAATACTGACAGGCCACTGTACGCACGTGCATAACCATAGGTGGGTAATACATGGTTTGTACCACTGCAGTAATCACCCACAGACTCGGGTGTAAACCTGCCAAGAAATATTGAACCGGCATTCTCTACAGCATCAAGATAGTTGCGGGCATTATCAACCTGCATAATCAGATGCTCAGGGGCATAGAAGTTCGATACGGTGACAGCTTCATCAATGCTGCTAGTCAGGATCACCCGACTATGTTGCAGTGACTGTTCCATAATTTTACAGCGAGGCAATTCGGGGAGTGCCGCCATAATCTCAGCATCTGCTGCATCAGCCAGTTCATTGCTGTTAGTGACCAGTATTACCTGAGAGTCAGTGCCGTGTTCAGCCTGTGATAACAGGTCCAGTGCAACGGCCCGGGGGTCTGCATTTGCATCGGCGACTACAAGAACTTCTGAGGGTCCAGCTGGCATATCCAGAGCGGCACCTGCAGGGTCACTTGAGACTTCTGTTTTAGCTGCCGTTACCCAGGCATTGCCTGGACCGAATATTTTGTCGACCTTGGGTATTGTTTCTGTACCGTAGGCCATTGCGGCAATAGCCTGAGCTCCACCTAGTTTAAAGATGTCCTTAATGCCACATTCTTCGGCAGCAACCAGCACAGCAGGGTCGGCTTTACCATCAGGGCGTGGCGGGGTGCATATGATGCGTACAGGACAGCCGGCAATACTACTTGGTACGGCTAGCATGATGGCGGTTGAGGGTAATGGTGCTGTGCCTGCAGGCACATACAGTCCAACTGCCGGGACAGGTCGGGTGATGCGTTCACAGGTGACACCAGAAGTTGTTTCGACTGAGGTATTTTCAGTGCGTTGTGCTTCGTGATAACGCGAAACGTTGGCAATGGCAGTTTGCAGTGCTGTGATCTGTTTGGTGGAGAGTGCGGAACGTGCCTGTATGAATTCATCTTTGCTGACTTTAAAACTATCAAGACTAACCTTATCCAGTTTCCTTGTTAGTTCACGCAGTGCTGCATCACCACTGTTTTTTACCTCCGCAAGTATCTGACGCACTTCGGCAACTGTCTCAGCATTTGCCGTAACAGCAGGGCGTTGCAATACCGAACGACGTTCGTTGTCATTCAGTTCTTGCCAGTTGTAGCGATTTTTCAGTTTGTTCATAAGCTATTCAGGCCAGCATTTTTTCTATAGGCAGTACCAGTATTGAGCTGGCACCTGCTTTTTTCAGATCTTCAAGGGTGCTCCAGAAAACGTTCTCCCGGCATACAACGTGTACGGCCACTTTGCCATCTGCCTCTTCTAGTGGCAGTACGGTAGGAGACTCAGCGCCAGGGAGCAGATCAGTGATTTCAGTCAGTGCAGAGCGGGGTGCATGCATCATGATGTATTTACTGCCACGGACTTCCTGTACGCCTTTGATACGCTCGACCAGTCGATTTACCCATTCAGTTTTTTCTTCAGGGATATCTACAGGTGTTTGTACCAGACAGGCTACACTTTCCAGTATTGTTTCACCTTCAACCAGCCGGTTAGCTGTCAATGTGGCACCGGTTGATACCAGGTCGCAAATTAATTCAGCACGTCCCAGGCTTGGTGCTATTTCTACTGCACCAGAGAACTCAACCACTGAAGCATTCAGATTGTTTTTCTGTAGGTAGTCTTCAACGATACGTGGGTAACTCGTAGCTATCGTCTGACCATTCAGGTCAGAAACTGATTTTAAATCCGAACCTTCAGGGTAGGCAAAGGCCAGTCGGCAGTGACCGTAATCCAGTTTTTGCAGTACTTTAAAAGGTTCTTCGACTCCTTTACGGGCATAGGCAAGCCTTTTTTCTTCCAGTACATTCAGCCCGCAAATGCCCAGGTCACATACATCATCACGGACCAGTCCCGGTATGTCATCATCACGGACAAGCAGGAAATCGACCGGCATATTTTCACCATAACCAATTAACTGATCACGTCCACGTGAATACTTTAGACCACACTGCTGTAATAGCTCCAGGCAGTGTTCTGTAAGTCGCCCGGATTTCTGAACAGCAATTTTTATTCGATCTTGAGTCATGTCTTTTTCTCTATTAACTGGTTGTCTGAACTATTTCATACGTCCCATACGTTTCAATACTGCCGAGTATCCGGCAGGGTCTTCAGCTATACAGCGAGCGACACGTCCAACTGTTGTGACGCTGACGCCTGTTTTATCCCTGATCTGCCGGTAGGTCAGTCCATCTGCCAGTAGCTCTGCTACGGCCCAGCGATCTTTCATCGCTTGTAGTTCAGCCGGTGTGCAAAGATCCTGGAAGAAGGCACGGGTTTCACCAACGTTTTTCAGCTTCAGGATGGCGCTGAATAATTCGTCTTCTGCTGCGAGTTCTTCGCGTGAGTCTAAGATGCGGTGTTCTTTCATACGGGCACGATCTAATGTATTAACACGCTGATACATTAACACACTGATACAGAATTACAACCGAATATCCAGTGGATTTACGTGTGCATTTTGAATTAAGAAATAAGAATAATTATTTAATCCAATCAGTTACTTAAGCTTGTTTATTAAATAAATAATTAATTATTTTTGGCGTACGGGCTTCTGAAAAGAAGTGAATTTTGGTATTGGTGTGTGTAGAAGCAGTCAGCCTTTTTTACTCAGGACCCTGGTGTCACTGTGGTTATGGATGATTGCTGTAAGTGCTCATGCTGAGGTTTTAAATAGCAGCAGCTATTGCATCACCCATGGCCGTGGTCCCAATGACAGCTTCATTCTCTTTTGCGATGTCGCCGGTACGCAGCCCATCCATTAAAACCTGGGTGATAGCGTTTTCAATAGCGATGGCTTCTTCTTCAAGTTTAAGTGAATGTCTCAGCAGCATAGCTGCACTTAAAATAGTGGCGCAGGGATTGGCCTTGTCCTGATGGGCTATATCTGGAGCAGAACCATGAATCGGTTCATATAAACCAATGGTGCCTTCATTTAGCGAGGCTGAGGGCAGCATGCCCATAGAGCCAGCCAGCATTGAGGCTTCATCTGTCAGGATATCGCCAAACATATTTTCTGTGACTATGACGTCAAAATCAGCGGGTCTTGATAGCAGGTGCATGGCTGCTGCATCGACCAGCAAATGTTCAACCTCTATATTCGGGAATTCTTTTGGCATCAGTTCAGTGGTTACTTCACGCCAGAGACGTGAGGTTTCCAGAACATTAGATTTGTCTACAGACGTTACCTTACCGCGTCTGCCTGTTGCCAGTTTGCCTGCAATACGCAGTACGCGCTCAATTTCAGTGCGTGTATAGGTGCATACATCTGTCGCACTATCAGCGCTGCGTTCTTTTTTGCCGAAGTAAATGCCGCCGGTGAGTTCACGTACGACCATCATGTCGACCCCCTCAAGCAGATCCTGACGTATGGGTGATGCACCAGCGAGGATGGGATGGGGTGCAACCGGGCGTAGGTTAGCAAATACATTTAAGGCTGCCCGTAATTGTAAGAGACCGCGTTCAGGCCTATTTTCTGTGGGAACCTTATCCCACGTTGGTCCACCGACTGCACCTAGTAATACAGCTGAACTATCTTTGCAAAGAGCGGCTGTACTGTCTGGGAAAGGGTTGCCTTCAGCATCCAGAGCAGCGCCACCAATCAGGCCTTCCGGCAGATTAAATTCGTGGCCAAATTTTTGTGCAATGGCTGCCAATGCTTTAACAGCTTCACGTGTGACTTCATTGCCGATTCCATCACCGGGTAATATTGCTATGGTTGTTTTCATATTTATAGATCTTAAGGTTGCCAGCTACGGTTTTTTTCAAATGCTTTGATGTTTTCAAGGTTCTGCAGTAAAAATCCCATTTGGTCGACACCTTCAAGGATGCAGTGCCTAGCAAAAGGTTCGATCTGGAAGGGTATGGCTTTGCCGTCAGGCAGCCGGACTTCACAGGCTTCGACATCCACTGTAATTTCGACCTCAGGGTTGTTCAGCAACCACTGATGTGTTTCGGTATCCACGACGACAGGTACAAGACCGTTATTGAGTGAGTTATTACGGAAAATATCTGCGATCTCGCTGCTGATAACAGCACGAATGCCGAAATCATAGATGGCCCAGGGAGCATGTTCACGGGATGACCCGCAGCCAAAGTTGCGTCCTGCAACCAGTATCTTACGATCTTTAGCTTCCGGTGCGTTCAGTGGAAAACTGGCAATCTCATTACCGTCTTTATCAAAACGCCAGTCAATAAACAAAGATTCGCCGATGCCTTCGCGCTGAATTGTGGTCAGGAAACGAGCGGGGACAATCTGGTCGGTATCGACATCATCAATTGCCAGGATAATAGTTTTGGAAGTTAGTTGGGTAATTTTTTCCATGACAGCCTATTCCTAAATTAAGTCGCGCGGGTCGGCAATAACACCGGCGATGGCGGAGGCTGCAGCGGTTTGCGGGCTGGCCAGGACGGTACGTCCACCAGGGCCCTGGCGGCCTTCAAAGTTACGATTACTGGTGCTCACGCACAATTGGCCTTTGCCCAGTTTGTCGCTGTTCATGCCCAGACACATAGAGCAACCTGCTTCGCGCCAGTCTGCACCGGCGGCAGTAAAGATTTCATGCAGTCCTTCAGCTTCTGCCTTTTGTTTTACAGCTTCTGAACCTGGCACGATCATCATGCGCACGTTATCTGCAACTTTTCTGCCTTTAAGTATTTTGGCTGTATTACGCAGGTCAGTCATACGTGAGTTAGTGCAACTGCCAACAAATACAACATCAACTTTAGTGCCGAGCATGGGTTTATCGGCTTCAACCTGCATGTAGTTGATGGACTTTTTGAAGCTCATGTTGTCACCGGGGTTTGGTACCGGTTTTGAAATGGGCACTACCATTCCCGGGTTGGTTCCGTAGGTGACTTGTGGCTCCAGTTCAGATACATCCAGGTTCACTTCCTTATCGAAAGTGGCATCTGGGTCAGAGGGAAGGGTGAGCCAGCGTTCAACTGCTGTGTCCCAGGCCGCTCCCTGGGGGGCTTCTTCGCGGCCCCTGAGGTATTCGATAGTGGTAGTGTCGGGCGCAATCATGCCGGCACGGGCGCCGGCTTCAATGGACATGTTACAGATGGTCATCCGCTCTTCCATGTTCAAATCATGAATTGTTTCACCGCGATATTCGATTACATGACCAGTGCCACCATCAACACCAATTTTTCCAATCAATGCGAGGATAATATCTTTGGCACTGACGCCTAATTTGAGTTTGCCGGTGATATTTACAGCCATGCTTTTTGGTTTACGTAATAGCAGGCATTGGGTTGCCATTACATGGCCCACCATTGTTGCGCCAATGCCAAATCCCATTGCGCCAAATG
This sequence comes from Gammaproteobacteria bacterium, assembly GCA_024229935.1. Taxonomy (GTDB): domain Bacteria; phylum Pseudomonadota; class Gammaproteobacteria; order Steroidobacterales. The sequence continues at coordinate 36,215 of JAAERX010000045.1, read as the reverse complement.
CACCATGGGTGCTTGAATGGCTGTCGCCGCAGACTATAGTTTTGCCTGGCTGTGTAGCGCCAATTTCCGGCCCGATTACATGGACGATGCCTCGGTGGGCATCACCAAAGCCATGTAGCTTAATGCCAAATTCGTCACAGTTTTTAACCATGGCACGAATCTGGTTGGCTGGTTCCGGATCGGAAACAGCATCCAGACTTTCTTCAAGATTGGTGATTGGTACGGTTGGGGTTGAATGATCCATCGTTGCTAGTACAAGATCAGGGCGACGAACTTTCATGCCGGTGTCTCGCAACATGTTGAACGCCTGCGGTGTTGTGACCTCATGAATAATATGCAGGTCTATGTAGAAGACTGCTGGTGTATCTTCAGTTTCAGGTACGACAACATGGTCGTTCCAAACTTTTTCAAATAGTGATTGTCCACCCATCTTTGAGTGCGCTCCATTAGGTTTTGAGAACTGATGGGCTCTCCATCAGTTAATAAGCATTGTATTTAGTCAGTGCAGCTTTTATCTGGCCGCTAGTTGTTATGAGTTGCTGTCCTCATCAATTGCTTTTAGCCAGCCCCACTTATCTTTGGTCTTGCCGTTAAACAGACCAAAGAAACGTTCCTGCAGATTATGGGTAATTTCACCGCGGCTGCCATTACCAATCTGGATGCGATCAACTGAGCGTACAGGCGTTATTTCTGCAGCTGTTCCCGTCATGAAAATTTCATCTGCTATGTACAGCATCTCTCTTGGTATTGATTGCTCAATAATCGTGATGCCTGCTTCTGCAGCAAGCGTCATGATTGTGTCGCGAGTGATGCCGGTTAGAATGGAAGCGGCAGCTGAAGGTGTGTACACCTTGCCATTTTTCACTATAAACAGGTTTTCACCTGCACCTTCACTGACGGTTCCGTCGGTGGAGAGTGCAATGCCTTCAGCAAAACCATTTGCTTTGGCTTCCAGACTGATGAGGGTGCTGCTCAGATAATTACCACCCGCTTTGGCCAGTGCCGGGATGGTATTGGGAGCAGCTCTTTGCCATGAGGAAATACCGGCATCCACACCATTTTCAAGTGCATCCTGTCCAAGGTAGGTGCCCCATTCCCAGGCGGCAACCACTACATCGACCGGGTGATCTGCAGCAGGAGCAAGACCAATATCCCCATAACCACGAAAGGCAATAGGACGAATATAGGCGCCATTATCCAGCTTATTCCGCAGAACTACCTCGCGGCATGCGTTATTAATATCTTCCGTTGAGTATGGAATTTTGATGCGGTGAATCTTGGCAGATTCCAGCATTCGCTGGGTATGTGCTGCAAGTCTGAATACCCGGAGGCCATCCGGGGTTGGATAGACCCGAATACCTTCGAAAACTGATGAACCGTAATGCAGTGCATGCGTTAGTACATGTACCTGGGCATCTTCCCAGGCCACCATGTTGCCGTTCTGCCAGATCCAATCATTCTTTTTGATTGGCATACTTATCCCCGTTAGGTTGTTTAAATAACAGCCGCATCCTTTGCAGCTGCAGAGTTTGAATTATCTATGCCGGAATTCCGTCGCCTGCTAATGCGGTTGATAACCTCAAGGTAGGCGAGGGCGCCTGCCTCAACAATGTCTGTGCTGATGCCATGGCCCCGGTAGTTGTGGTCATTATATTCTACGGTTACTGTTACCTCACCTTGTGCATCTTCACCCACGGTCACACTGCGGACTTCAAAATTCTTCAGGCTCATTGAGAAACCAGCTGCACAGTCCAGTGCCTTAAATGCAGCTTCTACAGGGCCATCACCATCAGCAGTTTCATCAGCCATGCGACCATCTGTATGGCTGAGTCTTACAGTTGCACTGGCGCTAACGCCAGTACCGGCAGAAAACTGTAGTTCATCCATGGTCCAGGGACCAGCAGGGGTTCCTCCTGAGTTCATGATGATAGCTTCAAGATCTCCATCAAACAGTTCTTTCTTGCGATCAGCCAGTTTTTTGAACTCAGTAAAAGCCCGATTGAGCTCATCATCATCCAGATCAAAGCCCAGTTGTGCTACGCGCTCTCGGAATGCATGGCGGCCACTGTGTTTGCCCAGTACCAGGTTAGAACGACTCAGGCCCACATCTTCCGGTTTCATAATTTCGTAGGTTGAGGCATCTTTCAACATGCCGTGCTGATGTATCCCTGCTTCATGTGCAAAGGCATTCTCGCCCACAATGGCCTTATTGCGCGGTACGTGCATACCCGTAATGCTGGATACCAGCCGGCTTGTTGGGTAAAGGCGAGTTGTATCGATATTTGTGCCTATCTTGAAGAAATCTGCACGTGTTTTCAGCGCCATTACCATTTCTTCCAGTGAACAATTACCCGCACGTTCACCTATGCCATTGATAGTGCATTCAACTTGTCTTGCGCCGGCATTAACGGCTGCGAGACTGTTGGCAACAGCCATACCCAGATCATCATGGCAGTGTACGCTCAATACAACATCATTGATGTCTTTAACGTTTTGCTTCAGGTAACGGAAGGTTTCTGCAAATTCAGCGGGTACGGTGTAGCCAACTGTATCTGGAATATTGATGGTACCTGCACCTGCTTCAATAACGGCTTGCACAACATCAGCAAGGTAGGCGTGCTCGGTACGTGAGGCATCTTCAGCTGAAAATTCAACATCATCACAATGTTCACGTGCAACTTGTACTGATTCAACTGCACGGCGAATAATCTCTTCCTTCGCCATTTGCAGTTTTAGGTTGCGGTGGATTTCACTTGTGGCAACGAAGACATGAATACGGCTTTTTTCTGCGGGTTTGACTGCTGCGGCTGCCCGTGCCACATCCTCTGGGTGACAGCGAGCCAGGCTGCAGATAACCGGACCTTTGATTTCTTCAGCTATAGCCTGCACTGATTCAAAGTCACCGGGTGAGGCGGCGGCAAAGCCAGCTTCAATAACGTCTACATTTAGATCACGCAGGGCAGAGGCCACACGGAGTTTCTCGCGCAGTGTCATGCTGCAGCCCGGTGCCTGTTCGCCATCCCTCAGTGTCGTGTCAAAAATAATGACGCGATCTTGCGTGTGCTCGTCCATCGTTACTCTCCATAATTCTCTAGCGCTTCCGCTAGTCTCAATCAATGCGCCCTGGAGGTATATTAAGGGGCATAAAAAAACCCCGCTACCTGTTCGGGTGCGGGGTTTTTAAAATTTATAGGGTAATTACCCGGTCTGGTGTCCGCACCACTGATTTTCCATGCTTAGTAGGAGCAGCAGCAAACTCTGGATACCCTGATTGGAACCCTGAGCGCTGATATGTTGATTGTCAGTATGTCTAGACATACTGTGGATAATCCGTGAAAGATTGAGGATTGTCAACCCAAGCAGTTGAAAATAAACAGGTTGTAAATGCATTATGCGAGGGTGGGGCATAAAATTGCCAGGCAGCTCACAAGAACACATGGGACGCAGATTTACTGCCATGCAAAAAATCTTTGTGGTTCACGCTATAAGTACCCTGATGATTTTTTGTGCCTTTCGCTTTCCTAATGTGAATTTCAGGGTGGCGTGTAGCAGCGCTTATGCTATTCTTGCCGGCGGTTTTTGGTTGGTTTAATGCAGTAACTTGATTTGGAACTTGCATACATTTACGTAATGCCTCTTTCCGGTTTAGGTTGCCACCAGTTGATGCCTTCAAATCCTGAGTTGGTTTATGCCGGTGCATATAATCTCTATGCTTGGTGTGGTCTTGCTCGGGGTGAAGGTTTTTTAAAGGTTTTTTAAAGGTTTAAGGGGTTATTCAGGATTAGGCGGCACCACCGCTTAGTGCGTAGTTGACAGACTTTGATTGTGATTGTGATGCGTATCTGGCTGCACATGTAGTAAGGTAGGTACTGGTTGCAATGGTTTAATTAAATAAATCAGCAGGCACTAGCAAGATAATTCTGAATCTCCGTTATTTTTTGTCGAAGGGGACACTTCATGAGTTCTACCACGTGGACATCCCGACTGTTGCTGGTTGGTGCTTTTTGTGCACTGACTGCTCCATTAGTTGGGTCGGCCCAGTCTCTGAATCAGGTGTTAAACACCGAGAATCAGCGGACCAAGCTTGCACAGGAATCGCAGCAGCGTGTTGATAAAGTTGTTGACGAAACAGGCAAGAAGGAAGATCAATACAAACGGTTACTCAAGGAAATTGAGGGCCTAAAGGTCTATAACACCCTTCTGCAACGTCAGATTGATGCACAAGTTCGTAAAATGGGTCAGATTCAGGAGTCCATGGAGCAGGTTGAAGTCATCAGTCGCCAGATTGTCCCCTCCATGACGCAGATGATCGACTCATTGCAGGCATTTATTCTGCTTGATGTGCCTTTTCTTATGGAAGAGCGTGAACAGCGAGTTGCTAATCTTGAGGCTCTGCTGAGTAATCCTGACGTCAATGATGCTGAGAAATTCCGCAAGGTCACCGAGGCTTATCAGATTGAGAATGACTACGGTAGCACTATTGAGACCTATACGGGTTCACTGGATATTGGTGATGAGACTCGTAAGGTCGACTTTCTGCGTATAGGTAGAGTGGCCTTCATGTATCAGACTCAGGATGGCAAGCTCTCTGGTGTTTGGGATCAGGAAGCGCGTCGCTGGCAGGAAGCTGATGCTTATAAGAATGAAATTCGTGCAGGTCTGAAGATTGCCAAGAAGCAGGTTGCACCTGATCTGGTGTTAATGCCTGTTGCTACTCCGGAGGCCGGATAATGAATAACAAGACTGTAAAAATGAGTCTTCCGGTTCTTTTGATTGCTGGAATGTTGGCAGTGCCGGCAAATGCTCAGCAAGCCATGAATATGGAAGATTTGCTGCGCGCTGTAGAGCGTGGTCAGGTTCAGGATAATAAAGAAAATAAGGCACGTGAGGCCCGTTTCCGTGAAGCCAGAGCTGAGCAGGACAGGTTGTTGCGTGAAGCCAGAGCTGAAAAAGCTGCTCAGGAACGTCGCAGTGAGAAGCTTGAGGCTGAGGCTGAGAAAAACAAAGAAAAGCTTTTTGTTATGGAAGCTCAGCTAAATGTGAAGCTGGGTTCACTTAAAGAACTGTTTGGCGTTATGCAGCAGGTGGCAGGTGATGCCCGCACACGTTTTGATACTTCACTGACCAGTGTTCAGTATCCGGATCGTGTGGTGTTTCTTGAGAACCTGGCGAAGAAGATTGGCAGCAGTGCCCAACTTCCATCACTGGATGAAATCGAGAAATTATGGTTTGAGCTGCATCGTGAAATGACAGAAAGCGGCAAGGTGGTGAAATTTAATACACCAGTGATGACCGTTGATGGTCTTGAAACCCCAATGGATGTCGTGCGTGTTGGTCTCTTTAATATTGTCTCAGATGGTAAATACCTACGCTATGAAAATGGTGACCTGGAAGAACTGCCAAGGCAGCCTGAAGCAGGTCGTTTTACGGGTAGCACCTCAGATCTTTTGTCAGCATCAGGTGGCATGGTGCGATTTGGACTTGACCCAACCAAAGGTGGTGTACTCAAAACCTATGTGGCGCGACCTAATATAATTGAGCGCATCCAGCAGGGTGGACTTGTTGGTTATCTTATTATTGCATTGGGCATCGTTGGTCTGTTGATTTCTCTTGAGCGCATGATCGTACTTGGCAGTGCTAATAAAAAGGTCAGCAAGCAGCTCGAAAGCTCAACGCCTAGTGATGACAATGCACTTGGTCGGGTACTGGGTGTTTACGCCAAGCTTAAGACGACTGATACCGAGACCCTTGAGTTGAAGCTTTCTGAAGCGATCTTTAAAGAAACGCCTGCGCTTAATCGTGCATTGCTGTTCATTAAGATTATCTCAGTGGTTGCACCTCTAATGGGGCTGCTGGGTACGGTGACGGGTATGATTAATACCTTCCAGGCAATCACCCTCTACGGTACTGGTGATCCCAAGCTGATGGCAGGCGGTATCTCACAAGCACTGGTTACTACGGTGCTTGGTTTGTCAGTAGCTATTCCCATGGTGCTGTTACATACAATTGTTAGTGGGCGCAGTAAGCGTATCGTGCAGGTGTTGCAGGAGCAGAGCGCCGGCATTATTGCCGAACATGCTGAGAAAAACGCTGCTGGTTAAGCGGATTAACTACGCCTTATATTGTGATTCACCTGTTGTTACGGAGAGTTAGCTAAATGGATTTGATGATGCCGTTTGAAGCAGTCCGGGATTTCCTGGAGCTGGGCGGTGACGTGCTAACCCTGATCGCTATGACGATCTTCGGGATGTGGGCGCTCATTGTTGAGCGGCTGATTTTTTTTCGAACCACGCTCAAGCAGATGGGTGAAAATATTCATCAGCGCTGGGAAGCACGTGCGGAGCGTAAGTCATGGCATGCGCATCAGATTCGTGATGGTATGGTGTCGCAATTTTCATCTGAAGCTAATTCCATGGTGCCGGTTATTCAGACCCTGGTTGCACTGTGCCCCTTACTGGGCCTGATGGGGACAGTGACCGGCATGATCGAGGTTTTTGATGTTATGGCTATCTCAGGATCAGGTAATGCCCGTTCGATGGCTTCTGGCGTATCAAAAGCAACAATTCCAACTATGGCTGGCATGGTGGGCGCATTGTCAGGAGTATTCCTGATTACGCTTATTACCCGTTCGATTGAACGGCAGGTAGAAGGCCTTGAAGACGGCCTGACGATGGATCACTAAGCATGCGTAAATCGATAATGGCAGTGGCTGATGAAGAAGAGACTGAGATAAATCTCACGCCAATGCTGGACGTGGTATTTATCATGTTGATTTTCTTTATCGTGACAGCTTCTTTTATTAAGGAAGCCGGTATAGATGTGGACAGGCCTCTTGCGGCCCATCTGGTTGCCAAGCCTAAAGCAAATATTCTGGTTGCAATCAGTGCTGATAATGAAATCTGGATTGATAATAAAAGTATTGATTTTCGTGCGGTCAAAGTAGAGTTTGAACGGTTGTTGTCAGAAAACCCTGAAGGCTCAGTTGTGATTCAGGCTGATAAGGATGCCTACACTGAAACTGTAGTGCTGGTTGCTGATGCTGCACGCCAGGCTAATATTATGCGTGTTTCAATTTCGGGCAAGGCTAAGGACTAAACCTACTGATGTTAGCGCGCTATTCAATCTCATTTATTACAGGTGTATTCGTTACATTCTGTCTTCTGTGGATCATGCAGGTATTGATTGCCACGGGTAAGAAAGCGCTTGTTGATGAGGACGGATTTACCCTGGGTGACTTTATTCGTGTGAAGGTTGATGAAGTTGTTCGGCAGGATGAAGATGACCCTGAACCGCCACCTGAAGTGGAAGAGCCACCACCTGAGATGCCTGAAGTTGCAGCTGATGAACTTGATACATCACAAAACATTAGCATGGGCGGTCCGAATGGACGTATTAACTTTAACCTTGTTGGTGGGCGCATTGGTCTGGGTGACGGTGACTTTTTGCCTATTGTTAAGGTTGCACCTATATATCCTCGACGGGCCCAAACACGTGGGCTTGAGGGGCAGTGCCTTATTGAGTTCACCGTAACAAGCACCGGAACGACAAAAGATGCTTTTGCGGTTGAATGTACCAGTTCGTTATTTCAAAAGGCATCTGTTAATGCGGCGCTTAAGTTTAAGTATAAACCGCGTGTCGTAGATGGCGTTGCAATGGATGTGCCAGGTGTGCAGCACATTATTACTTTTAAGCTGGAAGATTGACAGCCTTATAAATGATGTATAAAAAAGCAAAAGCATATGCACTGATATCGGCTCTGGCAGTAATGTTATATGGCGGTGGATTGTTGCTGCCTGACGCTGGTGGCGATGCAGTAGCGCAGGATAAGAAAAAAGACTCCAAAGCACCAATGGAAGGTAGAAAAACCCAGGCATTGAGTAAGCGGGTATATGAGTTGATTACTGAGGCCAATGAAAAGGTTGATGTTGAAGACTATGCTGGTGCATTGGTGTTGTTGGAAAAGGTTAAAGCCATGCCTAAGCTGACTGCCTACGAGAATGCTCAGTTGTATACTTTTTATGGTTTCCTGTACTTCAATGCTGAGCAGTACGATAAGGCAATCAAAGCATACAATACTGTTCTGGCACAGCCGGAATTACCCCCTGCAATTTTCCAGCAGACTATCCGGACGCTCTCTCAGCTGGCTTTTGTAACTGAGGATTATGAGCTTGCTATCAAGTATGCCAATCAGTTCATGGACACAGTTGGTCCTGAGCCAGATATGTACGTCATTATTGGTACCGCTCAATACCAGATAGTCAGCGAGAAAGAAGTTGTGACTGCTGCTGACTACGACAAGGTTATTAAGCCGGTAGAAAAAGCAATTGCACTGGCTAATGAGCGCGGCACCTCAGTTAAAGAGCAATGGTGGTTATTACTGCGGGTTGGATATTGGGAACAGGATAATTTTAAAAAAGTACGTGAGATACTCGAAATACTTGTGAGTAACTGGCCGAAAAAGGAGTACTGGACACAGTTATCCGGTATCTATGGCGAGTTAAAAGATGAGAACAAGCAGTTATCGGCTTATGAAGCTGCATATGATCAGGGATTGCTGACCAAGAGTGCAGAACTGGTGCAAATGGCGCAGCTCTTTATGCAGGCGGAAACCCCGTACAAGGGCGCACGAGTGCTGGAAAAAGGTTTTGAGGCAGAAATTATTGAGCGTAATGTACGCAACTTACGTTTGCAGTCACAGGCTTGGCAACTTGCCCGCGAAGACCGTAAGGCCATCCCGCCACTTAAAGAAGCGGCGGGCATGTCAGATGATGGTGAGTTATTTTCCCGGCTTGCACAATCGCACCTTAATCTAAGTGAGTATAAGTCCTGTATTTCAGCTTCATCTAAAGCAATTAAAAAAGGTGGCCTGAAGAATAAAGGAAGTACTTACCTTATTCAGGGTATGTGTCAGTTTGAACTGGATAAGCTGACAGAGGCCAAAGCTTCATTCAGGCAGGCAGCCAAGTATAAAAAGGTGGCTAAAAATGCCCGCTCATGGATCGACTTCGTGGAAAGTGAAGAGAGCCGTCTGAAGCAACTTGAGCGCTCAATGCAAATGGTAGAGGACAGTTTCCAGACCATTTAATTGGTGTGTATGCCTTTTAGCAACACTCCGGGTTACAGTCATATCACGTTTGATGAGCGCACGTTTTTATTTCCCCAAAGTATGTCTGCTGCCCGTCTGGTAGCGGAGCAGGAAAACCATAATGCCTAAAATTTCATTTTTAAATGCTACTGGAAATGTGGAAAAGGTAGACGCCAAAGCAGGGCTTACCCTGATGGAGGTTGCTGTTGATAATAATATTACCGGTATTGTTGCCGAGTGTGGTGGGGCTTGTGCCTGTGCCACATGTCATGCATATATAGATGAGTCTTGGTTAAACAAATTACCTGCAATGGATGATATGGAAGACACCATGCTTGATTCAGCGCTTGATCGTCGGCCCAACAGCCGATTAAGCTGCCAGATTGAGATTAACGATGATCTGGATGGTCTGGTGGTGACTGTGGCTGATAACGAGACCTGAAGTTCCACCAGCATCCTTCCCTAATCTTTCTGGTGTGGTTTTTAGTATGCTTTTCAAAGGGTACTTATGAAGCTGGTTACCATAGATGCACGTGAGGTGGCAGGCAGGCCTGGAGTGCTTCTTGATTCGGGGCAGGTTCTTGATCTGAGTGCTGCACCTGGTTCACTTGAAAGCTCTCAATGGATTCCGCAATCAACCATCAGTATTCTTGCTGCCGGTGAGCGTGGCCTTGAGCATGCGCTGGGACTTGTTGCGCTTGCGGATGCGGGCCGTGACAAATTAAAACAGATAGGCGCCCTTACCAGTCTATCGGGTACACCCTTAATGACACCTGTGCGCAGGCCAGGTCTCATTCTTATTAGCCATAAAATGGGTAATGGTGTTCCAGCCAGTTTTATTAAGAGCCCTAATACGGCTGTTGGCCATGCCGTAAAAGTTTCGATGCATGGTCAGCCGGCGCTCGTTGCCAATCCAATGTTTGCGGCTGTATTGGGCAAACCCCTTTACCAGGGGAGTGAGGATACTGCAGAAGCAGCCATTTGCGCCTGGACATTGATTACGGACCTGGCGCCTGATATTCCTGAGCCTGAAACAGCAGATGACTGGCGGAATTATGTGGCGGTGCGCCAGTTTCCTGGTTCATTACCCATGGGGCCAGCACTTATTACCAAAGATGAGTTAGCTGAGCCCGGTGAGCTTATTGCTCATGCAAGAATAAATGGGGTGGAAAGCTGGAGTGGCATTATCTGTCCGCCCGCCAGTGAATGTGTTGCGCGGTTGACAGAGTTATCACAGCATTATGCATTTAGCCCAGGTGATGTTATTGCTTTTGCTACGGCAATGGACTCGGTGTCATCACCTCGCCAGGTATTAAAGCCCAAGGACCTTTACAGTATTGCTGTGGGCTCTGTAATGGAGCTTGGGTTCGAGTTATCAGCTTAGTTGACGGGTGTCTGCTGTCTGATATTAAGCATTGTGTCAGGTGGATGGACCAACACTGACATTACGTATAGCTTGTGCAATAAGCTTTTCTATCAGGAAGGCGATACTTTTTGAAATGAAGTTGCCTTTAGTTTCAAAATAGTAGTCTTGATCCAGCCAGCCACTTTTCTTCCAGTGTTCCCAGTCATAAGGTGAGTTCTGCTCATTAATGGCAACGGTTGAGCGCCATACACGGAAATTAATAAGTTCGGCCAGGCCTGGCTTTGGTGTTACGTCTTTGTCTACCGCAGTTATGGTCTTTGTAGCAAGCTTGTCCGCTGCTTTGGTTAGTTTGTTGAAATACTTTTCTTTATCGAAGAAACCGCTGTGTGTGCCTAACTGACCTACAACATCAAACCCCCAATTGGCCACCGTCTTATGCAGGTACTTAAGAATTCCTTTTTGGCCTGCACCAGCAGCTGTCGCAACAATCAGAGCTTTCTTGCCAAAGAAAGCAGGGCGATGCATTTGGTATACAAGCAGGTCAATAAAATTCTTCATTAAAGTGGAAACATTGAAGCAGTGCACTGGTGAGGCAAAAATGACGACATCAGCATTCTCCATAGCCCTGACTATAGGAGTGACTTTGGGTTCGAAAGGGCATTTATGTTCGCCAAATTTAATGCAGCTTAGTCGACCCTGGCAACCGGGCAAATTATGATCTTCCAGAAAGAGATAGCTGAACTCAGCATCACGTTGCTTAAGGAAACGTTGCTCAAGGACTTCAACCGTTTTTGTGGTGTAACCGTCGTGCTTGGTCGGGGTGCCCACTATCGCCAATATTTTCATACTTTACTGTGCCTGTCGTTATATAAAGTTAGCTGCTAAGACTGATAATGTCAGCGAACATGCGTATGGAAGTGACCCCCAGAAAAAGAGCGAAAGCGCGTCTTAGGTTTTTTTGGCTTAAGGAATGTGCAAGTTTTACTCCGATTGGAACGGTCAGTTGAGTTGCTGGAACAATCAGTATAAAGCCCAGCCAGTTTACATAGCCAAAACTGAAAGCGGGTAGCAAGGGATTGTTCCAGCCGCCAATAATCAACCCAAGTGTGGCAGGGATTGCAATGACCAGGCCGAAACCTGCAGCTGTGCCCACTGAGCGATGTATAGGAATGCCAAATAGATTAAGTATAGGCACGCTTAGTGTGCCACCACCAATACCCATCATGGCAGAAATGGCGCCAACAAAGCTTGCGATGATGCTGTTGCCCGGGTTAGCTGGTAGGCCATTTGATAGTTTCCAGTTGATGTTTCCAATTGCCATATATAAAGAAACAATGAGTGCAACTGTCGCAAATACCAGTGTCAGTACATCAAAACCAGCCCGATTTGCCAGCCAGGTGCCAATTAGTACACCAATCACAATACCGGGTACCCAAGCGGTAAATAGCGCTTGGTCAAAGCTGCCACGGGCATGGTGTGCGCGTACAGAGCGAAGACTAGTGGGAATAATGGTTGCAAGTGAGGTGCCGACAGCCAGATGCATGCGTATATCAGGCTCAATCTCTAGATAACTGAAGATATGGTAAAGGGCAGGGACAATAACGATACCACCACCTACCCCGAGCAATCCTGCAAGTACCCCGGCGACTGCACCAGCCAGTAGTAATAGTGGTGCGAGCCAGATAAGTAGTGAGAGTGTTTCAGATTCCATCTATAGCTACCGCGACAACAATCTAAATATTGTACCTCGTTGTATCGTCAGGCTGTAGCAATAGTCAGTTTAGGGTGGTATTGCTGAAGCTAATGAATGTAGAGTGATATCTGTAGGTGTGACCATTCTCAGGGTATAGCGTACTTGAGTTGGCGCCGGCTATGCAGAAATAAATAAGGAAGAACTAAACGTCAGGTATCTGCTTTTCAAATTGAATGAAGTTCGATTAATTCCCCGGTGATGCCTTCCATGATGTGTATGTTGCTATTAAGCATGGTTGCTGTAGCTGGGATTTTGTCACAGTCAAAACCGACAATGGCAATGCCAGGTGGCAGGAAACCCTTTTGTATTTCTCGTGGGCTAACCTGAGCTGGCATTTCATCTGCCTCAATGAGTGATTCACCATCCAGTGCCATGGCTGCAATGGGATACAGTGTTTCAATAGAGACACCCAGAGCTCTGGAAAGCATGGTGACACGTGATTCCATAACCGGTGCTTTAGGAACAGAAAAATTGCTGCTGTAGAACTCCTGTATTTCATCCATTGATTGGCCACCAAGTATGACAATAAAGGTGCGGTCGACTGCAGAGCGTGCTGTTGGTACTGATAAACCAGGTACCGGGTTTTTGAATTCAGTCAGGTAGATAATTTCATCGGCTGGTCCGCGTAACTGCATGGCACGGATATCTTCACTAAAAGAAAGATTGCGTGGTTCACCGACTATTTCAAATGGTGAACTCTCAAAATGTGGTGCCAGTGTATCCACGCTCTGCACCATGATTTCTGAAGCATTCCAGCCGTAAGTTGTTAGTGGTATGTAATCAGGGTAGGTGGGACCTGCAATAAAACGAAACTCAAAGTCATTACTACCTGCAGGTTGCATACTTAGTGATGCTGCACCTGCTATGGCTGGTGCATTCCATGCGGCTGCTTCAGCTGCAGTAACCGTAGTTCGCTCACTAACCCGGTATTTAAGATACTGGGTGTATGCTTTTTCAACAGCAGTAAGATCGGTGGCAGTGATGGTGACGCGGCGGATAGCTCCGAGCATTATGTGGTTTCCTGTCGAGTCTGTAGCCTTATCATATGATGTTGTTGAAACCTGACGTTATTCGCCAAGAAAACATTTAGTTCTCTGGTGAAAATTTCGGTTAGCTCTTTCAGGTCTATTTCATGCATTCTAAAAGCTGCTGGTCATTTGAAGTTGTTCCTACAGCTATTTTCAGAGCGCAGCTTAGATAATGCCTCTGCTTTCAAGTTCGGATATTTGTTCGGGTGTCATCGCCAGTACTTCGCTGTAAATTTCTTTGTTGTGCTGGCCAAGCTCAGGTCCGGGACGACGTATATTGCCTGGCGTTTTGGATAACTTGGGTGCAACATTTTGCATTTTCAGTTCACCAAAGGTGGGATGCATAGTGCTGACAATTGCCTCACGTGCTTTGAAATGGGCGTCTTCAAGCATTTCGGCAGGTGTATAAATCCGTCCAGAGGGGATACCAAAATCTTCCATTAGTTCTTCAAGTTTGGTGGAGTCAATTGATTCAGTCCAGGCTGAGATCAGGTCATCAAGTTCTTTTTGTGCAGCACCACGAGCGATATGTGTTGCATACTTTTCATCTTGCGCCAGTTCTGGTTGTCCCATTGCGTCACACAGGCGTTTAAAAACGGTGTCTTGGTTGGCGGCAATAAGGATGAATTGTTCATCTTTAGTGGGGTAGACATTTGAAGGTGCAACATTGGGTAGAATAGCGCCAGTACGTTCACGTACATAACCGCCTTTGTCATATTCAGTAACCAATGATTCCATCATGTTGAGTACCGCTTCATAAATTGCGGAATCAACTACCTGACCTTCACCAGTCTGATTTTTATGATGCAATGCTGTGAGTGCACCTATACAGGCAAAGGTTGCGGCAAGAGAATCACCAATACTGATGCCCATGCGACTTGGAGGTGTTGATGGGTCACCACAGACATAGCGCAGTCCGCCCATAGATTCACCAACAGCACCAAAACCGGCACGCTTAGAGTAGGGACCTGTCTGTCCGTAACCAGATACACGAATCATGATCAGGCCGGGGTTAATTTTAGAAAGTTCTTCGTAACTGAGATTCCAGCGCTCCATTGTGCCAGGACGAAAGTTCTCTAATACAAAATCAGCTTTGCCGATTAGGTCACGTGCGATGGCCTGACCTTCATCTTCTCGCAGGTTCAGTGTTACAGACTTTTTATTACGCGCTACAACTGGCCACCAAAGTGACTGCCCATGAGCTTTTTCTCGACCCCAGACGCGCATTGGGTCACCCTGGTTTGGTGGCTCTACCTTGATAATTTCAGCACCAAAATCTGCTAACAATTGTCCGCAGAATGGCCCCGCTAGCAAAGTGCCCATCTCTATGACGCGTAAGCCTTTTAGTGGTCCTGTGTTCTCAGTTTCTTCAATGGCCATTGTCTTCATACCTTCCTTTGGCGTAGTCCCGCGGTACCCGGTCGTGGGACTGTGGAATTTTGTGTGTAAGCCCATTATGCCAACTCTCGTGTGGCGTATACATGCCAAGAACGGATAGTTACAATGGGAAGTTGGATTTTGAGCCTATTTTTTATCTGCTGCAAGGTTATTAAGCGTGGGATCGAAGCAAGTATCTATTATTGAAGTCGGGCCAAGAGATGGTCTGCAAAGCGAACCTGAGTTGTTATCTACCGCTACCAAGCTGGATTTCATTCAACGAGCTGTTGATGCTGGTGTACGCCGTATGGAAGTGACCAGCTTTGTACATCCTAAGCGTGTCCCCCAGATGGCGGATGCTGAGGCCGTCGTATGTGGATTACCGAAACATGATGATGTTACCTATATCGGGTTGGTATTAAATAAACGTGGTTTTGATCGGGCACTGGCTGTGCAGATGGATGAGATTGGTATGGCTGTCATTGCCAGTGAGACATATAACCAGCGCAATAATGGCGCTGCCATGCAGGATTCAATTAATGCCTGGCTCGAGATGTCGGCTGAGGCCAGGCGTGAGGGTATGCGTGCCAACGTTATGGTCTCTTCTGCATTTGGTTGCCCGTTTGAGGGTGAAGTGCCACTGTCGCGAGTGTTGGATATCGTTAGTCAGGTGATGGAAGGTGATCCGGTTGAACTGGGCTTTGCAGACAGTATTGGAGTGGGCGTGCCTGCTCAGGTGACTGAAATGATTGGCGCGGTGCGTGAAATTGCACCGAAAGTTCCGCTAAGATTCCATTTTCATAATACCCGTAATACCGGCCTGGCTAATGCTCAGGCGGCGGTGGAAGCCGGGGTGGACTCTTTGGATGCCAGTATAGGCGGGATTGGCGGCTGTCCTTTTGCTCCGGCAGCTACGGGCAACATACCAACAGATGACCTCCTGTACATGTTGAGCCGCCAAGGAGTGGAAACTGGCGTGTCACTGGATAAAATTGTTGAAACGAGCCATTGGCTCGGAGAGCAGCTTGGTCGAGGAACCCCGGCCATGTTGCCTAAAGCAGGAATATTTCCGCAGGTTGCTGAGCAATACGAAAAGGCCAGTTAGTTTTAAGGCCGATTGATTCAGAAACCATAAAGGCAGATCATTTTTATAAATAAAAAGACCTGTCTTAAAAGCAGATTGGATTATCGCAGAGTCTTAAAATGACTCTGGTGATTGTGTGAATGAGTTTTATTAATTAGCAAGATTAGCCTTTTTAAGTTAGCAAGGGGAAACCATGAGTTATCGTCTCGGCGTGGATGTCGGGGGTACGTTTACCGACCTTCTATTGATTAGTGAAGAAACGGGTCAAACGTTTACCGCAAAAGTTCCATCAACTCCTGAAGATTCATCGATCGGTGTTTTAAACGGTGTCGCACGTATATGCGAAGAGTCCGGTATCGATCCCAAACAGATTAAGCGTGTGATGCACGGTACTACTGTTGCAACTAATGCAGTCCTGCAGGGCAGGGGCTCCAAGGTGGGGCTGGTAACCACTACGGGTTATGAGCAAACGCTGCAGGTTGCACGTTCATTTTGCCCGGGGGGGCTGGGTGGTTGGGTGACCTTTAACAAGAAGCCATTGCTGGCTCCACTCGAATTAACCATTGGCGCAGAAGAACGAATTGCCGCAGATGGTTCAGTTATTAGGGAGTTGGATGAGGCCAGATTGCGCAAAGACTTGCAGCGCCTGTATGACATGAATGAAGTTGAAGCGCTGACTATTTGCTTTGTGAATGCTTATATCAATGGTGAGAACGAACTCAAAGCTCAGGCTATTGCTAAAGAAATCTTTGGTGATACACCTATTTCGGTTTCCAGTGAAGTCGTTCCTGAAATGCAGGAGTATGAGCGTACTGAAACAACCGTTATGAACTCATATGTCCGTCCGGAAATGCAGCTTTATCTTAACAATCTGCAGGGGGCGCTTAATGAACGTATGGGTGAAGACACCTTACTATCGCTGTTGCGTTCAGACGGTGGTCTGGCTTCGGCACGTTCAGCGGCTGACTCACCGGTAAATATGTTGATGTCTGGCCCGGCTGGTGGTGTAACGGGTGCTATTTACTTCTGTAGTCGTGCTGGTTATGACGATATCCTAACCTTTGATATGGGTGGCACTTCAACGGACGTGGCGCTGATTCAGGGTTCCAAGGCGCGGGTACGTCGCGAGACCTTTGTTGGTGACGTTAAAGTACGAGCACCTTCAGTTGACGTGCGTACCGTGGGTGCGGGCGGTGGTTCAATTGCTTTTGTACCGGAACTGACCGGCGCACTTCGGGTAGGCCCTGAGTCTGCAGGTGCAGTGCCTGGGCCGGCGGCTTATATGAAAGGCGGTGACAAGCCGACCGTTTGTGATGCAAATGTTGTTCTGGGTTACCTGCCATCAGATGTGCAGCTTGGCGGCAAGATGCAAATCTCCAAGGAAGCTGCGGATAAAGCAGTGCAGACAATTGCTGATGCACTCGGCATTGGTTTATTGGAAGCAGCTGAGGGAATCATCAAGGTTGCGAATGAAGCGATGTTTGGTGCACTCCGTCTTGTTTCGGTTGAGCAGGGTTATGATCCACGTGATTTTGCCCTGGTCTGTTTTGGTGGTGCCGGACCTTTGCATGCGAACGCGATGGGTGTCTTGTCAGATGCATGGCCAGTGATCATTCCGCCAGGACCCGGTGTGTTATGTGCCCGTGGCGATGCCACAACAACTGTGCAGGATGAGGCAACCCGTACTTATATAAGGATGGCAGGTGACACGACCACAGAACAGTTGCTGGATGACCTCAAGGTGCTTGAAGCTCGAGCTGCTCAGGCTTTGATAGATGACGGAATAGGTAAAGAAGATCACGAAGTTGTTTATCAGGCTGATGTTCGTTACGCCGGTCAGGCATTTGAAATTTCCATGGATTTTACTGAGGAAGAACTGAAAGCCCAGGGTGTATCTGTTATTACGGGTCAATTCGATGCTGAACATGAACAGCTATTTAGCTTCAAGCTGGATGATGGTCATGAAATCTTGATGATTCGTGCTGTTGTGAAGGCCAAGGCTACTGAAATGGCAATTGGAGAATTTGGTTCTGCAGACGCAGAGCTCAAGGACTGTATCGTGCATGAATCAAAATTTCATTACGAAGGTGAGTGGTATGACGCACCTTTATATGATCGAGCCAAGTTACGTGAAGGCATTGTTGTTCCGGGGCCGTCCATTGTGATGGAAATGGATTCCACGACTGTGATTCTGCCCGGCCACACCGCCGCGGTAGACAACGTCGGCAACCTGCTCATTAACCCAACTAAATAAGAGGAGAAAAAATATGTCAGCTACAATTATAGAAACAAACAACACTCCTCTTAAGAAAGTAGAGGTTGAAGGTGTTACCGTCGATATTATCGAGAATGCGCTAAAGAATGCGCGTATTGAAATGGATGCGGTGCTGTTTCGAACCGCTATGTCACCAGGTATTCGGGAACAGGGTGACTGTTTCCCAATGATAGCGAATAAAGATGGCAAGATGGTTGTCGGTCAGTTCGGTTCCTTTATTGGCCCCTTCATGGAAGCCTATAATGCTGAGATCGAAGAAGGGGACGTTATTCTCACCAACGATCCTTACATGTGTAATGCGGCCGTATCTCATCTGCCTGACTGGCTGGTGTTGGTGCCTGTATTTAAGGATGGTCGCCACATTGCCTGGACAGCCATGTTCGGCCATATGTCAGACAACGGTGGCATGGTGCCGGGATCTATTCCGATTGAGGCAACCAATGTTTATCAGGAAGGTATCCAGATTCCACCGTTGAAGCTGTACAAAAAAGGCGAATTGCAGTCTGATATTCTTGAGCTGATTCTGCACAACGTGCGTACCTCGCAGTGGAACCGTTTTGATCTTAATGCGCTGGTTGCGGCCTGCAATACTGCAGCACGTCGTTGTCGTGAGATTGCAGAACGTTTTGATGATGACATCTTCTACAGCACGATGGATATCATGCTGGAGCGTAATTACAACGCGATGAAGTTCATTATTCAGAACTTTATTCCGGAAGAGCCACGTACTTTTGAAGATTACCTTTGTGATGACGGCATGGGTATGGGGCCTTACAAGATTAAATGCAAGATGTGGCGTGAAGGTGATATTGCCCATTTTGATTTTGATGGAACTGACCCGCAGGCACAAAGTTCAGTGAACTTCTACCTCAATGAAGATATGTTCAAGATGTTCTTTGGCTCATTCACTATCAATGTTGTGGACCCACATATTGTGTTCAACGATGGTTTCTATGACCTTGTAGAAGTGAATATTCCTGAAGGCACCTTGTTGAAGCCCAAGTTCCCTGCAGCTATTTCTGGTCGTACACATGCACTGGGTCGTATCTTTGATGTGCTGGGTGCATTGCTGGGTTCAGGTGCACCAGAGCAGATGTTGAATGCAGCTGGCTTCTCTGATTCGCCTCACTTGTTCTACTCAGGCTATGACGGTCGCGAAGGTAAGAATAACGAGTGGTTCCAGTTATTCCAGATTGGCTTTGGTGGCATACCTGGACGACCCTCGGGTGATGGCCCTGATGGCCACTCACTGTGGCCTGGTTTCACTAACGTGCCAAATGAGTTCATTGAGTCTTATTTCCCATTGCGCATTGAGCGTTATGAAACGATTCCTGATTCGGGTGGTGCAGGCCTGCATCGTGGTGGTAATGGTTTGAGTGTTGCTTATCGCTTCTTGTCAGATGGTTCGATTGGTATTCATGATGAACGCTGGCTTGTGCACCCATGGGGTGTGCTTGGTGGTGATGTGGGCATGCGCTCAACTAAGAGATTGGTGCGTACTGATGGTAGTGAAGAATGGCTGCCTTCGAAGTGTGACGGTATCAAGGTAAGTGTAGGTGATGTGCTGTACTTCAATACCTGGGGTGGTGGTGGCTGGGGTGACCCACTGGAACGTGATCCACAACTGGTGCTGGCAGACGTTAATCGTGTGCTTGCGACAGCTGAAGGCGCAAAAGCCTACGGTGTAGTTATTAAAGATGGTGCAGTTGATGAAGCAGCAACGACTAAACTGCGTGATGAAATGCGTAGCAGCCGTGCAGACATTGAAACCTTTAACTTTGGTCCTTCCATTGATGAGTTACGTGCCAGCTGTAAAGCTGATACGGGGCTGGATGCTCCCGAGCAACCGGTATTCAGATAGGCACATTTATTGTATGTAAGAGCGGCTTCTGCCGTGAAAAAAAGCCCTGCATTGCGGGGCTTTTTTGTATATGCATAGCTGTTTAGATTTTGACTGTCAGGCCAAACAAAATAACTGTCGGACGCTATTTTACTTGCAATGAGGCAAGGCTATTTGAAGTGAACCGGGTATGATGGAAGATAGACAGATCAACTATCCTATGAATCGACCCATAAGGTGATGTTATGGCTAAAGGTAAAGATGCAAAAAAAGCAGTTAAGAAAAAATCAGAAAAAACCCTGAAGGAAAAGCGTAAGGAGAAAAGAGATAAAAAGGCAAATAGAGATGCTCTTTAAATTTTTTATGGACTGCAGGTTGCCAAGATTATCTTTGTTGATAGCTTCTGGGTATTAAGTAGTCGGCAGGGAATCAAATTGAATTAGTTTGGTAACCCGGAGACAGTCAGGCAGCATTGCTGGAACTATTTGCAACTGAAATATCAATTGGGCCGCGCTGATGTTGTCTGACAAACTCGTCAGCAATGTCTCCAGCTGCCTGACTCAATTTTGGTATGAAGCGCTCTATAGCTTCAGCTTCAGGTACGGCAGTGCTGGCAAAGCGCATTAATAGGCAGGCAAGCAGACGATCCTCAACAATAATAGGCACGGCAAAACTGGTTTCATTAGCAACTCTGCGTTTTCTGTACCAGATAGAAAAGCCACGTTTACGGGTTTCCACCAGCGTTTCGTAAACTTTTTTCTTATTCTTGGCGCCTTGATTTTCAGGTTCTTTGGATTTGGCCAGCATCTCGAGCAGAGTGTCGCGTTGTTCTTTGGGGCAGAATGATAAATAGGCCAGTCCTGCAGCTGACTCCAATATGCTTACCCGGAAGCCAGGTCCGCGTTTCTCAACAGCCAGTGGGCTTCTATGGTCTGTAGTCTGGCGTACCAGCATGGTGCTGCCTGAAAGTGTTGCAATTGCGCAGGGCCATACAAGGTCCTGACATAGGTCATACAGATACTGGCGACCGATCAGTGTTACCCATGCTTCATCATCAAAGCCATCGCTTAGGCCTCGAACCATAATAGTCAGGCGGTAGCGGTCATCACTTGAGGCGCGGTAAGCGTACCCGGCAACACACAGTGTCTCCAGAATGCGGTAAGTCGTGGTGCGTGGCAGGTCTATTTCGCCGGCAACTTCAGATACGGTGGCGCCGTTATGACGGTTGAGTACATGCAGTACTTCAAGCCCACGTAAGAGGGCGCGTATGGGGCGGGTAGAACTCATTGGGAAGTTACTCTTTAATAAAGTGGTCTTGCGTTTATTATAATTATCCGACAGGCGAACAATAATACGTTCACTTGGTGGATTTGCCAAGTGCGATAGTGCAATTTTTACAATATTTTTTAGGTATTGATACGCTGCAAGCTGTCATAGCATCAGCTACCATGGCGCCTGCGGCTGTTTTGCTTAGAATCAAACCGTCATCTGTATGACAAGCCATAAGGATTATTAAATGACAGATCAACTGACTCCGGGTAATCAGGATCGAACTGCCACAATTTTAGGTTGGGCTATTTTTATTGCTTTTTTTGTGTTGTTTTTCAATATTATCAATCTACCACGAACTCCTTTGGGGCAGCGTGAAGGTATGCAGTTATGGCATGACAGTGTGGGTTGGATTGTTGGATTGTTGTGTTGGTTCAGGATTTACTGGTTTATTAAAGGACCCAAACCTCAGCCACCTGAAGGTATGCCGGAAGATTCATTTGCATTCAGTCGGGCCATTTTATTTGTAATAATTTTAGTATTTGCAGTCGAATTTCTGATAGGTATTTTCTATGCATGGGGAGAGGGGCGACAGATTAATATATTTGGTGCTCATTTTCCGCAGTTACTTGAGACATCAGAAGGACTGCGTATCTCTACTGGCTATCCACACAGTGCGCTGGCATTTTATTACCTGATGCTGTTCAGTACCTGGATAGCTTTGGGCTGGTGGCAGAACCGTAAATACAAATCCGGTTGGCGCAGGCTGTTTCCTGGAGAGAAAGTCTAATGAGTGTATCTACAGGAGCAAGAGTACTTCATATGGTGGTGCTGGGCGGTATGCTCGTGCTGGCGTTATATTTTCCCTATTTATGGTTTGGTGTTACACCATTTACCTCTGATACTGAGTTTAGTGATGAGGAAGTTGCTCAGATGCTGGTGGGTACTGATTTGCCGGATTTCTATGCAATGCCATTGCCGGAGCGAACCCCGGAAGAATTGGCAAAGCAGAAGGAAAACTTTACCTGGTGTCGTTTCTGTCACACGCTGGAGGCTGGTGGACATAACCGGGTTGGGCCTAATCTGAATCGCATTTTTGGTCAGCCCGCTGCTGTTGTTGATCATTTTGATTATTCAGATTCGTTTATTGAGCTACGTGAAAGTGGTTTGGTCTGGACACCTGAATTGGTAGGTGAATTTATTGCTGCTCCCCATACCATGGTGCCTGGCAATCGTATGCGCTATCCGCCCATGATTGGTTATGAAATGAGTGCGGAGCGAGATGACATGATTATTGAATATATGTTGCGTGAGACGCGCTGAATATATTCAGTAGTCAGTTATGTGTATAGATGGTGTTGAAAGGTCTTATTATTCAGTTTGGAAATAAAAAAGCCGGCATTTGCCGGCTTTTTTATTTCTGAAGCCAGAGAAGTTAGCTGGCTTCACCATGCTGATACATGTGCACATCCTGCTGTGGATAAGGAATACTTATGCCAGCCTCATCGAAGCGGCGTTTTACCTGTTCCGTTACATCGTTGTATACACCCCAGTAGTCTGAAGCATTGACCCATGGGCGTACGTTGAAGTTAACGCTGCTGTCAGCCAGTTCATTGAGGGCAATGCCGTAGGCGGGATCCTTGAGGATTCGGTCATCAGCCTCGATGATTTCTTTTAGTACCTTATAGGCATTGTCGATGTCATCGTCATAACCAATGCCGAACACCATGTCTACACGGCGTGTCCCGAGGGCAGAATAGTTAGTAATAGTGCCACTCATGACCTGGGCGTTAGGCACAATGACCTTTTTGTTATCAGGTGTTGTCAGGATTGTGGTGAATATCTGTACCTCATGAACGGAACCAGATTCACCACCTGCCTCAATAAAGTCTCCTACTTTGTAGGGACGGAAAGCAACAATTAGTACACCCGCGGCGAAATTGGATAAAGAGCCCTGCAGTGATAAACCTATAGCAAGGCCGGCAGCACCGAAGATGGCCAGTAAAGAGGTGGTTTCGATACCCAGTTGACCGATGGTCGCAATGACTATGACAGCCATGAGTGCAGTATAGATAATATTGCAGAGGAAGCGTTCTAGCGTATCCTCCAGGTCCATTTTAGCAAAAGCTTTACGGCTCATGTTGGTGACTAATTTAGCGACCCAGCGCCCAATAAAGAAGATCAGTGCGGCGCTGATTATTTGTATACCGATATCTGGCCCATGATCAACAATAATTGATATCACCTGGTCCGGATTGGTGTAATCAATAATAGGTTTAGCTGCTGTTGCGGCTTCTTCTTTCATAATGATTCCCTCGATGAGTTGTGCTTGTTACCGGTATGTTCCGGCTTGAAAATATTGTTGCGTAAAACCACCATAGAGGCAAAAACTTAGATGATTTGTTTAGGGCAATGCTTTTTTTGTGGAGCCCACTCTGCCCCAAGGTCGTGGTAGGCTAAAAACTGGTATTACAAGGCTGTTCAGGTTGATTAATTAAGCAGAATTAGATTAAAGATGCTTATTTAAGCTATAAGCAACCTAAAAAATATACATTAAACTTATGAAATATAAAATATTAGGGCGTAGTGGGCTAAGGGTTTCTGAGTTGTGTTTGGGGGCGATGACCTTTGGTGAGGAGCTGGGTACTGGCGCATCTGAAGCGGTATCCCGCCAGATTTATGATGCCTACCGGGAGGCAGGTGGCAATTTCGTGGATACAGCTAATATCTACACGCTAGGCACCAGTGAGTCTATGACAGGCAGGTTTATTGCCCCTGAGCGGGATAAGATTGTACTTGCCAGTAAGTACAGTATGGCAACTAATAGGCAGGACCCTAATGCAAGCGGTAATAATCGTAAAAATATGGTGCAGGGCCTAGAAGCCAGTCTCAAACGGCTGAATACAGAGTATCTGGATCTGTTCTGGGTGCATGGTTGGGATCAGATCACTCGTATAGACGAAATTATGCGTGGGCTGGATGATCTGATACGTGCTGGTAAGGTTCTGCATATAGGCATTTCCAATTTTCCTGCCTGGCTGATTGCTCAGGCCAATACTCTGGCAACAGAGCGGGGGCTCACGCCATTTACTGCTGTGCAGATGCACTACAACCTGGTTGAGCGCAGTATAGAGACAGATTTCTTTGACCTTTGTAAGGCTCAGGATATGGCGCTTTTGCCCTGGAGTCCGCTGGCAGGTGGTTTGCTAACGGGTAAATTTAATCCTGAGGCTGAGTCTAAAGCTGATGTGGATGCGCGTCTTAATAAAGCTGCTTACGGGCCAGCCATGCTAGCTGAGCAGCGCATTCGGATTGCTCAGGGGTTGGCTGAACAGGCAAAGACAGTCGGTTGTACACCATCACAGCTGGCACTTGCCTGGTTATTGCACCGACCTGAAGGCACAGTGATTCCACTACTTGGGGCACGTAAACTAGAGCAGTTTAAAGACAATCTGGGTTGTCTGGATATTCAACTAAACCAGGCTCAGATTTATGCATTGGATGTACTTGCACCACCACCTGTGACTTATCCGGCTAGTTTGTTTCAGACTGATTTCTACCGGCAAATGATGCACGGTGATGCAGAAGTGTCCCCTCTGTCGCGATAGTTAGTCCCTTTATCGTCACAACTCCCTATGATTATGGGATGTTTATGTGGCTATAAAAGGGTGGTGCTGAATGCTTGGAACCTGTTAATAATATGATTGAATCGTCCTGTTTCATCCGTTTAAATGCGTATTCTCCTGCTTAATGACTTATAGGTAGACTTGTCCGTGATTCAATGAGCTTTACATATGTCCCGAATAACAATGCATGGGTGAGTAATGTCAATTTTTGATATTTTTTCTATTTTCGACGGTTTGCGTAAGCCTGTGAAGGTTCGGGACGAGCAATTTGTGCGGCTGCACCCCAAGGATAATTTCTACCAGTCTGCGGGTTTCTTCCCCATGCCGTTTGCTTTGATTACAACGGTTAATGAAAATGGGGTGACCTCTATTGGCCCACATTCCCTTACATTTCCCTTTGACCTGATTGAAGGGCCCTCCTGGATGGTGGTGTCACGGGCTGGTTCAAATACCTCAACAAACCTGCGAAACGGCAGTAAGGCTGTGGTGCATTTTGTTGAGTTTAATAAAAGCTGGCTGAGGCCCATTGTTGATCTTGGTTATCCGGGTATCACGCCAGAGGAGAAAATGAAAGATATTCCGTTTGAGATGGTGAAGTCACCGACAGAGGAATATGCGAATGATCCTAAATTCCCACTGCTTATGAATGATGCATTTCAGGCATATGAATGTGAGGTGGATGGTGAGTTTGATTACAAGCCTTATAGAGAAACAGAAGAAATGGCCGCAGAGAGCTTCTGGTGTTTGAAGATTAAAAATATTCTTCTTAAAGAAACTTTTGAGAAGCGACTAATAGGGCAAAAAGAATTTCCACATATACCCATCTCCTATGGTTTCAGGCACAACGACAAGGGTGACAGGCGATTTTTCTTCACCTCGCACAACAAGCCTTTTGCGGTCAAGCTTCCAACACCGAAGGGGCTTGAGCATAATCAGATTTATTACACCGCTAATAAAATGGATCCTGAAGTGCGTTTCAGTGAGGATGCATGCAAATTACTGGTAGATATACCCAAGGTATTTATGAAGATGGCCCTGAAGGGAATAATTAAAGAAGCTAAGGAGCGTGGTGTGACTATGGTGGATGAGGAGTTCACAAAAGCATTTAATGAACGCCGCAAGGCCAAATAAGCATTGGGGCCAGGCCCTGAGCTTAAACTACTTTAGAGTCTATAAAAAAGCCCGGAAAAATCACCGGGCTTTTTTTATTAAGTTCGGCTTTTTAAATAGCCGCTAATAATTGGGGGCTGAGCCAACTAAAAAGGTGGTTGTGAGAACAGCACCGTTGTTGCCTTTGTCTTGAGGTAGGGTTCCAGACCTTCCTGACCGAACTCCCGGCCCCAGCCGGACATCTTATTGCCACCGAAAGGAATAGCTGGGTCTACAGCTGCATGACAGTTCACACTTACCTGACCGGAATCGATTAGTGAGGCCATCTTCAGGCCAACTGCAATATCCTTGGTCCAGACGCTGCCGGATAAACCATAAATAGATTTATTAGCTTCGGCAGCAATAGTTTCAAGGTCACTGTCGCCGAAGGGCTGGGCGAAGAGCACCGGGCCAAAAATTTCCTCACGGGCTATTTTGACATCCTGATGTGCATGTGTGAACAGAGTTGGCTCCATAAAAAAGCCTTTACGGTCCAGTTGATTGCCGCCACAGATCAGTTCTGCACCTTCATCTTTACCTGCCTGAACATAGCTCATGACCCGACTACGCTGGTCTGCTGAAATTAGGGGGCCCAACTGACTACTGGGATCGAGTCCCGGGCCAATTTTCATCTGGCTGGCGACACCGGCAACGTTTTGGATAACCTGGTCAAAAATATCCTGATGCACGAATAAACGTGTACCTGCCATGCAGTTTTGACCTTGCAGGAAGAAGGCGGCACGAATAGCGCCCATAGTGACGGCCTCAATATCTGCATCAGGGAATACGACGACAGGTGACTTGCCACCCAGTTCCAGGGATACTTTTTTCAGGTTGCCCAAAGCCGCTTCGACAATTTTCTGACCAACTGCTGTGGAGCCGGTAAATGAAACTTTTTTGATATCCGGGTGTGAAGAGATTGCTGCACCTGCAACCTCGCCATAACCGGGCACAAGATTGACCACGCCATCTGGAATACCAGCTTCCTTTACAAGTTCCATAACCTTCAGGGCAGTCAGCGGGGTGATTTCTGCTGGTTTGATTACCATAGTACAGCCGGTTGCCAGAGCAGGAGCCAGTTTGAGCGCCAGCATGGCAATGGGTGCATTCCAGGGGATGATGGCACCGACTACACCGACAGGCTCGCGCCTTGTGTAGGTTAGAGATTCACCATTTGCGACACCTGCTGGTGACACAGGAATGGTGTCACCATGAATTTTGGTGCACCAGCCTGCATAGTAGCGAATGAAGTCGCTGGCATAACCAGAGATGGTGTACTCGGCCAGCATCATGGGTAGGCCGTTATCCAGTACTTCAAGTTCTGCTAGTGTTTGTATATTCTCGTCAATCAGATCAGCAAGTTTCAGCATCAGTTTGGTACGCTGATGCGAATTAATTTTTGACCACTCACCTTTGAATGCTGCCTGAGCGGCAATAACTGCTTTATCAACATCGTCAGTACTTGCTAGCTGAATCTCAGAAATTTGCGCTTCTGTAGCAGGGTCAATAATTCCAAGCGTTTCGCCACTGGTGGCATCGACCCACTGGCCATTAATAAAAAGTTTATGTGTACGTGAAAGAAATTCACGTGTTTCGGTTGATATGGCTAGCGTTTCAGCTGTGGCACTCATATAAATTTCCTTAACTAATCTGGATAGTTCCAGTTGGCATTGTCTAGGGCCGGTTACCTGTATTGATAACCCGATAATACCGGCTCACCATATTTTTTGGTCGGTAGTATCAGGCAGGAGTCGTTTTATTATAACTGTGTCATGCCATTGCTGGCTTCATGACTGCAGTTAGTAATGGTAGGTAAACTGGGTGTGGTACCGCAAGTGGGATTATCCGCAAACTCTATAAGCGATTACCTGGTGAATCTGGGATAATTTCAGGGGTATTCATGGGGTGTTTGTCGTCAGGGGCTGGTGCATCATGTGCTTCATCATCGCTGAAGATCCTGGTGGCCATAGCCCGGTGTCTGTATGGCAATACAGACACCGGTGGAGAATACACGCTAATGATAAACACGTGGGGCAATATGGATGAGTAGTTTGACTGAAACACCCTGGCTGGCTTACCGCTGGCGCATAGCTATTCTGCTGTGCCTTATTACCACCATTAACTATATAGATCGGCAGGCGCTGACTGTGGCTGCCCCCTTTTTAATGGAAGAGTTTTCTATTTCAGCCAGCCAGTACGGCTGGATAAACTTTGGTTTTTTAGTTGCTTACGGCTTTGGACAGCTTGTCTGTGGGCCGTTGATAGATCGGCTGGGTTCCAAACGGGCCTTCTCGCTGGCTGTCATAGCCTGGAGCATTGTGGGCATGCTGCATGTGTTTGGGCGGGGGTTTGCCAGCTTCCTGAGCTTTCGGGTGTTACTGGGGTTAACTGAGGCTGCCAATTTTCCGGCAGCAACCAAGGCCATTGCTGAATGGTTTCCTGACTCAGAGCGCAGTCTGGCTGTGGGGATTTTTACTATGGGGCCAGGGTTGGGCGGTATTATCGCGCCGCCATTTATAGCCATTATTATTCTCTATTGGGGTTGGCAGGCTGCTTTTCTGATTTCTGGAGTGGTTGGTTTTCTGTGGCTGATTCTCTGGCAGCGCTGGTTCTATTTACCTGCTGACCATCCGCATTTGCCTCAGGCTGAGCGCGAATTGATTGAAGTGGGTCGTGAGATTATTACCGCACCCGTTAAGCGACCCTGGTACTGGGCATTGCGCTACCGGGAAGTCTGGGGATTAATGATCAGTCGCTTCGTGTCGGATGGAGCATTCTATTTCTTCGTATTCTGGTTGCCGCTGTACCTGAGTCAGGAGCGGGGCTTTGATCTCAAGGCAATAGCGCTGTTTGCATGGATGCCTTTTTTGGCTCTGGATGTAGGAGGCATTGCAGGAGGCTACCTAGGTAAGAAACTGATAGACAAAGGGTTAAGCCTTAATAAATCTCGCAAACTGGTGATTTGGATAGGTGCGGTGCTGGTGCTGGTTGCCATGCCGGCGGCTACCACTGAATCTGCTGCAGTAGCTTTGACACTTATTGCAATTGCCATGTTTGCAATTCAGTTTAAGGCGTCCAGCATGTTTACTTTACCTGCCGATCTGTTTCCACCCCGAGATGTCGGTACTATCTGGGGTATGTACGGGGCTGTTGGCAGTCTTGCCGGGGGAGTATTTTCGGTGGTGGCAGGTTGGACTATTGATCATTATTCCTGGGCGCCGCTGTTTGTCGCGGTAGCCTGCATGCATATTGCGTCTGCTGTACTTATCAATATTTTTATACCGCGTATAGAGTTGCTTGATACCCACTCGGGTAACCATGCCTGAGCACGCCATGTCGTCCTCATCTTTCTGGCCAGTCAGAGTTCTTAATGGGCTGCAGCGGCTGGAAAAATACCTGGTTATAGCGGCATTTCTGCTGTTGGTTACCGTGGTCTTTGCAGATGTTGTCAGCCGGGAAATAACGGGTGCAGGACTTTACTGGGCATCCCGATTGGGTTTGTGGGCCAATGTGTTGATTGTTATGGCTGGGTTTGGTCTGGCTTCGTCTGAGGGTGTGCATTTACGTCCCCGGTTTACAGACAGTTGGTTGCCCGCCAGCTGGGAACCGTTGCTGTGCAGGCTGCAGCATCTGTGTATGGCCTTATTCTGTGGTGCGATAGGCTTGCTTGCAGTACGGGTTGTTTTTACGACCTGGCAACTTGGTGAAGTGTCTGTTGACCTGTATTTACCAATCTGGCCTGTTCAGGCATTTCTACCGCTTGCATTTGCTACTGCTTTTTTAAGGCATCTGCTCTATGCGTTCTTCCCTGAGCTTAGACCTGCAGATGGTAATGCGATGACAACTGCTGTTACTGAGCAACAGTCTGGTGAGTCGCAGGCATGACCGTCCTGGTGTTAGTTGTATTAGTGCTTGTGTTGCTATTACTGCGGCAGAACCTGTTTGTAATTCTTGGCTGTGTAACTGCCTTTGCCTACGTTATGTTTGCAGGTGAATCATTAGACGGGATTATTCTGGATGCATGGAGTGCTTTAAATAAAGAAATTTTGCTATCGATTCCATTGTACATACTTGCCGGTAATGTCATGGCCCGTGGCGGGATAGCCAACCGTCTGATTCGCTTTATGCGTGCACTGACAGTATCTATACCCGGTGGCCTGGCAATTGCAGCTGTATTGTCATGTGCAGTTTTTGCTGCTGTTACCGGTTCAGGTACAGTAACGCTGGTTGCTGTCGGTGCTGTCATGTATCCGGCTTTACTTGAGGCAGGCTATTCCAAACAGTTTTCACTGGGTGCCTTATGTGCAGCCGGCACTCTTGGTGTCATTATCCCACCCAGTATTCCGCTGATTCTTTATGGCGTGATGACCCATAGCAATATTGCGGACCTGTTTATGGCAGGTATTGGCCCTGGTTTGCTGTTGACAGCCGCTATGGTTGTTTATGCTATGTGGTCGTGTTGGGATGCTGAGCGTCGCACAGGGTCTGCACGGGAGATTTTAGTTTCCCTGGCTGATGGTCTCTGGGCATTGCTCATGCCTGTAATTATTCTTGGTGGCATCTACAGCGGTATTTTTACGCCCACTGAATCGGCGGCTGTAGCGGTTGTATATGCTTTACTGGTTGAGATGTTCATTTATAAGGAACTGGATCTGGGTGACCTGGCAGAGGTTACGGTACAAACCAGTCGTTTACTGGGTGCTTTATTTCCTGTGCTTATGCTGGCATTCAGCCTGAATATGTTTCTGACTTATCAGCAGGTGCCGGAGCAGATGGTTAGCTGGCTGAGTGAAAGAATCAGCAACCCTGGCATGATGCTGATCGGCACTAATTTATTCTTGTTGCTGATTGGCTGTCTTATGGATATTGGTTCAGCCATTCTTGTGCTTGCGCCGATGCTTGTGCCGCTCGTAGCAGAGCAGGGCATCAGCCCGTTGCATTTTGGCATCATGATGGTGGTAAACCTTGAGATTGGCTACCTAACACCACCACTGGGGCTGAACCTGATTGTGGCTATGGGTGTTTTTAATGAGGATTTCTGGACAATTTGCCGAGCTGTGCTGCCATTTGTCATTATCATGTTGGTGTGTTTGATGCTTATCGCGTTCATACCTGGTATTTCACTGTTGTTTGTAGGATGACAGGGCTCCCATGAGTGTATGCGCTAGGGTTAAAATCAGTCGGTCAATAAAGTATTCTCAACGTAATACCCAGAATAATATATTTGTAGTGATAACTTTTTTAGGAGCTCATCATGAGAATTAGTGTCGGCGATAAAATGCCAGCCGGTAGTTTTACTGTAATGTTAGATGATGGGCCAGGCAGCGTAACTACAGAAGAGTTATTTGGTGGCAGAAAGGTGGTGCTGTTCTCGGTGCCAGGTGCATTTACGCCGACGTGTTCTATGAAGCATTTGCCCGGTTATGTGCAGTATGCTGATGCATTGATTTCTCATGGTGTTGATACGATTGCCTGTATGGCGGTTAATGATGTATTTGTTATGGATGCATGGGGTAAAGATCAGGGGGTTGGTGATACTGTTTCCATGCTGGCAGATGGTAATGCAGCCTATACCAAGGCACTGGGCCTTGATCTGGATGCTAGCAGTTTTGGTATGGGTATACGCGGCCAGCGTTTTTCAATTGTTGTTGATGATGGTTACGTAACTCATCTGAATATAGAAGGTCCGGGAGAGTTTGTGGTCAGTAATGCAGAGACCGCACTTGAGCAGGTTAGTTAACCGGTATAAAACTTGGGCAAATGCCCTTTAAACATCTGGGCTTAATGCCCTGGAGAAGGCAGTGGAAACTTTAATTCAATTTCAGGGTGGTGGTGTTCACCAGATCGTGGTGATTATTCACGTACTGTTATTCGTATACTGGCTCGGTGGTGATCTGGGTGTATTTTACTCAAGCAAATTTGTTGTACGTTCGGATATTTCACCTGAAGCACGGGCGATAGCAGCAAAAATTATGCTGGATCTCGATCAGGTCCCGCGTATGTGCATGAGCTTAATGCTAACAGTTGGCGGTATCCTGACCGAATTTATTGGTATTCCTCATCCGCTTTACCAACAAGTGGGCATTGTGCTTCTGGGGCCGGTATGGCTCTTTTGTGTAACCTATCTGCATTTTTGGCACGGCAGTAAGGCATACCCACTGGTAGCTAAATTTGACATGTTTATTCGCTATGCTGTCGTTATTGGGATTCCGATTTCTGTATGGATGCATTGGGAAACAAATAAGCTTGCGGAGTATCCGTGGGTTGCCGGAAAATTAATTATGTTTGCTTTCCTGGTGTTTTGCGGAATTATGGTGCGTGGCAAGATCGGGCCATTCTTTTCTACGTTGATGAAATGCAAAGCAGGTGAGATGCCTACAGAAGCAGAAAATGAGGCCCAGCGTAAAAGCCTGTCAAAGGTACGTGTGTGGGTATTTATGATCTGGGCAGGTGTATTCCTGTCAGCTTTTTCTGGAATCATGAATCGCAGCGGTATAATTTACTCTGCTGAAGAGCCTGTCAGGACAACTTATTCGACGATGCATGGTGGTTAACTGGCATCAGATCCCAGCATTTAACGCTCCTTAGATAAATTCAAAAAGCCCAGATCAAATTCTGGGCTTTTTGGAGATCAGGCTTAAATCACCCAAAATTTTTGGTTTCTGATACTGGTTAGTTAACTTTGCAGACCGTAATGCCCCGGTTCCTGCCTGTAAATAAACCCGCAAGTGCTGTAGGCATGTTTTCCAGTCCTTCGATTAGGTATTCGGTGTTAATCAGCTGGCCTTCGTCATACCATTTGCTTAATACCTGTTCTGCTTCGTCGTAACGATCCCAGTAATCAAAGTAAACGAATCCCTGCATACGGGCACGTTTAAATAATAAATTGTAATAGTTGCCAGGCCCAATACTGCTTGCAGAAGAATATTGAGTGGAGATATAGCCACCAATGGCCACTCGAGCGTGCATGGCGAGATATTTCAGGGCAGTATTAAGTATGTTTCCACCTACGCTATCAAGGAATAAATCTATACCTTCAGGAAAGTATTCAGCTAGTTTTTTATCCAGGTTTTCAGTTTTATAATTGATAGCCGCGGTATAACCAAGTTCATTACACAGCCAGGCACATTTTTTGTCTGTGCTGGTAATGCCAATGACTTTTTGTGCGCCTTTGATTCGGGCGATTTGTCCAGCTACTGAACCAACTCCGCCAGCAGCTGCTGAAATGAGTACATTATCACCCGCTTTAATCTGCCCACCTTCAAGCAGGCCAAAGTAGCCAGTACCACCTGCTTGCCCGAGGATGCCCATATGCAGAGAGAGTGGTGCGTGTGGTTTGGTTATTTTGCGGGTGCTGAAAATAAAATCGTTGCCTAGCGGGCGTTGAATTGAAAAATCCTGCCAGCCCAGAGATCCTACAAATATTTCACCCGGGCTATAGTCTGGGTGCTTTGATTCAATAATTTTCCCTATGCCCCGGCCGCGCATAACTGCGCCGAGTGGAAGTGACTCGCCCAGAAACATTGATTGCTTGTTATCAAGGTAACCCCTTTGTGCAGGTATAGGTGTGAGATAAGCTGTTTGAACCAGAAACTCACCCTCAGCAGGTTCAGGTACTTCTTCAGATACCCAGGCAAAGTGGGCTTTACTGATTGGTTGATCAGGGCCTGGGTAGTCGGCAACACGCCATTGACGATTGCTGTCTGGCATTTAGTGCGTTGGTGCAAGATCTTTGCGTGCTTCCAGAAACTCGTCAAATTCCGGGCTTACGGAGCTTTCTGCCAGTGATTTAATGGTGCGGCGCGTAGTCGCATAGTCAGCTTTTTCTTCCTCAGTTACAGCAGGAGTTGCTTTCATCATCTTTCGTACCATTGTGGCCGGCCCCATAGGTGCTTCAGTGTAGGCTGTCAGCTTCCAGCCAGCATTTGTTTTGATAAATACAGCCATGACACGATCCCAGCCATGCATGGCAACCATGCCAGTTAACTTGATGTCATAGTCGAGCCTGTAGGTGGCAACGGCAATCTCGGGTGTCAGGTATTTGGCACGTACTTTGCTGTATTTGTTATCGATGCCATCAAGAATGCGTTTGCCTGGCCGGGGATTAAAGTAGTTATTAATACGATCCTGACCGTATAACGGAAAAGGGACTTCTTCAGCCATGTAAATCGGGTTGCCGTCATCATGCCACATGCTCTTAACGGTTTTGTAATCCTGATTGTTATAGGCCTGCTCATAATCGGCAAGAAAGGCGGTAATTTCAGCTGCTAATTGCTCGTCAGAATTTGTTACTACATTTGCTTCAGTAGTGTAATGATAGTCTGCCAGCACGCTTATCGGCAGCAGCATCAGGGCAAATATCAGCGCAGGTTTGTTTCTGAGATGCTTGATCATATATATCCCCATTTTTTAGTAATCAGCTTATATGATTACCATGCCACTGGCTTGCCAAATCGGTCGATAAAACAGCCTGACTGTTCAGCAGTTAGTTTGCTAATGCTTTTTATCTGGTCGGTCACGCTTTCTGCAGGGTCAATTTCGGCACCAGCACCACCCAGTTCTGTACGGCACCAGCCTGGTGCCATAGAGACCGAAATAATGTCTTTCCAGTCATTGGCAAAGCCGGCAGTCAGCATATTTAGGGCGGATTTGCTGCTGCGATATGAATACATGTTCCCCATGGTATTTTGTGTCATGGAGCCAAGGTCACTGGACATATTGACCAGCACGCCACGCTCGGCTTTGGCCAGATGAGGGTGGAATGCAGTTGCTATCTTAAAGGCGCCAAGTACATTGATTTCAAATACTTCTCGCCAGATATCGTAATCAGTATTATCAACACCGCTGTATTCTATGCATTCTGGAGCACCCTTGGGGCCAGTGGTGCCGGCATTGTTGATGAGTACATCCAGAGTAATTTCAGCAAGTTCTTCCGCCAGCCTGTCAATAGCAGCATGGTCAACAACATCAAGTTGACAGATGTGAAGTTGCTCTTGGTTTAATTCCTGTAATTCTGCTGTATGTGGCTTGCGGGTAAAGGCGATGACATGCCAGCCGAGATCGATGTACTGACGGGTGAATTCCAGACCCAGGCCGCGATTTGTGCCTGTAATCAAAACAGTTGGCATTGGACTATCTAACCTGTGGCAAATAATTGCCTAGATTAGTCTAGTGCCGCTTTTTTTGCATCAGGCTTTTTTCAGCAGGCCTTTACGCAGAGCGGTCTGTTTTTTGACTGCGCCTGGAAATAAAACTTCGTTTTCCTTGTGTATGTGTACAACCATGTCCTGATTAAACAGTTTAAGTTGTTCAATCATATTGCGATAAGTCATGCAGGCGTAATTTGGTACGGCAAAGTTATCAGTTAGTGTAGACAGCTGTGCAAGCTGTTCGCGCGCACGGTCGTGATCATTTTCCATGCATGCGATAGGGCCGCCAACGGCTTCTCCGCAACGGGTGGGAGTGATTTTGCCGTCAATCTCCATGTCACGGCACATTGGAAACAGGGCTTCTTCCTCATGGAGCATATGGTTTTCGAGTTCTTCAGTCATGTTCCTGAATAATTCATGGAGTTCAGCCAGACGTGGGTCATTGGCACCATGTGCATTGAGTACCCGGTTAAGCAGTTCAAGGGATACAGGCATCATTTCACGCAGATAAGCATGGTGTTTACTTTCAATGTTCTCGACAATCTGTGTCAGTGTCATGCCATTCAGTTCACTGACGTCGATATCTGTTGGTGCTTCGGTTGCCAGAGCACGAGCAAGTGGCATCAACAAGATTTTTGGATGTAGGCCAAAGCTGTAACACAATTCAGCAATAGTCACGTTTGGGTCATCACCATCACGAAAAATGCCGGTCTTCTTAAGTGTTTTCATCATGGCCTGACTTTCGGCCTGTAATTCAGAGACCCTGGTTTCTGAGCTTAGTTCAAACATCTGTTTTCCTTATCCTGCTGCCATGTATATAGCACCTTGAAATAGAAGGATGTCGCAGGACATCCCTACCGGGTATACGCGATTATACGCAGACTCTACTGTAATTCTGGTGCTATCTGGTACAGGTTATAAGTCTTGAGTTAAGCAATCTGGAAAGCTCTGGAGGCCTTTCATTGTTGGGTTTACACCAAACCTGTAACCTGATGCACGAAAAAAACCACACAGGGCGGGGCTTTTGCAATTATTAGCGTGCAACTAAAGTAGGCTGCGTTTATGCGATGCAGCCACCCAAGCAATCCAAGTGCCGAGTCAAGCAAGCACGCTGATGCAGGTACAGTGATTAGGGATGTAGAGATAGTCAGGTACTGTTCCCGCCCACTATCCTTCATTTTAGTCTTGGCTTTGTCTAGATACTTGAAAAACTA
>JAAERX010000044.1 GCA_024229935.1 Gammaproteobacteria bacterium | reverse complement strand
GGTGACTTTTCCACCTTCACCCTGGACAGCAGCAACCCAATCACAAGCTCAAACAATTTTATAAGTGGCAGCGTGACCGATCTGGCAGTTTACGATGGGCAGACATTCTTCATGCCGTTGTATGAAGGCACGGGGCCAGATATCAATATTACGGTCAACTATAATGTTGTACCGGATCCCCCTGAACTCATCCTGGACATTAACGGAACCGAATCAAATGCAACGATCACTGCCAGTATAGTTGGTAGTGCGGTATTCCAGAGTCATAATGATTATCTCAATTTTTTTAACCCACCCAATACCTCTGATGTCGATGTCTTTGTCGAAGGACCCTTGGGCAATGTGAATCCATGGCATTTTCGCGGCCCAGCTGATGCCAGTTACCTGAATTTGCTCCGTATTTCATCAGGTGACTTTTCCACCTTCACCCTGGACAGCAGCAACCCAATCACAAGCTCAAACAATTTTATAAGTGGCAGCGTGACCGATCTGGCAGTTTACGATGGGCAGACATTCTTCATGCCGTTGTATGAAGGCACGGGGCCAGAT
>JAAERX010000043.1 GCA_024229935.1 Gammaproteobacteria bacterium | reverse complement strand
CAAACGAATGCAACCATTCGAATAATCTGATAATATGACGCTATGAGACACAGTGGGCTTGCTTGAAACGACTTCTGCTGAAAAATTAGCAGCTCTCGCCTCAGATTTATTTCGCTTGAAATTACAAATAATCACATAAACACCGAAAATTAAGTTTTTTTTTTTTGGAATCTTAAATCAAAATAATAACACCAAAGTCGCTCTACTTTTTTACGTTTTTATTTCTGAGCCAAACTAATGCAACCATTCGAATAGGGCTACCGTCTTACATAACTATCCGCTTGTCCCGTGCGTTTCGTCACAGGTTTTAACCTAAACATGACAGTTACACACCGTACATTAATTTCGCTTCTGCTTGAGGTTCTCCAATTCACCAGCACAAAAGCAGCTGCTTCTGCTTTCGATTGGGACCGCACAATCTGACCGACTATCTGCTCGAACCAGGCCATTATTTTTCGTTCGACAGTTTCCGATCCAGCCAAACACACCCAGACACACCGCTAGGCCCAGGGCCGTCCACATAATCGAGTCCAGCTTAAAATTTGGGACACCTGAGACGGCCAGCCGATCGCACACCCACCTCACGCCACCGGCCTACCGCCACCCATACATTGATATACACTGGGTCAGCCATGATACTGTGTGAGCCACCTCGATGGATCAGCCGTCGGTTCCCACCCAGTATTGGCCAGCTAAGCCCCAATCGGCCCGCTTAGTACTGGGGTGGGGGACCGCTCAGCCACTTTGTTTGGT
>JAAERX010000042.1 GCA_024229935.1 Gammaproteobacteria bacterium | reverse complement strand
GGATACACAGATAAAGCAGGAAACGTGCCAAAATAGACTTTAGACAGGATTTCATGCACTTAGCTTTTTTGATGTATTGCACAGAAGTATTTATGCACCAATATAGATGCCCTGTTTGGCTACATGCATCCAAACAGGGCAGGGTGACAGCAAGGTTTCCCAATAAGATTTCTAAGGAAGTAGAGTAAACATGGACAAAAAGGTATTAGATGATCTGGCCAACAAGCTGGCCGATGCGGTTCCAGGCGACCTGCACGAACTACGTAATGATCTGGAATCCAATTTCCGTGGGCTATTACAAAACAGGCTCAATAAGCTTGACCTGGTCACACGTGAAGAATTTGATATACAGCGCAAGGTACTGGAAAGAACCCGTGAGAAGCTGGAACGTATAGAGCGGGAACTGGAAGCGCTACAGCAAGACACTGTTCAGAGTCCTGGCACAGACCCTGGTACAGAAAAAAATAGCTGAGACCGTTGACACAAAAATGGGCACACGACCAGTCACCGTCTTGTGTCGAGCGCCCGAAGGGCTGAATGCTCCAAATGTCAGTATTGAAGTTTTTTTAGGGCCGGGCCTGCCAGGGCTTTCAATTGTCGGGCTGGTTGAAACGGCTGTTAAGGAAAGTCGTGACCGGGTAAGGGCCGCCCTGCAAAACAGCGGCTTTGAAATGCCCAATCGTCGCATTGTGGTAAGTCTTGCACCTGCAGACTTACCAAAAAATGGCAGTCGTTATGATTTAGCAATAGCACTTGGCATTCTGTGCGCCTCTGAACAAGTATCTGCACGCCTGCTGCAAAGTTGTGAATTTATAGGTGAGTTATCACTAACAGGTCAATTACGCCCTGTAGCAGGCTCCTTGCCAGTAGCAATGGCCGCAATTAAAGCTGGACGCCAGATTATCATTCCACAATCATGTGCACATGAGGCCGGGGTGCTCAACAGTACTCATGTTTTATCTGCCAACCACCTGCTTGAAGTAGCCAGTTTCCTGAACAGTAAAGACACACTACCCATAGCAAAAGCAGTCCATACTAAAATGCCAGCTCAGCAACCTGATCTGGCAGAAGTTGCAGGCCAAGCAGCAGCACGAAGAGCTTTGGAAATATCTGCTGTTGGTGAGCACCACCTGCTAATGAGCGGACCCCCAGGTACGGGTAAAAGTATGCTCGCCCGACGGCTTCCCGGTTTATTGCCACCATTAACTCACACACAGTCACTGGAAACTGCCGCCATCTACTCATTACGAGGTGAACCGCTACCACAGTGGCAATGCAGGCCGTTTCGTGCGCCACATCATTCAAGCACCACAGCAGCAATGGTTGGTGGTAATTCAGTACCGCGGCCCGGTGAAATTTCACTGGCACATAACGGCATCCTGTTTCTGGATGAATTGCCCGAATTTAACCGGCATGTGCTTGAGACCCTGCGCCAACCACTTGAAACAGGCGCCGTTGCGATAGCAAGAGCCCGCCAGACACTCACATTTCCTGCCCGCTTTCAGTTACTGGCTGCCATGAACCCATGCCCTTGTGGTTATACCGGGGATCCGCAGCGGGAATGCTGCTGCAGTCCAGCACAGATAAAGCGCTATCAGGAAAAGGTGTCCGGGCCCTTTCTTGATCGTATTGATATCTGCCTGCAGCTTAATCGTGAACAAATAAAACTGCAGAAAGTATCAACCCTCAATGAAACCTCTGCCACGGTCAGCAAGCGAGTCCTCGCTGCCATACGCTATCGCATAGAACGCGGTGGCCACCCTAATGCAAGACTTAATAAAACGGCACTGCAACAATGGTGCTGGCCAGATAAAACCGGTCGAATTTTACTGGAAACAGCAGCGCAACAATTTAGCCTGTCACACCGAGCATGTGACCGCACTCTGCGTGTAGCCCGGAGCATTGCAGACCTGGCTGGTAGTCATGCTGTAACAAGGCCGCATATTGCTGAAGCACTCAGCCTGAGATTTGAACCGTAGTATATAAACTGGCTGTTTAAAGCACCACATAGTGGGTAGCCTTACCTGATGCCCCCACAGGCATCTGATTATAGCTACACTCTGACTAAGCCATAATCAGAGCGCACCCGTATCATGGAATATAATCTACATCAGCGTGGCCGGGCCTCAATTAATTTTCTTACTAATCTGCGTATACTCAGCGACCGCTTTGAAGTGCTTACTGACCAGCAAGCAAAAGTCGCCGGCATACAATCTGACCTGCTGCCAGAAACACCAGAAGAACTACAAGAAGTTGTCACACCTGTACTGGAGGCTATGCCGGAATTTCGTCTCCTGCGCATGTGTCGTGACTGGACTCTGGAGCAGCATGGACAAATTGCCATGGAAACCTTTGAAGAAATCAGAACAGAAGTAGAGCCCCTCTTAAAGGGGCTGCAAACAGGCCCTGCAACTCTGCAATACAACCACTCAATTCAACCGCCCGAGTACTGGGAAGGGTATGAATTCCATAAATCAGAAGGGGGCTGGGACGGCCATGATTATATGGGCTTTGTACACGGTGAACTTATACATCGCCATATGGTTAACCCAACCTTTGCAGGCATCATATATGCCGTACGTAAAAGTGTTGCAGAAGCAGCCGCATTTATAAACCCACAAAAAATTCTGGATGTGGGCTGCTGCAGTGGTCAGTACACACAGGGTGTTGCAGAACTATTTCCTGATGCAGAGCTGTGGGCTTGTGACCTTAGTGCCCGACAACTTGAACAGGCGCAACGCTATGCCAATGGCAACAATCTGAACTGGAAGCTCTTCCAGGCAGCAGGCGAAGAACTGGGGCTGGAGAACGAGCAGTTTGACCTCGTGACAAGTTACGCCATGTTTCATGAGATACCCATCAGTGCATCACGAGCCAACCTTCGTGAATACCTGCGGGTATTAAAACCCGGCGGCTATGCTGTTGTAGGTGATGTAAAGGCTTATCACTCTTATAATAATTATGACCGATGGAAAGCCGACTACTGGAATCAGGAACACGGTGGTGATCCATTCTGGCGTGAGTACGCAAACACCAATCTTGCTGAACTGGCGCTAGAAGAAGGCTTTACTGAGGCAACATGGGAAGGACTGGGTGAACAACAGTACCCCTTTGTACTAATTGCCCGCAAAGGAAAATAGCAATGAGTAGCAATAACCTGCATCCAGAGGACCTTGACCGTCTTGGTCAGGCACTTATTACGCTAACCAAGGAATTATGGGTCGTCAAAGATCGAGTACGTATTTTGGAGACAGTGCTGGCCGATGCCGGTGTTGTTACACCGGATGCAGTGGATACATTTCAACCAGATGATGCACTACAGAAAACCCTTGAAACAGATCAGATACAGCTTATCAACCAAATACTTATTGCACTTGAAAGCAAAAATAAGGATTAAGGGTTCTTCATAAACCCTTAATCAAAGCTACCTAGTTAGCCTGATCAACCAGGTACTGAACGGCTGCAATAACCTCTTCATCAGAAAGATCTCCACGTCCACCCTTAGGCGGCATGAAACCAGCTGAACCTTGTAAACCATTTAATGCATTCTGATTAAGTATATCCATACCCATTGCAATACGTGGTGCCCAGACAACTGCATCACCTGTTTTGGGTGCACCTGCAATACCACCACCATGACAAGCCATGCAAGCGACATTGTAAACCTGAGGCCCGGTTAACAATGCAGGTGCTTCTTCAGCATCAACTACTGCTGCAACCTCTGCTTCATCAGCTACTATTTCACCATCCAGTACAACTTGGCCAAAGGGCTCAATACGCTCATTAATAGCAGCCTGTATTTCCGGATCGTTCATCTGCATCTGCAACATCGTCTCATTACCCATATTTCGGGAGATTACAAATATCACTACAGCTACGGCTATTAACATGCCAATGGTCAGTAGAATAAGGTCTACAATTTTGTTGTCCTGATCACTCAAAGCTCTGGTAACTCCATCAAAATAGGGCTGTTATGGGCGCGCAAGTATACAGCCTAGAAATGCTATCGGACACTACTTTTTAGCGTGCAGCAACCAGCCGCAGCGGTGAGGAGAAGTCCTGGATGCCAGCCAAACGACGTAATTCAGCCAAATCCTTAATAACGGCATGAAAATTATCAGGCCTGGAAATCAGCCCCTGTTCATCCAGCTGGGTAAAGCTGCGGCTGACTGTTTCCTTCTTCAAACCAAGGAAATCAGCCATATCCTGCCTCGACATGGGTAATTTGATTGTGGCCAGCTCCGGGGACTCTTCGAGCAAATTATCTGCCAGTAAATGCCGATGCCGCAGATAGAGTAAAAATACTGCCAGACGCTCTATAGCCGTCCGCTGACCAAGGCTATAAACAAGATCAAGAGCGTTCTCCAGAACCCGAAAGACCATATTAAGGAACGCTCGCTCTGCCACCGGGTCCTGCTCCAGACGCTTCTCCAGCGCCTGACGAGGCAGGCATACAATAGTTGCAGGTGTAACTGCTTGTACGGAAAAGAAGTAGGTATCTGTTGCACTCAGCCCAACAAAGTTGTCACGGAACAGAAAACTCAGTACCTGGCGCCTGCCATCATTGCCTATACGGCTCACCATAAGTGTGCCACTGACTATATTAAAGACCTGTTCCGCTTTAGCCCCAGCATAGACAAGGTTTTCTCCTGCTTTAAGCTCACGCACCGGTGCGCCCTCAAATACATCAAGGAATACATCTCCGGTACTGGCATCAAAAAGCATACGGTCATTGTATATGTACTTAGCTATCTGTACTCGAGTATCAGACACCCATTCTCCACCTGAACAGGTAAGATAGGGGCCCGATTAAAGGAATTTGGTGTCTGACGCAAGACACCCCATATAAAATGGATCATCACAAACTAGTACAGCCACAACACATGAATGTACAGGGCGCACTATTTGGCGGCTACTTGCTCTTGTGGTTGGATGAATTTGCTTACATCACAGCCTGCATCGA
This sequence comes from Gammaproteobacteria bacterium, assembly GCA_024229935.1. Classification (GTDB taxonomy): domain Bacteria; phylum Pseudomonadota; class Gammaproteobacteria; order Steroidobacterales. The sequence goes on along the minus strand of JAAERX010000042.1, from coordinate 64,149 downwards.
TTACCCGGACAATTGCTTTGTAACCATCGGGCTAAAGCAAGTTGAGTTCAAACACCCGATAGTGCTTGGAGAAATCCTGCGGTTTTCAGTTAATGAAGCCCGCAAAGGCACCACCTCGGTTGAATACCTGGTAGAAGTATTTGGTGAAAAGGAAGCCGCATCTAACCAAACAGCACTGTTCGCCACAAAGATCAGTTTCGTAAATATTCAAGACGGCGGCAATAAAACACCTATAAAATAGAACAACAACATGCGCCCGTAGCTCAGCTGGATAGAGTACCTGGCTTCGAACCAGGTGGTCGGGAGTTCGAATCTCTCCGGGCGCGCCAAATAAGCAAAGGCTTGCTGTTGTCAGTAAGCCTTTATTTTTGCCTGAACCTTTTATCAAAACACAGATAAATAAGTTACAGCGTTAACACTCCTCCAGCTATCAGCCCGCTCGCATCGACAGTATTCCTGGAATATCAAGCTCGTCCTGGTAAGAGCAAAAATCCGGGTTTTTTTCTTCAATAGCCAACATAGACATTCGGTCAGCAAGCTCATTTCCTTCAACCCCAACATGACCATTCACATGCAAGACCTGCACATTGCCTCCTAGCAGCTGATACAGGGCGAACATCTCCCTGATTAAGTCCAGATTTTTTATCTCACCACTCTTCTTTTTCCAGCCCTTCTTCTCCCAGCCTATTGCCCACTGGGTAACACATTGAATGGAATACTTTGAGTCACAAAAAATTGCTACTGATTTTTCAGCATCAATCTCTGCTTGCGCCATTATCAGCGCCTGCTTGAAAGCATTCAGCTCAGCAGTGTTATTGGTGCCTTGGGGCTCATATAGCCCAAACCATAGTTCACTAATTTCATTATCGCGATACACAGCAAGACCTGATCCCGCCTCACCCGGATTAGGCTCACAACCACCATCAGTAAAAATCTTGGTATCAATGGTCATAGCGGTTATTTCATCCTCCGTGTAAGTCTTCATGCTATGCACCAATTTTTTCTCTGATCCAGCTGGCTTTGGTTTTTTTTGTAATGATGAACTCTCAGCTGAACTGATAGCAGCGCCAGCAATTGCTGCCTTTGCCTCTTGTAAAGTCTTAAATGACTTGTATTTTGCACCAGGAAACCCATCAACTTGCTTCCGGCACGTATCCCAATCTGAATACATTCCAGGCATCCTTCCCTGCCAAACCACATAATACTTTTTTGTCATTTTCTATTCTTTAATACATACGGTTAATTTGTTGCAATCCATTCTAGCTGGTCACAGCTCCAATAAAAAACCCCACACTGGGCAGGGTTTTATGGCTCATTACTTTATAGCGAAGTAATGCAGTCTTTCTGCAGCACCCTTTCTATCTCTGGTTACTGTAAAACCGACCCCACAGGCATCAACCAGGCAACAGGGACAAACTCATCAGTCATCAGTGTTATTTTTAAACTAACTGCACCTTGCAGCGAATCAAGCATTAGTATTATTGGTACCGCTACTGAATCCAGGGTACGACTTTGTAAGACATCACCATTTTCTGCAAGCAACGCTACTTGCATAACTCCTGCAAAATCTGCACGCCCCACCTCATCAACAGTCACTAATAATTGCAAGTTGGCATCGTGTTCGGGTAATAGTGCTGAGGTATAAACTGATCCACTATTGCCAGGCTCACCATCAGACTTCTCTAAAGTAAGCGGAGTAGTTGCAGCCGGGTTCAAGAGCATTGCTGCCGCTGTACCCTCGTAACTAAAGCGACCCACCTCGATTAGCCCGTACTGCCTGTCAAAGCCGGGCTTTGGTTTGTAGAGGTGACCACCCGCCACCCAGAACAAAGGCGGTATTATGTCTTGCTCTTTATCAGAGAACGCACCTAATGCTATGGCATCTTCTGCTAACAATGGTGACTGCTGTTGAATAAAGTAAACATTATATTTGTCTTCATTCTGCTTGAACGTATACACAGGCAATGCCGGCTCGAATGCACTCATTGCCTGGGTTATTTCCCGATACTGGTTCTTGCGGATCCGCTCATAATAATCAAGATTAAAAAACAAGACGTACAGGCTATAGCATAGTAATCCGGCCACTATTAAACGCTGCAACCACAACTTTGAAATTAGACTAAGCCCATAGCCAGCCAGAATAAGCAGGGGCGGCACCAGCATTATTGTATTGCGGTCTGTGAGCACCGGCTGAGCTATAAGGCCACGTAACCATGGCAAAAAATAACCCATGCTTATCCATACCAGCAACGCAAAAACACCAAACCTGACCTTACCTGACTGAGCCTTCAAAAAAAGCCCACTAGCAGCAATACAAATCAGAATCAGCATGACTGTCGCTACTACACCAGAATGAAAATAACTCTGAAAATAATCGATCAGGAATCCTGGTTCGGGCTGCTGTATCCAAAAGTTATTAATTGCTGCTTTTCTGGCAATGATGGGCACCAGTGGTGCTGTTGCTACAACAAGGGTGCCCGCTGCAATTGCGGCATACATTAATAAAGGCCGATTAGACCAGCCCGTACTATAAATATAAAAACAGACCACCAGCCCCTGTGCAGCCATTAATACAAAAGCAAAATAATGCGTGTATAGCAAGGCTAAGGTAGCGGCTATATAAAAAATAAGATTTCTTTTTGATGGCGTATTTATTACCCGCAGCAAATACAGGAAAGACAGGCTGCATAGAAAACTGAGCAGCGCATACGAACGTGCTTCCTGTGCGTAATAAAGCAAATAATAATTAGTTACAGCCAGAGCAGCTGCATACAGCCCTACACGCGAGCTAAACAACTCACGAGCTAAAAAATAAATCACCGGTACCGTCAGCATACCAGCAAGTGCTGAAGGCAGCCTTCCAGCCCATTCGTTATAACCAAATATCTGATATGACAACCACATCAGTAATTGATAGGCAGGTGGGTGTACATCTTTAAGCGTGAGCTTGGCCACTGTTGTTGCTGAATTACTGGGGTTACTGACCCAAGCACTGAACAGCTCATCAAACCAGTAACTCTGAAATGTAAGCCCCCAAAAACGAAGGCCGATAGTAGCCACTAAAATCAGTGTCAACCAAATTTCAGTTTCATACTGCCGGAAAAATGGCCTGAGATAATTAATGATTACTTACCTCACCATTGCCAACATAGATATCATAATGCTTCGTTGAGGAAACCTTTTTGAATATTTCATTGAATGCAGAACGGAATTCGTCATTAAACAAAAAGTGGTTATAAGGACGGTAATACCAATTTAATAGAGTAAATGGTTCTTGCCCCTCTGGGATCAACCAAACAGCACTACCGTCCTTAACCATGCTGTCAATTGTTGATTGCGGCATTTCAATACCACTCAATTGAAAATCCATAAGTGCGGATGAGTCTATTAAATAAGGATATCCGGCATAGGCTAAATTATTCCGCACAAAGGTAGTTGTGTGACTCGTCCCATCTCCATAACCCATATATAGATTTCTATCCGGATAGCCAGCTGCTACCTCATTAATTTCCTCAGTTAGCCTCTCAGCTGAAATCTGACCATTAGTAACAAGCACTCCATAGTACAAGGCAAATCCAGCCTTTACGCTCGCCACTATCAACATTGCACCAAGGGGCGCCCAGAAATAATAAGCCGCCCGGCCGCCCGGCTCATTACTGGAATAAACTATTACAGAAGCACTGGCTGTCAGTAAGGCCAGCGCAGGCAAAAAAGGCAGAAAATGATTAGGGCCAGAACCTTGTTTTGATGCAGCAACAATAATTAATAACAATGCAACTAAAGAGGCAGCTACAACTAATTTATGTTCCGTAAGCCAACCAGCAGTAGTCTTAACGCCTCTTTGCCAAAATAAAAATATAAAGACAGGAATACATGCAAATAAAATAAAGACCGTATTTTGTACCAATAGATACTTACTTAACCCATGACTTCTAGCTGCCTGCAACCAGGCAATATAGTTTGGCAGTGAAATGGTTTCAGACAACAAAAAGGGCAGGGCTGCAACCAGAAGAGCGGTTAACCCGGAGAAAAAAACCGGACGGAAACCATCCCGTTCATATATCCATGCAAGGAATGGGAAAAAATAGATAGCGCCTGTAATTTTTGCATTAACTGCACAACCTAATGCCACACCAAGCATCAGCCAGGCACTACGTTTATTATCTGTCAGGCATGCCAGCAAACCAACGCTCGCCAAAACAATTATAAATGGGTCAGGTTTTAACCAAAAACTATGATGTTTCAAAAACAGAGCCAGCAAAGAAAAGTAACCAAGCGCAACTACACAGGGGTACCAATGCTCAGGAAATCGGCGACGTATCACTATAAGCAAAATAACCATTGTCAGCACCAGGCAAGAAACCCCGGCAAGCTTGGCTGTCAACGTAGTTGCAACAAATACCTTATATAGTAAGCCTGTCGCTACATAGACAAGCGGCCCGTAAAGGAATGAATACCGCTCAGCAGAATCAAGCGGATGATAAATCTGATCTCCATTTGCATAAAGCCAGGCAACAATTGCTGTATTTGGTTCAATATGATCTATAAAACTTGGGGAAAACAGATAAGTAAAAGCAAAATACAGATGCCCAAGAATTGCGATGAAAAGAACTGCAAAAGCCAGCCAAAGCAAAGGCTTACGCATGTCTATAGCAATAACTTCAGAACGAAATACAGCAGTAGCTGCCATACATAGAGGCACAAGCAAAATAAAGAACAAGGCAGGCATCCCAAGTAACTGGTTCAGCATAACCTATGCCCCGATTTCTGAACGATAACAGGCAGAATAAATCTCTTTAATCTAAATAGACATACCCTGATCCAGGCACCATTTGATACTACGCCGCATACCCTCACGCAATGAAACTTTTGGCTCATATCCCAGATCATAATGCACCCTGTCAATACTACACGCGATATTTTTATTCATCTCAGACAATACATGAAATTTTTGATGATAAAGCCCTGTCGCCTGGATCACTGTATCAATGTAATAAGCGATATCACCCACAATAGATGGTAGCTTTATGCGCTTATGAGCAACTTCCATACCAAAGTCCTCTTCCAAAACACTCTCGATAGTATCGATAACAGTACGCATCTCATAAGGCTGAGCATCAGCAATCCAATAGGTATTGCCGGGTGCATCATTATGATTAGCTGCCAGTGACAAGCCCTGGCAAAGATTATCAATATAAACCATGGAACGCTGATTCAGCCCTTGTCCAAGTAATGGGGCACTGCCATTTTTTATCATCTGAAAAAATAATGTCTGGCGAGGCGGTTGAAACGGCCCATAAAACCAGGGAGGCCTGATAATAACTAACTCCATATCAAGCTTGTCAGCACGTTCACGTGCACGCAATTCCATTTCCTTCTTTGACTTTCCATAGCCCTGGTAAGGATTATAGGGAGAGTCCTCTGTAAAACGATGATCCGGCGTCGGATTGCAGCCTATGGGCGAATTTGAGGAAATAATAACGGCCCTACGACACCCTCGGCGACTTGCTGAATCAAGCAAATTCAGAGTTGCATCCACATTATTAGTGAAGAATTCTTTAACTCTGGCAGGATGAATCACGCCTGCGGTATGTAACAACAGGGCACCATCTGTACCAGCAAATAAATTGTCACAATCGGCGGGGTTCGTAAGATCGCCAGAGATATTTTCTATAGTCGCACCATTTGCAGCACTTACATCAACAGCAGATTCATTGTCCCGGTAGAAACAACGCAAGCGAGCATCCGGGGTCAGAATATCTGGATAGTCAGGCAAACCATTTACCAAGGCATGCAACATACGGCTACCCAGCCAGCCATGCGTTCCGGTAAGAACGATATCGTTAGTCATTAACATTAAACCTAGTTATTCAGAAAATAATCGCTGTTGCGTTTCGCCAGCGCCATAACTGTGCCCTGTGGGTTAACGCCAGGGGAAGCGCACAGTATGCTTACATCAGAAATATGTAGCCCTGGTTGTCCATGAACCTGGCCCCATGAGTTAACAGCTGTAGATTTACGGTCCTCCCCCATAGGACAGCTCGCCATTAAATGTACGGTCATAATATTGTTAACGCTATTCGATAGAGTGCCGGGCAATGTATCAACCTGCTGTTGATTAGTGACTACAGGACTATCAGCAAGTCCAGTAAATACCTGTGTTGCGCCTGCAGAAAGCAGCACACGCGCTAAACCCTGCATGCCCTGGCCCAGGTTATTAAGCTCTCTGGTACTAATCTGATAACGCACTAAAGGGTCATTAAAACCAGGCAATACACGAACCGAGCCATCCATAGTGCCGCATGACATAACGTAGTAAGAAACAAGGTTACGATGATTTTGCAGCGCATACTCTGGGCCATCTACATCAGCTGCCAGATTAATTGCCAAATGTGCTCGTGAACTGATCGAACAGCCAAATGAATATTCAGACCCCTGTTCTTTAACCTGTTCACCGGCAATACCCATGTTCTGAAAATTTACCGGCTCATCAAAGGCAGCTGTCAGCTTGATCATGGGCTGCATAGAAAGTGTCTGCCCCACATTCATGCGTATACCACTACGCTGCAATAATGCAGGACTATGAATAGCACCAGCACAAACAAATACATTATCAGCATCTATCTGTAACTTTCTGCCCGTACCGTGATGGGCAAAAATCTGCCAGCGTCGACCGTGCCGTTTAAGTCGGTGTACACGTGTTTCCGGCAGCAACTGCCCACCTGCTTTAAAAAACTCAGGCAGGTAGGTTTTACTCATGGCGCGGCGTGAACTGATTGCAACACCCTGTTCATCCTTCTCGCCAGAAAAGTCAACCAACCGTGGCACATCACTACTGCTCATATTCTCAGTCTCAGCCCCACGACGAAGAATTTGTGACTGTACCGGCAATACACCCGGATAAATGGAAGGTTGCATCACCGCTTCACATGCAGCAAAACTATTTGCCATAGTTACTGGCGAAAAATCATCTACCATGAAATCCTTTGCCCATGCCTCAATAACAGCATCAGGCGCACGGTGATAAAGGCCGCTATTTACCTCACTGCCACCACCAACACATGAGCCTTCAGCATAAGCAATATTTGGTTTGCCAAATGCAGCAGTAATACCGTTATTACGGTATTTCTGTTTCATCTCAGCATAGGAAAACGGAGCACAAGAGTTCTGGGAGCGGTTTTGCCCTTCTTCAATCAGCAAAACATCTTTGCCGCCCTGTGCAAGAGTGGCAGCTACTACCGAACCACCTGGACCAGAACCAATAACTACAACTTCAGCTCTGCACACCTTATCCGGGTTTATAACAGTCACGTCTGTTCCTCTTGCAACACGATCAGCAGAAATGAACTCTCATAACAACGAATAAAATTTCGGCAAAACTGCCTCTGTGAACACTTCCAGTACAGAAGTTGCGCAATTTGTGCCTCCACGCTTTTAACCTGAAAGCGTTTTCCGCCAGACAGTATGCCGGCCAGGTCAAATAACATGGTTGCCACATGTAATGGCAAATGTAGGTAATCAGGCATACGCCCATGCTGTTTCATAATCTCTGCAGCAACAACAGTTACATCTACAGAATCAATTGCGTACTGACTCTGCAAACCTGCCGTAATTGCCTCAACGATATGTCTATAGCTCAATTAGCTGCACCCGTTAATATGCATCCATTGTATGCGCTAGCGTCAGAAAGGGGTATTAGACATAACTATCCCTGCCCAAATCTGAGATAAATAGCTCGTAGCTCACCTTTACGCGTCTGTTAATATCTCTGCTGGTGAATAAATACCCTCTGCGGGGGTCTCCCTATTGGCGCTGTCTCCTAATATTCTTCGGCAATTTCTAATCTGGCTCATGATTGGTATTGCCACATATAGCATTACCATTACAGCAGTTAGTGATTTTGGGCAAATGCGGGCATCACTGGCAAGCATTGGCTTTATTGGCTGGGCAGGTCTTATCGGTTTATCTACATTTAATATACTACTACGTGCTGTGCGCTGGCAGTACTATATCGGCAAACTTGGCTACCTGATACCCATCAGTCGCAATCTGCAATATTTTCTTGCCGGTTTTGCCTTTACATTAACACCTGCTAAAGCTGGTGAAGCCGCCCGATCACTCTATTTAAAGCAGGATGGCGTGCGCTATACCGACAGTCTGGCCGCCCTTTTTGTAGAACGCCTGACCGACCTTATTGCTGTCATTCTTCTGGCTCTCGCTGCTGTCTACACATTTGAAGATTATCGCTGGCTGGTAATACTTGCCGGAGCCTGCACATTGGCAATGCTGCCCCTAATTCACAGCCAGCTATTACGTAATTTTTTAGCCCGCATAAGTGAACGCATAACAAATGTCCGAATAAGCAAAGGCCTCAATCACCTTATTAATCTGATCAACTCATCAGCAGCCTTGTTAAGTTCTGCTTCACTTTATGGCGGCATGGTGCTCAGCCTGATGGCCGCTTTCTCTGTCTGCATGATGATGTATATAGTGCTTAACCTGTTTGGCATGGAAATCAGCATATCGCTTGCTGTTGGTATCTATGCAACCGGCATCCTTGTTGGCGCCCTGTCTTTCCTGCCTGGCGGACTCGGCAGCGCAGAGGCTGTCATGATAGGGCTGCTCGTATTTGCAGGCGTAGACATCACAACCGCAACAGCCGCAACACTCATATGCCGAATTGCAGCGCTGTGGTATTCCATTGCAGTAGGTATCATCATAGTCTTGCGACTGGAACTTCACTCAAAACCACACCAGGAGATCGGATAGTTGGCAAAGCTGCATGTCGTTACAGGAGGCTCTGGTTATTTTGGCAATCTACTGGTTGCTCAATTATTGGACCGCGGAGAACGGGTAAGAGTATTTGATATTCTTGATGCCGATGATCGCCTACCAGAAGTTGAATTTCTACAGGGTGATATACGCGACAAACGAGCCGTAGCAAATGCCGTTCAAGGTGCAGATATTGTCCACCACAATGTAGCAATGGTACCGCTGGCCAAAGATAAGGGTGCCTTCTGGAGTGTAAACAGTAATGGCACGCTTAACCTGCTGGAAGCCTGTCACAGCAATAAAATTAAAAAAGTTGTGTACACATCATCCAGCGCGGTATTTGGTGTTCCCGAGCAACTGCCTATTGATGAATACGTAACTCCACGACCCGCGGAAGCCTACGGTAAAGCAAAGCTGGCCGGTGAAGAAATGTGCTGGCGCTTTGCTAATGAGGGTTTGGATGTCAGCATAATTCGTCCACGAACCATCATGGGACATGGGCGACTTGGCATTATGCAAATGCTGTTTGACTGGATACGAGAAGGCCGCAATGTTCCAGTATTTGACGGAGGCCATAACAAATACCAGTTTGTGCATGCAGATGATCTGGCAGCAGCCTGCATACTGTCATCTGAAAGACCTGAGCCACGGGTTTACAACATTGGTGCAGATTGTTTTGGCACCATGCGCGAAACCCTGCAGGCATTAGTTAATCATGCTCAAACAGGCAGCCGCGTTAAATCAGTACCCTCTGCTCCAGCAGTTGCCGCCATGAAACTGACAAGTGCTATTGGCCTATCACCACTGGGTGCTTATCACTCATTGATGTATGGTCAGGATATGTATTTTGACGGAACTCGTGCACACGAGGAACTGGGCTGGTCGGCACGCTACAGCAATGAACAGATGTTCTGCGAGTCCTATGACTGGTACCTGAAACATCGTGATGAAGTTCTGGCACAAAAAGATGCCTCACATCATCGCTCCGCCGTAAAACAAGGCGTACTTAATCTGTTTTCACGAATACTATAAATCTTTACCCATGCAAATATTTAAGTGTCCAACTGCACTGCTGCTATTTACTGCAATTCTGCTTGCTGGCTATGCGCCCCTATCGTCTGCAGAAGATATTTCAGCTATAGCACTTGAGCAGCAAATGTCAGCAAATACAGTGCCGTTTATTCTGGATGTACGTTCAGCTGATGAATACGACACCGGGCATGTGCCCACTGCCATCAACATTCCTCATACAGAAGTGACAAACCGACTGGATGAACTACCCGATAATCTTGATACGGAAATCATCATTTACTGCCGCAGCGGACGTCGTGCAGCCATGGCACAGGCAACGCTGGAAAAAGCTGAATTCAGCGGTATCCGTCACCTTGAGGGTGACTTTATAGGCTGGCAGGAAGCCGGCCTGCCTGTGCAAATAGAGTCTGCAGAGTCAGGGGTAGAGTAAAAATTACCTGACCCCATTTATAGCAGCACTTTATTATTTCACGCGTCGCAAGGTGTTCTTATCGCGATGATGGAACAGTTCATCCTGCCCCCTGATTTGCAGGACAGTATCTTCATCATAACTAAAGCTGTCTTCATCATGAATTTCAACACGCAATTCAAATCGAACCAACTTGAATTCATCTGCAAGAAACTTATTGGTACAAATACCATAGGTTTCTGAACCCAGGTCTGCAATCAGTTCGAAACGTTTGGCATCCGGCTCCACCGTTCCGCCCGCTATTGTTGTAGTTCCACGCGGCACAATGAAACATTTCATTACCTGTTTATTTACAGCATCCCATAACCAATAACCCACTTCTTCATGAAATGCATTTTCTTCACCTATGCGCCATGCCATCGCGCTATAGTGCAAGCCATACATACTCTGCTCGTGATTATTAACCTCACCTATAGGCTCCAGCACAATCCTTTCACGAAAAAGGTTATTGACTACAAGTGCCCGATCTTCAGCAGGCGCCTTATCATCACCCTTATTGCCTTCCCATACCCCAGCGAGTGTCGCCAATGGCCCCAGATTCTTTATATCATCGTGCATGTCTTCTTCCCTATTGGTATGCGCTATAGGCATATTCTTACATGACCCGGAACCATTAGCCCTTGCGGGATACCGTAACCTAAACTATCGTCCATTGAACATGAAGAATTGCCTGAAAAAATTACTGCAACTACTGCTACCCCTGCTCTCAATAAGCTTCCTGCAGGCTGAGGCCACAGAACTGCATATAGCTGTCGCAGCTAATTTTATTATGCCCCTGACAGAAATCTCCGCAGAATTTGAAAAATCTACAGGCCATCAGGTAATTCTAATCCCCGGATCAACAGGCAAGCATTATGCACAGATCATAAACGGCGCTCCATTTGATATCTTCTTTTCAGCTGATGCTGAATATCCCGCTCTGCTTGACGATGCGGGCCTGGCGATTGCTGACAGCCGATATACTTATGCACTGGGCAGACTGGTGCTCTGGAGTTCACAGCGTCAATTAATCGATACCAATGGCAAGATACTGGCAACGGGTAATTTTCAGCATCTAGCTATTGCCAACCCAAGGCTGGCTCCCTATGGCAGAGCAGCCCGTGAGGTATTACAAAAACTAAATCAGTGGGAACAACTAACAACCAGGCTTGTACGGGGTGAAAATATCAGCCAGACATTCCAGTTTGTCTACAGCGGTAATGCTGAACTGGGTTTTATTGCTCACTCACAACTGCTCTCTCTGGCTCATGAGCAACGCGGTTCAAGCTGGCTTATACCAGCAGAAATGCATACGCTCATTGCTCAGCAAGCCATACAGCTGACAGACTCAGAAATAGCCAGGTCATTTCTGGCGTACGCAAAATCAGCCAAAGCCCAACAGATAATTCTTAAATACGGTTACGATCTACCTGCAACTGGATATACAAAAGCACATTAACAGGCTCATGCTAAACCCTGATGACATTACTGCACTCTGGATTACTTTAAAGCTGGCAAGCATAACCACCTTGTTACTGCTTGTTGCAGGCACACCTCTTGCATGGTGGCTGTCACGTACACAATCAGCATTAAAGCCTGTGATTGATGCAGTTATTACACTGCCATTAATTTTGCCGCCAACTGTACTTGGTTTTTATTTGTTAATTGCACTTGGGCCTGATGGCCCCATAGGCAGCCTTGCCGCATCCGCAGGCGGGCAGTCACTAGCCTTCTCCTTTACTGGCCTGGTTATAGGCTCTGTTATTTATTCCTTACCCTTTGTTATTCGGCCATTAGAGGATGCATTCACAGCAATTGGTAAGCGGCCTCTTGAGGTTGCCGCCACTTTAGGCGCTGGCCCTGCTGACCGGTTCTTTAGTATTGCGTTGCCATTAGCCAGACCTGGCTATCTGACGGCACTTGTACTTGGCTTTGCCCACACACTGGGGGAATTTGGCGTTGTGCTAATGATAGGCGGCAACATTCCCGGCAAAACTCAGGTTTTGTCTATAGCCATCTACGATCACGTAGAGACACTTGAATACTCTCAGGCCCACCTACTATCTGGCCTGCTCTTGTGCCTGTCGTTCTTCCTGCTGCTGGGGGTTTTCACATTTAATCGGCGCTTACGGATATTACGCACATGAATACCGGCCTGAGCGCACAATTAAGACTGATAAATAATGGTTTTAGCCTAGATGCCACTCTTAATACCCCTGATAACGGAATTACCGTTCTGTTTGGCGCCTCAGGTACAGGGAAAACAACCTTATTACGTGCCATTGCCGGCCTTGAAAAAAGCACGGGCTCACTAAGTGTAGGCGGCGAAATATGGCAAGATGAACATACCTGCCTACCAGCACACAAACGTGCCTGCGGTTATGTATTTCAGGAGGCAAATCTATTTACCCATATGAATGTACGCAGTAATCTGCAATATGGATACACCCGTTCCGAGCATGCAGAATACTGCATCAACTTTGAGCATGCTACAGAACTACTCACCCTCAACAAACTTCTGGACAGGCCCTCAACACAACTTTCAGGCGGCGAAAGAAAGCGTGTTGCAATTGCACAGGCCCTACTGAGCGGCCCAAAACTCCTGTTGCTGGATGAACCACTTGCCTCACTGGATGCTCGCCATAAAAGTGAGCTGATGCCTTTTCTTGAGCGTTTACATAGTGAACTGGATATCCCAATTATCTATGTAAGCCATGCTCCTGATGAAGTGGCCCAGCTAGCTGACTATCTGGCGCTTATGGATGGAGGCAGGATACTGGCAACCGGTGCCATGAATGAAATACTGACACGTTTTGACTTGCCGGTAGCCCATGATGCTGATGCAGGCGCAGTGCTATCAGTAACGCCTGGTGACCATGACACACAATACAACCTGACAACACTTAATTTTTCAGGCGGCTCTCTACTGGTGCCTGGCCGTATTGATACAGACTGCGAAAATATGCGCGTAAGGATCATGGCACGTGATGTAAGTCTGACACTACAACGACAAACCAACACCAGCATACTCAATATTGTCTCCACTACCGTCATTGAACTGTCTAATGATGGCGCTGCACAAACTCTGGTAAAACTTGATGCAGGTGGCACTGCATTACTGGCCCGCATTACATGCAAGTCTGCAGCTGCAATGAATATTACAACCGGCATGAAGCTTTATGCCCAAATAAAATCTGTTGCCCTGCTTAACGGCTAAGTAACCACATGCAATGAATACAATCTGCATTGCTGCAAACCGGCACACTGGCTGTAGGGCAAAAAACCATAAAATGTGGGGTCAGCCGGAAACATAGGCACCAACTACTGGTATGCTGATGCTTAATATGAAATCAACTGGAATCAAAGTAAACGTGACCACGCCCCTAATTAGTCACTAATTTCGGGTTTAATTTTTACTCTGACGCCAATTAACAATGAACTGAATATAGCCACATGTCTGACCAAGCCGCGCTAAAAAAACAGGTGGAAGAGTTGTTGCCCAACTGGCGCAGCTGGTACCCAAGCCTGTTCCATGCTGCAGAAGATTTGGGCGTGATACGAGCACAAGTATGCGATCCTGACTCACTCAATCTCTCCAACCGGCATGCCTCCGTCCAAAGTCAGGCTCTGCAGGAATTTCGTGAGAAATGGGGCGGCCACGAGAAGTTAAACAACGACTAATGAGCAGCAAAACAGAAGCTGGCGCTAAGGTGGGCTCCGGGGGCAACTCTACAAACGGCCATAACTGGCAGGTTTACATACTTGAATGCGGCGATGGCAGCCTTTACACCGGCATCACCCGTAATCTGAAAGCACGACTCATCACCCATAATAAGGGCATTGGAGCAAAATACACCCGTGGCCGCTTACCTGTCAGGCTGATCTATGCCGAACCAGCCCTGGATCGTGCTATTGCCACGCAACGAGAGATGGCCATAAAAAAATTATCTCGCCCCCATAAACTCAATCTTATAAATTCATTTAAACCTTCGGGCAAACCCTCCGCCAGCTGAACACAGCGACCTTCTTAAATCTGGTGTATTGCCACAAAGCATTCTCTTGGGTTAAATGATTACCCGACCTGCAGGATAGAGCAAAACCATGACTGATGATTTGAGCAGCAAATTAACTGGGTCATTAACTGACCAGCCAAATAAAACTACCCCTGTGCAATCAGGAATTATTTCTCGACGCAGTTTTCTTGCTGCCACAGCAGGTGTAGCAGCAGCTGGATGCGAAGTTTCAGATCAGGAAATAGGAAATAAAGTTACGCATGCAGAAACCACTGCAGCTGAACGCAGGACAAATGCACCACAGGCACCTTTTGATACCCTACGTGAATACGTTGCTGCTATCGAAGCCCATGGATTACTACTGCGCTTTGATAAAATAGATCAGGACGTTTTTGAAGGCACTGCAATAATCTATGCGCTGATTGACAAATACGGCTGGTATGACGCACCAGCCGTTTTATTTGAGCGCATCAAACAAGAGGGTGTATGGATTAAGGGCCCAATAGTAATCAATCACCAGGGGCACTGGGATACAGAATGCATTACTTTCGGACTGGAGCCAGTCAAAGGCAACAGCCGAGAAAGTTACAAAAAAGCCCTGACATACACCCGGAACCTTCTGGTTAATGGCAAGTTTCCACAAATAGCACCCGTTGAGGTCACCAGTAAAAATGCCTTGTGCAAACAGGTTATTGAAACGGGCGATGACATCGATATTACAAAGTTTGCTTTTATAACAAGTAATCCGGCTGACGGAGGTCGCTACATCAATACAGGCTCAGTATTCACCTCTGACCCTGAGATGGGGACTAACTATGGCACCTATCGCTGTCAGATCCGCGGCCCCAGGGTGCTTGGGGTAAACCCAGAGCCCAATCAAACAGGCTGGAAAATGCTGATGGCTGCAAAGGACCGCGGCGAAGAGACAGCAAAAATATCAATTGCTTTGGGCCAAGACCCCTATGTCTGGCTTGTTAGTGGCTCAAAGGTTGCGCCTCGCTTTGGTCGCAAAGTCACACCCATTGATGAAATTGCAGTGGCTGGTGGTATACGTGGCAAGGCAATTGAAGTTGTTAAAAGTGAAACCAATGACATCATGGTGCCAGCAAACTGCGAAATGATTATAGAGGGAGAGGTGCCACTGCAGGAAGCTATGCTGCCGGAAGGACCCTTTGGGGAAATGTATGGTTATCTGGGCCGCAAGAAATCTGAAAACTTCTGGATGAATATTACAGCTGTCAGCTACCGCAAAGACCCCTGGTTTATGAACCAATTTACAGGCGTAACCCGGGGCTATGTAACCGCACCAGTGTCCTCACTTTTTAATGAAAGTTTTTCCAAAATGATTCCGGGGCTTATAGAAATCCACCAGCCTGTTGATACAACAGGCTGGTGTTTTATAAAAATTAAAAAAACCGAGCCTGGTCAGGGTCTGAAAGCAGGTAAGCGACTTGCCTCCATAGTGCCGTTATTCAAGGTAACTATCGTTGTTGATGAAGACGTAGATATACTGAACTGGTATGAGGTCGGCCTGGCTGTTGGGGCCCGTTATACACCGGCAACTGCCACAGAAATTTTCTCCGGTCGGGGCATGCCTCTGGACCCAAGCGCATCAGCCGAAGACCGCTATGCTTCAAGCAAACTGGTCATTGATGCAACAAAGCAATGGCCTGAGGAAGGCGGCCCGGAAAATTATGCTGAACTTAATAGAGCCCTGCTTGAGAAACTGGCTCCTGATGCCTTTGATATAGCCATAGGCAACTGGGGCGACGCCATAAACAGCTGGGGTAAAACCCGCTATTGATAAAGCTGCAATACATAATGATTAAACATAATCCAGCGAACAGACAGCACCTGGCAGCCTCCTCCGCTAGAATCGCGCCTGCTTATTATTCAAATAATAATGACTGGCGTCTCTTCTAAAGGCTCGGGGAAAATATGAAAAAATCTTAATCTCCTTGTAGACCTTAGCGGTACCGACTTCACAAACCTGACCTATGCTTATGATATTAATGAATCAGGGCAGATAGTTGGCATAGGCACACTAAGTTCCGAAGAGCAGGGCGCATTTCTACTAACGGCTGTACCAGTACCTGCAGCCGTGTGGCTATTTGCCTCTGCTCTGGGCCTGCTGGGATGGAGTCGGCGCACGTAACGTTAGTTAATCGCTTGCATTACAGGCCTGTTCCCAGGAATCAAAGAACGGCTAACTGCGCAGGTCCCTAAGAAAGGGAGCAGGGTCAGCACCTGCCTCAAGTTGCTCAACCAGTGCTGAACCTACAATCACACCATTGGCATGATGCCCAAGATTCTCCACCTGAGATGCATGTCGCACACCAAAACCAGCACATACAGGCACGCTGGTATGACTTTTCACCTGGTCAAGATAGTCTGTAACAGTTGGGGGTAATGCCACGTCACCACCTGTAATACCGGTAATTGTTACGGCGTATACAAAACCCTGACTCCCCTTACAGAGCATTTCCAGTCGATCATCAGGCGTTACTGGTGTAACCAGCTGCACCAGTGCAAGCCCATACTTGTCCATCACTGCACGGAACTCTGCACTTTCTTCCCACGGTAGATCGGGCACGATAAAACCACATACACCTGCCGCAATACATTGCTTTGCCAGTGCTTCATAACCAAAAGCCAGCAATGGATTGAGATAACTCATCAACACCACAGGCGCACCAAGATCTTCTGCTGCAGTCAGTTCATCCAGTATCCAGTGCAAACTAACGCCTGCAGCAATGGCAGCATGACTGGAACGCTGAATGGTTACACCGTCAGCCATCGGGTCAGAAAATGGCACACCAATTTCTACAACATCACCTTCAGTTGCTATAGCCTTCAGAGTGCTGATAAAGGCATCTTTATCCGGATACCCCGCTGTAATAAATGGCACCAGGGCAACCTTGTTATTAGTGTTGGCGGCTTCAAGTGCAGCAGTAATCTGCTCACGTGGCAATAACTTACTCATCTCAGTCATCCGCCCTTGCGCCCTTGTCTTCACCAAGGGGCGACGGTATATGCTGGGAAAGTGTGGGCATATCTTTGTCACCTCGCCCGGACAAACCAATCAATATAGCCTTGCCCTGATTGTCCTTTGCCCAGGCACGTGCACCTGCCAGAGCATGGGCCGACTCAAGTGCCGGCAATATGCCCTCAGCGGCACAACACTCCTGCAATGCATTAAGAGCATCCGTATCTGTTGCAGAGACATAGTTAACCCGACCAAGTGCCTGCAGTAATGAATGTTCCGGCCCAACACCGGGGTAATCCAGACCAGCTGAAACTGAATGGGTATCCTGTATCTGACCATCATTGTCATACAGCAACACCGAATAACTACCGTGCAGTACACCTGGCTTACCCGCTGCCAGAGTTGCTGAATTATCACCGAGTGCCGGGCCATGACCTCCCGCCTCTACACCCAGCAGAGCTATAGATTCATCTGCAAGCAGAGGGTGAAATAAACCAATGGCATTGGATCCACCACCCACACATGCGATTGCCACATCCGGCAGGCTGCCCGTCTGATCAAGTATTTGGCTACGTGCTTCACTGCCAATCACCGACTGTAAACGCTGCACCAGATATGGATACGGGTGAGGTCCCACGGCTGAGCCAAGCAGGTAATAACTGCCATCAGGATCAGCCACCCAGTTACGAAAAGCCTCATCTATTGCTGCACGCAGGGTTTTATCGCCACTTTCAACAGCAACAACTCGCGCACCCAGTTGATGCATGCGATCAACATTTGGCGCCTGCCTTTGTATATCCACAGCACCCATGTAGACAGTACAGGGAATACCCACTCGTGCGCAGGCAGCAGCCGTTGCAACACCATGTTGGCCTGCCCCTGTTTCTGCAATAACACGTTTGGCGCCCATTTCCTGCGCCAATAATGCCTGACCCAGTGCATTATTAATTTTATGTGCACCGGTATGTGCAAGGTCTTCACGCTTCAGGTATACCTCAGCACCCCAGCGCTTACTAAGTCCCTGTGCGTGCGTTAAAGCTGTTGGCCTGCCAACCCAGGTA
This sequence comes from Gammaproteobacteria bacterium, assembly GCA_024229935.1. Lineage (GTDB taxonomy): Bacteria > Pseudomonadota > Gammaproteobacteria > Steroidobacterales. The sequence goes on along the minus strand of JAAERX010000042.1, from coordinate 45,837 downwards.
CTTAACTGTTGATCAAGGTGCGCCATAAAATCATCATCAGCCAGATAACGATAAACATTATCAGCCAGACGAGATAATGCAGGCACCAGTGTTTCCGGTGCATAACAACCACCAAAAGGCCCATAACGACCGTGTTTATCCGGCAGTTCATTGTTTATAAGCCGGGCCAATAATTCAGCGCCCTGCTGCGGGGTAATATCAACCTGCATGTAATCCCTCTGCTTCTCTTGCAGCTGTTATAAATGCTGCAATTTTTTCCGGGTCTTTTACCCCGGGGCTTATTTCCACACCACTACTGACATCAACACCCCATGGATGCACACAAATAATAGCTTCCTGTACATTTTCTGGAGTCAGGCCACCAGCCAGCATTAAACACGTGCGATGGGCTATCTGTGCTGCATGATCCCAGTCTGGTTTTAAGCCCACGCCACTTCGAACACCTTCAAACAACATGTGCTCAGGCCAGTGAATATCATCATTATCAAAGTCTGCCGACATCCGGTCTCTATAAACCGGGAAATACCCAATATTTTCAGGTACCTGAAGGCCGGCAAAATCATCTGCATCTGCCTGCAGCCAGTTGGGACAAAATTCATCACGTACTGCATTCCATTCTGCAGCAGTGGGATGCAGCATGACGGCTACTTTGGCAACACCCACGGGCAGGTTTTTTGTTAACCCGGCCGCCTGTGCCGGCGTAACCTGTCGGGGAGAATCAGCAAATACAAACCCCAGGGCATCAGCACCTGCCGCAACTGCCGCCTGAATAGACTCTTCCGTATTCAAGCCACATATCTTTATGAACATGCCAAAAGCCCCGCTGCTTTCCAAGATGCTACTGTTGCTGCAGGATCACCACTACGCATTAAAGCAGTGCCAACCAATGCCAGCCGATAACCCAAGTCTACAAGTGTCTTAATCTGTGCTTCATCAGTTACACCGCTTTCTGCAACCCAAGGCATATCTGTGGGCAACCTTGGTGCCATATGCTGAAAGTGCCCAAAGTTTACTTGAAGTGTGCGCAAATCACGGCAATTAACACCCAGTAAATAATGACAACGACCATCCTTTAGTGCGGCACCAAACTGCTCAAGCACAGGTACGCATTTATCCAGATCAGCCTGATCAAAAACTTCCATCAATACAAATAAACCCAGCTCAAATGCGGTTTCCAGCATAGAGGCCATCTGATCAGCGTCCAGAATTGCCGCAATCAGAAGTACGCCTGACGCCCCAGCCAGACGTGCCTCACGCACCTGATAACAAGAAACCAGAAAATCTTTGCGCATTACTGGAACAGGCGTACTGTTTTCAGCAACTGCATGCAGGTCATTCAAACTACCAGAAAATTTATCAGGCTCAGTCAGCACTGATAATACAGCTGCGCCTCCCCTGACATATGCCTCAGCCTGTAATTCCGATGATGCCAGCACAGCATCCAGGTCACCCTCAGCAGGAGAACGTTTTTTTATTTCAGCAATCAGGTCAAAGCCTCTAGCTGACAACTGCAAGTCATGCGGAGCATTAAGACACAGCAATTGTGAGCGCTGCTGTGCATCACTTAATGTCGCTCGGGCAATTTCATGACGCTGTTTGCTTGAATGCGCCATACCCAGCAAAAAATCACTATTTGCTGCCCGATTCATTTAAGGGCCTCACTAAAAGCACGTAGCTGGCGTAAAAATTTTCTGGCCTCACCCGATCTAATGGCTTTCTCAGCAACACTGATACCTTCGTGCAAACCAGAAACACGACCGGTTACTTCGAGGATCAGACCCGCACCCAGCATCAATGCGTCCTGATGCGGCCCCGGATCTCTACCCAGTAATACAGCCTCTAATGCACGGGCGTTGTACTCAGCATCACCCCCAGCAAGGTCTTCAGGTTGGCAGCGTGCAATACCATAATCACGTGGGTCACGTTGTTCACGATGCACCTGCCCCGGTGTTACAGCAAATAATTCAAAGCGCCCGGCCGGTGTAGGCTCATCCCAACCGGGCTCACCATGTACAACAAATGCGCGTTGTACATGAGGCATACCCGCCAGGCTTTCTGCCATCAACTTGGCTATTGCTGAACTAAATGCACCTATCAGGCTAAATGGAGGCGCGGCAGGATTAGTTAAGGGCCCCAGAATATTGAATACGGTACGCACACCCAATGCGGCACGTATTGGTGCAATGTTCTTCATGGCAGGATGAAATACCTGGGCAAACAGGAATGTAAAATTTGTATGTGCCAGATAATCAGAAGCAATTTTTGGGTCACCGGGCAGCTTTACACCTAGTGCTTCTAATACATCAGCACTCCCTGATTTACTAGAGACAGAGCGGTTGCCATGTTTAACCATGGGAACCCCACAGGCAGCAGCCAGTAAAGCTGCCCCAGTGGACAGATTCAGACTGCCCGAACCATCACCACCCGTTCCTACAGAATCAGCAGCAGGCAAGTTAGGGTCACGGCTAAATGGCTGCGCCAGATTACGCATAGCATTTGCAAAACCACGAATCTCATCTGCATTTTCTCCATTAGCACGTAAGGCAACTAATAATGCGCCTGCACGAGCGGGCTCTAATGAACCTTCAGCCAGCAGCTGCATAAGCTCACCCGCCTGTTCCTCACTAAGGTGCTGTCCATTAAGGAGTTGTTCTAGTAGTACTTGTGAATCGACACTCATAATCTGCTCCACCCAAACTATCCTTTTTTACCTGCTTTGAGCTGCAGAAAATTCTTTAATAACTGGTCACCCTCTGGTGTCAGCACACTTTCAGGATGGAACTGAACGCCTTCTACAGGTAACTCCCGATGACGCACACCCATGATTTCCCCTCCCGTTGTACGGGCCGTTACTTCTAACACATCGGGAATATTATCCCGTTCCGCGGCCAATGAATGATAACGACCTACCTCACAGGGTTGCGGCAATCCTGCAAACAAAGCCTGACCATCATGCTCAATCATTGATGTCTTACCGTGCATTAATCTGGCGGCAGCCACAATACGCCCACCAAAATGCTGTACCAGCGTCTGATGGCCCAGACACACACCCAGAATCGGCACTTGCTGCTGAAAGGCAGCAATCATATCCAGTGAGATGCCGGCATCTGCCGGACGCCCAGGTCCGGGTGAAATAACCAGATGGGTAGGATTCATTGCAAGTGCGGCAGCAACTGTAATCTGATCATTACGATGGACATCTACCTCTGCACCCAGCACCAGAAATGACTGCACCAGGTTATAGGTGAATGAATCATAGTTATCAATCAATAAAACCCGTGCTGTCACAAGCCTTTCTCCGCCATTGCCAGTGCCCGGCGTAAAATTTCACTTTTGGCCAGTACCTCGTCATATTCATATTCAGGCTGGCTGTCAGCAACAATGCCTGCACCCGCCTGATAACTATAATGTTCACCCTGAAATACCAGCGTGCGTATGGTAATGGCCTGATCCATATCACCGTTATTAGCAAAATACCCAACCGTACCGGCATACAGCCCCCTTAGTTCAGGCTCCAGTTCATCTATCAACTGCATAGCACGTACTTTTGGGGCGCCTACCAGTGTGCCCGCAGGAAAGGCTGCTGCAAACAGATCAAATGCATCCCGGTCAGCACACAATTCTCCCTCAACACCACTTACGATATGCATCACATGGCTATAACGCTCAATAGAACGGTAAGGCCCAACATGCACTGACCCTCCAGTCGCCACACGCCCCAGATCATTACGTGCCAGATCTACCAGCATGACGTGCTCAGCATTTTCTTTCTCATCTGCTAGCAAAGATGCTTCATTCTCATTATCTTCCGCTATATCTGCACCACGGGGTCGGGTGCCGGCAATGGGCCTTAGAGATGCTGTCATATTATTCAGCCGAACCAGTGCTTCAGGTGATGACCCCACCACCTGCACATCACCCAGGTCACAATAAAACATGTAAGGAGACGGATTGAGTATCCGTAGGGCCCGATAACATTCAAATGGATGCAGACTGTGCCTGCCTGTAAAACGTACAGACAATACAAGCTGATAGATATCACCACTGGTAATGTATTCTTTTGCCTTTGCCACCCGCTGCTTAAATTCTTCATCTGTCAGACTCTGGTCTGCAGGCTCATAACTACCAGGTTTAGCGGCTGGTAAAGGCCCCCTGAGTAACTGTCGCACTTCAGTACACAATGCCTGACGTTCAGCTTCAGTACCTGCATGCAATAAAGCAATACTGCGAGTTAGGTGATCAAAGACCAGGAGTGACTCCGTACCCAGATAGGCAACTTCTGGTGGCAGTGGGCCTACATGCTCAACCGGGGGGGATTCCAGCCGTTCAAAGTAACGCACAGTATCGTAACCCGCTACACCAACCAGGCCTCCGGAGAAGGGCAGTCCCTCCACTTCCGGCATCAGTTTAGGCGTTTTACTCAGCGCATCACGCAATGCTGCCAACAGCTCTGCCTGATTAGCAGGACGTGGCTGTTCAACATCACCATAACGGATGCCTGTTTCATCAAGCCTAAATTCCAGCGCCTCACCAAAACCCAAAAATGAGTAGCGAGCAAGATTGGCCCCCTTCTCCACGCTTTCCAATAAAAACCGTGGGCGTAATGGACCAAGCTTCAAATAAGTTGAAACCGGCGTATCCAGATCAGCAGCTATATCAAAAGGTGGTTGCATATCATTATTCTAAATTCATTTGAGACTACATTGTTAGCCAAAATTAATAGATTTGGTGGGGCAGAAACACTTTCCCTACAGGCAATAAAAAACCCATCACCGTTAAACGGAGATGGGTTGCTGGTTCTTACGGGCATTACAAACTAGCCAGCCACCCTCTCCTTGGAAGGTAACCACCACCAAATCAGTCTGTTCAGCCTGTCAATCATGGCAGGGAGTATGGCGACCACAGGCAGCAAGGTCAAGGAACCAGCCAGCACAGGCATCATTTTAGCTGTAAGTCCGCTCGCTAGAGGCCGTATAGCATGGGGAGTGTAATTGAGAACGATATCCACATAATGACAGTAAGCGGTATACCAACCTTCATAAAATCTGAAAACTTGTAACCACCTGCCGACATAATCAACAAATTGGTCTGATAGCCTATAGGTGTTGCAAAGCTCATATTAGCGCCAAAAATAACGGCCAGTATGAAGGGCTCTGGTGATACACCAAGCTGGTAAGCCACACTAATTGCAATCGGTGTCCCAATGACAGCAGCAGCATTATTCGATACTAAATTTGTCAACACAGTCATTAACAACATCAGGGCGCTTAATACCATTGGTATAGGCAAGGTATAGGTTGCTGCTACAAACAATTGGGCTATGTACTCCGCACCGCCTGTTTGCACCAATGCAGTGCCCAATGACAAGCTGGCAACAATAATCATGATGACAGGAATATTAAGTGAGCCACCTACATCACGCCAGCGCAGGCAACCTGTCATAAGCATGGCAACAACCCCTATCAGGGCACTAATTGAAATTGGCAACAAACCAAATGCTGCCAACGCAACCACACCAATCATAATGCCCAGCGCAGTATTGGCACGCTCTGTATGCGGCAAATCAGTCGTACCATCAAGTACCAGCATTGAACCACTGGCACGTAATTCAACTATAGCCTCACGTGAACCCTGCACAAGAATAACGTCACCCGTACGCAGCCGGGTTGATTCAAGCTCTCCAACTACATCTGCAGAAGGTCGGGCACGATGTATTGCCAGTGGCACTAAAGCAAAACGGGAGCTGAACTGACTGATATTCAGGGTGCGATGATGCAAGGGAGAACCACGCGTGATAACAGCCTCAGCCAGTTGCTGCCCCTCACTTGCCAAAGGCACATCATCACTGACCGGATGTTCTACATCAGATGCATTATAGAGCGTTGCCCCCAGCAGTTTTTCATACTCCTTGAGACGATCAGCTGTATCACTTACATACAAACGATCACCTTCTTGTAAGACAACTGAGGGCAAACGTGCAACAAATAAATTTTCTCCCCGCTGCACCCTTTCTATACGCATGCAGTTTTCTGTTTTAGCACGCACTTCGGTCAAGGTTTTGCCATTGGCAAAGCTGTCTTTATTAACATAGAGCAATGATTTGAATACTCGGGGCGCAATATCTGACATAGGTGCCTTACGTTCTGGCAATAATTTTGGTGCAACCAGCCAAAGAAAAAGTAGCCCCGGTACCCCGGCTATTACTACGGGCAAAGTAAAATCAAACATCCCCAGCTTTGGGAACCCCTGACTGGAAGCTATACCTACTACCAGCAGGTTGGTAGAGGTGCCAATAGTTGTTGCCATACCGCCAATTAGTGTAGCCAGCCCCATTGGGATCAAAACCCCTGATGGTGCAATACCACTTCGTAAACTTACTGCCACTAAAATAGGCAATAACATCACCACTATTGGTGTGTTATTAAGAAATGCGCTGCTAATAGCACCTATTATTAAGGTTGTCAGTAACGCTAGCTTTGGTCGCTCTTGCCAACCAGCCGCCATAAGATTCGCAAGGGGCTGCAAAGCACCCGTTACATCCAGCCCCTTACCAACAATAAGTAATGCACAAATAGTTACCAGCGCTTCATTACCAAATGACAGGAAGAACTTTTGCGGTTCAATACCTGGGTATTTAAAAACAAAAAAACCAACAACCAATGTAACCAACACAAGGAAACCGGTTGTTTCAAGCGGAATACGTTCGCGCGCGAACATATATAGCGTAATGCCGGTCATCAGGATGACCGCTATCGCATGTATGTCTGGCAAAGGAGGCAAATGAATATTCCGCAATTAAAATAAAATTAAAAACCATGCCGGATATGGCAATAAGATTAAATAAGGCATAAAGAAGAAGTAGTATTGTTGCACCCTTCCCGCAACGCCGCAAAGTCAAGTTTATGCCTTTGAAAAGGCATACATTTAATGATTATTAATCTTAATACCCAAAAATTAATAGGTAATTACCCTATTATTTCAGCATCACATGCACCTAATGCACCCGTCATCTGCAACAGACGACGCCATGCCTGCAAGCTTAATCTTGCCCGTGGATCAGGTCCAAACATGGTTAATGCATCAGCACAGCCCAGTGCCGGAATAAGATTTAGCCAAAGTTCATCTGCATATGCAGCAGGTTTTCTGGGAAATAAAGCAAACGGTGAAAATGCAAGAATATGCCGGTGCCTAAGACTTCTATTTTGTATCAGCCGTCGAGCGGCAGAAACACCATAGCGTGGTGTCAGTTCAGCAATCAATTCAGTAGCACCTAGTTCTGGAAAAGGCCCACGACGACGAGCTAAGAACATAGACTCATGTACAAAACAGCAGCGTACAAATGCCAGCCAACGCTTCAAACTATGAAAAGTTTCAACTTTGCCAGGATGCATTCCCTGTTGGCACAGCAGGTCACCAAGACAACTGATATGAATCCCAACCCTACGGTTGAGCAATGCATCAAGTTGCAGAGCCGGACGAGGCCAGAGTACTTGATCAATTAAATTATCAGCAAAACGCAAACAATCAGATAGCTGTTGCTTCATTTTTACAGGCGGACCTAAACATGTTGCATCAATCTCAAGCATAAGCCAGGCGGTGTCTGTACTAACCTCAAAGAGGCTGTTAGGCATTACACAGTCACCCTGTTCAAACATATGCAAACCTGATAGCGGCCTGACTGCCATTGCAGGAACCAGTTTAATACGAACATCTTCATGACTAGCTGCCACAAGTACCTGCCAGCTGTGCTCATATCTCAGCAAACTATTGCCATAGCGAATTGCTATAGCCGGATACCCCAGAACACTGGAGTGACGCAAATCAAGAAACGCCCGAATACCTGGGTGATCATCCTGCAATGAAAAAAGCAGATTAGCTGTATTTAGTTCACCATCTGAAATGGCATTAGCTAACTCTGTCTGGAATAACATTAGCCAATCAGTAAAAGATTTTGTCTGCACCTGATTTAGGTCAACATTTAATAAGCATTTATTACGTTGTGCAATCTGCATATGCTCAATACAAAAATTCACTATACGACCGACATCATTTGCGAAAGGAAGCTCTCTTATATGCAGTGCCATTTCTGTGCCTGGTTGTTTTGGCAGGTGCAAAACCCCCGTCTCAAAAAGATGAGCAAAGCGAGTTTCCCACCTAGCTGGATATGGTTCTTGTTGTGCAGCCTGACCCACTAAACGAATAACAGCAGAACTTATTGCCATCTTCAGCTCCCGGTACACAGGGTTATTCTGTGGCACTAATCTGGCAGACAGCGCAACTAAAGGCTTGTCCTATATGCTATTGATATGCATAGATTCTCAGGGTGCTGCTATTTCCAGAGCTTATATATATTTCATGCCTATGGGCTCTGTTTACTTCCTTTGTTAACCAACCCGCCGTAAGATTCGCAGCAACAGCAAATCAGGCAGCACAGCACTCATTACAATGAATGATTCAAAGCCCCAAATCACTGCAGCAACAGTTAAGCGGCAGAACATTCGTTTCGCCGAGAAAGACGAAGCGCTACGTCAGGATGTGCGCGCACTCGGCAGGATGGTGGGTGAACTACTGGTAGAGCAAGGCGGCGAAGCGCTTTATAAAACTGTCGAATCAGCCCGCCTGTATGCTATTGACAGACGTGAAGGTGATGCGGAGGCCAGCCAGAAGCTCGATAAATTACTTGGAAAAATGAGCGCTACAGCAGCACGCGATGTGGTGAGGGCTTTTTCTACCTATTTCCAGGTAGTCAATACAGCGGAGCAGGTGCACCGAATCCGTCGCCGTCGGGATTATCTTAAAGACACAGATAAACATCAGCCCCGTTCACTTGATGAAACAGTATATCGGCTACGTGACGCTGGCTTTGAGACAGGCCATGTAGAAGAAATGCTCAATAAGCTTGTGATTGAGCCCGTATTCACACCACACCCAACTGAAACGACCCGACGCACCATCCTACGCAAACAGCAAAGCATTGTGCGTCGCATGGTAGATATGCAAAACCCAGCCATTACTCCACAAGAAGAAAATGCCTGTTTTGAAAGTATTCGTGCGGACATCACCGCAATTTGGCAGACAGAGGAAAGCCCATCAGAAGCTGCAACCGTATTTGATGAGCTTGAACACATGCTGTTCTTCCTGACAGATGTCATTTACCGGGTCATACCTCCATTCTATGAAGAACTAGATTCAGCGCTGGCTGATGCCTACGGTAAAAAAGCAAAAACTATTTCTATTCCTAACCTGCTGCATTTTGGCTCATGGATAGGCGGTGATATTTCCACCAACCAGGAATTCTCTGCACGCATCCTGCGTGACACGCTTGCACGACAACGCCTATTACTGCTTGACCTGTACTATAAGGATGCCAAAAGACTTGCTGAAAAACTCAGCCAGAGTCTGTCCCGCATAGACGTCGATGCACCTGTACTGGAATTGATTGAAGAATACTCCAAGCAATTCCCCAGCATCCGCGGCACAGCGCCACATCGCTATCGAAACATGCCTTACCGTATGCTTTTACGACTGATAATGGCGCGCCTACAAGCGACCTACGATGACGGCACATTCCCTTATGAAGATACCAACCAGTTCACAAATGACCTGAAGATAATCGCAAACAGTCTTACCCACCGTAAGGGTGCCAATGCAGGATTATTTGCAGTCAGGCGCCTCATCCGTCGATCAGAAACCTTTGGATTCCATCTATTATCACTTGATATACGTTGTAATGCTGAAGATCTGCAACACATTATTGGGCACTGCCTCGACAAACAAGACTGGATGGAACAGCCACCTGACCAACGTGCCGACCAAATCCGCAACGTACTGATAGCTAATGACTCAGCTAAAACCGAACCTGATAATGATGCCAAACGGCTCTTATCTGTTTTCAATGCAATTAAATTCTGTCGTCGCAAGTATGGACAACAGGCTATAGGCGTTATTCTGGTGCGGCACTGTCGAGGTGTTGATGATGTACTGGCCGCACTACTGGTAGCCCGCTGGGCAGGACTGACCAATACTGATGGTTCTGTACCACTTGATATTGCACCCTGCTTCGAAACAGGAGAGGAATTAGATCTGGCACCTGCTCTCATTGAAAAATTACTGCAGGACCCTTTTTACAAAGTTAATCTGGAAAAGCGTGGCGCCACCCAAACTGTAAAACTCAGTACTTCTGAAGCCAGCGGTGATGGTGGTATAGCTGCATCACGTTGGAACATGAAGCGAGCCCATGATGCACTCGGCAAGATCTTTACCCAGTCAAATATTAACTACACATTATTCCACGGGCGAGGCAGTGTATCTGGCCGTGGCGGAGTTTCAGATGGTATAGCCTGTGGCCACCTGCGGACAACTGAACATGGTGAGGCAGTTAATGAACGCTATGGTGTACGAGGAATTGCCTTCCGCACTCTGGAAAAAGCTTTTAGTGCTGTTGCTATAGCAACAGCAGAACTGGAAAGTGACAATAAAAATTTGGTGGCATGGTCATCTGCAATGGAACTCATTTCAGAAGCCAGCCAAACCACACATCAACAACTAACTGGCAGTGATTCAGGGTTTAATGATTACTTCAGGCTGGCAACCCCTGTAGATGTTATTGAGCACATGCGTATTGGCATGCGGAATAGCACCAAAGAATCAGACAGTAAAATATTTGAACGTAATATTCCCTGGACATTAGCCTGGTCACAAAGCCGCCACCTGTTTCCTGCCTGGTATGGTTTTGGCACTGGCCTTGAAAAGGCTGTTGCAGAATATGGAGCCCCTTTACTAAGAGAGATGGCTACCAGCTGGCCCTTCTTCCGACGCCTGATAAATGATGTTGAAACAGCACTGGCTATCACTGACCCTAGTATTGCAGAACACTATTCACTGCTTGCCGGTAAAGAACTACATGGCCGTTTCTTTCCCAATATACAGGCCGAATATAACCGCAGTGTTGCGGCTATTCTGAACTTACGGCAGAGCAAGGTTTTACTTGAAAATAACAATACTCTGCGCCGTTCCATCCGGCTAAGAAACCCCTATGTCGACCCAATGAGCCTGCTGCAAGTAGAGCTATTAAAACGCTGGCGGGAGGGAGGTCGTAATGATGAACGCCTCATTATTGCTCTGGTAGCCAGCGTTAATGGCATATCACATGGCCTACAGACTTCAAGTTAAGCTTAACCAACAATATGAAAACTGTATTTCTTGATTTTTCCACACTACATCCAGAAGATCTGGATTTAGATAGCCTTAAAAAAAAACTAAAAGACATACAATTCTGGCCAACCAGTAATAAAGATGAGCTAAAAGACCGTCTAAAATCACCAGAAGTTATAGTTGTAAATAAACTATTAGTAGATGAGACATGCCTTGAGCAGGCACCCAATCTAAAGCTTATCTGTCTTGCCGCAACCGGCACCGACAATGTCGACCTGGATGCAGCAAAAGAGCGCGGTATTGCCGTTTGCAATATCCGTGAATACTGCACCCCTTCAGTAGTACAGCATGTATTTGCATTAATGCTCACGCTCACCCAACACCTGGCGCTATATCAGGCACGGCTGAATAAGGGTGACTGGCAGCACAGTGAGAACTTCTGCTTACTGGACCCACCCATCCGTGAACTCAGCGGTAAAACTCTTGGGCTAATCGGACTTGGGGCTCTTGGTAGTGGCGTAGCAGGCGTAGCACGGGCATTTAACATGCGGGTGGTTGCTGCACGGCTGCCCTGGCGTACCACTTCTGCGCCAAGTGTTTCCGGTCAAAGTGTGCCTCGCTTAGCTTTGCATGAACTACTGCAGCAGGCAGACATCATAAGTCTGCACTGTCCTTTAAATGAAGACACCCGGCATATCATTGACAGCAATGCTCTCGAGCAGATGAAGAGTGATGCACTACTAATTAATACCGCACGTGGTGGCCTGGTAGATTATCAGGCGCTATTGCATGCACTGGAGCAAAATGAAATTGGTGGCGCAGGCATTGATGTGCTGGAGCAGGAGCCACCCATTGATAACCACATTCTGCTTAAGGCAAATTTAGCTAATCTTATTGTCACACCGCATATAGCCTGGAGTGCCCGTGAAGCAAGACAAAGGGCGATAGATGAAATTGTTAGCAATATCCTGGCTTTTCAGGCGGGTGAGAAGCGTAATCGCATCATCTGAGTCAGCCACAATAATCTACTACCCTGCCTTGTTAGGATCATTGTGTTGCCATTTTCCCTGCGCATTACCAAACACCTGAGAAATGCTCAATACGAACCAGCTCAGTTACTGACGCGGATTTGCCCCAACCCGCTAACCATTGCGCAATACTCTGACCGGCGGCTCATTAACAGCCTTACGTGTGGCCAACGTGCCTGTAATACCAACAATTAGGGCCCCACTAAACAACCCAGCCAGCCATAAAACAGGATCTATAGTGTAGGCAAGATCAAACACATATTTTGCTAATGCATAGCCAATGGCACTGGCACCAAGCGCCGCTAGAAAACCAGCCAAACCACCCAGAGCAATGAATTCAGCAGCAATACCCTGCAAAATTTGTCTTCGTCTGGCGCCCAGAGTATGCAGGATAGCGCTTTCAAAACGGCGTTCATCTCGGGTTATCTGAACAGCCGCAAGCAGAACCACAACCCCAGCCAGTAACGTAAACATAAATACATACTGTATAGCCAGAGACGCCTTATCAATAATATCGCGAACCTGTTTAAGTGTAACTTCAAGATCAAATAGGGTCAGTTCTGGGTAACGCTGTAACAAGGTCTTTAATACTGAGCGGTCTTCTTCAGCAACATAAAAACTACTAAGATAAGTCTGTGGTAATTCACGCACCTCACCGGGTGAGAACACCAGGTAAAAATTAGGGCTCAGTGAATCCCATTCTATAAGACGTAAACTGGTTACAGGTGCTGTAATTTGTTCACCACCTACCATCAAATCAAGGCTATCACCTACACTTATACCCAGATTACGGGCCATACGCTCATCAAGTGATACCTGCAGCTGGCCATCATAATCCTCAGGCCACCACTCACCTGCAATGACCCGGTTGCTCTCCGGTAAAGTTGCCGTCCAGGTCAGGTTAGCTTCACGATTTACATAGCGCTGACCTTCACGATTTGGAAATTCATATACGTCTATAGCCGTGCCATTAATTGCACTGATACGCCCGCGAATTAATGGCAAAAAATCGGGGGCTGAACCAAGCTCAGTCGCAAATAGGCTTGCTATACCATCCCAATCTTGCGGTTCTATGTTAAGCAGAAAATAATTGGGCGCATCCTCAGGTAACGATTGTTGCCAGTCCTGCAAAATATCATTACGTACCACTGTCAGCAGTAACAACACCATTAAACCCAACCCAAAGGCCACAATCTGCACTACACTTTCTCGACCACGCCGGGAAATATTTGCCAGCCCATACCGCCAGGCAATACCGCCACCGCCCCTGAAACGAGTAAAACCACGAACCAGAAGCCAACCTGCAAGCACCATAACCACAGTCATGCCAAGCAGCCCTCCCACAATCAATAACAGCAGCTTAAGCTCCTGGACAATTGACCAGATCATTGCAATAAGCGCTAATAATGCAACGCCATACACTAAGCTGGTGCGCAATTGGGGTGGTGCCAGATCATGCCGCAACACACGTAACGGCGGGGTCGTTCTAAGCTGCAACAAGTGAGGTAACGAGAAACCAATTGCAATGGTGGTTGCAGTAACAAGCCCAAGAGATGAAGCGTTGAATGAAGCAGATGGCAAGGCGAATGGTGTATAACGTGCTGCCAACTCTGCCAGCACACCCTGTGCCGCAAACCCCATGAAGGTGCCAACAATGGCTGTACCTGCAACTATTAGTAATAGCTGTATCAAGGTACTGCGCAGGACAAAACTCTGGGTAGCGCCCATACTTTTTAATAAGGCAACTGTATCAAGATGGCGCAAGGCATAACGACGCGAAGCCATCGCCGTTGCAACCGCCGCAAGAATAACCGTTACCAATGAAGCTAAGGTGAGAAAACGCTTCGCCCTGTCTATAGCAGCAACTATTTGCTCACCAGCATCCTTAAATGTGCGTAGTTGTTCTTCCTGACCAAGTTCCTGCTGAAGAACCCTCTGAAAATCAGCAATCGCCTCTGTAGTACCTGCAAATAATTGCCTGTAGGTAACACGACTACCCGGCTTAATAACATCCATTGCAGGCACATCATCAATATGTACCAGTATTGTTGGTGCAAGGCTCATAAAACCAAAACTCTGGTCAGGACGAAACTCCAGCACCCGGGTCAACCGGAATTCAGCAGAACCCAGCTGCACTACAGAGCCTATGTCTGCATCCAGTCTGGCCATAAGCCCTGGCTCTGCCCATGCCGTACCGGGTTCAGGGGTATCTTCAGATGCATAACTTGTTGCAAAGATCTCATCTGAGATTAGCACCTTGCCACGCAGGGGATAACCCGAACTTACAGCTGTTACCAACGCCAGACTGCGGCCCTCTTTGCCCGTATCACCTGCAATAGCAACCGTAGGAAAATCAAGTACGCTGGCTGTACGCAGGCCTGCTGCCATACCTGCCGTAATATTTTGTTCTGCTATAGCAGCAGGTGAACGTATCACCAGATCAGCCGCAAGCGTTTCTGCTGCCTGTGCCTGCACTGCCCGTGCCACACGATCAGTAAAAAAACCTATCGCTGTCATAGACGTGACTGCCAGCACAATGGCAACTACCAGCACAGTTAACTCACCCGCCTTCAGGTCTCGTGAAAGGCTGCGCAGGGCAAATCTAAGGCTAGTCATCATGAACTCACCTCAGGCCAGCAGCTTGCCAGCCTCCAGCTCTATAGTACGATCACAACGAGCAGCAAGATTTTTATCATGCGTGACCAGCACTAGAGTAGTGCCGGACTGCTTATTCATATCAAATAACAATTCCGTTATACGTTCACCACTTGCTGTATCCAGATTGCCGGTAGGTTCATCAGCAAACAACACAGCAGGATTCGTAACAAAGGCACGGGCAATGGCAACGCGCTGCTTTTCACCACCTGATAACTGGCGGGGATAATGACTGGTACGTGAACCCAGGCCCACGCTCTCAAGTGCTTTTTTAGCCCGCTCACCGGCCTCAGATTGACTCGCCAATTCCAGCGGCAGCATGACATTCTCGAGCGCGGTTAATGATGGCACCAGGTGAAATGACTGGAAGACAAAACCTACATTCCGGCCGCGCACCAGCGCTCGGCCATCCTCATCCAGAGAGCCCAGATTTTCACCACACAGATGAACGACACCACTTGTGGGATTATCCAACCCTGCCAGCAACGCCAGTAAAGTTGTCTTACCGGCACCGGATGGACCAACGAGCGCAACCGTTTCACCCGAACATATTTCAAGTGTTATTTCTGTAAGTATGGTCAGCGTACCCTCCGGGCTGCTAACCTGCTTACCTAAACCTTTGGTAGAAAGAACTGTTTCTTTAGACATGCGATTACGTTTTCTTCATATAGTGTGGCTGTTACTGGCGAACATGCTGCTGTCTGCACCCATAATGGCAGACAACTCACGCCCGAGCATACTGGTACTGGGTGATAGCCTCAGTGCCGGCTTAGGCCTTGACCTTAAAGACACCTGGCCCGCCCTTATGCAGGCCCGGCTGGATCAGGAAGGTTACGGCTATAAAGTAGTCAATGCTAGCATCAGTGGCGACACTACAGGCAATGGATTACGGCGCTTACCGCGCGCTCTTGATATACATCAACCTGAGATAGTGCTTATAGAACTGGGTGGCAATGACGGCTTACGAGGTATATCTGTAGACCTTATGAAGTCCAACCTCGAGCAAATGATTGTGCAGATACAGGCCACTGGCGCACACATCGTACTTGCCGGAATACTGATACCTCCCAACTATGGTGAGGATTACACCCGCCAGTTTGCTGCTGTCTATGCTGATCTGGCAACTCAATACAAGCTGACATTAATTCCTTTCTTTATGGAGGGTGTCGCACTGGATACCCATATGATGATGGCAGATGGCATTCATCCTAATAAGCTGGCACAACCCATACTCATGGAAAATGTCTGGAATGAGCTACAGCCCGTAATTAAAAGCGCAGGCAATAACTAAGCCCCAAAGACGCTGCTGATCGTTTCCTGAATGGCAAGAGCAGCAGTACGTGGATCCTCTGCATTTTTAATAGGCCGCCCGACAACTATATGATCAGCACCTTTACGGAATGCATCTTCTACAGTAACTACACGCTTCTGGTCATCATCAGGACGATTTTCTACCGGACGTATACCAGGTGTTATTACCAACAGCCTGTCATCCACAGCCTGACGCAGGGCATCTACTTCCAACCCGGAGGCAATCACGCCGTCACAGCCCGCCTCAAGTGAACGGCGTGCACGTGACAACACCAGCTTATCAATATCGCATTGAAAGCCAAGGTCATCCAGGTCGCCACGATCCAAGCTTGTTAACGCCGTAACAGCAAGTATCTTCACATCACCCTTGGCTTCACCTGCTGCTTCCATAATGCTCTGATTGCCATGAATAGTGGCGTAGGTGACGCCCCGGTCACGCAGATTGCGCACAGCTGAGGCAACTGTAGCCGGCACATCAAAAAATTTCAGGTCTACAAAAATTCTTTTGTCCTGCTGCACCATCCAGTCCAGCAACTCAAAATAGCCGCCAGACATACAAAGCTCAAGGCCCAGCTTATAAAAAGTAACCGCATCTCCCAGTTCTGTAACCAACTGACGTGCGGTATCTGTATTTGGCACATCCAGTGCAAATATCAAACGGTCGGAATTAGGAATTTCTGATGAATAACGTATGTTTGATTCGCTCATGACTTCTCAAAGGATTGGGTAATTAATTAAGGCAAATTTTTCTAATGCGGCAAAATTCTAACATCACTATATAACCACTGACGAAAACAACTGGCAGCTCAAAATTTTATATCTGCATCAAGTAGACGTCGATAAGCTGACAATGCATATCGATCAGTCATTCCAGCCACATAATCAGCAACTACCCTGGCACGACCGGCATCACCCAGTTCTCTTTCCAAAATCACAGCCCGTGCCACGTGCTCTGCGGGCATCTTTTCAGGGCTGGAGAAGAACAGCTCAAATAATCCGGTCACAATAGTATTGGCCCGAACTGTCATTTGCTCTACCCGCTCATGTCGATACAGGCTGGTTTGCAGAAACTTTTTCAGCACCCGATGCTCTTTATATACTTCAGGACTGAACCCAATTAATGGTCGTGGCCGGCTACGAATGTCTTCAACATCTGTTGGCTTGGCCAGATTAATCTCATCTCGGCTGGTATCTATTAAATCAGTAACAATCCGGTTAATCATGCCGCGTACAGTCTCATGTATGAGAGCACGCTCACTAATATCAGAGAATTTTCTGCATACTGCCTCATGCTGCTCATGAAATAATGCTACTGAGCACAAATCATCAACGGTGATAAGACCTGAACGAAGGCCATCATCAACATCATGGTTGTTATAGGCAATTTCATCTGCAAGATTTGCCAGCTGGGCTTCCAGTGATGGCTGCTTCCCCTCTAGAAAACGATCACCTACATCACCCTGTTCTCGTGCATTACGCCTTGAACAATGTTTAAGAATACCTTCACGGGTTTCATAACAAAGATTGAGGCCGGGAAACTCTGCATACTTATCTTCCAGCACATCAACAACCCGCAAAGACTGTAGATTGTGCTCAAAGCCACCATAGTCTCGCATGCAGGCATTAAGACTATCCTGACCTGCATGTCCAAAAGGCGTATGGCCAAGATCATGAGCAAGGCAAATTGCCTCTACCAGCTGCTCATTCAGCGCAAGCGCACGCGCAATTGTTCGAGCGATCTGCACAACTTCAAGTGAGTGGGTTAAACGGGTTCGATAAAGATCGCCCTCATGATTAACAAACACCTGTGTCTTGTATACCAGGCGTCGAAATGCTGTTGAATGAACAATACGATCACGATCACGCTGGAATGCACCCCGATAAGGATGCGAGGCCTCAGAATATATGCGGCCATGACTTGTGCTTTCAAGAGCCGCATAACTTGCAAGCCCGGCATCCGGATTAGGAGGGATTATACGCATCCGCTAGTGAATAAATTGTTCACTTAACAAGTCAACCAGCTCGTGTGAAGGATAGTCTGCTGTTACTGCAGCATCCCCTATAGATCTAAGCAGGACCAGACGAATTTCCCCAGCCATCACTTTCTTATCCAGTGACATAGCCGCCAGAAATTTACCTGGATCAATCTGAGGCGGTTCAACCGGCAGGTTTAACCGTATAAACAACACCTTTATCCGCTCCACATCAGCAGCATCAAGCCAGCCTATACGTGCTGAAAAAGCTGCAGCCATACACATACCTGCAGCAATAGCTTCACCATGCAGCCATTCACCATAGCCAGCACAGCGTTCAATTGCGTGCCCAAAGGTATGCCCTAAATTAAGCAGTGCACGTTGCCCGCGTTCTTGCTCATCTGCAGCAACCACCTGCGCCTTGATTTCACATGAACGACGCACAATATGCTGCAATCGTTCAGCATCACGTTTCAGCAGGCCTGCATGTTCACGTTCAAGCCACTCAAACAGCTCCGCATCCCCCAACAAACCATACTTCACAACTTCAGCAAGGCCAGCACTTAATTCCCGGTCAGGCAGGGTATACAAGGTATCTGTATCACTCAATACACACAGAGGCTGATGAAAGGCACCAATTAAATTCTTACCGCCAGGATGGTTTACTGCTGTTTTACCACCTACAGATGAGTCAACCTGAGCCAGTAATGTAGTGGGTACTTGTATAAAATCAACGCCACGTTGCCAGCTTGCCGCAGCAAAACCACAAATATCACCAACCACTCCACCACCTAGTGCAAGCAAGACACAGTCTCGTGCATAACGATACTCTACCAATGCATCGAAAATAGTCATCAGTGTGTCAGGTGTTTTGCTTGCCTCACCATCAGGCAATATGATTTTTTCAATACGACTACCGGTAATCAGCTTTTGCAATGGCTCCAGATAGAGCATTGCCAAGTGATCATTGGTCACGATAAGCACATCCCGGCCATTAATAAAGGTATCAAGCACACCCTGACGGTGCAGTAAGCCACTGCCTATTAATATTGGGTAGCTACGCTGCCCGAGCGCTACATTTAAATTAATCATGTTTGTTCACACATCATCCGGTTACAGCTGCTAATTCTGATCAGCATCGGAGTTCAAGGCATTTTTCAATTCACGGGTAACCGCCGTTACCTGTCGACCATCAGTCTCTATAGTAATATCAGCAATCTCACGGTATTGCGGATCCCGGGTTGCCATCAGCTTTTCCAGAACTTTGCCTGGGTTGCCATCATTAAGTAAGGGTCGATTACGGGACTTGCGTGTCCGCCGCTGCTGTTCTGGAACGCTAGTGTACAGATATACCACCGTCCCGTGTTTCTGTAGTAAATAACGGGTTTCAGTATTCTCTACAGTACCTCCACCTGTGGCCAGTACCACGCCCTCTTCCCTAACCATCTCAGCGAGGATAGCCGCTTCCCGCTTACGAAAACCCGATTCACCTTCTTTTTCAAAGATATACGAGATATCAACGCCTGTTCGTTCTTCTATAATTTCATCACTGTCATGAAAGTCCATGCCCAACTCACGTGCCAGCTGCCTGCCTACGGCGGACTTGCCTGAACCCATAGGGCCTATGAGAAAGATATTGGTATGTACATTCACAGTTCAGTTTCCTAAAAAGCCCTTTTCTGGCCAGCAGGAAGCATAACGCACCATCTAACCAATACAAATATAGATATTTTGTATATACGGCTGATCTGTATAGCCAGTATGTCAGCAAGACATACAGACCAGACTACAACTCAAATACACAAAGAAAAATGCCACCCGAAGGTGGCATTTTTCACGAACAATAATAACTACACATCCGTATCAGGGCCATGTAGCACAATCACTACGGCCAAAGGGGCTACCAACCCCTGGCTCAGTTAAGCTCTGGACACCTGGTACAGCCACATCAGTATTGTCAGCATCTTCTGCGCTAAACAGTAATGCAAATTCACGAGAGCTCGTAAATTCAGTGCCATCCTGAATCGGTGCAATAGCTGTAAGCTCAACCTCTGTCCAGGTACCATATTCCTGAGCATAAACAACACATACCTCAGCTGAGCCCGCGCCATCTGTCCATAGCACCTGTGACTGGGTGTCAGTAATATCCGCTTCTTCAACATTCTCACAAGGCAGAGGCACAATTGCTGCCACATTACCCGCCTCAAGAGCCCCACTACTATTAAAGTCCTCACCCACATCAAGGCTATTATTCTCAATAATAGTGTCTTCATCATCACATACATAATAGGGCGTTCCACGTGCCCAGATTTCACCAAATGTCGGGTCAATTATAACTTGCCAGAAACCCTTGCCATACCGAAGTGAACGAAGCTCAAGTTGCAATTGTTCATTTACTACCGGAACTCCACCCACATCAGTAAGTGTAATATTCCAGGGCATACCGTAACGAGTATCGGTAATTTCATAGATTGTGTTACCGGTACCAATTGCAAAATTACGTGCCTGCTGGGCTACTGTTATTTGGGCTGAACCACTCAAAGAAAAGTCTGGTGCACTTACATCAATAACGACGCCATTGGTTTCTGTTGTTGTGCTACCCGCAGTAAAAAAAGCCCGCGCTACGCCTTGGCTATCAGTTTGTACAGAAGGGGTTGGCGGTATACCGTTACTAGGGTCTTGTGCAATAGTAAAGGTAACAGTCTGATTTTTAACAGGGTTACTGTTAGCATCATAAAGCTTAGCCGTGATCGGCGTCTGCTCTCCAACGCCAATTGTTGTTGGAAACACTGAAACATTAAGTACAGTTGCAGTATCAGCTACAAATTCAATAGCCAGATTTGTACTGGGCCCATCCGGCAAAGACACACCATTTCGTTCCAGAGCAGTTGCTATGATGGTAGTTGCACCTGCCGATATCGCATCAATAGTCACACTGGCGAAACCATCAACTGTATTTGCCTGTACCGGCTCTGCTAAACCATTTAGCTCACCACGGTTAGTAACAAATTCGATAACGGAGGTGTCCTCTACAGCCACACCATTTTCAGACCACTCAACCGTAAGCACCTGACTGTCCGGTTCAAGGCCAACCTCTGTATTAGCTGCAGGGGAAACAAAGGTAAATTTATTATCAGTCACCGTTACAGATAAGCTGGCTGTTTCTCCAAGGGCATCAGCTGTTATTGAATCTACAGCTGCAGGTGTATTGTCTGCCACCACAACAAAGCTTCCATCTCCATTAGCACCAGAGACAACTGAAGATATGGGTAACAAAGAATTAACATCAGCGATCGTATTACTATTTGCTGATGTCAGTGAAATTAAGGTATTAGGTATGCCTTCACCTGCACCATCTAGCAATAACAAGCTATAGGTGCCACTTTCACCTAGTGGCAACCCGCTTGGCCCGGTTAAAAGTAACTGTGTGCCCTGAATAGTTATATTAATAGAGCTGGATACATCACCAACCTGTGCATTTACTGTAATGACCCTATTAGATAAATCACCTACTGAGGCCACAACAGCCTGCGCAATACCCGCCTCATTTGTTATGCCACTTTCGAGAGGAATAATAGATATGATCTGCTCAGAAGAGAAAGCAACTGTTTTACCGGACATTACATTATTAGTATCGTCTCGAACATAAGCTGTAAGAGTAACAAAGTTGTCCCCATTCTGATCAGACAATAAAATAGGTGAACTCACGATCAGCTGTATAGACCCAACAGAAGAATCACCTGCAGAACCACAATTACCAGCAAATGACCCACCAGAACAGCCATCACCCCCGCCACCACAGGCACTCAATATAAGCGCTGCGAGCAAGGCTGAAAATAATCTTATCTTATTCATAACGCAGTCCTTTAAGCACCCGCCGCCGGGCTTTTATAAATTCACTTATGAATTCTTTAAATACTATTAATAAATAGCCGAACCTTCATTAAGAATTTTCGGCGTAACAAATATCAACAACTCAGATTTATTCGACACAACATTTGTGCTACGGAAGAGCGCGCCAAGTAAAGGAATGTCTCCCAGGAATGGCACTTTAGTAACCTTCTCCCCCTTCTCAGTCTCATAGATACCGCCCAGTACAACAGTCTGACCATTATCTACCAAAACCTGTGTCTGCACTGATCGGGTATCAATACTGGGTACCGAACCACCAAAGCCATCAGACACCTGCTCACCCACACTGTCTTTGGTGACATACAGGTCCATGATGATGCGATCATCCGGTGTAATCTGTGGCGTTACCGTAAGGCTGAGTACAGCATCCTTAAACTGGGTTGTTGTGGCACCACTGGAAGATGCCTCCCGATAGGGTATTTCCACACCCTGCTCAATTTTTGCCTCTTTCTGGTTAGCCGTAATAACCCTTGGCGAGGAAATAACCTCACTATTACCCTCAGCTTGTGATGCAGATAACTCGAGGTCTACAAGATAGTCATCATCAAGAATTGCCAGGGCAAATGAACCGGCCGGGTTAGCAATAGGCATATTTACATTAAGACGGTCACCCAGACTTGGAAGCTGAACCGGATAAAAAGGATCACCATTATTAACATTATCAATGCCTGACTGTATAATCGTATTAGTGCCTTCAGCATCACCGGTAACAGCATAGGTTTTACCGCCACTGTCTGTTACACCTGTGAAGCCCCATCGTATGCCCAGATCA
Organism: Gammaproteobacteria bacterium; assembly: GCA_024229935.1. Classification (GTDB taxonomy): domain Bacteria; phylum Pseudomonadota; class Gammaproteobacteria; order Steroidobacterales. The sequence goes on along the minus strand of JAAERX010000042.1, from coordinate 23,032 downwards.
CGACTAAAATCATCGTTGACGACAACAATACGGGATTCAATTAATACCTGACGAACTGGAATATCCAGTTTAGATACAAGTCGCCGAATGTCAGCTATATGATCAGCCGTATCTTTAAGCAGAAGAGTATTAGTGCGATCATCTATAGCAACGGTACCGCGTTCTGATAACAGTGAGTTCTCACCACCTACACCTACCAGACTCGCAATATCACTGGCCTTCGCATAATTAACCTGCAGGAATTCAGAGTACAGTGGTTCCAGCTGCTGAATCTCCTTACGAGATTCCAGGTCTGCTTTCTCACGTGCAGCAATTTCATCAGCCGGCGCCACGATAATAACGTTGCCGTTTTCGCGCATGTCCAGACCTTTGGTAGCAAGCACAATATCCATTGCCTGATCCCAGGGAACATTCTGCAAACGCAGGGTGACATTGCCGTTCACGGTATCTGACACCACAATATTACGGCCACTGATGTCTGCAAGCAGCTGTAATACAGCACGAGCATCAATATCCTGGAAGTTCAGAGTCAGGCGCTCGCCTGTGTATTCTTTATTACTACTAAAGAGAGTGGCAACTGCAGCCTGGTCTTCTTGAGCAATCGGCTGAATTTCAACTGTAAATGTTTTGTCTGACTGATAGGCCAGCTCTTCAAAAACACCTCTGGTAGCAATTACCAGGCGGGCATCACTATTAACCTTAAGGACATCAATAGTGCTAACCGGAGTTGCAAAATCAAGCACATCAAGGCGCTTAAGCAACTCATCTGGAAGTTCAGTATCACTAAAATTGACAATAATCTTACCTGCTTCCTGACCAACATCAACAGGTGTACTTGCATCCGACATAACCACGATGATTCGACCGCCACCAGAATCAGTACGTCTAAAATCAATTGATTCGATGCCACGTTCTGGCAAAGCAGATTCATTTGCAATTTTAGCTGCTGCAAACTCTGTAACTGCAGGCTGACCTGATAAAAGTGAATCCAGGGTCACATAAACTGTATTACCTGCAACACGTGTCTGATACCCAACCAAGCCATCCAAGTTCAGCACTACGCGGGTCCGGCCATTAGCCTCAGCGACAAGCACTGTATCTAATACACCCATACCAACATCAGTACGACGGCTATCCAGCTCTAGAGATGTATCAGCCAGATCCAGTGCGATACGCGCAGGCTGATCGATAGTAAATGCTAATGGCTCAGGTGCAGGACCTGACAGAATAAGCTGCAACTCAACTTTATCACCAGGCAAATTCTGAACCTGTATATCCTGGAGCTTGTTACTTGTTTCCTGAGCATTTACTGAAATGCTTACTAGAAAGCCCAATAGTGCGACCTGCGCAAGAAAAAAGACCGTACTGTAGTAAGCAGTAAGCTTTTTCATTTTTTTCTGCGCTTGTGTAGCTGTGATCATCTTTCGGTACTCCCAGATAGCTCCCCTGAGGGAGATCTCTCATTTCAACCCTATTTCAGCTGAACGTTTATAAAAGCTGCCGATCCCATTAGGCACCAGTTCTTCCAGACCAATTGCCGCATCATTAACTACAATAATGCGGCCTTCATTCTGGCCAATATAATTGCCCGGAGTAACCCGGTGCACCATGCCATCTTGTGTCTGTACAAGACCAAAGGTAGTTCCTTCACGGCTGAGCGTGCCAACCATAGCAAGCGTATCAAGAGGAAATTGCTCAAGATATTCCTTATTACGGTCCTGAATAGGCTTGGGACCCGTCATACTCTGTGGTGAGTCGGGACGGTCAGGCATAAAGGGTGAACGAATTTTATCGGCCACATATATAAAACTCTCATAAGGCTTAATCTGTGGCAGTCCCTCAACACGACCGCCTGGCTTGGCCTTAACCTCATCAATATAGGTTAACAATTCATCATTTACCCCGGATGAACATCCCAGCAAAAATACTGGTATACATACAACCAGGGCATGAATTCCAAGCTCACCGATGTGTATTGATCGGTTCATCTACTAGCCTCTTTTCCTTTTCTTTTTACCTTTCCTGCCTTTCTTACCTTCCGCTTCAAATTTCATAACTTCTTCTTCATCCATATACCGGTAGGTCTTCGCAACCACGGTCAGAATAAGCTCATCATTAGAAGCATCTTTTGAAGCAGGTATTATCTGGATATCATGCAAAGTAACAATTCGTGGCAATGCCGCAATGTCACTGACAAAATTTCCAAATTCATGGTAACCACCCTCAAGTCTTATCTTGATTGGTTTCTCAGCATAAAAGTCACGTCTATTTTCATTTTCTGGCTGAAAAAGCTTTTCTTTTAACCCAGCAGCAAGACCGGTCTGTGAAATATCCACCAACAGATTTGGTATCTCAGTTTTGCCTGGCAATTGTTGCAGCATCGTACCAAATGATCGCTCAATCTCAGCCAGTTGTGTCTGATAGGCATCAAAGTTTGAAGCTTTCTTCTGCTTTGCTTCAAATACAACTCGTAACTCTTGTTCCTCGCTCTGAGCTTTTTCAAGTACAGGAATTTTTTCCTCGTAAACAAATAGGTAAAGACCCGCCATCATTGCAACCACTGCAACAACAGCTACGGCAGAAGCGCGAAATAAAAATGGCCAGCGACCAATATCATTTGGATCCAGTGACTGGATTTCTTCAAGGAAGTTATTCATGAATCTTCCTCCGTTAACTGAACCCTGACTTGCTTGGCATTTACGGTGAATTCACTGGCTCTTAACCCCTTGCTACTATCGCTCTTAACCTCAACAACCTTTAAATCCGGGCTCTCAAGCCAGTGGGACTTATCAATATTGCGCATAAAGGCTGAGACACGCGTGTTAGATTCCGCTGCCCCTTTAATCTCAAGTTTATCTCCATTTTGTTTAACTGAACTCAAATAAACACCATCAGGTACAGACCGGGCAATATCTTCAAGCAGATGAACAACACCAGGACGACTCTGTTGCAGCTGTTCAATGATTTTCATACGCGCTACTAACCGATCCTTCTTGTCTTCAAGATCAAGAATCTCTTTGATGCGCTTATCAAGCATTACAATTTCCTGCTCAATAAATTTATTACGGTCTTGTTGTGAATCAATAATTCCATTCATCAAGAAGACACCAATGAGCACAACGACACTGGCAAAAAGAAAAGCCCCACCCATTGCCATATAAAACTGATTACGTCTTTGTGTCCGTAACTCATCACGCCATGGCAATAGATTGATTTTAGGCATTAGTCAAAACCCCTCATTGCGAGACCGCATGCTGTTAACAAAGCTGTGGCATCATCTTTAACGCCCTGCGAGCGAGCGCGGCTGGATACTTTCATCTGCCCCAGCGGGTCACCCACTTCAGTTGGAATGCCAACTTTTGAAGCAACCAAATCTGCAACACCTGGAATATTGGCACAACCACCACAGACCAGAATTTCATCCGGCTGTTCTCGGCCACCACCGGAAGCAAGAAAAAACTGCAGTGAACGACTAACCTGCTGAGTCATATCATCTACAAAGGGATCAAGAACCTCTGGTTGGTAGTTGCTGGGCAAGCCGCCTTCCTTTTTGGCTCGGCCTGCATCTTCCAGGCTCAACCCATATACCCGCATAATTTCTTCTGTAAGCTGCTGGCCACCAAAGTTAAAGTCACGGGTATAAATAACTCGCAAATCCTGCAATACACTAAAAGTTGTACTGGAAGCGCCAAAATCCACAACTGCAATCTGATGGTCCATTCCACCATCTGGCATTTGATGCGTCAGTAAAGAGCATGCATTTTCCAGCGCAAAGGGCTCAACATCAACCACGTGTACTTTCAGGCCAGCTGCTTCTACAGCGGCTCTACGCTGATCCACATTTTCAGTACGTGTTGCTACCAGCAGCACTTCAACCATATCCGGATCACTTGGGGATTCACCCATTACCTGGAAATCAAAACTCACTTCTTCCATCGGGAAAGGAATATATTGATCCGCCTGAATTTCAACCTGAGCTTCCATATCATTGTCATTCAAATGCTGTGGCATTTGAATGACCTTGGTAATCGCTGCATCACCACTAATGGCAATAGCAACCTCAGTTGCTTTGGTTGAAGACCGATTCACCGCACGACGTACTGCTTCACCAACAGCATCGGCATCAACAATGGATTTTTCCGTTATTGAGTTAGGGGGCGAGGGCTCTGCGGCATAACACTCAACTTGGTAACCCCTACCCTGAGGCACCAATTCAATCAATTTGATTGATGAAGTCGTTATATCAAGTCCTGCTAATAATTTTGAACGTGAAGCAAGCACCTGTTTCCCCTTCAAAGTCTTATGCTTAACTGCACAATGCAAGCTTTAGCATTAACAGTCAATTTAACTATATGCAGACAAATATTAACTCTATTGATAAATATTTGAATAATGACATCAAAAACCTCTAATTAATGAGATTAACCACCTATTTAATTCAAAACTGTTAAACAAGTAGTGATTTAGGCATATTGCATCTCAGCACTAAAAAACGACATGAGTAACGTCCAGAATAGACGCGACCAGAGCAGCATTATCATAGAATTAACTGAACATCAGGCCATAAAATGCCGGTGACCCCACCACGCTAAAACATCTGGAAAAGACGCTGAAACCCTTGCAAAACCTGAATCCAGCCCATTAGAACGGTGGCTTTGTACCCCTATCTTTTTATAGGTTTGCCCAAGTCGTCTCGTAAATATGCATAATCACCCTCCACAAGACAAGGGACTGTATTCTATTTAATTATGAGCGTAATTTTGCGAGTGCTGCCATTTGCAGCAGGCATCCTAGGCACCCTAGCCCTGGGCATTATGGCGAGCGGCTTTGCCGCCTACTATTACCTTCAGCCGACACTTCCATCGGTTGAGGAAATGCGTGATATACAACTGCAGATCCCGCTGCGCATTTATTCACGCGACGGTCGGCTAATTAGTCAGATTGGAGAAAAAAAACGAATACCAGTGGAGTATAAAAATATTCCGGAAACGGTCATACACGCTTTTTTAGCCGCAGAAGATGATCGCTTCTTTGAACACCCAGGGTTTGACTATCAGGGCATAGTCAGAGCTGGCCTAAAATTATTAATGACCGGCTCCCGGGCTCAGGGCGGCAGCACCATTACCCAGCAGCTTGCCCGTGAATACTTTCTGACCCGAGACAGAACTTTTATACGTAAAGCAAAAGAACTCATTCTTGCTATCCAGATAGAGCACGCATTCGAGAAGCCGGTTATTCTGTCGCTTTACCTTAATAAAATTTTCCTTGGGCATCGCTCGTATGGTGTCGCTGCTGCTGCAGAAGTTTATTTTGGCAAGACTCTGGACAAGTTAACTATTGCCGAAGCAGCTACCATTGCCGGATTACCTGCTGCACCATCACGACTTAATCCGGTGGCCAACCCAGACCAGGCACGTGACCGACGTGCCTACGTACTGCGCCGTATGCGAGAGCTGGACTACATTAGTGCAGAGGACTTTGAGTTGGCTGTGAACACCCCGATGATGTCACGGCTGCACGGACCAAAAGTAGAGCTTAAAGCACCTTATGCAGCTGAGATAGCTCGCAGCGAGATGGTGCAACGCTTTGGTGAAAAGGCTTATACAGATGGTTATCAGGTTATCACCACCATCGACAGCAGGCTGCAAAAGGCTGCTAACAGCGCATTACGTAATGCACTGGCAAACTATGATTACCGCCATGGCTATCGCGGTCCACTGGATCAAGTGGTACTTGAGGACATCATTAGTGAATACCAGGCAACCACTGAAGAGAACCTTAAAGAAAAAGATGAATTACTTGCCCCGGGCATAAATTTTGAGACGGATAACAGTTTTGCCCTGCAGGATTTCCTTAATGGCTACCCTGACTATGAAAACATCAGTATTGCCATAGTCACAAGCCTTAATACAGAAACAAATGGTGCGGAATTTTATCTGCGTGATACAGGGCAAATCGAACTGGCCTGGGAACAAATCAAATGGAAGCCCTATGTCAATGACAATATCGTTGGAGCTGAACCAGAGGCTATAACTGACATACTTAGTATTGGTGATGTGGTTTATTTGTTTAGCACCCCAAGTGGCTATCGCCTCGGCCAGGTGCCTGTTGCTCAAGCTGCTTTTGTTGCGCTTAGCCCACAAGATGGCGCAACCATTGCAATGAGCGGTGGCTTTGATTATTCCGCCAGCTCATTTAACCGTGCAAGCCAGACTAAACGTCAGCCTGGCTCAGCATTTAAACCCTTTATCTATTCAGCCGCACTTGAGAGTGGTTTTACTGCAGCCACCATTGTTAACGATGCACCCATTGTATTAAACAGCTTTGGACAAGAAGAAGCCTGGCGACCTGAGAACTATTCAAAACGTTTCTATGGCCCATCCCGATTACGGGAAGGCCTAGTAAAATCCATGAATCTTGTGTCTATTCGAATATTGCGTGAAATAGGCCTCCGCCACACGCTAAACCATCTACAGCCTTTCAGGCTGCCAAAATCTGCCCTACCCAGAGACCTTAGTCTGGCATTGGGTACGGGCGGCACATCACCCTGGCAATTAGGTGAAGCCTATACCGGCTTTGCCAGTGGTGGCTATTCGGTTAAACGATATTTAATTGACCGCATTATCAACGCCGAAAGGGAAACGGTCTTTTCAGCAACACCCATCACTGTGTGTAACTTATGTGAGGAACTCTGGTTTGATGGCCGCGAGGCCCTCAACAAACCTGCCCCTCCTGATTTCGCCCGGACAGATCAGGACGAGGTCAAGGCTGAAAACCATGAAGACACCACAGCCGGCATAACTGAAGAAATTACACTGGCTATAGAGACATCAGAAGTGCCCGCCTACAACACAGTTGTCGAGATGATTGATCATGCCGAAAACTGGCATCCAAATTACACCGAGACCCCTTTATTCTGGTCTGACCGCAACCAGGCACAACGCATTATTTCACCCCAGAATGCCTATATTGTTTATGACATGATGCGTGACGTTATCAAACGAGGAACCGGACGTCGTGCTCGTGAGCTTGGTCGTAGTGATATAGGCGGCAAAACCGGCACCTCCAATAATCGCCGGGATGCATGGTTTAGTGGCTTTAATAATGAGCTGGTTGGCATTGCCTGGGTAGGCTTTGATGATGATTCTCGCTCACTTGGTGCAGGTGAAGGGGGGGGGAGCACCGCTCTGCCGATCTGGAAGAATTTTATGGCCATCGCCCTGGAAGGAACCGCATCAGCTCCTATACCACAACCTGACGGGATAGTGAGTGTACGTATATCCTCAGCAACCGGACAGCTTGCACCTTATGGTTCCAGTGGATCAATATTTGAGATATTCAGGGCTGGTAATGAACCCGGCACTAACCCCAACATATACAACTCTAATGAAGGCGACGTATTCACAGATGATGATAAGGATGGGTCCATCTTCTGAGTCACACGGAGCGTTGAGTCGCCCGATGATGCATTAAGCACAGGCTCTGGCCTTCCATAAGCCTACAAGCATGAGATGCCCGCTGGCATTTAAATTTGACTACAACTCTTTTTAGCTGACTACAGCGGCTAAAAAGATAGTCTCACTTAATCAGCGCTTAGCCACATCAAGGTAGTCGCGATTCTCTGGGCCTGTATATAACTGACGTGGCCGACCTATGCGGTGTTCCGCATCAGTTATCATTTCCTGCCAGTGGCTAACCCAACCCACAGTGCGGGCGATGGCAAACATAACAGTGAACATGGACGGGTGGATACCCAGAGCGCGATAGATAATGCCAGAGTAGAAATCAACATTTGGATACAGCTTCTTCTCTACGAAGTAGTCATCTTTTAAGGCAACCTGTTCCAGCTCAAGTGCCAGCTCAAATAATGGGTCATCCTTACGACCTAATTTTTCCAGCACCTTATGGCACATATCACGAATGATGGTAGCGCGTGGATCAAAGTTTTTATAAACACGATGCCCAAAGCCCATTAGACGGAAGGCGTCATCTTTATCTTTAGCCTTGGCAACATACTTATTTATATTCTTAACACTGCCAATTTTTTCCAGCATGTTCAGTACAGCTTCATTAGCACCGCCGTGTGCGGGGCCCCAAAGCGCAGAGATACCCGCAGCAATGGCCGAATAGGGGTTAGCACCCGAGCTGCCTGCCAGACGTACTGTTGATGTTGAACAGTTTTGCTCATGATCAGCATGCAGAATAAGCAACAAATCAATCGCTTCAACTGCAACCGGATCAAGTTCAAAATCCTCTGCAGGTACTGAGAAAAACATATTCAGCAAATTACTGGAATAATCCAGATCATTGCGTGGGTACATAAAAGGCTGACCCAGAGTATGTTTGTAGGCTGCAGCTGCAATAGTGGGAAGCTTGGCAACAATCCGGTGGGAAAAGATTTCACGATGACGGGCATTCTGAATATCCATCGTGTCGTGATAAAACGCTGACATAGAACCAACCACACCCGACACCATCGCCATTGGGTGTGCATCATGATGAAAACCGTTAAACAGCCTCAACATGGTTTCATTAATCATCGTGTGCGTGCGGATGCTGTTATCAAACTTATCCAGTTCAACCTGTGTAGGCAGCTCTCCGTACAAAAGCAGATAGCAAACTTCTATAAAAGAACTTTTAGCAGCAAGTTGCTCAACAGGGTAACCCCTATAAAGCAGTACACCTTCATCACCATCAATAAAGGTGATGGCACTTTTACAGCTGGCTGTAGACGCAAACCCAGGGTCAAAAGTGAACTTGCCTGTCTGGGCATAGAGTTTACGTACATCAATTACTTCAGGGCCCAGTGTCCCTTCATGACTTTGTAATTCAGCTGCAACGCCAGTGGTGTTGTCCTTTAGTGTGAAAATTTTTTCGCTCATATGCTCTACTTGCTTTTGCTCTATAGGTGCTTGCGCAGCAATACTGCGCCGGTTTAACCGTCCGCAGCTTTACGAGTATGTTACCCGTCCTGGCGTTAGGTCATCGATTGCAACAAGCGCGCTAATGCACGCTATTTGAATGTCACCTGGCAGGGCCATCGGAGCCCATAACCGGGACTAAAAACTAATACTCAGTCAGACCAGCGTCATGCGACAGCTTTAACTGCTAGCCAACCCCAACCTTACGGTTGCCATTCAGGTCGAACGCTTATTATAAGGTACGCTACAACCGTGTGCTAATGCGTATTTGCCGACGAGCTCATACTTTGAACCCTGGAAAATTCAGCCGCAAATCCTTACCTACCGTACTTACGACGGAATTTATCAACCCGACCAGCAGTATCCAGAATTTTTTGCTTGCCCGTGTAGAAAGGATGGCAGGAAGAGCACACCTCAATATGGAGCTCATCCTTCAGCGTGGAGCGGGTAACAAAATCATTGCCGCAACTGCAGGTCACCTTAAGTTCCTGGTATTCAGGATGAATTTCAGCTTTCATTTATTGGGTACCTGCCTGCTAGTGCTTACGAGAGTGCTTACTTATTTGTGGTCTTACTGCCCACCAAATGGGGCGCGGAAGGATAGCGGGTAAGAACGCCGATGACAAGTTACCCAAGACAAGAAAGATAAAATACTGCAATTATCCACATAATCTGTGGATAACTCTGTGGATGAACCCGTCAAAGAGCCCCTAAGAGACGGAAAGCATTACAAAAGTGGCTATTTGGGTGATTTATGAGCAAATGTAATTAATTTATATATTTCAAGGGATTATGAGCATTTTGCGGTATAGCATATGATGAAAATGGGCTGGGCACCTGATTTAATTTGTAACGCAGCAATTTGTGCATAAATTCATACTTAGTCTAATTTCACTGCATCTGTATACAAACCATATTAATCAGGGCTATTAGGCAGAAAAATACCTTGTAAATCATCCAGAAAGCGCCAGCCTAGTGCTGTTGGACAAATCCGGCCATCATCCAGCTCTTCAAGTAAAGACCTGCCAAAGGCCTGCTCAAGGCCTGAATTCAGGCTGCTCGCTGCCAGTCCAGTCGCAGACTCATAATCCTGACGTGAGAAGCCCTCAGATAAGCGTAATCGGTTCATCATAAATTCAAATTGCGCATCTGCATCACTGATGGCAATGCGGGTAGTAGCACCGGCCTTCATCTGCATTTGTTGCTGATATTGGCGGGGATGGGCCACACGAACCTCTCGCCAACGCTTATCTGGTGCAACTGTCAGCTTGGCATGTGCGCCTGCCCCTACACCCAGATAATCACCGTAACGCCAGTAATTCAAATTATGCCGACACTGATACCCTGACTTTCCCCATGCAGAAATTTCATAATTTTTATAGCCTGCCTGCTCCAGCCGTTCAGCACTCATTAATTGTATTTCTGTTGCAAGTTCTTCATCAGGCAACGCGGGCGGCCTGGCATAAAAAACAGTATTGGGCTCAAGGGTCAGGTGATAATGAGAAATATGTTCTGGTTGCAATTCCAGTGCCTGTTCAATATCTGCAGATGCCTGCAACACATTTTGCCCGGGCAAGGCATACATAAAATCCAGATTGATATTACTGAACCCAGCAGCACGAGCCTGGGTAAATGCTGCACGTGCATCTGCTGCAGAATGAATTCTGCCCAATGCCTGTAACTTCGCATCATCCAGACTTTGTACGCCTAGTGATAAACGATTAATTCCGATAGCTCGATAATCAGCAAATGCAGCATGCTCTATCGCACCAGGATTTGCTTCCAAAGTAATTTCAGCATCATCGGCAAGCAGAAATTTTGCCTGCACAGCATTCAGTAAGCGCTCCAGTTGTTTCGGCGCAAACAAACTTGGCGTACCTCCACCAAAGAAAATTGTTGCAACTGTTCGACCGATAACATCAACAGCCGCAATATCCAGATCAGCTATGAGCGCATTGATATAAGCATCGGCAGGCAAATCACCCCGCAAACTATGTGAATTGAAATCACAATACGGGCACTTTGAGACACACCAGGGAAAGTGCACATACAAACTAAGTGGTGGCAGCTTTTGCATAGACCGGGAACTCATCTTGATGATGGTGCGTGTACTGCCCTGGTGCATGCACCCAGATCATTTCTCTGGTGTATTGCCCAAGTACATTTATCAGGCAGCAGCCTCAGATAATACCTGCCAGCATTTGCTGCAAAACCAACAGAGCTTTGCCCCGGTGACTGCAGGCATTTTTTTCAGCAGCGCTCAGTTCTGCTGAACACACACCACTGGCAGCATCTATAAAAACCGGGTCGTAACCAAAACCGCCATTACCGGACGGCTCATGCGCAATGCGTCCTTCCCAGCTGGCTTGTGCAATAACCGGATTGGGGTCATCAACTGAACGTACCCAGGCCAAGACACATCTAAAGCGTGCAGCACGATTTTCCTGCTCACGCATATCATCCAGTAACTTGTTCAGGTTATCTGTATCACTGGCATCAGCCCCGGCATATCGTGCCGAGTAGACTCCAGGCGCGCCGTTCAATGCATCTACCTCAATACCCGAATCATCAGCCAGGGCAGGCAGCCCACTCTTAGCAGCTGCATGCCGGGCTTTTAAAAGTGCATTTTCCGTGAATGTCTGCCCCGTTTCTTCGGCTGCTTCTATGCCCAGCTCAGCCTGCAATACCAGTTCTACAGCACTTCCCAACATGGCGCGCATCTCACGCACCTTGCCAGCATTACCGGTGGCAAAAACAATGCGCTGTATATCATTCATAATCAGATTCGTACATCAATCTTGCACATTAAACCTGCACTCAAACTTTTGCAGCACGCCAGGCTAACAACGCAGAATTTTGTGCCACACAAATCTCTGCTATCCCTTCAGCAGCAAAGTTAAGCATGTGATCAAGCTCCTCACGTCGGAATGCATGGCCTTCAGCCGTGCCCTGCACTTCTATAAAGCCACCAGCTTCATTCATCACAACATTCATATCTGTCTCAGCAGATGAGTCTTCCGCATAATCAAGGTCAAGCACCGGCGCGCCATCATAGATGCCCACTGAAATTGCAGCAATCTGACCGTGCAGAGGGCTCTCGCTTATTTTCTTTTTTTCCAGCAACCGTTCTACTGCCATCGACAACGCCACATAAGCACCGGAAATAGCCGTAGTACGTGTGCCCCCATCAGCCTGCAGCACATCACAATCGAGCGTAATGGTGTAACCATCAAGTATTTTGAGATCTGCAGCAGCACGTAATGAGCGACCAATGAGTCGTTGTATCTCTTGCGTCCTTCCTGTCTGCTTACCTTTCGCTGCTTCACGTCGACCACGCGTATGCGTGGCACCCGGCAACATACTGTACTCTGCCGTAATCCAGCCACTGCCTTTGCCACGCAGAAAATGTGGCACCATGGCTTCTACACATGCCGTGCATAGCACACGTGTATCACCAAAACTGGCAAGTACAGAACCTGCAGCATGGGCGGTGTAATCTGTTTCAAAACTAATAGAGCGCAGTTCTGCCGGTGCGCGCCCACTTGGTCGTTTGGCCATTGGTGACCCCTATTAAATGGTGGTATCGGAAAGTGTAAGCCAGTTAGCCGGCCGGTTTTTATTTTAAAGCAGTATTCATTCAAACGCGCTCAGTTTAACCGAGCGGCGCACCGAAAACTAAATGCAGCCGCAGACGTATTATCACTATATGGCTCAGCTATGCGCGTTGCCATTTCACTCAGCACCTGCAAATTTACGGCAAGAGAGCCACTGGCCATAACCAGATCTGCCAGCTGAGCCTCTTCAAGCGGTGCCCAGAAACCATCACTGCAAACAAGCATGACATCACCATGTTGCATATTTTTCTGCCGCGATATGGTCATGCGGGGTAATTCAGCATCACCACCCAGGCAGCACTCCACATAATTACGCATCGGATGGGTGGCAAGTTCATCACGGGTAATGGCTCCATCATACAAAAGCGATTCTACATGGCTGTGATCACGTGACCGCTCATGAACATTTACGCCCCGCAGATGATAAATACGACTGTCACCCACATGCCCCCAATAGGCCGTGTCTTCCTGAATAAGGCACAAAGCACAAGTTGCCCGTGGCCGGGTCTCAATAGAATAGTCAGAACCCAGCTCCACGACTGCTGCATGCGCCCGGCCTATAGCGAGGTGCAAAAAGCCCTGCGGATCAAAGATAGGATGCTTTTGCTCAATAAAGGCCTTTTCAATGATCTCAACCGTCATTTCAGCCGCACGAGCGCCATTTGCATGGCCACCCATACCGTCTATAGCCATCAGCAAAAACACGCCATCAGCCTCAACAACCTTAACCCGGTCCTGATTCTCGGCTCGATTACCAAGTAAGCTGACTGCTGCACTTTGGTTAGACATTCACTTTCCTATTAACCGGTATCGCACCAGAGCACCGGGCACTACAATATACAGAATGAATTCCGTAAGAATTGCCAAATTATAAGCGCTGCGGTAGTACTGCGTAATACTTTACAAAATATAGAGCATCATTAGCCTGCTCAGCTAAATGACAGAGAAATTTTATGATAAATAGCATGACAGGGTTTGCCAGTGGTGAGTTGACAACCTCAGCAGGGGAGTTGCAATGGGAACTACGTACAGTCAATCACCGCTATCTGGAGGCACAGTTCAAACTACCTGAGGGCTTTCGTAAGCAAGAACCCGTTCTAAAAGAGCTGATAAGCAGCAAATTGCAGCGGGGTAAGCTCGATGCCAATCTGCAATTCCGACCCTCTGCAGAAACCACCACCCACCTGGAAATAAATTCAGCTCTGGCAAAAGAAGTCATTGCCAGGGCACATGATATTGAAAATCTGCTGCATATACCTGAGCCGCTGGCCGCCATGGATGTATTACGCTGGCCCGGGGTCATAGCAGAAAACAAGCTGGATACCAGCACACTTTATAACCCAGCCGCACAACTACTTACTGAAACGCTTGGTTCACTAACAGCAGCACGTGGCAGAGAAGGCGCACGTATACAAAAATTACTGGAAGAGCGTCTAACCCAGGTAAGCCTGCTGGTTGCTAATGTACGCGAACATATGCCAGTAGTGCTAAACAATATTCGCAACAAGATTCTTGAACGTGCCGAGAAACTCAGTGCAAAACTCGACAACGACCGGCTTGAGCAGGAACTCGTCATGCTGGCACAAAAAATGGATGTAGCAGAAGAGCTCGACCGACTAGATGCCCATGTCGAGGAAACCCGGGCTGCTTTCAACATGGAAGGAGCAGTTGGCAGACGGCTGGACTTTTTAATGCAGGAATTTAATCGTGAAGCCAACACACTAGGCTCAAAATCTGCTGATCCGGAAACCACCAAAGCAGCTGTAGATTTAAAAGTATTGATCGAGCAAATGCGCGAGCAGGTACAGAATGTGGAATAGCTAATCTACCTGCAACTGTAAACCGGCTTCTGCCTCCCCCTGTAATGGATAAATAAAAAAACTATCGGGCTATCGCATTCCATTCGGCAGATAAATATCGCAAAATTCAGTTCTTATGAATACTGCAGACACACAACGAGGTCATCTGTTTGTCATAGCCGCACCCTCGGGCGCCGGCAAGACTACCTTGGTGCATCGGCTCTTGCAGGAAAACCAAAATCTGCGATTTTCTATTTCCTATACCACACGCCCACATCGCAGTACGGAAACCGACGGGGTGGACTATCACTTTGTTTCGCCTAAGGTTTTTCAGGCCATGGTTAATGCGGGTGATTTTCTTGAGTACGCCAGCGTATTTGACTATCAATACGGCACCTCTAAAACCAAGGTCGAAGCCCTGCTGAACAAAGGTCTCAATGTAATACTGGAAATAGACTGGCAGGGCGCACAACAAGTGCGGGCACACATGCCAGACTGTCGCAGTATTTTTATAATGCCCCCCTCAGTTGATGAACTAAAGCGGCGGCTTACCAGCCGTGACTCTGACAGCCCCGCAGTTATTGAGCGGCGTTTCCGCGATGTGATTGAAGATATGTCGCACTGGCATGAATTTGACTACACAGTCATCAATGAAAACCTGGAAAATGCCGCCACAGAACTCAACGCCATAATCAGGGGTAAAGTCAGTAATCATGAGGCCTCTGAGGCCATCACGGTCAAACGTGTGAATGCCATTCTGGGCCTTTCGGAGACCTGAAACAGCGGCTCTGCCATTGCAAGCTGGGGGGCTAATCTGTACCCTGTCGCGTCCCTGAACAGCATGCTGGATTAGGGCAATCCAAGATACCTATCGATTTACCCATATATTTTTACCTGATATTTAAAGAGCAATACGATGGCCAGAATTACTGTAGAAGACTGTCTAAAAGAGATAGACAACCAATTTGATCTCGTTATGACGGCCGCAAAACGTGCCCGCCGTATCGCCAATGGGGCAGAGCCGCTGGTAGATCTTGAGGATGATAAACCTACAGTAGTTGCACTCAGAGAAATTGCTGCAGGCTTAATCAATGATGAAATTCTGGCACAAATGTCAGAACCAGTTGAAGACATCCTCAGCAGCGAAGAAGCTGAAGAACTGCTTGCCAATACACCCATGCCTGGGCTGGGTTCAAATGCGTTACATACATCTGCTTCACCAATTGTTGCACCCATTATTAAGCCCAGTATTAAAGCTGCCACCAAGCCACAAGCAGCACCCGCTTCAGAAGCTCCCGCTAAAACCGATGCCGCAGCGCTCTTTGCAGCTGAGCCTGTAATAACACCCACAGCTGAAACGTCTGCAGCACCTGTAACTGAAACAGCACCTGCTGAACCTGTAGAAAGCACAGAATCAGTTGATGCTGCACTAGCCGCTGCATTGGCCGATGTTCTGGATGTGCCTTTAACAGAAGACACACCTGCAGCAGCCAAAGATACCAAGCCTGAATCAGACGCTTAATACAGCAAATCTGCAGTACAACGACCCGCTTAATCTAACCTGACAATACATAGTGCACGTATGCGCTCGCGCAGACGCTCGCACAAGCAAGGCATTCCTTTATACTGGTTAGAGAGCACCCATGAGAGGTGCCGCATTATCTAACCGGCAAAGGCATGGAATACACCGCAACGCTACGTGACAAACTGCCCCCTGGTCTAAGGGGTGTTGGCTATCGCCGCCTCAGCGCCAAACTCGGCTACCTGAACGATGAGCAGCGCGCCAAAATTGATCGTGCCTTTGAATTTGGTGCCCGTGCCCATAGAGGCCAGGCACGTGCGTCCGGCCAGCCTTATATCAGCCACCCAACAGCTGTTGCCGCCATTGTGGCTGAGCTACGACTCGATGCTGAAAGCATCTGTGCCGCACTCCTGCATGATGTGATTGAAGACACCCCAATGGGAGCCGACCAAATTCGCCAGGAATTTGGTGAGGATGTAGCCAATATTGTTGAGGGTGTCAGTAAACTGGATCAGCTTAGTTTCACCAGCCGTGGTGAGGCTCAGGTAGAAAGTTTTCGCAAAATGATGCTGGCCATGATTGAAGATATTCGCGTCATTCTGGTCAAGCTTGCAGACCGGCTACACAATATGCGCACCCTTAATGCATTACGCCCGGATAAACGAGTACGCATTGCCAAAGAAACACTGGAAATTTTTGCTCCTATTGCCAATCGACTCGGTATTAACTGGCTTAAGGTAGAACTTGAGGAACTCGGCTTTCGTAATGCCTACCCATTTCGGGCACGGGTCATAGACAGCACATTGCGTAAAGCACAGGGTAATCAACGTCAAATCCTTAAACGTATCTCTGACAGGCTACGGAAAAATTTACGGGAGACTGGCCTGCAGGTCAGTATTCAGGGACGAAAAAAACATCTGTACAGCATCTATCGCAAAATGTTGCGAAAAAAACTGGCCTTAAATGAAATTGTTGATGTCTATGGCTTGCGCATCGTTGTAGATAACGTTGATGCCTGTTATCGCACGCTTGGCATCATCCACCAGCTGTATAAACCCATGCCCGGCCGCTTTAAGGACTACATCGCAATTCCACGCCTGAATGGTTACCAGTCATTGCACACAACCTTATTTGGCCCTAATGGTATTCCTATAGAATTCCAGATTCGTACCAGTGAAATGCACCGGGTTGCACAAAGTGGTGTTGCTGCCCACTGGAACTACAAAGCCGCTGATTCCAGCATTGTGCCACCACAGCTGCGTGCCCGAGAATGGTTAACGTCTATCAGAGACATGCAGACTGCTGCAAACTCAGAAGAATTCATGGAAAACGTCAAGGTCGATTTATTTCCTGACAAAGTCTATGTATTCACACCCAAAGGCGACATCCTGCGTCTGCCGCGTGGGGCAACCTGTGTTGATTTTGCCTATGCCGTCCACACTGACGTAGGTAACCGCTGTATATCAGCAAAGCTGGACAGGCGACTGGCGCCACTACGCACACCCCTTACTAATGGCCAGACAGTTCAGATTCTTACCTCCCGTCGGGCACATCCAAATCCAACCTGGGTAAATTTTGTTGTGACTGCCAAGGCACGTCACAGCATACGGCAATACCTTAAAAACCTACGCCGTGATGAAGCCATAGAACTGGGCCGTCGCCTGCTGGTACAAGCTCTACGCACTCAGGGAACCAGTCTGCGACGTATTAGTCGTAAACGCATGACTGAATTGCTCCATGAATTTAACCTGAACAAACAAATTGATCTATATGAACAACTCGGACTTGGTGAACGACTTGCACCCGTCATTGCGCAATTACTGACACAAACAGCAACAGCAGAAATTGATAATCCGGATAAACCATCCACCATTACAATTGCAGGTACAGAAGGTCTGGTTGTCAGCTACGGGCGCTGCTGTCACCCCATACCCGGTGACGCCATTATGGGTTACCTGAGCAGCGGTCACGGGGTTGTTATACATCGCAATACCTGCGGCAACCTGACCCAATTCAGCAAGCAACCTGGCAAATGGATTGCGGTGGAATGGGAGCCAGATATTGACCATGACTTCACTGTTGAGCTACAGGTACAGATGTCCAACCAACCGGGTTCACTTGCAGAAGTTGCCTTACAAATTGCTGATGCCAGATCAAATATCGAACAGGTTTCCGTTAATGAAGATAATGACGATGACTTTGCCGAAATGAAATTTTTAATTCTTATACAGAACCGTATCCATCTTGCACGTGTGCTGCGACAAATTCGAAAAATGCGAAACGTTAAACGTGTATCACGCACCTAGTGCGCTCACCTCTTTTTTAAACAACATATAAGCAATTAGCAGAAACGACTATGAGCAGAACAGCTATACAAACGAATAATGCACCTGCCGCTATAGGCACTTATTCACAGGCCATCCGTCACAACGATACCGTTTATATCTCCGGCCAGATTCCCCTGGACCCGGCTAGCGGCGAGCTGGTTTCTGACGACGTAGAAGCACAAATCACCCAGGTATTCAGCAACCTGAAAGCAGTGGCTGAAGCCTCTGGCAGTGACCTGGCGAAAGCACTCAAGGTTACCGTTTTTCTTACTGACCTGAGTCACTTTGCCAAAGTGAATGAAACCATGGCGCAATATTTTACTGAGCCCTATCCTGCCCGTGCAGCCATAGAGGTAGCCGGGCTGCCCAAAGGTGCACAGGTAGAAGCAGACGCCATCCTCAGCGTGTGACTCAGGCCGCACATAAAAAACCATTGCCCGTCAGTAAGCAGGCTGCACTGACCCGTTTGCGTGGCGTCGGTCCCGCACTGGCAGAAAAACTTGGGCGGCTGAATGTATACAAACCTGAAGACCTGCTGTTTATTCTACCGCTGCGCTATGAAGACAGAACGCATATAACCCCCATAGGCGCATTACGGCCGGGTGATCGTGCTGTTATTGAAGCTGAAATTGAGCTTACTGAAGTTGCGTATCGGGGCAGACGCACTTTAATGTGTCGTATATTTGATGGTAGTGCCGCTCTAACACTACGATTTTTTTATTTTTCACGTGCTCAGCAACAGGGGCTGGCCCGTGGCAAACGGGTACGCTGTTATGGCGAAGTGCGTAAGGGGTCAGCAGGACTGGAGATAGTTCATCCTGAATACCGGTTAATAACTGATGCGTCTGCACCGCTTGCAGATCACCTCACACCCATTTATCCATCAACAGAAGGGGTACAACAAGGGCGCTTACGCAACCTGATTAACCAGGTACTTGATGAACAGCTAGGCAGCAACAAAACCTCAACTGCCAATGGGTTCACTGACTGGCTACCGGCAAGCCTGCTACAGGACCAAAACCTGCCTACGCTTCAAGAAGCCGTGCGCTACCTGCACCGCCCACCAGCTAATGCAAAACTTGCAGAACTCAGCGCCGGCCGCCACCCGGCACAGCAACGCCTGGCCATGGAAGAAATCCTTGCTCATCACCTGAGCCTGCGACAAATACGTCAGCGTGCCGAACGACTGAAAGCCGGCGCTATGCTCATTCCTAAGTCCAATAACAATTCCGGTAATAATCTGACTAAACAACTGCTGAACAATTTAACGTTCACATTAACCGGCGACCAACACAAAGCACTTGAAGTCATCCTTGCTGATCTTGCGAAAGCACATCCCATGATGCGACTGTTACAAGGGGATGTGGGTTGCGGTAAAACGGTGGTTGCAGCTGCTGCGGCGCTGCATGCCGTTAGTGCAGGCTATCAGGCCGTCATTATGGCACCGACTGAATTATTAGCAGAACAGCACCGTGACAATCTGCAAAACTGGCTTAAACCACTGGGCGTGGAATTGGCCTGGTTATCCGGCACATTAAAAGGCAAACAGCGTAACCAAGCTTATGCAGCCATCGCCTCTGGTGAGGCACAGATTATCGTGGGCACACATGCTGTGTTTCAGGCTGCAGTTGAATACCAACAGCTTGGCTTGGTCATTGTTGATGAACAACATCGCTTTGGCGTACACCAGCGCCTGAGCCTGATGGAAAAAGGCGCCAGTGGTGTACATCGCCCACACCAACTGGTGATGACTGCAACACCCATACCCCGCACCTTGGCAATGACCATGTATGCCGACCTTGATGTATCTGTTATCAGGGAAATGCCACCCGGCCGCCAGGCTATTCAGACAGTTGCTTTACCCGATACACGCCGGGGAGATGTCGTTACCCGTGTACGCGCTGCCTGCACACAAGGTCAGCGTGCCTACTGGGTTTGCCCATTAATAGGTGAATCCGAAGTGCTCGATTTTCAGGATGCTGAATCAACCTTTACCATGCTAACTGAAGCACTTAAGGGTATCCGTGTTGGCCTTATCCATGGTCGCATGCGCACAGATGAAAAAGAACAGTTGATGAAAGCCTTCTCTGCCGGAGACATTCAGGTACTGGTGGCAACCACTGTAATTGAAGTGGGTGTTGATGTGCCTGAAGCCACACTTATGATTATTGAAAATTCAGAACGCATGGGGCTTGCCCAGTTACACCAGCTGCGCGGCAGAGTAGGACGTGGCGCAGAAAAGAGCACCTGTGTGTTGCTCTATCGCGGCCCACTGTCTAACGATGCCACAGAAAGGCTTGGTGTTATGCGGGAAACCGGCGATGGCTTCGTTATCGCACAAAAAGATCTGGAATTACGTGGCCCTGGTGAGGTACTGGGCAAGCGTCAGACCGGCCTGATGCAGATGCGGGTTGCGGATCTGATTCGTGATGCAGGCCTGCTACCACATATTCAGGACGTGGCTCAGCAGCTTTTACGGGATCATCCGGATGCTGTCACCGGTATTATGCACCGCTGGATAGGGACTGCTGGTGAATACGGCAATGTCTAAGCTTCCTTGCTGGTCACACTGGCTAATCTATCTATAAACCTACAGCGACTAATCGGTTAAACTCTCACCCGTAGTAAGACCAAAGAAGGCTTTGCCGCATGACGGCCCAGAACCAACAACCATTCCAAGAACAACTTATTGCCAAAGCATGGGAAACCAAACCTGACTTTGCCGGCAGGCAACCAGGTGAGCTTATACGCAGCTGGTTAAATGAACCCGGGCTGCTGACTGCGCGCATGCGCGCTCAGTGTGACAATGGTTTCCGGCTGGAAGTTATTCATGACTATACCCCCGGGACAAATCAAAGCGGCTCAGATCAGAGCGAATTACACCGACAGGTGATTTTATGGTGTGACAAGCAACCCTGCATATTTGCTGAAACCAGCATTCCTGCCGATACGGCAACTGCACACCCCTGGTTACGTGAATTAGGCGATGAGCCACTTGGAGAACGCTTACAGTCACAACCCAATGTCAGCCGCAGCCTGTTTGTGTATGCCCTTGTTGACCTTACTCAGCTACCCGCAACACTTGCAGACTGCGGTGAAACAGAACTCTGGGCACGTCGTTCAGACTTTTATATAGGCGAAGATTTACTAACCGTTACTGAAATATTTCTACCGGGCATTACTCGTTGCAGTAACAGTAATAATGGTTAAGGTATAAGCTTGTTACGCCATGAACTCGCCTGATACATCAGAAAAAAAACCCGCCAGTAAATCCTCCAGCAAGCCTGCACTCTGGCGACATATCAAAAGCATACTCAGTGAATTACTGGAACAACTGGAACGTTATGGCCAGTTAATGCGCATTGATAAGCCTATTGGTATCTGGCTGTTAATGTGGCCAACACTCTGGGCCTTATGGGTTTCAGCTAAAGGCTCACCTGACCCCTGGGTATTTACTACCTTTGTAGTGGGTGTTGTAGTCACGCGCTCTGCCGGTTGTGTTATCAATGATTACTTTGATCGCAACATCGACGCACAAGTAAGACGTACACAATCACGGCCACTGGCATCCGGTCGGGTACACCCAACTGAAGCGCTGGTAATGTTTACAGCGCTGATGATTGTTGCCTTGGGTCTGGTGCTCACACTAACCCGGCTCACCCAGTTACTGGCTATTGTCGGTGGTGTATTAATTATCATCTACCCTCTGTGCAAGCGCTACCTCGCCGCACCTCAACTGGTACTGGGTGCAGCTTTCGGCTGGGGCATCCCCATGGCATTTGCCGAGCAAGCCGGCGAAATCACCCGACTGGCCTGGCTGATGTGGCTGGCTGTGATGATCTGGGCACTCATTTACGACACCATGTATGCCATGTCTGACAGAGAAGATGATTTAAAAATTGGTGTTAACTCAACCGCAATTTTATTTGGACAAGCCGATATCTTTATTATCGGCATTCTGCAAGGGATTTTATTACTTGCGCTGCTGCTTATCGGTGAAGTGGCCAATCTGGATATGTGGTACCGCCTAAGCGTTATGGTTACGGCACTCTTTATGCTTTATCAGTACACGCTGATTCGTAAGCGTGAACCAGAAAAATGCCACCAGGCTTTTTTAAACAACCACTACATAGGCGCCACAATATTTATTGGTATTGCGTTGAGTTATACCTTTAGCAGCTAAAAAGCCTATTCAGCATCATCCTTCAGGACATTATTCAGTAGTGGCTGATTAGTTACGGCATCCTGGCGTTTTTCTGCAATCCACATTTTGATTACCGATTGTCAGGTTACGCCGAAATGCGCTGCGACTGCATCCAGGCCTGTCACCATCCAAAGGGGGAAATCAACATTAACTCGTTTCGCTTCCTTGTTTGGGTGACGCATTGATGACAAATCCAGATACTGCACAACATCTTCTTTGCCTTCGTCAAAAATTCTATCGAATTCTTTAGCCGTCACACTTTTTTCAATGTACCTGCTGATTTCTTTTTGGAACTCATAAAGCGCTACCTCTGTTTTTCCTGCCCGCTGTACCGAGATGATGCGCACCTTGCCAGACCTGTAAGTTATTACCGCAGACCATATGCGACTGTTCTCATTACCCGTTACGACATACCGCTGCTCTGCTGTCGTAACAACAGCCTGTTCCAGCAGATGCATATCTGACCAGATCGCCTGTGCCGCTACAAAATCAATCCCGTGCTTAGCCTTATTGCTGCAACTTTTGACCTCATCATACTCAAAGGACAGCTCCTTTTTTATACCTTTTCTACTCATTAAACAGCAATCATGAACTAGCCCAAAGGCCCCGGAACACCATCGCCACCCTTATTCAGCACATGAGTGT
>JAAERX010000041.1 GCA_024229935.1 Gammaproteobacteria bacterium | reverse complement strand
GGTGCTTGCTTAATAGGTGCTTGCTTAATAGGTGCTTGCTTAATAGGTGCTTGCTTAATAGGTGCTTGCTTTACAGGCGGCAAAGATTTAACCGGCGGTATAATTACTTCAGGAAGAGCCCTTAGTCTGCTTCCACCAACTGTAAATTTACTAAAATCGACCATCAGAAAACTCCTTGAAAACGTTGTGGCCGCGCAATTGGGCTAAAACCCTTTACCATTCCGCCACGTGCCATACGCTTGGCAGGCGTTTCCCCAGCCTTAGACAAAGCAATAGCAACTGCTTGATTTTGTTCATAGCCCTCGTCCATCAACTTCTTGATGTTCTGGCTCTTTGTTTTGTTGCTACTACCTTTCTTTAACGGCATCTTAACAACCTATATAGCTTCCGCCCTTCTTAGCAGCACCCATACCACGTGCAGTAAGCTTGGAACCCGGACCTTTGCCCGCTTCCATACGCTTATCTGAATATGGCGCTTCAGCAGTTTTGCCGTATGGGATACGACCCTGCTTATCAATCTGTGCATACTCGACTGGCTTTGGTCCGTCTTTTGGTGCGGAACCGTTGACCTTAACAACTGTTTTCATCTTAACCTCCTCGGTTCTTTAGTAGCTCACGTTGCATCGCTGCATCAATACGAGCCTGTGTTTGTTTCTCTTGCGACGCCAGACGCTGGTCAAACTGTGAACCACGCATCTGCTGATTCTGTGCATCCAATTGTACCTTGGCTTGGTCAATTGCTTGGTCAGCTTGATCTGCTTGAGCCTTAATCTGTAGCTCTTGCTCTTTAAGCTGAACCAACGGATCAGGGGCCCCTGCACCAGACAACTGGCCAGACAGTTCTTTCACTTGCTGCAAGCCTTCCGCTACAAACTGCGCCGTCATTCTTTCGATTTCTAGCATCTCGTCGTCGCTGGCAGGCTGTCCGCCTTTCTGCTGCATCTGTTGTAAATAAGCAACAGCGGCTTGCTCTTTAGCAGCAATCTGCACGTGTTCCATAACGTGCTTCTGCAAGGACATAGCAACCGGTGGCATACCACCAACCATAGGCGATGCACCAAATACCAAGTGAGCAGTGATGTGCGCTTGGTGATTCTGGCCTTCAAAAGCATGTAGCTCAAGCATATCCAACGCATTAATGTTCTCTTGCGCCGGATCAATAGGCTTGGGCTCTTCTTCCGGTACAGACTTCATGATCCGATCAATGTCGGTCACGCCCAACGCTTCATACATGTCTCGGAACACTTCTGCCAAGTTGTGCAGTTCCGGTGCTTGCGTCGCTAGTTGCAGCTTAGTCTGAGCCATCACAATACGCTGTGCTTGGCTAAATACATTAGGATTACTTACCGGTACGACATCAACACGACCGTCAAAGTCCGCCTGCATAATTCTTTCGTCACCACCCGGCACCGTATACGGATACCGCTGTGGCAAGCTCTCTGACATCACACGCGCAAGAATCTTAAACTCCTGCTTCATCGCATAATGTAAACGCTTATGGACCGCACTCATCACACGAGTGCCTTGCTCCATCATAGCAATGGTTGTGCCAACAGCAGCCTGCTGATTACCGTCACCAACCTTGAGGTCCGTGATCGTCGCAAACCGCTGACCGGCCTCTACAACAAAACCAAGTAAGTTAAATAAGGTTTGGTCAGGCCCTTTAAATGGCAGCGGCATAAGGCTGTCACGTATTGCCCCTCCGGGTGCGTCCACATCTCTGAACTCACCGGGCTGCAATGGATCGTCGTCATCCCTGATCCGTAGTCCGCGGGCCTTGAAGCCTGCTGGGAGGTTGGACAACGTACCAGCGTCGATCAACTGTCGCAGCGCCGCCGTGGCAGTTCGTGACAAACCGCCAATAGTGTGAATCAAACCCAAACCATAGAACCCGAATCCGGGTAAAAACTTAAAGTGGGTAAAGTATTGTATCTTCTTGCGTAGCTCGTCATCTTCACGATAGTTACGTCTTACAGACAATACCTGCCCGTTATCTTCGGATATTGTTACCACGTAAGGAATCTTGATGCCGGTGGGCTCACCGTCTTCATCCAAGTCCTCATAACCTTCTAGGTCTAAATCTACGTGGCACTCTAAAATTGTGCAGTCATAATCAATCTGGTTAGGCTCCAGACCCTCAATGCGGTCTAGTTCACCATCAAGATCAGACATTTCTTTCTGTGCAGGCAGCACTTCAACGTCTAAATACGTGCCACCAATCTGCCGCTTACGCAAATCGTTGAGCGACATGCGCACAACCTGCGTAATGTTAGGACATGTTTCGAGGTCCGCGGTCTCATAAGGAACAACCAAGTTCTCTGCCGGTACAAACTTAGATACCGCACGACCCAGTGTTTCATCAAAATACGTCTTCTTAAACGTAGAACCCGCCAACGGGAGATAAAACAGCATCTGATCCATGTCGGGCGTGTATTCTTCCATCACATTCGTGATGTAGTAGTTCATAAACTGACGTACACGCGACGCTTGCTGCGTCTTAGAAGCCGTTTCCTTACCCATTACTACGGTGCGCACGGGCCCCGAAGCAGGTAACAATTCATTAAATGCTTGTGCTTGGAACTGCGTAGCAGCTTCAGCTAACAAAGGATGGGTTACTCCGGAGGCTCCACGGAAAGGCTGAGTACGCTCATCGTAAGTAAAGCCCAAAAGCTCCAGACCGTTAGTGTAAGCATCTTCCCACTCTTGGCGACTCGCCTTATTGGCATCAAACTCACCTAGCAAATCACTCGAAATACGCGCCAGTTCCCTGTCCGGTATCTCTTCTGC
>JAAERX010000040.1 GCA_024229935.1 Gammaproteobacteria bacterium | reverse complement strand
CACCATTTAGTAGGCCAGCACGATCTAATTCACCAAGAATAGCCATTACACCACCAGCACGGTGAACGTCTTCCATATGATATTTAGGTGTTGATGGAGCGACTTTACATAGGTGAGGTACACGACGAGACATTTCATCAATGTCACTCATGTCAAAATCAATATCACCCTCTTGAGCTGATGCAAGAAGGTGAAGAACGGTATTACTTGATCCCCCCATTGCAATATCAAGTGCCATCGCATTTTCAAACGCAGCACGGTTAGCAATATTGCGTGGTAATGCGGAATCATCCCCTTGTTCATAATAGCGTTTCGTTAATTCAACGACACGTTTACCTGCATTGATAAATAGTTGTTCACGATCAGCGTGAGTAGCTAGCATTGAGCCATTGCCCGGTTGAGATAAACCAAGTGCTTCAGTTAGGCAGTTCATTGAGTTAGCCGTAAACATACCAGAACAAGAACCACAGGTTGGGCATGCAGATCGCTCCACTTGCTCACTTTGTTCATCAGAAATGGTTGGATCAGCGCCTTGGATCATCGCATCAACAAGATCGAGCTTGATGATTTGATCTGAAAGTTTAGTTTTACCCGCCTCCATTGGGCCACCAGAAACAAAGATCACCGGAATATTAAGACGCATTGCCGCCATCATCATTCCCGGAGTGATTTTGTCACAGTTAGAGATGCAGACCATCGCATCGGCACAGTGTGCATTTACCATGTATTCAACAGAATCAGCAATCAGTTCACGTGAT
>JAAERX010000039.1 GCA_024229935.1 Gammaproteobacteria bacterium | reverse complement strand
TTTCGCTGCTTTAATTTCTTCAGCGCCTAGTGGAGCACCGTGACAGTCGTGTGTGCCTTGTTTGTTTGGAGAGCCAAAACCAATGATAGTTTTAGTACAAATCAGAGTAGGGCGTGGATCTGCTTTTGCTGCGATGATTGCTGCATTGATTGCATCACCATCGTGACCATCGACAGCAGGAATTACATGCCAGCCGTATGCTTCAAAACGCTTAGGTGTATCGTCAGAGAACCAACCTTCCACTTCACCATCGATAGAAATACCGTTGTCATCCCAGAAAGAAATCAGCTTACCAAGACCTAATGTACCCGCTAGAGAACACGCTTCGTGAGAGATACCTTCCATCAGACAACCATCACCCATGAATGCATAAGTGTAGTGATCAACGATGTCGTGGCCTTCTTTATTGAACTGTGCGGCTAATGCTTTTTCAGCCATCGCCATGCCAACTGCATTTGTGATGCCTTGACCTAAAGGTCCTGTGGTTGTTTCGATGCCCGGTGCGTAACCGTACTCAGGGTGACCTGGCGTTTTTGAATGCAGTTGACGGAAGTTTCTAAGCTCTTCAATTGGTAACTCATAACCTGCAAGATGAAGCAGAGAATAAATCAGCATAGAGCCGTGGCCGTTAGAAAGAATAAAACGGTCGCGATCTGCCCACTCAGGGTTTGCAGGGTTATGGTTTAGGTGTGAACGCCAAAGAACTTCAGCGATGTCAGCCATGCCCATTGGTGCGCCAGGGTGACCAGAATTTGCTTGTTGTACGCCGTCCATGCTTAGAGCACGAATAGCATTTGCTAAATACTTATTTGTTAGAGAAGGTCGGTTCATAATGATTAACTCGAATATTTGAAAATGAAGGGCTGAGAGGTTCAACCCGATTTGAATAGGGTGATGAGCTAGAAACTATAGACGCTTCGTTTCTAGAAACTATAAGAGCATGGAATACGCACGTTGAGAGTGTTACTTATAACGTGATTGCTTTTGCTCTTATAGTAGCGAAGCGTTCTAGTTTTA
>JAAERX010000038.1 GCA_024229935.1 Gammaproteobacteria bacterium | reverse complement strand
TTTATTTAATCAGCCCACGGTAGCCGGGTTGGCTAGCTTACTGGTGGCCAATCCACTCAGCGATGAATCTGTGCCCTTGCAGCCAAGGCCTGCCACGGGGGAGTTACCGCCCCTGTCATGGGCTCAGCAGCGCTTATGGTTCCTTGACCAGCTGGAACCTGAAAGTGCCGCTTATAGTTTGCACTGGGCGGCTCGTCTTAATGGGCATCTGAAGGCTGAGGCACTACAAAGAGCTGTTAATGCTCTGGTTGTTAGGCACGAGTCATTGCGCACACGCTTTATCAGTCATTCCGGTGAAGCATTACAACTTGTTGTTAAGCAGCTGAACCTGCCTGTACGTACAGAAAGCTTACCTGGTATTAGTGATGAACACTTGCAGGCACGTTTACTTGAACTTATACGTGAGCCGTTTGATTTACACACGGGCCCGTTGTTACGAGTGCATGTTTTGCGGCTTGCTGATAATGAAGCCATTCTGCTGCTGGTGATGCACCATATTGTTTCAGATGGCTGGTCAATGGGTGTGTTGTTTAAAGAGCTGGCTGCTTTATATGACAGTGAAGTGCAGGGTCAGGCAGTCGGCCTGCCGGATTTACCGGTGCAGTATGCTGACTATGCAGTCTGGCAGCGTAGCTGGTTGTCAGGTGCTGAGCTGGACCGACAGGTGAGCTACTGGTCGAAGCAGCTTAAAGATGCACCCCCCTTACTGGAGTTACCGCTGGATCATCCGCGTCCGCCGGTACAGCGTTACCGGGGTGCCTGGATAAACCAGACCTTTAGTCCGGAGTTACTTGAAGGTCTGCATGCGTTGGCTGCCCGTGAAGGGTGCAGCTTATTCATGGTGTTGCTGGCTGCATTCAAAGTATTACTGGCCCGGCATACGGGTATAGAAGATACGGTAGTGGGCACACCTATTGCCGGCCGGCGTCGCACAGAACTGGAAGGCTTAATTGGTTTCTTTTTAAACACCCTGGCTCTGCGAACTGATATTAGCGGTAACCCGGGTTTTACTGAGCTGCTGGGCAGGGTCAGAATGACGACCCTGGATGCTTATGAGCACCAGGAGTTGCCGTTTGAGAAATTACTTGAAGTACTGCAACCGGCGCGAAGTACCGCGCATACGCCGGTAGTGCAGGTCATGTTTAATCTGCACAACGAGCCTTCTTCTGGTTTGTCACTGGCAGGGCTGGCAGTCAATCCTTTTAGTGTAGACCGGGGTACAGCAAAGTTTGATTTGTCAGTTGCCCTGGTAGAGGGATCGGCTGGTTTGCAGGCTGGTTTTGAATACAACACTGACCTGTTTGAACGTGACACAGTTGAATTGCTGCTACGTCATTTTGGTGAATTGTTATGGGCAATTGTCCATGACAGCAGTTTGCCTGTAGCAGGGTACCTCTTAACGAGTGCAGATAAAGCGCCTTTACCGCTGCAGAAATTTGACCCAATGCCGGTTGCTCAGCGGACACTTATAGAACGCTTTTCTATGGCAGTAAAAAAATACAGTGCCAGCCCGGCAGTCCATGTGTCGGGTCAAAGCTGGAGTTATGCTGAACTGGATCAACGTGCTAATGCAGTTGCATGGTCACTGATTGATGCGGCGGGAGAAGCCCATCAGTCAGCTCAAAGTGTGGGTTTATTGATGGGGCATGATGCCTCGATGCTGGCGGCTTTGCTGGGTGTTCTTAAAGCCGGTTATAGCTATGTGCCACTTGATCCGGGTGCCCCCAGGGCAAGACTGCAGACCGTTATAGCGGATGCTGGGATTAAGCTGGTTGTTAGTGACTCGCGGTATGAGGCTGTACTAGAGCGTTGTGAGGTTGCATTAGTAGCAGTACCTGCTGTCGGTCAGGAAGAAGCACCTGAAGTATCTGTTGCTCCTGATGACCTGGCTTATATTTTATTTACTTCAGGTTCTACCGGAACACCCAAGGGTGTTATGCAGACACACCGTAATGTGTTGCATCATGTGCGAAGCTATACCAATGCACTGCATATCAGTAGTAAAGATCGGCTGACGTTGTTATCAAGCTACGGCTTTGATGCAGCCGTCATGGATATCTTTGGTGCATTGCTTAATGGTGCGTGTTTGTATCCCATGAGCATCAGAGATGAGGAGTATGTAGGTGAGTTGCTTGACCAAATGGGAGAACAGCAGATTACTATTTTGCATGCTACTCCAACTGTATTCAGGCACCTTATGCGCAATAAAGTGTGTCGTCATGATTTAACTTGTGTACGGCTTGTAGTGTTGGGTGGTGAGGAGGCGCTTGGCAATGATTTTGCTTTATTCAGAAAACAGTTTGCACCACCGACACTATTTGTAAACGGTCTCGGTCCCTCGGAATCGACCCTGGCACTGCAGTTTTTTGCAGATCATGGTACCCGGTTGCCAGGAAATGTGGTGCCGGTTGGTTTACCGGTAGCAGACACAGAAGTGTTACTGCTGAATAAGGATGGTTCTGCAGCGGGTATCAGCGGTGAACTTGCCATACGCAGTCGTTACGTTAGCAAGGGTTACTGGAATCAGCCAGAGTTAACTAAGGAACGATTCATACCTGATCCAGCAGATCCTGAGTGTGTACTGTATCGCACCGGTGATCAGGCCCGGTATTTACCGGATGGCCGGCTGGTATTTATGGGGCGTGTGGATGATCAGGTAAAAGTTCGCGGGCATCGTATAGAGCCGGGTGAGGTTGAAGCAGCTGCAATGACTATAGAGGGCGTGGACCGTTGTGCTGTGGTGATGCATGATGAACGCCTGGTGGCTTATGTGGTGCTTGCTGAATTCATGCAGCTTGAAATATCGTTACTCCGGCATGAGTTACAAGCGGTGTTGCCGGAATACATGGTGCCATCTGCCTTTGTGATGCTGGATGCATTGCCACTGACGCCAAACGGCAAGCTGGATAAAAAAGCGCTGCCGGCCCCGGCATTAATGCGTGATGAACGTGAAGCCTACGTTGAGCCACGAACCGAGATAGAGATACAACTGGTCGCTATCTGGTCTGAGGTTCTGGGTGTAGAGCGTATTGGCATCCATGATGATTTCTTTGCGCTGGGCGGGCATTCACTGATGGCTGCACAACTGGTTGCCAGAGTAACTGATTCACTGCGGGTGGGTTTACCAATCAGACGTTTATTTGATACGCCTACAGTGGCTGGTATAGCTGAACATGTGGAAACCCTGCAATGGGTTTCTTCTGCGGATTCAGGTCAGGAAAAAAATCAGGATTAATTTGTTATTAATGCTTCAGGGTTGTTTTTCTGTTTAATCCTTCTCATGTAATATTTTTAGCAGATACTCGCCATAGCCGCTTTTAGCTAAAGGTTGAGCCAGTTTCTCTAGCTGGGTTGAATCAATGAACCGCATTCGCCAGGCAATTTCTTCTGGTGAGGCAATTCGGAAACCCTGGCGTTGCTCAATGGTTTCAACAAATTTTGCTGCCTGTAACAATGTTGAATGAGTTCCGGTATCCAGCCAGGCAAAACCACGCCCCAGTTTTTCAACATGCAGTTTGCCCAGTTCAAGGTACATTCGGTTTAAGTCAGTTATTTCTAGTTCGCCTCTGGGAGAGGGGCTTAGTTCTGCAGCCATATTGCATGCATCAGTGTCATAAAAATATAAGCCTGTAACAGCCCAGTGTGATTTTGGTTCCGTTGGCTTTTCTTCAAGGCTGGTGGCCTGATTGTTCTCATCAAAACTAACTACCCCAAACTCCTGGGGTTTAGAGACCTTATAGGCAAGGACAGTAGCGCCATTATTGCTTGCGGTAATATTTTGCAGTAAATCACTAAAACTATAACCGTAGAAAATATTATCGCCCAGTATCAGGCTGCAAGGGTTATTGCCAATGAAGTCCTTGCCAATAATGAGTGCCTGTGCAAGACCGCCTGGTTCGGGCTGAATGGCATACTGAAGGTCAAGCCCCCATTGGCTGCCATCACCAAGGAGTTCCTGAAATTGAGGTGCGTCATGTGGGGTTGTAATAATGAGTATTGAACGAATATCAGCCAGCATCAGAGTTGATAGCGGGTAGTAGATCATTGGTTTGTCGTAAACCGGCAGCATTTGTTTACTGACTACTTGTGTAACCGGGTAAAGTCGGGTGCCACTTCCACCTGCGAGTATGATGCCTTTGGTCATGATTGCTTTCCTTTAACCCGTACCCAGTCGTTCCAGTTGGTAGCTGCCATCAAGAATAGCCTGCCACCATACGGGGTTTTTGATATACCACTCTACGGTTTTTTCTATACCACTGTTGAATGTTTCAGTCGGTTGCCAGCCCAGTTCCTGATTGATCTTTGTAATATCCATTGCATAACGATAATCATGACCAGGTCGGTCAGTAACAAACTTAATCAATTCTTCATGTGACTTATTTGGCTGGTGAGCGTCAAGCAGGCTGCAAATTGTTTTCACAACTTCCAGATTGCTTAGTTCACACTGACCACCAATATTGTATGTTTCACCAGGAGTACCTTTCCTGAGGACGCATTCCAGAGCGCTAACGTGGTCATCGACATAGAGCCAGTCACGAACATTATCTCCCTTGCCGTATACCGGTAATGTTTCACCTGCCAGACCCTTAAGTGTAATTAATGGAATTAACTTTTCTGGAAATTGGTATGGGCCATAATTATTGGAGCAGTTTGTCACAATAACCGGGAGTCCATAAGTGTGCTGCCAGGCACGAGCGAGATGGTCAGAGCCTGCTTTGGAGGCTGAATAGGGTGAACTTGGTTCGTAGGCAGTGCTTTCAGTGAAAGCACCTGTTTCTGAAAGGGAACCAAAGACCTCATCTGTAGAAACATGAATAAATCGAAATTCATCTTTTTTAACGCCTGCTAGCTGCTCCCAGTACGAGCGTGCGGCTTCAAGTAAAGTAAATGTGCCCATTAAATTTGTCTGCATAAAATCAATGGGGCCATCTATAGACCGATCAACATGGGATTCAGCTGCCAGATGTAATACGGCGTCAGGTTTAAAATCTGTAAAGGCCTGTGCCATCGTGTCGGCATTAGCAATATCTGCTGCAAGATGCTGATAGTTTTTATCTTTAATGCAGGCAACAGAAGCGGGGTTGCCAGCATAGGTGCATTTATCAACATTCAGTACAGCTGTATCTGGCAGACATGCAAAATGACGTACCACTGCTGAGCCAATAAACCCGAGGCCGCCTGTGACAAGTAGTTTCATTCAGGCATGCTCTTCATAAATAAAAGGTGTGGAAAAATTGGCTAGCATTGGCAGGGTTTTATCCTTATCTGAAAGTAAGGGTTTAGTATTACCAAGCGGCCATGGAATATCCAGTTCAGGGTCATTCCAGAGTATGCCGGTATCATGCTGTTTGGAATAATGCTTTGTTACTTTGTAAATCACAGCTGTATTTGGTTCGAGTGTACATAAGCCATGCCCAAATCCTGCAGGAATAAGAATTTGATTCCATTTTTTTGCACTAATCTCTGCGGCTGCAAACTGACCGTACCAAGGTGAACCCTTGCGTAAATCCACGGCAACATCATAGATGGCCCCGTTGACAACCTGCACCAGTTTGGCCTGTTCATAGGGTGGGGTCTGAAAATGTATGCCTCTTATGGTGTAAGGCTGTTTGGAAAATGCAAAATTTTCCTGTCGAACTTCCAGTTCCAGATTGCTTGCATCCAGCTCCCGTGTGCTGAATATTTCTGAGAAAAACCCCCTTGAGTCTTCATGCCTGACTGGCTGTAGTATCTTTACATCGGGGATATTAAGTGACTTGCACTGCATAATGCGGACCATTTAGTAGTATTTAGGCTTCTGTAAATGCGATTGAATCGCTTTACCTGCTTTACTTATAGCCTTTAGTATGTGCCTTTGGAAATATATTAAGGTCGATTCTAGCCCGATTATTGGTAACAATGCGCCTTTGTAGTTCACAGCCTGTGACATATTTATGAAATCAAACTCATACCGGCTGGAGTGGTTGCTCCTTATAGTAATGGGATTGGCACTTGCCGTAACCCTTTATGTCTATATTCGTGCTAAGGCTGAATTACAGCAACAGTTTGATGTGCCTTTAACGGCTTTAGAAGTTCCTGCAGGTGCTGAGGTTATTGCTGAGGGTGAACGACTTGCCACTATTCGAGGGTGCTTTTGGTGTCATGGGCAAGCTTTGGAGGGGCAGGAATATTTTACAGAGGCGGGACCAGGCATTATTGCTGTAGCCCCTGATCTGACCCGGGAGGTGCGTACCTACAGCCCGGCTGAATTTTCCCGAGCAGTACGCCATGGTGTTAAGCGTGATGGCACCAGTGTGCAGCCAGCTATGCCATCCTTTGCTTTTTATAATATGAGTGATGCGGATATGGGGGCAATTATTGCCTATATCCAGAGTCTCCCTGAACAAGATGGTTATCTTGGTCAGTTCCGTTTATTACCAACAGGTTGGTTCAGGTGGGTTGCGGGTAAGCTTCCTCCCCCGGCTGCATTATTGATAGATCACGATGCACCACGGGTCCCCCCAGCTGTATCTGGTAGCCAGGAAGAGCGGGGGCGTTATCTGGCAGAGAGTATTTGTACTGAATGTCATGGTGATAATGGTCGTCTCAGGGTACCTAATACACCAGATTTGCGGATTGCAGCTGCATATACACGTGAAGATTTCTTTCGCCTGATGCGCACGGGTATTCCGATGGGGGAGCGAGAAATTGACTATCACATGAAGGATGTTTCCAAGTATCGTTATACCCACTTTACGGATGAAGAGGTGGATGCCTTGTATACATATTTTCATTCGATGCTGGATGCTCCCGCTGAGTCAGGTTCGTGACCGGGTTCCGTGTTTGCTATGCAAGTTTTGGGTATTGTTGTGATCAGCAAATAAAATCATCTATTTAACAATAAGATAGGCATAACCAAGTAGTAGGGCATAATCTTCAGTTGAATGGGCTGGACAAGGCAAGGCGCTAATGTCACGCTGCATTCCACTGTGTAGCCGAACTCAGGAGTAAATGGCAAAACATGGAAGAGCAATGGAAGAAAATCATAGAGGCAATTGGTGAAGACCCGACCAGGGAAGGTCTGTTAAAGACGCCTGAGCGAGCTGCCAAAGCATTTAAGTTTCTGACCCGTGGTTATCATCAGGATGTCGAAGAGCTGGTCAACAAGGCCATTTTTACATCTGACACGGATGAGATGGTCATTGTTAGAGATATCGAACTTTATTCGATGTGTGAGCATCATATGTTGCCGTTCATTGGTAAGGCTCATGTTGCTTATCTTCCGCAAGGGAAGGTAATTGGTTTATCAAAGATTGCTCGTATTGTTGACCTGTTCGCTCGTCGTTTACAGATTCAGGAAGTACTAACCAAGCAGATTGCAGATTGCGTTAATGATTCAATAGGTGCTAAAGGTGTAGGGGTTGTTATCGAGGCCAAACATATGTGCATGATGATGCGTGGTGTGGAAAAGCAGAATTCTGTGATGACAACTTCCTGTATGCTTGGTAATTTTAGGGAACAGGTTCAGACACGTGAGGAGTTTCTTCGTTTGATAAGGCCCTGAGGCATACATACCCTTTGAAACAAAAAAGACCGGCATTGCCGGTCTTTTTTTGTCAGATATTTTCTGAATCTTATTCACTTAGCCAAGGCTGACTAGCCTGGTTTCTGTGCCAACATGGTTGCAAACTGCAATTGCGCGCCATTGTGCATAGTGCCTATATCTTCATTGTACTTAATTGGCTCCCATCCCTCGTAGGCCTCACTCAATTGCCCTGCTTTTAGGGTAAAAGGGAAGGGGACCGGGCATGGGTGATCTTCAGTGCTCATAGCGCAGACAATCAGGTTGTAACCCCCGGGCAAAGTACGCTTCTGTATATCGGCAATAACCGCATCAATGCGAGCCGGGTCGAGAAACATCAGGGTTACAGTGCAGGCAATGAAGCCATAATCCACACCAAGCCCGGCATTATTAATGTCGTACACCTGCGCCTTAATGTTGGCTATTCCCTCTTCACGCACAATTTGCTGCAGCATCTCAATGGCATTGGGATTGTGGTCGACTGCGGTTACGTTAAAGCCAAGCTGACTTAGGTGTAGGGCATTCCGCCCATTGGAGCAGCCCATGTCCAGGGCATCGCATGGTTCAATAATTTTACCCGCCTCTACTACTTCACTGTGTGTAGGGCTTAAGCCGTAACGACTATTCAGGTCAGCTGTCATGGTGATCACTTAGTTTTTGAAATAAGGGGCGGTATGTTACTACTTCTTAGGCGCAGTTAAATAGCCAAAGTCTAATTAACAGTGGCGTTATAGTGTATTAACACGGTGAGCAGCGTCTTTAGAAACTAAGTGCCTTGGGCAAGGGCTTAGTGTAAGGCACATTGAGTGAGTGTTAATGAGCGGTAGCCTTACAATTGCTTAGGTGTCATGGTTGTAATGTCTCACAATGCGCTTGGAAGTTTTCGTGAGTGTTTTCAAAGCCTTCTTGTTCTGCTAGCTCCCAAGGGCGTTCGCACTTATTGGTGTGTTTACACCATGAATAGCCAGCCGAACCAATGCAGCCAAATTCATCTCTATCTGATCCCACACTCCCTTGTTTGTTAGTGTTTTCTGTGCCATTTGAAATGCAGCCGGCCAAGCTAATAAGGAAAAAAGTTTGCAGTAGTAATATTTTTTTCATCATGAGTGGCCTTTATTATTAAGATGCCTTATGCGTCAAAAACTGGTGCGTGTGAGTGAGCCCAAAATTACAAAGCATACGGCTTCTTTGACTGGTTAGGTGATCATTTATCTTGTTTACTTGCCATGCATCCATTCTACATATGTGTTCAGGGGTTTCTTCTTAATAATTGATTACTATTGTAATGTTATAAAACAATCATTAAGGCGCTAGTTAGCGCTGTATGCTTTAAGTATATTATGAGGTGTTTGTATAGTCCGCCAATTTTCTGCACCACAAAGACAAGTCCAGGCAGCTTAATGATAGCTAAGCTCATTTAATATCTACTGAACTCTTACAACAAGAGAATACTAACAATGAATCGATGGTTGCGCAGGTTGGGATGGGTCATTGCTCTGATGGTTGTGTTCTCTGCTACGTTAGAGGTTTATATGCGTTGGCCGTCTACCGCTGAGCTATCGCCGTTAGGCCTTGATGAGGATACGCGTTACCTGCTGCTATTAGTGCATGGGTCCGGTGGTAGTAAAGAGCCTACATTTATTGAGATGGAACAGCGCCTCAATGAAGCTTTTGCTGATGACCCGCAAGTCGCTGTAGTAAGGCTGGTCTGGGCTCCCCATGATAATCGTCGTCGTTCGTATGTGCTTGGCCACAGATTGGGTACAGCTATTGGGCGTGAACTTGCAATGCTGCCGGAGCTTACTGATATTCGCTTGGTGGCGCACAGCGCAGGAGCATATTTTCTGGATCCAATTTGTGTTGCTTATCGAAATCAGGTTGATCCTGATGTGCGCACTTTTATCGAGATGACTTTTCTTGATGGTATTGGTATTGCTGGTGGCTGGGATTATGATTGGGGTTATCGAAATCATGGTCATTGCGCTGATTTTGCGCGTTCGATTTATACGACTAATGATTGGGCGCCGGGGCATAATGAGCCCTATGATTACGCACACAATATTGATGTGACAGAATCACTTGCGCGCCGGACTTTTGACCGACCCGGTCACTATTACCCAATAAGGTATTTTCTTAGTCACCTTGTTAGCGAGCAGCAACCACGTCAGCGCTCTCATATGAATTTGCCACGTGGTGCAGTGCACGTGGCAGAAGACTGAAACTTTTGATGGGCAACACTAGTTCAGTTGTCGAGCCTTGTTGAATTATTTTTATGCTGCCCAAGACCGGACTAGGATTGGCACACCATTACCTGCTCGAAAAAACATAGATTTTTTGCTTGTTCAAGATGGGTTTGAGCAGTAAATTGAGTGAAGGTGGGTCAGGCAACTTATTGCTTGATAAGAAGCCATATTTTGCCGGGTAAAGCTTTGAATTAAGGCTGTGCCTGCACATTTAAAGGCATTGATTTGTGAGGGGCAAAACGATGCGCAATGTTTTCACATGCATGTCTTGCCTGTACTACATTGTTGTCACGTAAGGTTTGTTGGTGCTGGCGCAAATCAAAAATATCATCGAGATCATGAAAATGTAATGTGTCTGGGCGGTGTTGCCAGATACCTGGTTCTGCTCGTCGTATCCCAAGGTGAACAACATGGCTAATCTGATGTTTATTGGCCAGTTCCAGCCAGCGGCTGTCATTATCTTCATTTGCAGGTGTGGTTAGCACAAGCTGTGACGCCCAGTCTGCAGCATCATTGCTGGCTTTGGGTGAAAAGATTAATGCATTGTGATCTACCCGTAGTCCTTTATGGAGGCGATGATTCCACAGGGCCGTTTGCCATGCAGTAAAGAGTGGCAACATTGATAGGGATAATTTTCCAGCACCTACAAATAAAATATGTGCTTTTGTTTCTGGTTGCAGGATCTTGCGGACCAGTGAACCATAGGATGCCCCACCCGTATTTTCCAGGTAATCCTGACGTATCTGTTTGCCGTCAGTAAAAAGCTGCAGCAATAATGGGTTGAGTTGTTTGATCTGTTCAGTATGAGCGGTTTTAAGCCATCTCTTCCATGCGCAGCGAAATTGTCCGAGTACATTTGTTTCGCCCGGTATGGCGCTGTTGAGGCCTGTTATTGTTTGCAGCAAAAAACTGTAGGCATCGTGACCATGTAAAACATCTGTCTCTGTGTCGATAGGGAATGTTTTTGTGATACTGGCATCAGCAATAATGCTAACCTGCCGCAGGCAGGTGTCAACATAGAGACCCTGTGTCGCAAATGATTCTGCACAGTCATCATCCATGCCGTGTCCGGCAGCATCTTTTAGTCGGTGCAGTACCCGCAGTTGTTTAAGGTCGATGGTGATCATGTGTGTCTAAATCGGGGTTGATCCATATCTGTGGCGGCATAGAGTCGCACATCGCAAGCAATTAAAAAATAATATATTTATCTGCGCTTATGCCGAGGGGCTATAAATGGCTGTAACCACAGGGTCGTCATTGACAGCCCTATGTAACTAATGGTTATATAGGTTTCTTCTTTATTCCTGTGACATATTTTCTATTAAATCATGACTCTACAGCAACTTCGATACCTTTTGGGCATTGCCGATAGTGGCCTGAATATTACAGCGGCTGCTGAGCGCTTATTTACCAGCCAGCCAGGGATCAGCAAACAGTTAAAACTGCTTGAGCAGGAACTTGGTATTCAGCTGTTTACGCGTAAAGGCAAGAGTCTGGCTGCTATAACACCGGCAGGCCATGAGGTAATAGCCCGTGCTCGGCGAATATTACGAGAGGTGGAGAATATCCGCAGTCTTGCCAGTGATATGTCTGAAGAGCAGGAGGGCACATTATCTATAGCGACTACACACACACAGGCGAGGTATGTCCTGCCGGATGTTATCCAGGAATTCCGCAATCGTTATCCCAAGGTTAATCTGGAATTACATCAGGGAACCTCTGAGCAGATAGCTGAACTGGTAGCCACCAATCAGGTTGATTTTGCTATTGCTACGGGTGGAGAAGCGTTGGTTCCGGATCTGGTGTTATTGCCTTGTTATGAATGGGATCGAATTGTTCTGGTGCCTAAAGGGCATGAACTGGCTGGTTTGAAAGAACCCATTAGTATTGAAACTCTGGCGCGCTTTCCGCTGGTTACTTATGTATTCAGTCTAACCGGTGAGTCCTCATTCAAGAAAGCGTTTGCAGATCAAGGGCTGGAGCCTGATGTGGTGTTCACTGCTCGTGATGCCGATATTATTAAAACCTATGTGCGTATGGGCATGGGTGTAGGTGTGGTGGCTGCAATGGCATGGGAATGTCAGGATAAAGAAGATCTTGTTGCACTTAATGCAACGGGCCTATTTCCACGCGTTAAAACCTGGATTGGTTTCCGGCGCGATATAGTATTAAGGGGTTATATGGTTGATTTTGCCTCATTATTTGCGACGCATTTGCTGCCGGAACTGACACAGCAAGCAGCCAGCATGGAGACCCAGCAGGAAGTTGAAGTACTGTTTGAGAAAATTCATTTACCGCTGCGTGGCGGTTGTGATGATGAATTTGGAGCGATTAGCCAGTAGTCAGGTCAGAAAGACTAGGGCAGAAAGACTTCTGACATATCAATGTCATGCAGGCCACACTCACGGGTTAGACCAAAGAAACGT
Source organism: Gammaproteobacteria bacterium (assembly GCA_024229935.1). Classification (GTDB taxonomy): domain Bacteria; phylum Pseudomonadota; class Gammaproteobacteria; order Steroidobacterales. The sequence goes on along the minus strand of JAAERX010000038.1, from coordinate 19,942 downwards.
GTGTCCTCGGCATTTTCTACTTCGCTTAGTGATTTTGTGGTGTGCACATCACCAATAGAAACATAGCCCTTTTCCCATAGCGGGTGATAAGGCAGGTCATGTTTTTTCAGGTAGTTAAAGATGTCACGATCAGTCCAGTCGGCAATAGCATGAACTTTCCACCGGTCACCACGTGACCAACTCAGGAACGGTACCTCTGCACGTGATGCTGACTGCTTGCGGCGTAGACCAGCAAACCAGGTGCCGACATTAAGGTCTCGTAGTGCACGCTCCATTGGTTCAACTTTGTTCTCTCGGTTATAGGCGGTGATGCCTTCTACACCTTGAGTCCAGCGTTGGCCATAGCGGGCTTCCTGCCAGGCAGGGCTGGTTTTGCTGCGATATACCTGTAGATTCAGATTCAGCCGTTCTGTTAGTTCATCAACAAACTGATAGGTTTCAGGGAACAGGTAGCCTGTATCAACAAAGAGAACTGGGATATCGGGTCGCTGGCTTGTAACCAGATGAAGAGATACAGCTGCCTGGGCGCCAAAACTGGAGCTCAGTGTATGCTGGTTTGGCAGATTATTTAGCGCCCACTCAACCCGTTCTTCGGCGCTAAAAGAGGCAAATAGTTCATTGCAGTGCTTAATTGCAGCGAGGCGGGACTGCTCCTCATCAAGGGTATGCTCAAGTGACTGATCTGAGATCTGGTCAAGGGTGTTGACAGCCGATACTTTGCCATTGGACGCATGCTTAGCATCATCCGTGGTCAGGAAGTCTTGCGTTGCTGCCAGTCCTTGCATTTAACACTCCGCGTGCAACGGGAAATCCGATTGCAGGATGCTAAAGTTATAGGGGCTGAGCTGTGCTGTGAACGTAGTTGTTGTTATCGGGCTATAACTTAAGATTATATCCGGTTTATCGGGCTTAAGTAATTGTTTTAAAAGTAAATAAAAGCTTGAAGATGCTTTCTGATCTAGGGTGTTTTCAACTTCAAGCAGCAGCTTGTTGCGGGCTGTATTTGTATGGATTGTTGTTTTACCTGATTTTTCTGGTATTAGCCTTGGTCTGAATTCCGGTATACTGCGCCCCCTGATCATTACTCATGCTCACTTACTATTAAGCTGCATTTGGCAAAATGCTTCATGCTTTCAAACGGCATTGATGCCGATTTAAAGAAAAATGACTGAAAATATCAAACTGATTTACTCAGCTGCCAAAGTACGGCTGGGATTCCTGATTATGCTTTGCGCTCTGGCAGGCTTTGCGGTTACGCCTGGTGACAATCTTAATGGTTGGCAGGTGCTGGTATTGGGAATTACCGTGCTGTTGTGTTCAGCGAGTGCGGGTGCTTTTAATCAGTGGTATGAACGCGATATAGACGCATGCATGGTGCGAACTAAAAAACGTCCATTTGTGACGGGCCGTTTCAGTGGCAGTTACTACTGGCCGGGTGCAATCATAGCCATCTCTTTATTTGCCATTCTGGCGCTGGCAATGACAACTAATGTCATGTCTGCCTTTTATTTATTTCTGGGCTCATTCTGTTATGGGGTTGTTTATACCATCTGGTTGAAACGTCGCACCTGGTGGAATGTTGTGATCGGTGGTCTGGCAGGAAGTTTTGCTGTGCTTTCTGGTGCGGCAGCTGTAGATGTAACTGTCGGGCCTGCTGGCTGGATTATTGCCACTGTATTGTTTCTCTGGACACCGCCGCATTTTTGGGTGCTGGCTTATGCATGCAAGCGTGACTATATAAATTCAGGTGTGCCAATGCTGCCAACAGTATTTGATGAGCGCATAACAGTTTGGGTTATTACCGGGCATGTGCTGGCACTTGTAGCGCTGTCAATTGTGCCGGTATTTTATGGTTTGGGCTGGATATATCTGCTTGGGGTTACCGCTGGCGGTATCTATTTTATTCGTGAAACTGTTCGGTTTCATATTAAGCCCAGTGTTCCGCGTGCATGGAAGGCATTTGCTGCATCTATTGCACAGTTGGGCCTGATGCTGGTAGCAGCTGTTGCTGACCGCATTATTTTGGCCTGAATTTTTGGCTAAATTCCTGACTAAAACCAGTAGGCTGATTTGCTCAGCTATTAAATTATGTATTCCTTTAGGAGTTGGTCTGATCCCGCTCCTTGCAGCATGTACAACAACCGAAGTGCATACTTATGAAAGGGTGCAGGGTGCTCGTGTTGATGAAGCCTATCTATCACCGGGTACTGATTTCTCCCGCTATAGTCAGCTCTATGCAATGCCATTGGAAATTTATTATGCAAAAGGTGAGGGTGCGCCTACGGAAGAAGATCTTCAGCGTATGCGCAGTATCTTTCGTAATGCATTTCTGAATGCTATTGCTAATGACTACCCGATAGTGAATAAACCCGCAAAGAATGCACTTGGTGTACGCGCATCACTGGTTGATTTTAAAAGCGGTCCTGTGAGTGGTGATTTACCTATACAAGGCAGGTTGCGTGCATTAGTGGCTAACGGTTCACTGACATTTTTAATGGAGCTTAGTGATTCAGCTTCAGGAAAGGTGCTTGCACGTGCGGCAGATCAGGAAAAACATGCAAATGAAGCATGTGTACCCGCTGACTGTAAGGCAGGGTGGCAGCAGGCAGAGGAATCTGCTGCGTACTGGGCGCAGCTATTCCGTCAGTTTCTTGATGAAAACCTTGGCCGTTAAGTTTTAAGTCATATTATTTTTTGTCACTCATATTTCTGTAGTATGAGTGTGTGGTATATATATCAGGCACCCTCCATTTCACAGACCAGAACTTTTTTTGCTGTAATAGAACCAATTAATAATTGCTGGCCAAGCGTTGCTCCACCACTACCCGCAGAAATCTGTCCACCGGCATTTAGATAAACCTCCTCTATGGCTGGTTCTTCAGCGGTGACATCTACACGCAGAATCTGACTTGGTGCGTTAGCACCCATGATGAAATGCATTGCCAGGGCAACCACGTTTGAGTGTGCGCCAATCCATAAAGAGCCATCTTCAGCAACATCAATATTGTCAGGTGATGTGCCGAGATTAATGCTGCGTATAGTCTCTATGCTGCCATCAATCTGGTTACGTTTGGCTACCCGTACAGCTTTCCCGTTGGTCTCTGCTATGTATAGTGTGCTGTTATCTGCAGATACATTGATGCCGCCCCCGGACTGGATGTCATCAGCAACAACGGAAAAATTCTCACCATCAAAATAAATTAGTTCAGTAAGTGTTTCACCGCTGCTGCGGTCTACATCCTGTGCTACATAGAATTGTTGCGGGCCTACAGCAACCATATCATTTGCCCGAGTGATGAGTGGGCTTTTGTATGTTTCCATGTGGTTGTATACGCCCGGGGTGAACTCAACGTAATGCTCAATTGCATCTTTACCTGTTGAGCGATCATCAGGGTGATTGATGACAAATAGGTGGCGCTGACCCTTCTCTTCTGTAAAAAGACTCAAACCATGTGGGTGGAGACTGGGGCCATTATTTAGTGCTGAAGTAACTTCTGGTGGGTTTGTGTTTAAATCTAGCCGCGCAATAGTGCCGGGTTCAGCAACATTACCTTTGGCAGTTGCCATACGATCAAAAATTGACAGGTATGCCAGCCCACGGGCTCTGTCGATCTGAATATCTTCTGCACTACCATCAAGTGGGATTTCACTGCAACTGCCTGTGAAATGCTCTTTTATATCTTTGTTAACAGCTGAATAGAGCCACAATCCAAAAAACACGCAGATAATGATGATGATTGTGAGTGAAATCAGTAGTGCTTTTTTAATCATAATGTTTCCAGTTTGATACAGGAGGGTAGTCTGTCAAAGATGGCATATGTATATTCTAGTCTATCCTGAGGTTCCGCTGTATGGACAGGTAATCAATGTACATGGACGGCAGCATTTGTGCAGCAGACTATGCCATGCTTATGGAGTTGCCCTTCAGGCCTCTAGTATATAACTAACTTTAATATCAGGATTACTATGTCAGGCAAAAATCAGGCAGAGGCTGAAGAGTATGGTATTCGGCTGGGCCCCATCAAAATGCTCAAGGGTGTCAGTGGCCTTAATATACTGACACTTTTCTTTGCCTCTTTTTTTGGCATTGCAGTAATGAGTTACATGAACTCGGGCCAGCCACTGATTTTTGGGGCCATACTGGGTGTTGCAGAGAGTGACTTTGGTCGTCTTGCTGGCAAGCTGACTTTTTATCATGAAATAGTCGTGCTTATCTGTATTGCTCCTATAGGTGCGCTTTCGGACAAGATAGGTCGACGGCCTCTTTATATGGTTGCATTTTTGCTGATTGGAATAGGGCATTTCCTGTATCCACTGGCCGAAAATGAAGAGCAACTGCTGATGTACCGTCTGATATTCGCTGTGGGTACCGCAGCTGCATCAGCTATGCTGGCTGCGGTTGCTAATGATTATCCGGTGGAGAGTTCACGTGCCAAAATGATTGGCGCTACGATGTTATTCAATGCAATTGGTATGGTGGTACTAACTGGTGTCTTTAAAAACCTTCCTGACTGGTACCAAAATGCTGGTTATGATGTACAGACCGCAGTTAAATACACACGCTGGACAGTGAGTGGCGCATGTTTGCTGGTGTCTGTAGCTGTCATTAATGGGTTGCAGAAGGGCGCACCCGCACAGCTAAAAAAACGAGAACCCATGCTTGCAACTATTAAAGTGGGTTTAATGCAGGCACGAAAGCCAAGAATAGCGTTGTCTTATTTTGCCGCAGTAGTCTCCCGAGGTGATCTGGCTGTTCTTAGTACCTTCTTTACCACATGGTTATTTTTGGAGGGCCGTGACCGTGGAATGACCGCCACGGATGCAATGTCTACTGGTTTTACCTTCTATATTGTTGTGCAGGCGGCGGCACTTGTTGCTGCTCCGGTTATTGGCATCATGTTGGATCGTATTGATCGGGTGATTGGTCTGATTATTGGGATGATTCTTGCTGGCGGGGGTTATTTATCACTTGCTTTAGTAGGTGACCCACTGGGTAAGGAAATGTACTTTGCAGCGATCTTAATTGGTTTTGGAGAAATATCGGCCAACCTTGCTTCTTTATCACTGGTTGGTAAAGAAGCACCTGCTATGGGACGTGGAGCTGTCATTGGGATGTTTAGTCTGTTTGGTGCGCTTGGCATCTTGCTGGTAGCCAAAATCGGTGGCATTTTATTTGATACGGTCTCTCATATAGGGCCCTTTATTCTTGTAGGTATTGCTAATATAGTAGTGTTACTGGCAGCACTAATCGTGCTTAAGCTTGACCCGGACCCGGATCATGCAAACTAAAACCAATAGTTCAGGGTTTTAAATGACTGACACAAGTCAGGCAGCAGTAGTGACGCAGGGCATTCAGTTTGGGCCTAAAAAACTCAACCTGTGGATGGAGCCTGGTGTTTCTAGGCTGAATGTACGGACTTTGTTATTTGGCTCATTCTTCGGCATCGCGATGATGAGCTTTATTAATACCTGTCAGGCCTATCTGTTTGAAGAAGTGTTGATGATTCCCCAAAATCAGCAGGGTGTGGTCGCTGGTAATATGACTTTCTATTCAGAGATTGTTGTTATTCTGAGTATAGGCCTTATTGGTGCGATGTCAGATAAGATTGGCAGAAAGCCGCTGTGGGTTGCGGCATTTGTGATTTTTGCAGTTGGTTATTTCCTTTACCCGCTTGCCAGGACAGTTGATGAACTGACCCTTTACCGGGTGTTCTTTGCGCTTGGGCTTGCAACTAATACAGCTATGTTGCCTTCGGTTGCAAATGATTACCCGGCAGAGAAATCACGTGGCAAGATGATTGCGGTTTGCTTCACGCTGAATGGTCTGGGTTTCATTTTGATTATGGCGCCCATTCAGCAATTGCTTGGTTTCTACGAGAATATGACGGGTGGTGATGCGGCGCTAACTGCGAAGTACTGGATATGGACAGCTTCCGCAATTTGTTTGTTTGTTTCCACCGGGCTTGCCTTTGGGCTTAAGTCCGGTGCTCCAGCCCAGTTGAAAAAGAAAGAAGGTTTTCTAGCGTCATTAAAAATTGGTCTGCGAGCGGGTAAACGCCTGCGCGTTGCGCTGGCTTATACCGCTGCAATTGTTGCTCGTGGTGATATGGCTGTATTAAGTACCTTCTTTGTATTGTGGCTGACTCAGGTAGGCATTAATGCGGGTATGGATACGGCGGATGCTGCACGACGTGGGCTGCTGTTTTATATCCTGATTCAGGCTTTTGCTCTTTGCTGGTTACCCATTCTGGGGTTGATTCTTGATCGTATTGACCGGGTGCTGGGACTGGCTATGGCTATGGTGCTTGCTGGTGTAGGTTATTTCAGTTTGTTTATGCTGGATGACCCACTTGGACCGATGATGTGGGTTTGTGCTGTGCTGGTAGGTATTGGTGAGATGTCTGCTAATCTGGCCTCACTGACCCTGATTGGTTCAGAAGCGCCGGTTAAAGGGCGGGGTGCTGTTATTGGTTTGTTTAGTCTTTGTGGTGCTGTTGGTATTTTATTGGTAGCAAAGGTGGGAGGAACTTTGTCGGCAAGCTTTGGCCCGGTTGCTCCTTTTGTACTGGTAGCCTCTGCAAATGTCATTGTGTTTGTGCTGGCTCTGCTGGCCTGGAAGTTTGGCGCTAAACCACTGCCTGGTGCAGGTGGCTCGGGTGGGATTGCCATTCATTAAAGCCTGGAATGCTGAGTTAAGCCGCTAGTTGGACGAAAAACCTTAATTTAAGCTTTAGGCCTGCGTCACCATTAATCTTTACAGGCATATGCTGGTGTTAATGCCAGCCTAAGAAACTCAGTGGAGGAGCGGTATGTCGACCCAGTTTGGGGACCGGCCGATGTATATCGGTGGTGAATTTACAGAAAGTGATAGTGGCAAGTGGATGGATTCCGTAAATCCGGCCACGGGCGAAGTGCATGGCCGGGTGCCAGCCGGCACAGTTAGTGACGTGGATCGCGCCATTAAAGCGGCTGCCGCAGCACAATTAGATTGGGGTTCCCGGTCAGTTTGGGAGCGTGGCGAACGTATCCGCAAGCTTGCTGAAGAAATCAAAAAGCGTGCGGCTGATGTGGTGCCGCTGGAAGCTGCCGATACCGGTAATACCATCGCCAGCCTTGGTAATGATATTACTCTTGCCGCAGGCTATATGAATTTTGTTGCCGGGCTTGGCATAGAGATCAAAGGCGAAAGCGTTCCGGCAACAACCGAGAATATTCACTTTACTATGCGTCAACCGTATGGAGTGGTTGGTCGCATTGTACCGTTTAACCATCCATTCCTGTTTGCGGGTGCACATCTGGGTGCACCACTGGTTGCTGGTAATGCAGTTGTATTGAAGTCTCCTGATCAGAGCCCGTTGTCTGCTACATTGATGGCTGAAATCTGCCATGACGTATTGCCTCCAGGAGTTGTGAATATTGTTTCTGGCGAAGGCCTCGTTGTTGGTGACGCGATTGTTCGTCATCCTCGGGTACCGCGAATTGGTTTTACGGGGTCTGTACCGACAGGCATGGCAATTCAGCGTTCAGCTGCAGAAGTGGGCATTAAGCACATAACCCTAGAGCTTGGTGGCAAGAATCCCTTTATTGCTTTTCCTGATGCGGATCCTGAAGCAGTTGCCAATGCCGCAGTGAGTGGTATGAATTTTAACTGGTCGGGTCAGTCTTGTGGCTCCACAAGCCGCCTCATGCTGCATGAATCAATTCATGATGATGTGCTGGCACGTATCGAAGCACAGGTAAGTGCTATAAAAGTAGGTGATCCACTTGATAAGCATTCAGGTATGGGGCCGGTTAATTCTGAGAAGCACTATAAGCATGTCATGGGGCTTATAGCTTCGGCCAATAAGGAAGGTGCACGTCTTGTGACGGGTGGTAGTCGACCGGAAGGCAAAGAGTTTTCGAGGGGTTACTGGGTCCGGCCGACTGTATTTGCTGATGTCACTATGGACATGAAAATAGGCCAGGAAGAAGTATTTGGTCCGGTGTTATCTGTTCTTAAATGGAAAACAACGGAACAGGCCATAGAAATGGCTAACTGCATTGATATGGGTTTAACCTCAGCTATATGGACTAATGATATTAAAGTGGCTATGGATACTGCTCGTAAGATAGAGTCTGGTCTGGTGTGGATTAATGGTACCGGCAGGCATTATATGGGTACGGGTTTCTCTGGCTGGAAAAATAGCGGTTTGGGCCGGGAAGAATGTTTGGAAGAAGTGCTCAGTTATACGCGTTCGAAATCGATACATATCATCATGTGATATTGGTTTGTGATGACAGGACGGTATGATGTTTAGTTGTAGTTAACTTTCTTTAGGATGAGACAGAATGTCTGATGCAAGCACCGCTGCTGCGGTTGAAGAACAAGAAGTCAAACTGGGTTTTATGTATCTTGCTCCGGGCATTTCAAAGATGAATGCCTACGCCTTCTTTTATGCCTCATTTATGGTGATAGGGCTGCTTGTCTTTGTGTCTACTGGCACGGCGCAGGTTTTGAATGCCATGGGTATCCCTCTGGATCAGCATGGTTCTGCCTCTAAAGATTTGGTGATTGTCACTGAGATTGTCCAGATACTTATTTTCTTCGTGGCGGGTCTCATTGCAGACCGTATAGGCAGGCGGGAGGTAATATCCATCGGTATTGTCATCATGGGTATCAGCTATGTGCTGTATCCCCATGCGGAAACAATGCCTCAACTGCTTGTCTATCGGGGTATTTATGCAGTCGGTCTGGGGTTAGCAACCGGTATGGTTGGTACTCTGATTGCAGATTATGCTGCGGATCGATCCCGGAGTGTGTTCGTTGCTGTCGGTGGTATCTTTAACGGTCTGGGAGTCGTCGTTATCACTCTTGTAATAGCGGCAAATATGGCACCTATGCTAGTGGAACGAGGGTATGACCCACTGACTGCGAGCCGCATGACTCATTACTTGATTGCCGCTATCTGTTTTGTTTCCGGTATTATTTTCTATCTGGGATTAAAGCCTGGAACACCTGGGACAAAAGAAGAACGGCCTGCTATAGGCGAGTTGTTTAAAAGCGGTTTTGGTGAAGCCATCAATAACCCGCGCATTGCATTGTCTTATTGTTGTGCGTTTGTTGCGCGTTCTGACCAGGTGGTACTAGGTACATTTTCAGTGTTGTGGGGCACCAAGGTTGGAATGGAGCAGTTGGGCCTCGATTTCGCCACAGCATCAGGTAAAGGTGGATTGATTTTTGGTATGGCGGGTGCTGCATCTTTGGTGTGGCTTCCGTTGCTGGGATTTGTTCTGCGTAAACTGAACCGGGTTACGGGTGTCATCATTTGTATGATATCAGCGGCAATTGGTTATGGGGGCACTTATTTCATAGATGAAACCCTGATGTTTAACCCCGGCCCTGATGGTTTCCCGCTTAGTACGCAGGCATTGTGGTTGTTTTTGTTACTGGGGGCGGGACAGATAAGTGCGTTTATGGGGGCTACTATATTGATCAGTGCTGAAGCGCCCAAGCTGAAGCGTGGTGCAGTGGTGGGTATGTTTAATACATGGGGTGCAGTCGGAATTTTCATTGCCGTGTATTTTGGTGGCTTATTGTTTGACTCTGTTGGTGGTTATGCACCCTTTGTTTTGATTGGTGTACTCAATGCTGTCGTGGCGGTGCTTGCTCTCATCGTACGTATCAAGTCACCGGGCCCTATGCCGAGTGAATACAATAGTGGAACGGTGCTGGTGCATTAGCTGAAGGGGCTGATGCAGCCTTTTAAGTCATTGTTATTAAAAATATTCTTACCTTGAAGGTAGGGTCACCTTGCGTACCTTGGAGCTGAACAGACGGATGTATTCACCGAATAGCTGTGCTCCAAGTTCAGCAGTGTTGTCAATGTGTTGTGGTGTGTCAGCCAGAATTTTCTCTGCGCTGATATTATCTCCTAGGCTTTCAAGTTCACGTATATGTACGGGTGTTTTTAGCCAGCGTTGAATGAGGGCGGCATCAACTTCCAGATGGAATTGCAGGCCATAGGTTCGCTCACCATAACGAAATGCCTGGTTAAGGCATTCAGGTGAACTTGCCAGGTGGACTGCCCCATGGGGAATATCAAAGGTATCGCCATGCCACTGAAATATTTTTTCAGTGCCCTTAAAGGACTTAAACAGTGGGTCCTGTTGGCCTGCATCTGTAGGGGTGACGTCATACCAGCCTATTTCCTTGCTGGGGTTGGCATGTACCCGAGCGCCGAGTGCTGAGGCAATTAGTTGTGCGCCAAGACAAATACCCAGTACCGGTATGTGTCGTTCCATAGCCAACTTGATGGCAGCGATTTCGGTTAACAGGTGTGGGTGGCTATCGGTTTGGTCCACACACATGGGCCCGCCAAGAATAATCAGGCCATCATATTTCTCGATATTGGGCTGCTCATCAGGTGTGCGGCCAAAATTGACATAGCGGATTCTGAATCCTGCCTCTTTCAGTAGAGGATCAAAGGTGCCCAGAATCTCATGTGGTACATGCTGAAATACAAGTAATCTTTTCATCAGGGTGTCTTTTTCACAGTGGCCAGTGCCATATTTCATGATCCCTTGCTATGAAGATGATATATAAGAATGAATCTGTCAATCGACTACCGCTATAATCACTTATAGTTACAGGCTTGGAAATATTCTAAAGGAAGCCCTTATGGATTTTACGATTAATTTTGGTGCTATCAATCTGTTGGTTGTTTTTGCTGCAACCCTTGCCAGCAACCTGCTGGGTGGAATCTGGTATTCCCCGTTGGTATTTGGTAAGCCTTGGGCAAAGGCAAATAACATTAATCTTGGGGAGCAGGGGATGAGGAACGTACCTGCCACTTTTATAGCCAGTTTTGTGCTCCAGTTAATTATTGCCTCATTGATTGCTGCTTTACTTGGTCCAAATGCGGGCGGAATGGAAGGTGTCCAGCTGGGCTTTATTATGGCTTTTAGTTTTGTTCTAACGGCTATGGGGATGACTAATCTGTTTGAGTGTCGGCCCATTCATCTTATTATGATTAATTCGTTTTATCATATTGTCTCTTTTTGTTTGATGGGTTTCATTATTGGTGCTTGGGGCTGAGTAAGTGAGCTGTCAGATAAAGTCCTGTTTTGCAGTATCTCTAACGCTATTATTACTTGTTGGTGCTGCAGCTTGTTCAACTGCACCAGCTATATCAGAAGCAGATATCCGTTCGGCTTATAAAGTTGGGCCAGGACCTCTATCTGTAAAAATTGAACAGCGTACTCAACTGAGTTTTCCTGCATTAGAAAAAGACCTGCGGATGCGGATTGCTTTTCCAGAGGCGCCCGGTAATTATCCATTAATTGTTTTTTCCCATGGCAATGGTTGCCTGCAGGATTTGTACAGTGGTTTTGCGGATCACTGGGCCTCCTGGGGCTACGTTGTAATTCAGCCTGTACATATGGACTCACGTGAACTTGGTTTTTCCATGAAGGGTGCAACACTGGAAAAGATGAATAGGGTGGTTACCAGTCGTCTTGCAGATGTGCGCTTTGTGCTGGACTCACTTGATCAGCTGGAAGTGCAGGTGCCAGGCCTTAATGGTCAGATTGACCGCAGCAGGATGGTTATGGCTGGGCATTCTATGGGGGCGGGCACTGCCATGTTGCTTAATGGTGTGCAGATGTTCGATCCGCGTAGTGAAGGCATTATTGCTTCAGATGAGGGTCGCTTTGACGCACTGATTATTATCAGTGAACCCAGCAATAATCGTATGATGCCCAATGACCCATGGCGGATGGCCAAAGTGCCAACCTTTATCGCTACAGGTTCTGAAGACTTCAGTATGGCAGGGGCGCGTGGTGGTAAGAAAAGTCGTAATGCCTACCAGTTGCCAGCGAATGCTGAATTTCCAGATCAGCCACATTATTACCTGTATATGGATGGTATGGATCATTACTTAGGTGGACTTATTTGCCGTGAGGATAAATCAGGGCCACGTGATTATTCAGCTCTGGAAATTATTAATGGGAGCAGTGTGGCCTTTCTTGATGCTTTTTTAGAGGCTGACCGGGCAGCGCAGGACTTTCTTGATAGCGGTGACATTACCGGGTTAACGGACGGCAGGGCCACTCTTGAGTTACGTTAAAAACCGCTGAACCAAAGCGTGTTGAACCAGTACTGTGTACCTGATAGGGCAGGCTGAGTTGAGCCCATCCGTGAGCTATTTATGGTCACTTGTGATTTGAAACTGGTCCGCATCTTTCCATACAGGAAATTTTTTACGATAACGTTCCAGTTTGTCGAGGCTTAAGCTCACCCGTAATGCTGTCGCTTTGTCTGCTGCATCACCCAGCAGATTGCCCAGATAGTCCGTAACCATGCTGTCACCCGCATACGTCACATCATTGCCATCAGCGCCTATACGATTGACCCCAGCTGAGTAACACAGGTTTTCTACCGCTCGGGCGGGCAGCAGGGTGCGCCAGGCTGAGCGTCGTGCGGCAGGCCAGTTGGCAACATATAAGAGCAGGTCGTATTCATTGATGCCGCGGCTCCAGACAGGGAAGCGCAGGTCATAGCAAACCAGAGGGCAGATACGCCAGTCACCCAGCCGGACGATAAGTCTTTTTTTGCCAGCGGCATATTTATTGTGTTCACCAGCCATACGAAATAAATGACGTTTATCGTAATGCTGCAACTTGCCGTCGGGTGTGGCCCAGAAAAGGCGGTTGTAATAACGATCCTTCTCATTAATAACGACACTGCCACATAAAGTGACATCGTATTTAGCTGCCATTTCCTGTAGCCAGATTGCACTGGCGCCATCATCGGACTCGCTGTTGGCGGCTGCCTCCATTGTGAAGCCTGTGGCAAACATCTCTGGAAGCAGGATCAAATCGGAGTTTTCAGACTGCTGCATAATGAGTTGGGCAAACATGGTTCGGTTAGCTGCCGGGTTTTGCCAGTGCAGTTCTGATTGCAGTAATGTGATATTTAAATTGCTCACAATTATTTTAGAGCAGCGCTAAGTTTGTTGTGGATTGTTTCACAGGCTGAACTCCTCAAAATCTTCTTCATTCCCTGAATCATTATTGCTGGTATTGGTTGCCAGTAGTGCCGATATTGTGCCTACAAGCTCAGCTGGGGTAGGGTGTCTGAAGATATATTTAAGCGGCAAAGAGATACCGAACTGATCACGAATGCGTGATACGAGCTGGGTGGCGAGTAATGAATGGCCGCCGAGCTCGAAGAAGTCGTCATGGATTCCCAGCGGTTGTTTGTCCGTATCTACGCCAAGTATATCTGCCCATAGCCGGGTAAGTTTTTCTTCAGTTTCATTACGCGGCGCCACATATGGCGTGCTTTCATCACGCGAGTATTCCGGCACGGGTAAGCGTCGTCGTGCCACCTTGCCACTGGGGGTAAGCGGTAATTCATCCAGTGTCATGATCACGGAAGGCACCATGTAATCCGGCACGGAGTCTTTTAATGCCTGTTTGAGTGCTGCACTGTCAGTGTTATCACCGGTAATATAGGCAACCAGGCGTTTGTTGCCTGGCGTGTCTTCACGCAGTACCACCACGGCTTGTTGCACAGAAGGTTGTGCGGTGAGTTGTGCTTCTATTTCACCCGGCTCGATTCTAAATCCACGCCATTTAAGCTGGTCATCGGCGCGACCTAAAAACTCTATCTGACCGTCACTTAAAAAGCGTACCCGGTCACCGGTCTTGTAAAGACGATCCCCATCTGTAAAAGGGCTGGCTGAGAACTTTTCAGTATTGAGTTCCGGTTGATTTAAATACCCCAGGGCAACCTGCACCCCACCTAAATACAGTTCACCGGGTATGCCAATCGGACAGGGCTCACCGGCTGCATCCAATACGTAGCAACGGGTGTTGGCAACCGGGTAACCAATGCTGGGTAAAGCCGGCCAGTTGTTTTCATCACCTGTGAGAGTTAAGGCAGTAACCACGTGGGTTTCAGACGGTCCGTACTGGTTGTGCAGGGCTGCATTGGATAGCTTACTGAACAAGGTGCGTACTTCGGGGCTAACCTGTAACTGTTCGCCGGCTACCACGATGTCTTTTAATGCCGAGGTGGTGTTGTTGGCCACCAGTGTCTCGGCAATGGGTTGCAGGGCTGCATAGGGTAAAAACAATCGCTCGATGTTTTGTTCGGCAATAAAGCCAGCCAGGCGGGGTAAATCCTGACGCAGTTCTTCATCCACCATAACGGTGGTACCACCGTTGCTCCAGGTGCCAAAGAATTCCTGAAAATGCACATCAAAACTAAAGGAAGCAAACTGCAGTGTTTTTGCAGGCTCAGCTAAATGATCGTGTTGTAACTGCCAGTGCAATAAATTACTTAAGCCTGCGTGTGATAACTGTACGCCCTTGGGCTTGCCGGTCGAGCCCGAGGTATAAATACAGTACAGCGGGTCGGTGGGGGAGCCGCCGTTCAGGTTATCGGCCTTACCGTTAAAATCAACAGTATCAATATTCAGTCGTTGGCCGTTATGAGCGGGCAGGGTTATATTGTTTTGAGTCAGTATCACTGCTGGAGAACTGTCACCAAGCATTGTGGCTATGCGTTCTTCCGGGTAGTTTGGATCAACCGGTACATAACAGGCACCGGCCTTTAGTACTGCCAAGGCTGCAACGGGTAATTCCAGTGACCGTTCTAGGCTGATGGCGACTATAGATCCACTTTCAGCTCCAAGCTCCCGTAACCTGACTGCCAGTATATTGGCACGGTTGTTTAGTTCAGTGTAAGTCAGTGACTCATTGCCGAATAGCACTGCAATAGCTTCTGGTGTTTTATGCACCTGTGTTTCCACTAGTTGGTGCACACATATGGGCGTACCAAACTCTGCAGCGGATGCATTGAAATTATCAACCACGATTTTGCGTTCAGGTGCATCAAGCAGTTGTAGTTCGGACAGTTTTGCTTCCGGGTTAGCTACCACTGCCCGCAACAGAGTTTCGTAGTGCCGCAACATGCGTTCAATGGTCGTGGCATCAAATAAATCGGTGTTGTACTGCAGACCGGTACGTAAACCCTCAGGTGTTTCGGCTATTTCCATCAACAGGTCAAACTTAGCGATGCCCATTTCGAAGTCAGGGAAGCTGAGGCTGATGTCACCAAATGATGCGTTGTCACCGGGATTATTTTGCAGGACAAGCATAACCTGGAATATGGGTGAGTGGCTCATATCACGTTCAGGCTGCAGTTCTTCGACGAGTTTTTCAAACGGCAGGTCCTGATGTGCATAGGCCTGCAATGTTGTGGCTCGAGTCTGTTTTAGTAAATTACTGAATTTAGGGTCGCCTGATAAATCGCCGTGCAGCGCAAGTGTGTTAGAGAAGAAGCCGATCAGCTCTTCAAGTTCTGTGAGCCGCCGCCCTGCAATGGGCGTGCCTACAACTACCTCGTTTGTGCCGGCATAACGACTAAGTAGGAGTTCAAATGCAGCCAGTGTCAGCATAAATAAAGTGCAATTTTCTACACTTGCCAGAGCCTGCAGCTGATCACCCAGTTCCTTTGGTAACATTCGTAGCAGCCCTGCGCCATTAAAGCTTTGTTCTGCTGGTCGTGGCCGGTCTGTTGGCAGGTCAATGGCTGTAGGTGCATCCTGTAGCTCAGTGCGCCAGTAATCGAGCTGGCGTTGGAGTTCGTCACCGCTGAGCCAGTCTCTTTGCCAGACTGCGTAGTCAGCATACTGTATGGGTAGTGCAGCAAGAGTATGGGTACGGCTTTCACAGTGGGCGCAATAGAGTTTGCCAAGTTCAGTGAGCATGATGCCGAGTGACCAACCATCAGAAATGATATGGTGAGTTGTCAGTATCAGTAAATGTTCAGCTGACTTCCTTTCAAGTAAGACGGCGTGAACTAATGGTGCCTGATCAAGATCAAAGCCCAGTTGTACCTGTTCATCGATCAATATGTGTAATGCGCTTGCATCAAGGGCTTTGCAGTCTCGTTGCTCCAGTTGAACTGTTGCCTTGGCTAGAATGGATTGTGCCGGCTCATTTTCAATTGTTGTAAAGCAGGTACGCAATGATTCATGGCGTTCAACAAGATCATTCAATGCTGCCTGTAATGCCTGAGTATTCAGGTTGCCGCTGAGCTGTAATACAACAGGTAGGTTATAGACCGGGTTGCCGGGTTCCAGTTGATCCAAGAACCAGAGTCGTTGCTGGGCGAAGGATAGGTGTGTGGTTGAGGCCGCTTTGCGCTTGGTAATTGCAGGCAGTCCGGTGGAATCACTTTTATTATCTAAGTACAGGGAAAGCCCGGCAACGGTAGGGTTACTGAATAATTCTATGAGAGGTACTTCAGTTTTAAGTTGTTTGCGTACCCTTGCAACCAATTGGGTAGCGAGCAGGGAATGTCCGCCGAGCTCAAAAAAATTATCATGGATGCCGACCTGTTGTTTATCAGTGCCCAGCCCTAGTACATCAGCCCAGATTGTCAGTAGACTTTCTTCTGTATCATTACGCGGTGCTACATACAGTGTGGATTCATCACGTGAGTATTCCGGCATGGGTAAGTGCCTTCGTGCCACCTTGCCGCTGGGAGTGAGTGGTAGCTTATCCAGTATGATGATGACAGAAGGCACCATGTAATCCGGCAGAGTACCCTTTAAAGTTTGTTTGAGTGCTGCTGGATCAGGAGCATTGTCATTAACAAGGCCGGTGACATACGCAACCAACTGTTTGTTGCCCGGTTTGTCTTCACGTAGTAGCACTATAGCTTGTTGCACTGAAGGTTGTTCAGTTAACTGTGTTTCGATCTCGCCTGGTTCAATCCTGAATCCGCGCCACTTCACCTGGTCATCGGTACGACCTAAGAACTCAAGCTGACCGTCGGATAAAAAGCGTACCCGGTCACCTGTTCTGTATAAGCGCTCACTATCAATAAAGGGACTGGCAGTAAACTTTTCGGCATTTAATGCTGGCTGGTTCAGATACCCCAGTGCTACCTGCACACCCCCTAAATAGAGTTCACCAGGTATGCCTACAGGGCAGGGTTCACCGATCGCATCAAGTACATAGCAGTGAGTATTAGCGACCGGGTAGCCTATAGAAGGTAAAACAGGCCAGTCATTTTCATTACCACTGAGTGTTAAAGCGGTTACCACGTGGGTTTCTGAGGGGCCGTACTGGTTATGCAGAGCTGCATTGGTCAGGGTGCCAAATAAAGAGCGTACCTCGGGGCTGACCTGTAATTGCTCACCGGCCACCACGATATCTTTTAGTGCAGATTGCGTATTATTTGCTACCAGTGTTTCAGCAATGGGCTGCAAGGCTGCATAGGGTAAAAATAATCGTTCGATGTTTTGTTCGGCAATAAAACTGGCAAGCTTGGGTAAATCCTGACGCAGTTCTTCATCCACCATGATGGTAGTGCCACCATTGCTCCAGGTGCCAAAGAATTCCTGGAAGTGGACATCAAAACTGAAGGAAGCAAACTGCAGGGTTTTCGCCGGTGCAGCCAAACGCTCATGCTGTAACTGCCAGTGCAATAAATTACTTAAGCCGGCATGGGATAACTCTACGCCCTTAGGCTTTCCGGTTGAACCAGAGGTATAAATACAGTAGAGCGGGTCACTGGGTGAACCTCCGCTCAGGTTGTCGGCCTTAGCGCTGAAATCAAAGCAATCTAGATCCAGTCGTTCACCGTTATGTGGAGGCAGGGTTATGCTGCTTTGGGTTAGTAGCACTATTGCAGCACTGTCAATGAACATCGTGGCTATGCGTTCTGCCGGGTAGTTCGGATCGACCGGGACGTAACAGGCGCCGGCCTTTAGCACCGCCAGTGCTGCGATGGGTAGTTCCAGTGAGCGTTCTAAACTGATGGCGACTATAGAGCCACTTCCAGCTTCAAGCTCTTGTAACCTGACTGCCAGTAAATTGGCGCGGTTGTTTAGTTCAGTGTAGGTGAGTGACTCATTGTTTAATTGTACTGCAACGGCGTCTGGTGTTTTTTCTGCCTGGGCTTCGACCAGCCGATGCACACATACAGGTTCTCCAAAATCTGCAGTTGAAGCATTGAAGTCTTCTGTCACGACCCTGTGTTCTGCTGCATTGAGCATGGATAGTTGTGACAGCTTCGCATCTGGGTTGGCGACCACAGCTTGTAACAGACTTTCATAGTGCCCCAACATGCGCTCAATAGTTGTGGCATCAAACAGATCTGTGTTGTATTCGAATAATAGGGACAGTTTGTTATCTGCCTCAGTGACAAACAGGGTCAGATCAAATTTTGCTGTACCTGAATTAATGGTGATATTTTCGGCAGTCAGGTTAGCAAATGATGCTTCGCTACTACCACCATGATGTAGAACAAACATGGTCTGAAAAATGGGTGTATAGCTGGTGTCACGACCAGGCTGTATTTCCTCTACAAGTTTTTCAAATGGCAGCTCGTCATTTGCCAGAGCTCTAATTGAGTCTTGTTTGACTCGGGTGAGTAATTCTGTGAACGAGGGGTTGCCTGATAGTTCGCCACGCATGACGATAGTATTTAAAAAGAAGCCAATCAAATTTTGCAGTTCTGGTCTTTTCCGACCAGCAACTGGGGTGCCGATAATAACTTCATCTGTGCCTGCGTAGCGTGACAGTAAGATATCAAATACGGCTAGGCAGGTATTAAATAGTGTGGTTGAGTTTGTCCGGGCAAGCGCTTTAAGCCCTTGCGTTAATGCGGCATCAATATCATGTGTACATGTTGCTCCGGCAGAGCTCTGTATTCTGGGGCGAGGCCTGTCTGTTGGTAGTTCTAGTCTGGCGGGGCTGTTTCTCAGTAAGTCAGACCAGTAATCCAGTTGTTGCTGAAGTTGTTCCCCGCTTAACCATTCCTGTTGCCATTCTGCATAATCGGCATATTGAATGGGTAATTCAGGAAGTTCCGGTATTGTTCCGGCTATTTTGGCTGCATAAACTTTGGTTAGTTCACCGTAGAGTATTTGTAACGACCAGGCATCAGCAATGCTGTGGTGTATAACAAGTAACAGCACATGTTCCTGATCGCCACACTTTATGATATGGGCTCGGAGTAGCGGGCCTTTTTTCAGATTGAAAGCTTGTCCAGAAAGTTTTTCCAGTAACTCTTGCAGTGCAGATTCAGTACTATCTTCTAGTATGTGTATATCGAATGTGGTGCTTGCTTGTTCTGCGATCACCTGTACGGGAACATCATTTACTATAGCGAAAGTTGTACGTAGTGATTCATGACGTTCACTGAGTATGTCAAGTGACTCCTGCAGTATGGTTTGGTTTAGCGTGCCTTTCAGACGAATTGCAAAATTGATATTGTAGGCAGTGCTGCCTGGTTCAAGCTGATCCAGGAACCATAGCCGTTGCTGGGCAAATGAGGCTGTTGCTTCAAAAGCATAGCTGTCATTATCCTGAACTGGGGTTGGGTTGTTGGGGTTGTCAGTCATGCTTGAGTCTGGGGTTTCCTTGAATATCTCTATTCTGCGTCATCATGTTTACGCCGTGCTCGGCGCTGTGTACGTGAAATGCGTTTAATTACAGATGTGTCAGCTTTATCATTGGTTGATTTATTGACACTTTCAGCAAGGCTGGCAATTGTAGGTGCATCAAACAGCACTTCCAGTGGTAATTGCACGCCCATAGCTTGCATTATTTGCGATACAACCTGCATGGCGACAAGGGAATGGCCACCAAGCGCGAAGAAATCATCCTCGATGCCGACCTGGTCAATGCCCAGTAATTCGGACCACATGGCGGCTAGCTGTTGTTCAATTTCATTCCGTGGAGCGATATATGCAGTCTCATTTTCCTGCATTTCAGGTGCTGGTAGGGCCTTACGGTCCAGTTTCCCATTCGCTGTAAGTGGGAAGGTCTGAAGAGCTACAAACGCCGTGGGCACCATGTAATCAGGTAAGTGCTTATTAAGTATGCTGCGAGCATTTTCCTGCTCAAACTCTGCGGGTTCTGTGCACTCTACATATGCGAT
>JAAERX010000037.1 GCA_024229935.1 Gammaproteobacteria bacterium | reverse complement strand
TCCGCCCATAGCACAACAGGATAGTGCAACAGCCTTCTAAGCTGTAGGTTCCAGGTTCGAATCCTGGTGGGCGGGCCAAACACGCAGATGGTATGAAAACAGTAGTACGCATCTGCACTTGGAATTAGACCTAAGTAGGGTAAATTTCCCGCTAAATATATCCAGTATTTCCCTTAATTATGTGAATTCGGGCGTAAGTATGCTAGACTTATGGTAAATAAGCGGGTATAGTATAACGGTTATTACATGGCGTTGCCAACGCTAGGATGGCGGTTCGATTCCGCCTACCCGCTCCAAACCATATCACAAGGAACACACAATGAGAGACAAGAAAAGAAACTACACCAAGACAGATGTAGACAGGCTCAGAGGCAGTGTAAAGATAGAATACACACTAGCAAAGATGGGATCAGACAACCTCAGAAAGTTGTTTGCAACCAAGCCCTATATAAATACGTTTGGAGCCTATAATGGACAACAAGCAGTTCAACATGTCAAAGCAGGACTCGACGCCATCTACCTTTCAGGCTGGCAGGTCGCCGCAAGCGCCAACTCAGGTATGGAAACTTATCCTGACCAGAGTTTGTATGCTGTGGACTCTGTTCCTGACGTTGTGCGTAGTATTAATAATGCTTTTCGCAGACAAGATCAGATTAGCGTGTCAGAAGGTGGCGAGGGCTTTAACTTCGCACCTATCATTGCTGATGCAGAGGCGGGCTTCGGAGGCGTACTCAACGCTTACGAGCTTGCAAGAAACCTTATCGAGGCTGGAGCAGCCGCCGTCCACTTCGAAGACCAGCTCGCCGCAGAAAAGAAGTGTGGGCACCTGGGAGGCAAGGTTCTCATCCCTACCAGTCAAGCTATTCGTAATCTCAATGCCGCACGTCTTGCTGGCGATGTTGCTGATACTGGCACTGTAGTTATTGCTCGTACTGACGCAGAAGCCGCCAGACTATTGCTGTCAGACGTTGACGAGGTAGACCGCAAGTTCATGACAGGCAAGCGTACACCCGAAGGTTTCTATGAGATCACAGGTGGCATGGAGATGGGCTGTGAGCGTGGGCAAGCATACGCAGAGTATGCTGACTTGGTATGGTGTGAAACTTCAAAGCCTTGTCTGAAAGAAGCCAAGATGTTTGCTGACGCGGTCAAAGGCGCAGTGCCAGATGCCATGCTTGCCTACAACTGCTCGCCAAGCTTTAACTGGCGTAAGAGTATTCCTGGCGATACAGAACTGGCTGACTTCCAGTGGGAATTGGGCAAAATGGGTTTTAAGTTCCAGTTCATTACTTTGGCTGGTTTTCATGCCACAAACTATGGTGTATTTGACTTCGCTCGTAAATACAAAGATAAAGGTATGCTAGCGTATGCTAATCTGCAAGATGCAGAGTTTGAAGCAGAAGCTCACGGTTACACTAGTACCAAACACCAACGTGAAGTTGGAGTGGGTTACTTTGATGCCATTACTACGGCATTGGGGTCGGGTAGCACAGCCGCGCTAAAAGGAAGCACAGAAGAGGATCAGTTTTGAGAGATTGGTTTGCTAAAAGTATGACGAAGTTCTTTAGATTCTTCGCCGACACTTTTTTTGCAAAGCGCTACGGCCACAGAGCTGTGGTGCTGGAAACTATTGCTGGTGTGCCAGGTATGGTTGCTGGCATGTTAATACATTTGCGTAGTTTACGCAAAATGGAGAGGGGCAATGGCACAATGATACATGAGATGCTTGCAGAGGCAGAAAATGAGCGCAAGCATCTGATGTTCTTTATAGAGATTGCCAAGCCCAATTGGTTTGAAAGACGTTTAATTATGATAGCCCAGTTTATGTTTTGGCACTTCTATCTGATTTTATATCTTATTTCTCCATCAACTGCGCATAAAATGATCGCATACTTCGAAGAGGAAGCAGTGAGATCATATACGGAATACCTGGAATTAATCGAGTCTGGTGAGATCGAGGATGTTCCAGCACCTGCATTGGCCATTGAGTATTATGGCCTAAAGACGTCAGCCACACTCAGCACCATGGTGAGATGTGTGAGATCTGATGAAGCCAGACACAGTGAAGTAAATCACAGAGTTGCAGGGTTCTGATGTGGTGGCAACACCACATAATCTGGCGTTATGTAAAAGGTTGTTCGTGTCGCAGATGTTATGAACATGAACAAAAACAGAAACACATACAGGATAAAAAATGACTGCACAACAGTTTTTTATTTGGTTTAGCATACTTGCACCGGTCATTATGACGGCAGGCATGCTTTATGGCGATTACAAGGAAGGAGATTTTGAACTTCCTTGGCGTAAATCTAAACCAGGTGTTAATTCAGGAGCAAAGTTCGGATGAAAAAAATAGGGTTTTGGATCTATGATCTCTACAATTTCTTTTTCAGTCTAAAAATGAATCCTTTAAGGCACATTCCCAATGCTTTTACTCAGTATATACTAATGTTCTATCTGAGTGTGATGTGGACCGCTGTGTTCACATTATGGATAGGTCAAACTATCTTTTTTGGTATTGGTAGCGTAGCTGCACACTTACTTGTGGTAAGTGCATTCTTTATTACGGCGTTAATTTTTCAGGATGCTGAAAAGAATGGGTATCTTTGGGTAAAAAGAATTCCAACTCCCGATCCTTCTCGCAATAAATGCATCTGGGATCTGGAAAAGGAAGGCTAATGGAAATCTTTGGAATTTTTTGTGTCATGATGTTGCCCATGATTGCAGGCGGCGTCACATTTTGGCTTAGTCTAAAGACATCATAAAAATATATTTTTTTATTTTATTCAATAGTAAACTATTGAGGTGTAATTGTGTCTGACAAATATATAGACGATTCTATAAGCAACGAAGATAGAAAAAAGATCAGAGAAAGAAAGGAACGTATTCAACATCCACACATGATTAAATCCAGATCACACTGGGATTGGGACATGGGATATGATTGCGTAGACGACCTAAAGGAAAACGATGAAGATATTAAAAAACTTTAGTTTAATTTTGTTGACTATGTTTAGCACAAATCTGTGGGCACAAAATCAAGTCAATATGTCTGGGGGGTTTACGGACGTAGGTGCTGAGATTTATGACCTTCATATGTTGATTTTGTGGATCTGTGTTGCTATAGGTGCAATAGTGTTTGGTATTATGTTTTATTCCATGATGTTCCATACAAAATCCAGAGGCCATAAGCCAGCAGACTTTCATGAAAGCACGAGTGTGGAAATTATTTGGACCGTGATTCCATTTTTAATACTCATTGGCATGGCAGTGCCAGCAACATCCACACTGTTGGAAATTTACGATAACGACAATGCTGAAATAGATATACTTGTTACAGGGTATCAGTGGAAGTGGAAATACGAGTATCTGGAAGGAGACTCACAAAACATTGAGTTTTATTCAAATTTATCCACCCCACAGAGTGAGATATACAATACTACAGAAAAAAATGAGAACTATTTGCTGGAAGTAGACGAACCTGTGGTAATACCAGTAAACACCAAGGTAAGATTTTTAATTACTGCTAATGATGTTATTCATTCTTGGTGGGTACCTGAGATAGGTGTTAAAAAAGATGCCATACCAGGTTTTATAAATGAGACCTGGTCAAAAGTTAATGAGGAGGGCATATATAGAGGTCAGTGCACAGAACTATGTGGTGCATACCATGGATTCATGCCCATAGAAGTTCATGTAGTTAGTCAGGAAGAATACGCACTCTGGAAACAAGCAAAACAGAGTCAGGGAGATTAAAATGTCAGATCATGCACCCAGTGCCACAAGTTTAAGCAGATGGTTATATACCACTAACCACAAAGACATAGGATCAATGTACTTATGGTTCTCACTTTCCATGTTTATACTGGGAGGTGCTTTTGCAATGGTTATCAGGGCAGAGTTATTCCAGCCAGGCATGCAACTCATAGACCCAAATTTTTATAATCAGATGACAACCCTGCATGGATTGGTAATGATTTTTGGAGCAATTATGCCAGCCTTTGTGGGGTTAGCAAATTGGCTAATACCCATTATGATAGGTGCTCCCGATATGGCCTTGCCCAGAATGAACAACTGGAGCTTCTGGATTTTGCCGCCTGCATTCCTGATGCTTGCTTCCACATTGTTTATGGAGGGTGGAGCCCCAGCCTTTGGTTGGACAGCATATGCACCATTAAGCACAACATATGCCCCGCCCAGTGTAACTTTCTTTATATTTGCAGTGCATATTTTGGGCGTGTCCTCAATAATGGGATCGATCAATATTATTGCTACAATCATGAATATGCGAGCACCAGGAATGACATACATGAAAATGCCTATGTTTGTGTGGACTTGGCTAATTACAGCGTTTTTATTAGTAGCAGTCATGCCAGTATTGGCAGGAGCAGTAACCATGATGCTCATGGATATACATTTTAATACCAGTTTCTTTAGTGCTGCAGGTGGCGGTGATCCTGTATTATACCAGCACATATTCTGGTTCTTCGGTCACCCTGAGGTTTACATCATCATCCTGCCTGCGTTTGGTGTCATATCAGAAATTATTCCAACATTTTCCAGAAAAACATTGTTTGGATATAGCTCTATGGTTTACGCTACAGCTTCCATTGCGTTCATGAGTTTTATAGTATGGGCGCATCACATGTACACTGTGGGTATGCCAGTGGCGGGAGAATTGTTCTTTATGTATGCTACAATGTTGATTGCTGTGCCCACTGGTGTGAAAGTCTTTAATTGGGTAAGCACAATGTGGCGAGGTGCACTTACATTCGAAACTCCCATGCTATTTGCCATAGGATTCTTAATACTTTTTACCATTGGAGGTTTTTCAGGACTCATGTTAAGTATTGCGCCCGCTGATTTCCAGTATCATGACACTT
Source organism: Gammaproteobacteria bacterium (assembly GCA_024229935.1). Classification (GTDB taxonomy): domain Bacteria; phylum Pseudomonadota; class Gammaproteobacteria; order Steroidobacterales. The sequence goes on along the minus strand of JAAERX010000037.1, from coordinate 1,174 downwards.
ACTTTGTTGTGGCACACTTCCATTATGTCATGGTTGCTGGTGCTGTGTTTTCCATTACTGCGGCTGTTTACTACTGGCTTCCCAAGATGTGTGGCCGCATGTACAACGAAACCATGGGCAAGGTAAATTTCTGGATATCTTTTGTGGGTTTCAATATTACATTCTTCCCACAGCACTTTGTGGGGCTTGCTGGAATGCCTAGACGAGTTCCAGATTATGCCTTACAATTTGCTGACTTTAACATGATGTCTAGCATAGGAGCATTTATTTACGGCATGTCACAGTTACTATTCATGTACAATGTGATTGCCACTGTTATAGCAGGCAAACCTGTGGAGGAAAATAAGACATGGGAAGGCGCTAGTGGCTTGGAGTGGACCATACCCACACCAGCTCCGTATCATACATTTGAAGTCCCGCCAGATCTCACAAAGGAAAAAATACATGCAACTGCTTAAGAACAATACTATTGATCTAACAGTTAAATTAGTCATGGCATCTGTGGCTATGTTTGTGTTTGTGTTTGTTGTAATGGTGCCGTTGTACGATGTACTTTGTGATGCTTTGGGTATAAACGGCAAGACTTCTGGAAGATCATATGTTGCAGAAAAAATTGAAGTAGACACAACAAGAGAGATTACTGTGCAATTTGTTACTATCAATAACAGTAACATGCCCTGGATATTTGAACCCTCAGAGGTAATTACTAATGTCAATCCAGGCGCTATGAACGATGTTACTTTTTATGCAAAAAATACAACCAATAAATACATGTCGGCGCAAGCTATACCCAGCGTATCGCCTGCGCGAGCCAGCACTTACTTCCACAAAACTGAGTGTTTTTGTTTTGACAAACAAGATTTAGGAGCTAACTCAGAAATACTAATGCCATTGAGATATATAGTAGATCAAAATCTTCCCAAAGATATAAAAACCATAACTTTATCATATACAATTTTTGATATCACAGAATAACACAAGGAGAAAACATGAAAATTTTTACATTATTTTTAATTACGGCTTTAATAGCAGGTTGCGGAGGTGCACAAGACAACCGCAAAAATCTTAGTAGTGTTCAAAAAACAGAGATAAGTAAACGAATTAGTGCATTCGGGGTAGTAAATGTTTCAGCAGAACCCATAAATTTCTCTGGTCCTCAAACAGCATACGTAAT
>JAAERX010000036.1 GCA_024229935.1 Gammaproteobacteria bacterium | reverse complement strand
TCTATCTAATGAGCTGGCATTCTTTGAAAAGCTTTCAGATGTTCGTCAATGCGTCCTAATCAGCATGGCATATCAAATGGGAGTCAAGGGTCTGTTATCGTTTGAGAATATGCTTGATGCCGTTAATACTGGTCGTTTCAGTGATGCGGCTCACGAGGGGCTAGACTCAAAATGGTATAAACAGACACCTCATCGCGCCTCTCGACAAATGAAAACATTAATGTTTGATGACTGGAGTGAATACGAATGACAACGATATTATACAGTCATAAAGAAAAGCTGATAGCTTATGATTCTAGGATTACTTGCGGCAATAAAATATCTAGTGATTGCATAGAGAAAAGCAAGCGCGTAAAAGATGTCACATTCTTTTTTACTGGATGCCCTGCTGATGATGAAAAGATAATTGAATCATATTTTTCTGACGGACGAGATATTGATAGCCGCGCTGGTGTGTCAGGATTCGCAATAGATCACAAGGAAAGAAAGGTGTTCTTACTGTCTCGTGACAACTGCGAGCTGGTTGTTGATAGTATTGAGTGCTCGGACTCTCTTGGCAGCGGCGGGGAGTTCGCGCTCGCATCGCTAGACCACGGGAAAACAGCTAGACAGGCGGTAAAGTACGCAATGACGCGAGATTGCCGATCTGGGGGCAAGGTTAGAGTTGTTAAGGTTTAGATAATTTGCACCATATCGCCTTCATGCTACACTATTGAAAACATGAGGGCTTTACAATGGGTTTTCTAACGTGGCTAGGTGGCTTGCTTGGTTCGCCAGCAGTTATTCAGACTTTGGTCGATGAGGTTGTTAATTCAACTGATGAAAAGGCTAGGATCTTAGCAACGGCTAGACTTGAGCAGTTAAGCAAGTTTAAAGTGGTGCAAAGGCTTCTTGTTGGTTCGGCTATGATAGTCTTTGTTACTTGGGCGCTACCCACTTTGTTTTTTGCAATGTCGGGAATGACTGACCGACTAGAGTGGATGCTGATGGTTTCACGAGAAGAAATGATAAGGTATCCTGTATTAATCTGCTTTGCTGCCTATTTGGGCGGCGGCACAATTGAATCATTTAAGAGTAAATAGTAATGGCAACAACGAAGAAAGCAGCACCTAAGAAGCCGCAACCCCCGAAAAAAGCGGCAATGAAAGCATCAAGCGGGCAGGATGTTGCAGGCGGTGGAAAAAATTTGAGCAAGTATAAGAGGGCGTAATTATGGAATGGTTATTTCCTATTGCATTTAGTATATCTTATCTGGTCACTAGGAAAGACCTTGCGCTAGCTTGTTCGCTAGTGTCTTTCATAGGCGCTTATGAGCTAGATCCAGTGTCTTGGACGTATGAGCAAGTCTTAACCGTATCAGTCACATTGAACCTAGCCTTAGCATCAATATCAGCAGTTCACTATATGAATACAAAGAAGCCACTAGCTCGTGTTATGGGTTGGGTTGCTTCGTTCGCACTGCTGATTAATCTTATTCAGGCTTTTGAGTTCTACGACTGGACAGCAGACGCACTATTAATTGCACAAATGGCGGCTGTATTAGCAATAATAACCCTAGACGGCAGTAAGGATATTGCTAATGACATGGCAGCAAGGCTTACTCATTTTATTAGCTCTATGGGCTTTGGTAATAGCAATCATGGGAGCGGTGAAAGTTGAGCGACATTATCAACACGCAAGACGCAAACAGCCAATTCGTATTTGTAGCAACTGTAATAGCGTCATGGATGATGGAAAACGGTCTACAAATAATCCCTGCCATCATTGCTGTGGTGGGAATGATATTCATGATTAAGAGATATTACGAAGATAAAAAGAAACGTGACATC
>JAAERX010000035.1 GCA_024229935.1 Gammaproteobacteria bacterium | reverse complement strand
TTTCGCCTTGCACGGCCAGAAGATACTGCATATTTTTTTAGTACTTCAATATACCAGTTCATGACTATTCCCCATAAATGCTCAAACTAGTTTAAAAATTGTACTTTGCCACATCATGCCTGTGTCAGCATTCAGTTAAGTGAGCAATAGTGGGTGTCTGCTCACACTGGTTATATGCTGTATCACCAGTTATAACGAAAAATACACTTCAATGCCCGACAAGATACTTGTTGTAGCAACTGAGGCAAGGATCAGGCCCATTACTCGACTAACAATACTGGCGCCGCTGTCGCCTATTAATCGATGTACATAGCTTGATGCAAGCATAAGTACCAATGCGACTAACAGGACTGCCAGTATCATGGACGTTACCTGTGTCTGCTCCCAAATAGTGAACCGGGTGTTTTCTGTTTGCATTACAGCGGCCAGCATTGCACCTGGACTGGCGATGGATGGGATTGCGAGCGGGAATACAGCAGTCTCTCTTTCAGATGAAACCAATTTCACCTCTTCTTCGGGCTTGCTCTCACCAAAGATCATTGAAAGCGCAAACAGGAATAGCACAATGCCCCCGGCAATTTGAAATGCAGACAAGGGAATATCTATTGCTGTCAGAATTACCTCACCAGCTAGTATAAAAAACACGAGAACAAGAGCTGCCACAAGGATTGCTTGTAGTGCTACTTTTCTCTTAACGCGCTCTTCATATTTGCTAGTAACAGCAATGAAAACTGGCACCGTCCCTATCGGGTCAATTACAGCAAAGAAAAAGATAAACGTAGCTAGAAAGTCAATCATTGTCTTTCCATATAAGGTATATAATGCCTGCGACAGGGGCGTACCGTCAGGCACGTCCCGCGGCCGTAGGGAGCAACTTTCCCCAACTGGTTAGACGATATTTGGCCTTGCTCAACCAAGCAAATCAACTTGGCCAGATTCCAGATTATAGACACCGCCTACAACTCGCAATTCCTCCGTGGCGACCATCTCGCTCAGGATTGGAGAGGCTGCTCTTAACGCAGCGACGTTTAATCGGACATTCTCTCTAACAGCATTTTCAAGCAGATCTCCAGGCTGATTGATGGCTAAGCCAACAGAAGGCGCGATGGATTCGATCAGTTCCGGGAGCCGACCAGGCAGTACCGTACCCTCACGTATCGCAGATATTGCACCTGATATTGCGCCGCAACCTTGATGCCCAAGAACCATTAATAGCCGGGTTCCAAGATATTTAACAGCATATTCGAGACTGGCCAGGCCGTTCATGGATACAAAGTTACCAGCGACACGAACTACAAATAGGTCGCCACGAGCGCTATCAAATGCATACTCAGGGGTAATTCTCGAATCCGAACAACTGAGGATGCAAGCATACGGGTTCTGACCTCCAACCAGAGCTTCACGCTCCGCGTTGAAATTGTGCAGTGTCGAGTCGCCCTTTACGTACCTCATGTTTCCTTCCATAAGGCGATCCAAAGCCGCATTGGCTGAAATGACATTTTCTGGCTTTGGAGAATATGCAGCCAATGTCGGTGAACTGAGTGCGGCGCCGATCGTAGCGAGGCCTGCCGTTTTAAGAAACCCTCGCCGTCCATTAAACGTGAGGTTATTTGATTTATCTTCTACATTGCACATATCTTTCTCTAAGTGGCGTCCGCCTAACACCCACAATAGGTGTCAGCAGAAAGCGGGTCAAGTTGCTTGTGCTGGTTATGGGGAAACATGCTACGAGTGTAACTTAGAAAATACAGGCAATAAAAACCCCGCACGTGGCGGGGCCTCTTGAACCTTTGCTATGCAACCAAGTTAGGCGGTCTGCTTGCGCCGCGCTGCGTCGAGCGAACGGTAGTGAGTACTAGCCCCAACTGGTTATGTGCCGTTGCGTCTAGGAGTAAATTCATACTTGTCTATTTCTGCCTCGGGCAACCGGCACCAGTTGTAACGGATGATGTTCCGTCCGAATAGTAGCAATTCCAACCAATCTTTCCTGTTCTCATTTCCTGTCGTTGCAGACGAGCCCCGTCTACGGACTGCCCCGAGTTTGACGGGCAAGTTTGGTTGATCTTTATCGATTGTGTTGTTCCATTCGCATACCTGCAAACCTTAATGCCGTTCTGCAATTACACTTTCAACGACGTACTTGCAAGCTAACTATGGGTAAATTCATAAAACAAAATATAAATAAAGGGGGCGAACCGAATATCTGATTAAATCGATTCGACCCCTTTTTTCGTTTAGTCAGAAACTCCTGATCAGCACTAACGTAATTCTGTTCGCTGAATGTAACAGGGTGGTTGTTTGCGTTCAGGAAAAAAGTTATTGCAGCGGGTTGCTGCAAATTTGCCAAAGCTCTTTGCAATCTTGGTGGGATTCATCGATTATCTATCGACTTTCGCCCTGAAACACCAGACGAAATTGGAGAAAAAGTGGAAATTATCGAGCTAAAACTTGGGTTGATGGCGGTGATTCTTGTTTGTGCATGGACTGGTGGGTTAATTCCCTTACGCAAGGTTAGCTCTCGCTCGTCTCGATTTTTGTCACTCGGCAACGCGTTTTCAGCGGGTATCTTTCTTGGGATTGGGCTCATTCACATGCTTGGTGATGCATCCGGCCAATGGAGTAGTGCACTCGGTTTTCATTACCCCATGGCGCTATTACTAGCCGGTGTGGCGTTTCTTATCCTACTATGGTTTGAACACGTTGCCTTGCAGGGCAGCCTCCATCATGCGGTCCATGCGCCCGGCGGTGTTATTGAAGACTTCAACAACACAACATCGACCGGTGCTCAGACTGCAGGCGCGGATGAACCCCACACCCCAATAAATGCGCTCTATCCCTATGCACTGATTGTTGCTCTTTCTATTCATTCACTGATGGCTGGAATTACAATGGGCGCGCAAAACTCCTTGTCCAACGTATTGCTCATTTTTATTGCCATCGCGACTCATAAATCAACAGCGGGATTTGCCCTGGGAGTCAGTCTGGCTAGAAACGCTGTCCCTCAAGGCCGAGCACTGCGGCTTATTGGGCTATTTTCTGTCATGACGCCGATTGGCATTATTATCGGGCTGCTCGTGACAAATGCATTGGATGGCCGCAATCAAATCATTTTCCAAGCGGTCTTTCTCTCGCTCGCGGCAGGCAGCTTTATCTACATCGCTGCTTTCGACATACTACGAGACGAGTTTTTGCAGCCAGGGCCTCGTGCTATGAAGTGGCTTCTTACCGTGGTTGGTTACGGATTAATGGGGCTTCTGGCTCTATGGTTATAGTGAAGCATACGGAGCTTTGCTTGATTGCACTTTAGTTAATAAAGAATTGCGTCGTCGCATGTTGGTCGTACGATTGACTAACGTTATTGACTATCGTTGATTTGGCCTATCCACTTCAAGAATACTTCAGCAGTCGTCATGCTCGTGCAGGCGCTTTCTCTTTCTACTCTCTTCGTTACGGCATGGTCTGTCGCAGATTTTAATGGAACGGGAAACAGACGATGTGGATTGTTTTTTCAGCATACCTGTAATAAAGGGGTCAGAATCACATTGCTTTGTATGGCATGGCTTACAGCAGGAGCAGTAAAAATATGCCCCAAGCCTTTTCATTGTTATTCCCCTGAAGTGATCTATACACAATAGACTTTTGAGCCGACTTAAATAATGGATCAGGCCTATGGGCTCTCAATACTGGGGCTAGGTGCCGTAAAGCGTTTCCGGCTTATTTGTGACTGCCAGTTATGTTAAATACAGCCATGCCTGCACAGCCAGCCATAAAAACCCCCGCACTAGGCAGGGTCTTATGAATCGTTAACAACGTCGCTTATGTTGTTTGCTTGCGACGTAGCCAGCCTAAACCAGCAAGAGCCGAGCCGAACAGCCACACAGCAGCTGGCACAGGAACAGCTGTTACCGTCAACGTATCTACCGGCGCTAGAACCACCCCTATTTCATTACCGACCGCATCAAAGTCAAAACCAATCAGAAAGGCAGTGTAACTTCCAGGCAGGCTCTGCGGAATGCCTCCACCCGTAAACCAAGAGTCGTCTGTGGCGAATATTGCCAATGTCCATTCTTCACCATCGGCAACAAGGATAGAATTGGGGTCTCCAGAGCAGTCACCGCCGGGCAAAGGGCAGTAGTCGGAGGTCGTAGCGCCCAAAATTTCTATCCAGTCGTACGTACCATCGGGAATCATGCCGCCAGTGTCGTCCGCGGTAATAGCTAAACCGTCATTCACCACTACTGCTTGTGTACCGCTGCTAAAGCTCGTGCCTTCTTGTACATCCAGCAAGTTCACGCTATAGGGTGCTCCGTTAAACTCCCAGAAGGACGTGTACTCATGGCCCGGATTTGTTCCCGGACCTGGATCAGAACCAGGGCCGCCATTCGCTGTATCGTCATCGACAATAAACGTGCCAGTGATGGTGTCACTAACCTGATAAGGCCCGTCATAACTATCGTCTGCCACTGTCACCGTAGTTGAGATATCAAACTGAAGTGCTGCTGCGTTGGCCGCTCCGCTGAGCAGGCCGCCAATGGCCAGCAGCATGGTGAAATATGACGAAGAGATTCTCATTGATTAGCCTATTATTGTTGTCGTCCCTTTTGACACTCCAAGTGCGGGGTGTGGGTCTGGAATTATTTTATATTCGGTAGGGTACACTACGTATAAATACGTATCAATAAGCCCCATCACACTGATATTCCTTAGGTTAAATAGCGGTAGAGAAACTGCTTGGCTGTCTGACACTTAGGCAGTTGAGTGCGGCTGGAGTCCTGTCGGATTCTGCTAAACCGAGGTAGGCAATACGCTTGGGAAGCTGAGGGTGTACCTCCGGGGAGACGGGGCTGAAAGCCAGAGATTAAGGGCTATTCCAGAAAGTCAGAACACTCAAATACACTCGAGTGGTAGAGGAACGGTATCGGCCGTAAAAGAAAACCCGTCACGAGGATGGGTTTTCTGAAAGAACATGTTCGTTTTGGTTAGGTAGCTTGTTTCCGTCTCATCCACCCCAAACCTGCCAGAGCCGAGCCAAACAGCCAGACGGCTGCCGGAACAGGTACGGCAGTGACCACGACGTTATCGAACTGAATATTCTCCATGAGGTTGTCTTCCTCACGCCACCATACCCGAGTCACATCCTCAAAACCGCTGTCGAAATTGAAGTTATAGAACACGAACGGGTCCGAGCCATAAAGGGTGAAACTCTGTGAATGACCGGTAGGGCCGTTTTCATCAATGGCAAAAAACTCAATCGTGGTGCTTTTATTGGAAAGCACACCGCCACTCAGAAAAGCGAGCTCTATGCTTTCGAGCGTGAAGGCCAGTCCGTCGTAGCGTTCGATGATCGTCGAGATATTTGAGTTCACAAACACGCCAGTGGACCCGGCGTAATTCGTCGAGCTTGTACCCCAACTCCCCCAGTCGTTAAAACCATAATCAATACCGGCCGTGAAGTGATATTGGGGATCTACGCTCGCGGGCAATTCATCAAAGAATGCGGCTCCAAAACCGGCAAATTCTAAATTCTGGAAATCGATAGTGCGCGGAACAGCAGTCGCTGCAAAAGACACCTGACTTGCGAACAACAGCACCAGCAAAAAAAACCTCATGAATGCCCACTCCCTTCCAGCAAATGCCAGTTTACAACAAACTAGGCTGACTGCTTAACCATCCCGAGTTTTGTTAAATACAAGCAGAGAAACTGCTCGACTGTTTGACACTCCAACAGTAGCTAACAACTGGAATCCCTCGGGAAACTGTTAGACCGAGGTACACCATAAGCTTGGGAAGCTGAGGGTGGGGGTCGGGATAAGACAGCCTGAAAGCGAATGGCCACTGGGCTTCCTACTTGGCTATAAAGTGGCTGAACAGTTAGGTGGTAGAGGAACGGTGACACCTATAAAAGAAAACCCGACGCTAGGCCGGGTTTTCTGAAAGATCGTTCTAGGTTTGGATTAAGCAGTTTGCTTTAGCCGCATCCAGCCCAAACCCGCTAAAGCTGAACCAAACAACCAAACTGCTGCCGGCACTGGCACAGCACTAACTACAATATTGTCTAATTCACCCAAAGCAAAGCCCCAGGCATTGTTAATACCGCCACTATAAAAATCAACCGACTCAAGATTCAGCCAGCCACCGGTGCCCAATGCAGTCGAAGATGAGGACACACTTCCTCCACCAACCACATCGCCAATGATTCTGGTCAAACCTGGGTCAGGGTACTCGCCGTAAAAATCAACCGAATACAATGCGAATGCACCGCCATCGGCTCGCTCTAAATTGAAATAGGCCCTTGGACTATGGAAATCTTGTGCCGAACAGCATGCCTCAGCCCCATAGACCACGGTACCGTTGTTGCCTGTATAAAGATCCGCGCCCTCCGGCCCATCCCCAACCGAAAAACTGCCGCCTGTAATCTCAAAACCTTGCGAGCCGACCGTACTTCCTATAGGCCCCCAGCCGTAATTAAAATAATCTACGGTTCCTGCTTCAAAATCAATGGTAACCGGTGCAGCCTGAACGCCAGCAGAAAGAAAGCCAGCAACTGTGAATAACATTATTGCTATTGCTTGGTTCATAGTACTCCCCTATGTACTCCCCTATTTGTTCCTCATCATACAGCAAAAG
>JAAERX010000034.1 GCA_024229935.1 Gammaproteobacteria bacterium | reverse complement strand
TGCCCTGTTTGGATGCATGTAGCCAAACAGGGCATCTATATTGGTGCATAAATACTTCTGTGCAATACATCAAAAAAGCTAAGTGCATGAAATCCTGTCTAAAGTCTATTTTGGCACGTTTCCTGCTTTATCTGTGTATCCGGATTGTCGGATCAGGTCATTATTCCGCTTTCTCTATGGAGAGAGCAATAAATATTTAGGGGAAGAACAGCATGAAACAAGTATGGAGTGGAGCGGTATTACTGGTTCTGATGGCTTCAACAGCCCAGTCTGAAGTAACTGGCAACATTGGCTGGGATAGTGATTATATTTTCCGGGGTGTGCCACAGGCTGATTCATCAGCAAACGGTGGCATTGACTGGGAAGAAGGTATTGGTGATACCGGCATAGATATATATCTGGGCACCTGGGTCGCTGATGTTGATGAAGGCCTGGAGATTGACTACTACGGCGGCATTACCGGTGAGCTGGGTGATTTTGGGTACAAGCTTGGTGCGACTTATTACGACTACACCGATAATTTTGATGATGCCTACAAGGAAATTAATCTGGGTGGTAGCTGGGCCTTCCTATCACTGGATGTTGCCCTGGGTGAATACGATAACTTTGATGGCCCTACACAGGACTATCAGTATTACGAGTTAACGGCTGAGCACAATGGCTTTTTCGCCACGGTTGGTAGTTTTCATGATGACTTTGATGGGGAATTTGTCCAGCTGGGTTACGGCACCACACTCGCAGGTGTCGATGTAACGGGTTACTACGTCTATAGCAACAGCGACCTGGTTGATGGTGTTGGTGGTATTGAAGGTAGCGATCAGTCTGTTGTCCTGCAGGTCAGCAAGAGCTTCTCCTGGAAGCAGGTTCAGAATGCATGGCGCGGTCTGCAACAGCAATAATTTATATATAAACGGAAGAATAGTTATGAAACTTATCACAGCAATTATTAAGCCTTTTAAGCTTGATGATGTACGTCAGGCAGTTGCTGATATTGGTGTGCAGGGCATTACCGCAACCGAAGTTAAAGGCTTTGGGCGTCAGCGTGGTCATACAGAACTCTATCGTGGCGCTGAGTACGTTGTTGATTTTTTACCTAAGATCAAAATTGAACTTGCGGTCGATGACAGCATTCTTGAGCAGGTTATAGAGGCCATTGTTAATACCGCTCGTACCGGAAAAATTGGTGACGGCAAGGTATTTGTAAGCAATCTGGAAGAAGTTATTCGCATCCGTACCGGTGAGACCGGTGCGGAAGCGATCTGATCCAGTCAGTAAATAAATTTTTAGGAGTAAATAAAAGTGGATCAGGTAACAGAATTGAGCTATGCGCTGGATACCTTCTATTTTCTGGTGTGTGGTGCATTGGTTATGTGGATGGCAGCGGGTTTTACCATGCTGGAAGCAGGCCTGGTGCGAGCAAAAAATACGGCAGAAATTCTGACCAAGAATGTTGGTTTGTATGCCATTGCATGCATCATGTACATGCTCGTGGGTTACAACTTGATGTATCCAGGTGAAGCGCTTATTGATGGAGTGCTGGGGCAGTTCTCAGTATTGGGGCGTGCCGACAATACAGCTGTCGATGTTATTGCCAGTGGTGGTGATACTTACTACTCAACTTTGTCTGACTTTTTCTTCCAGGTGGTGTTTGTAGCGACTGCTATGTCGATTGTGTCTGGTGCAGTCGCTGAGCGTATGAAGCTTTGGTCCTTCTTTACCTTTGCCATAATTCTGACTGGTTTCATTTACCCGGTGCAAGGTTACTGGAAATGGGGTGGTGGTTTTCTGGATGCAGCAGGCTTTCAGGATTTTGCCGGATCCGGTGTTGTGCACATGTGTGGTGCGGCGGCAGCACTTGCGGGTGTAATAGTTCTGGGTGCGCGTAAAGGAAAGTACAGTAAAGATGGCAGTATCAAGGCTATCCCAGGATGTAACCTTCCGCTTGCAACGCTGGGCATGCTGATTTTGTGGCTGGGCTGGTTTGGCTTTAATGGCGGTTCACAGCTTGCAGTATCCAATGTTGAAAACGCGAATGCAGTTGCACTTATATTCGTTAATACCAATATGGCTGCTGCAGGTGGTTTGGTCGCTGCGTTGTTGCTGGCGCGTGTATGGTTTGGTAAGGCTGATCTGACCATGGCACTTAATGGCGCTCTTGCTGGTTTGGTTGCAATTACAGCAGAGCCACTTACACCAAGTCCGCTGGAAGCAACGATGATTGGTGTTGTTGGTGGCTTGCTTGTGGTGCCGGCAATTGTATTTATGGATCGTATGTTCAGAATTGATGATCCAGTAGGTGCTATTTCCGTACATGGCATAGTTGGCATATGGGGGTTACTGGCGGTTCCACTGACAAATGTAGAGGCAACTTTAGGTGCCCAGTTACTGGGTTTAGGTACAATTTTTGTCTGGGTATTTGTTACCAGCTTGATAGTCTGGTTTGCCATAAAGGTAATTATAGGTATCCGGGTGCCTGAAGAAGAAGAGTATGAAGGCATAGATATTGGTGAATGTGGTTTAGAGGCTTATCCGGAGTTTGCCAAGGTGGGTGAATAAATAGCTGTATATAAATAGTGATTTAAAGGCTGGCAGTTGCTTTGTAGGCCGCTACCTTTTGGGTGGCGGCCTTTTTTGTGTTATGCCGTATGAAGGTGATTATTAATTGATGAAATTAATTACTTTTGGCTGCATTTTCTCAGAATTTTGACGAAATTAACCGCTTTTAGGCTTTTTATGGAGTTACAGGACTTTACTGGCAACGTGATGCAGCTCAACGATTTAAGGGATGTTCAGCCTTGATAATCTTCAGGTATAACTAACCCGTTAAGAACGGGGGCTTATTTGTTGGTACAGATTTGGATTATGTAAGTGAGGGAGTAAGTGAAGGTGAGCGGTATGCAAATAATCACTGTAGGCAGATGGGCTCTGGGAGTGCTGCTGTTACCGGTTTATTTGCATGATGTGAGTGCACAGAATGTATATAAGACGGTTAATGAGCAGGGTAATGTTGTTTACACCGATCGACCGCCTGCAAATGCACCAGTAGAAATACTTACCGGACTTGATATCTCACGAACTGATTCTGCCAGAATTGCCAGCCAGAATGAAGAATCACGCAAGCAGGCAGCTGCTGATAATGAGGCTGCTCGAATGCGTGCTGATCAGAATGCCGAAGCAGCAGGTATGGAGGCTAAAGCAAAAGAGCAGCGTAAAGCCAATTGTGAAATTGCCAAACAGCGTGTGACAAAATATAGCGAGGCACAACGCCTCTACTATGATAAGGGTGATGGAGAACGGGAGTACCTCAGTGATGCTGAACTGGACACCGAAAGGTCGAAAGCAGTCCGTTCCGCCAGTGAATGGTGTGATTGAGGGTCAGTATTTGGCGTCTGAAAAGGTGCAATACGCTGGTACGGATAATTGTTACCTGCCTGATTTCAGCACTGCCAATGCGGTTGTTGCCCTGATTCTTATTTCCCAGCTTGTCGCTCTAGTTTTATCACTGGTTAGTGATACTTCTGTGAATGGTTATTTTATAGGGCTGGCCAAGATATCTATGCTAATGCTCTGGATGATCCTTACGTCTGCCTGTGTACTGACATTAGTGCGTCCGGTTCTGGCTCGCAGGGGTGTTATAGCAGCAACTTGTTTTAGTCTTGGTCTGGTATTGGCAAATATTGCATTGTTATCTGAGGCTGTTTATTGGTTCGGACAATATTTTTCTGAGACACGCTTTATTTCATCAACAATACTATTCCCTCAGGTGCGTTGGGAGTTTTTACTGCGTAATTTAGTGATAGGTATTTTGGTGAGTGCTGCAGTATTGCGGTATTTCTATGTCACTCATCAGTGGCGTACGAATGTGGAAAAAGAGGCGCAGTCACGTATTGCTGCATTACAGGCGTGTATACGACCACATTTTCTATTTAACAGCATGAATACTATTGCGGCTCTGACACGTACTGATCCGGCTGCTGCAGAACAGGCCGTGGAAGATCTTGCGGATTTGTTTCGTGCTTCTTTGGGCAATCCAGATGAAGCAATTAGCCTTGAGCAGGAGCTTGATGTTGCGCGTGTTTATCAGCGTATGGAAGAGCAGCGGTTGGGCAGTCGGTTGAGTGTGGACTGGCAATTAAATGGTATATCACTGCACACACAGGTACCTGGCCTGATTATTCAGCCATTGCTGGAAAATGCGATTTACCATGGTATTGAGCCTTTAGAATCAGGCGGGGTCATTACAATTGTTGGTAATGAACAGGATGACATGGTCATAATTACCATCAGCAATCCATTAAGCACCGGCAAGCAGGAACGCACTCGCCATGGCCATCAAATTGCACTGGATAATATTAGGCAGCGTCTGGAACTGGCTTATGGGGAAAAAGCATGCCTGAAAATTGAACAGACAACAGACTGTTTTCAAGTGATGGTTGGTTTTCCTTTGATGCAGCAAGGGGTGAAAAAAGAGACACAGAAAAAACCAGACCATAAGTCCGGACAAAAGGTGGTGCATTAGTAATGTCCGGTGGTGAGTTAAAAATGCTGATTGTGGATGATGAGGCACTTGCACGTACTCGTCTTAGTGCCATGGTGAGTGACATTGGTGGCTGGAGTGTTATTGCTGAAGCAGCAAATGGTATGGAGGCGCTTGAACTATGTCAGCAGGAACGTCTGGATGTTGTCCTGCTTGATATACGTATGCCAGGCATGGATGGTATTGAAGTGGCTGCTCATTTGTGTGGTTTAGAGGTGCCACCGGCAATTATTTTTACTACTGCCTATGATGAATATGCGGTTAAGGCATTTGAAATACATGCTGTTGGTTACTTATTAAAACCGGTGCGCCGTGAACGGTTAATGCGCGTGCTTGAACAAGCCGCAAAACTTGGGCGTTTAAAGTTGGCTCAGCTTACAGAGTCAAACCCTGAGTTAGGACTACGGCAGCGTATATCAGTCAGTCAGGTAGGAAAAATGATTTTTGTGCCCACTGAAACTGTTATTGCATTTTGTGCAGATCAGAAATATGTACGTATGTTTTATGAGGTTGATGGTGAGTTGAAAGAGGGCCTTATAGACGACCCCCTAAAGGTGCTTGAGAAGGAGTTTGCGGCAGATTTTGTGCGCATTCATCGCAACTCATTGGTCCGTCTTGGTGCTATAGAGTTAGTTGAGCGGGCTGAAGGTACGCAGCAGCAAGTCAGGTTGTGCGGTATGAAGCAGCCATTAGCAGTCAGTCGGCGCCATATTTCTGTATTAAAACAACGGTTACAGAACTGATTACTCATCCAATTCTGATGTGGCTTACGCAGTGTCAGGCCTGGATTATTCCCTCTAGTTGGTTTGCCCTGATTATTTGTCTCTACTCTGTTTTCCTTGTTCCGTTTTATTAGGCAAAATAACCACTTCATTCATTTCTCCTGGTGAGAGTGGCGTATGACCACGCAAGATTCCGATACTCAGGTTGCCAAAGAAACCAAAGGTGGTGTGCCAGCGCCACCGAGAAGTATTGGTACTTTTATTTCACTTACTGCGGTATTGATTGCATTGGTTGCCATAGGAATAGCTGTCTGGGGAAACTGGCAGTTGTTATCACTGCAAACTTTACCAGCTCGTATCAGTGGTGACGAAGGTCGCCTGACCGAATTGACGCGGCGGCTGGATATACTTGTAGAGGATGCTGATAAACAGCAGCAGCTGACAAAAGAGTTGCAGGCATCACTGGAGCAGGGGTTTAGTGAGCTTGTAGCTTTCTCACCACGTCTGGAGAGGCTTGAGGCAGTGGTAGCCAGCATACCTGGGATTGACCCGAATAGCCGTTCTAACTGGCTTAAAACCGAGGCGGTGTATTACCTGCGTATTGCTAATGCACAGGCATTACTGGCGGGTGATGCACAGGTTGCTGCCAGCGCACTCCAGCTTGCTGACGATAAATTACGTGCAGCAGGTGACCCGGCCATGAATAGGGTGCGGGCAAAATTAAGTGAAGAGATAGCCGCATTGAAAGCTATACCGGAGATTGATAGGACAGGCATTTCTTTTCGTTTGCAGTCTTTAGCAACATTAGTAGACAGCTGGCCTTTTCGTAGTGCTGCTCCGGCTGACTTTTCATCTGAGCTTGAGGTGCCTGCTGAAGGTTTAGGTCCATGGGATCGCTTTGTTGCAACTATAAAGGCGGTATTGAGTAGTATTGTTAGTATTAAGGAAACGCAGGGGCCACCTTTAACTCAGCTGGGAGCAGCAGAACGAGCCTTGGTAGTTGAGAGTACAAAAGCGGAGCTACAGGTTGCGCGCTTATCCTTTGTCAGCGGCAATACAGAGCTCTTTAATCAGTCGCTTGCCCGTACAGTTAGCCAGATGAAGTTGTACTTTGATACAGAGTCTGCATCAGTTGCAGCAGCACTATTAACACTGGCTGATATTCAGGCGATAGAGATGCCCGGTGCTATGCCTGATATTTCAGGTTCGCTATCCCTGATGCGTGCGTCTGCCAGTGATGAGCGTATGGAGGCAATTGATTTATTGGGCAAACGTTCTGCAGACACAGATTCCTTGGGTGTGGATGCTCCAGACTCAGGCGTTCCCGATACAGAGACTCGCAGTACAGATTCGTCAAATACAAACCCTCCGGGTATTAAAAGGTGAAGGCCGGTCTGGCAGTTATTTTTGCGCTGCTAATGGGAGCGCTCGCCGCTAACTATTTGTTGCAGGATATTGGCTATGTGCTGATTAATTTTCGTGGCAAAGCGCTGGAGATGTCAGTGCCTGTGCTCATTTTGTTGCTGGTGTTGGCTTATCTTGTGGTGCGTATTTGCGCACATATATTAAGAGCCCCACGTCGACTGGGGGAGCTGGCAGCACAGCGCCGCCAACGCAAAGCAGGTGAGCGTATTACCCGGGGCTATATAGAGTTGGGTGAGGGTAATTTTGCCCGTGGTGAAAAGCTGTTAACCAAAGGTGTGCGTAATAGTGATACGCCGTTACTCAATTACCTCGCGGCAGCCCGAGCAGCTCAGGCTCAGGGTGATCAGGAACGACGGGATAACTGGTTAAGTATGGCTTATGAGCAGGACCCTCGGGCAGCGGCAGCTGTGTTAGTGACTCAGGCAGAACTGCAATTGGCAAATGATGAATTTGAGAGATGCAGGGCAACGCTTAATAAAGTTCTGGAGATGACGCCTAATAATGCTGAAGCATTAAGGCTGAAAGCTGAGCTATGCGTTACGCAATCAGATTGGTTTGAGTTGCAAGAGCTTTTGCCAAAACTTCGTAAGCAAGGTCATGTTGCTGCTGAAGTTATAGATGATTGGTTTGTGCGTTGCTGGTGTTTCTTATTGGGCGAGGCAGCTAATAACCCGGGGCGCATACGTCAGCTGTGGAAGCAGTTGCCCAAACATTTGCGCGAGCATCCACAGCTTATACATGCACATATTATTGCCCTGATAGCTGAGGGGCAGTTGGGAGAAGCAGAAAGCATTACGCGTAAAGCAATTAATAAAAAATGGAGTGATGAGCTGGTGTTGCTATACGGGCAGCTGCAAGCTGATGCTGCAGTACAATTACGCTGTGCGGAAAGCTGGTTGCGCGAACGCCCTGAAGATGCAGCTTTATTACTTACGGCAGCACGTTTGTCTGTGCGTAATGAGTTGTGGGGTAAGGCCCGCAGTTATTTTGAAACCAGTAATGCAATCAGGCCCTCACCTGAAACCTGGCATGACCTAGGGCAGTTGATGCTGAAGCTTGGTGAAGCAGGGCCTGCTTCACAGGCCTTTCAAAAGGGTTTGACACTTAGTTACACCAACCCTGATCTGCCCCGTCTGGAAGATCAGTTGGGCTCTGATTCGGCCTGATATTCTTAATAACAGTTGACTTGCTGGTTGTGACTGACCTCGTTCCTGCGGCAGGTTTGTTTGCCGGAGTGATTTCAGTTGCGATGAATACAGCCATGTTATTTAAATTGTTTCGCCGCTGTAACGGGAATTAATTTAGCCTTTTGGTTTTGAGCTGCGCCCTTTTAACCACTCAAGTAAAGGTTCCCATTCTTCCTGATCAGGCCAGGATAGGTAGGGTGGTAAATCAAAAATTCCCAGACCACGTGTATATGCACGCACATAATTTTGTGCTTCACGTAGTGTGGCTATATAAGGAATCTTGAGCTTATTCAGATAATCATCCAGCTCATCAAAGCTGATGGTGTTATTGCGTACACGGTTAGCCAGTACAGCAATTTTTACTTTTCGATTTTTTACCCTGGGCGTAGCTTTTAGTTCTTGGATAAATTTTTCAGTAGCCTGCATATCAATTGTTGAGGGCAATATCGGAATTAGAATGGTTTGTGCGTTATGGAGAAGATTTTTAAGTTCTTTACCATGGGAACGGGCAGGTGCATCAATAATGACTACATCACAGTTGCGTGGCACATGCTTCATGCCATCCTTGTGTCCCGCTGCACCAAAAATAGGCGCGCGTTTTTCTGGCCGCCGATTCAGCCAGTCCAGACTGGATTGCTGTGGGTCGTAATCAACAAGTGCAACTTTATTGCCTGTGAATGCGTAGTAGCTGGCAAGGTTGGTTGCAATGGTACTTTTGCCGCAACCGCCCTTAGGGTTGAGGACCATAATGTGTCGCATACTCTTAGTTCCCTTGGTTTTTGCCCTGTATTTAGGGGCCACCAAAAATGGCTGATTATTCGTAAGGAGGGCTTATCTTCCCTATTTAACAGAATATTTTCAACGTAGGGCTGTAAATGACTCGATTCAGGGTGCCGAAGAGGCTCACAGGTCAATATAATAAGCCCCTTAATAGGCAGGTGAGAAAAGTGCTGTGACTCCTACAACCTTTACTAAGATGCATGGTCTGGGTAACGATTTTATTGTTATCAGGGGTGTTACTGCACCTGCACCAGAGGTCATTACAAGGCTTGCAGCGAGACATACCGGCATTGGTTTTGATCAGCTGCTTTGGCTTGAAGAGCCGCGTACAGCAGATACAGATATTTTTTACCGGATATTTAATGCTGACGGTGGTGAGGTTGAGCAATGTGGGAATGGCGCACGTTGTATTGCCCGATATATAGCAGGTAACAGTCAGGATCTGGACCGCGTTTGGAAACTTGCTTTTCAAGGCGGTGTAATTAATGCATTGCTGCAGCCTGATGGAGATGTTGCGGTTAGTATGGGTGAGCCGGATTTTTCACCTGATAGCCTGCCCTTTATTGCCAATGCTGAGGCAGGCATCTATACGGTAAATGCAGGCGACGATATGGTTGAGCTTGCAGTTGTATCAATGGGTAATCCGCATGCAGTAATTACCGTGGTAAATATTGATGTAACGCCGGTAGAACAGCTGGGTGCTTTACTGGAGCAGCATAAGCGTTTCCCAAACCGTGCTAACATCGGTTTCATGCAGGTTATTAGCCCTGAGCGCATTCGTCTTAGAGTTTTTGAGCGTGGTGTTGGTGAAACCAGTGCCTGTGGAACCGGAGCCTGCGCAGCAGTTGTTACAGGTCAGCGCGCCGGGAAACTGGCAGAAGAGGTTACCGTGGAGTTGCCCGGTGGCGAGCTAAGGGTTCGTTGGGCAGGTTCAGGTGCTCCTGTCTGGTTGACGGGTGAGGCAGTTACAGTCTTTGAAGGTATTGTTGACCTTTAGACGAATAGTAGTTTTATGGGCCAAATTTTTTACTAGGGATTTAATCAAGGGTTATTAACGAATGAACAGCGCAAATAAGCCACAAGTAGATGTTGAGGCACTTGATGAAGAAACAGTTGCTGATTATCTGTTGGAAAATCCGGATTTTTTTGAGCGGCATGATGCCCTGCTGGGTAGCATGCGTATTCCACATAGAACAGGCACGGCTGTGTCACTGGTTGAGCGTCAGATAACGAGCTTGCGGCAGAAAAATCTGCAGCTGGAACGAAAATTGCGCGATCTTGTTGAAGTTGCCCACAGTAATGATGACTTGGCTCATAAGGTGCATGAGTTAGCCACCTTGCTAATTGCTGCCGGCAGTCGTGCCCAGGCTGTCAGAGTTGCTGAGGAATTACTGCGAAGTTCATTTAAGGCGGAGCATGCAGTGCTGGTCTTGTTTGGAATTGACCACGCAGGTGAATTTAACCCTGAAGACCGCTTTCTGCGGCTGGTTGAGTTTAATGATACAGCTATGGGACCGTTCAGGACTTTTCTTGACAGTGGTACCGCGCGTTGCGGATTGATTCGTGATAGTCAGCGTATATTTTTATTTGGACCGGATGCTGATGAAGTCGGTTCTGCAGCTCTTGTACCCCTTGGTGAGAATTCAGCGACCGGATTTCTAGCGATTGGTAGTCGTGATGTTGATTATTTTCACCCGGGCAAGAGTATGGATTTTCTGGCTCGATTGGGTGACCTGTTGGGTTGTGCGCTCGCTATTCGCTAAGCAGCATTGCCAAGGTGAATAAACAGGGGCAGAGCCTGCTGTAGATTAACTGCTGGTTGTGACCAACACTTGAGTTGCAACCAAATCAAATTTTACTTTGACCCTATTGATTCTTGCTTATTTATGGATGCTACTGAGTGGCAACTTGTTGAAGACTTTCTCAACCACCTGAGGGTTGAACGTAATCTATCGCCTCATACTGTTACGGCTTATCGTCGTGATCTTGTTTGCTTGCGTGATTATTGTGTTCAGAACGATATTTCCAGGTGGGGTGAACTTCGTGTACACAATGTGCGACGTTATGCAGCTACCCGCTTTGCTTCTGGTTTGAGCCCACGCAGTATTCAACGGCGCTTGTCGGGCGCACGTAGCTTTATGGGTTATCTGATTCGGGAAGGGTGCTTGAAAAATAACCCTGTTGCAGGAGTGCTTGCACCCAAAGCCCCTAAACGACTGCCGGATGCCCTTGATGCGGATCAAATGGCGAGCCTTCTGGATATAAAGGGTAATGGTGAGGTAGCGGTACGTGATCGCGCAATTATGGAATTATTGTATTCCTCTGGTCTGCGCTTGGCTGAACTTGTGGGACTGAATCTGGGTGATGTTGAGGTTGGTGACGGACTTGTTAGGGTCACTGGTAAAGGTAGCAAGGAGCGAATAGTCCCGGTCGGAAAGCAAGCACTGACAGCGATTCATGTCTGGCAGCGATTGCGGGCCAATATGGCCGATGTTGAAGAACAGGCTCTGTTTGTGGGGCGGCGTGGCAAGCGTATTAGCCCTCGGACCATTCAGGCCATGGTTAGGCGGCGGGCAATAGAGGCCGGGCTGCCCAAACGCGTGTATCCTCACCTGTTCAGGCATAGTTTTGCGACTCATGTGCTGGAATCATCAGGTGATCTGAGGGGGGTTCAGGAAATGCTGGGCCATGCAGATATCAGTACGACTCAGGTTTATACGCACCTTGATTTTCAGCATCTGGCACAGACCTATGACAAAGCACATCCTAGGGCACGGACAATAAAAAAGTAACAAACGAAAAATAATAAAGTAAAACTATGCAGGACAATAACAACACCACCCATTTTGGTTATGAAACCGTCACGACAGCTGATAAGGCTGGGCGTGTGCGTGAGGTATTTGATTCTGTAGCATCCAGTTATGACGTCATGAATGATCTGATGTCGCTCGGTGCTCACCGCCTTTGGAAAGCCTTTGCATTTACCCGAACAGGCTTGCGTCTGGGCGACACGGCGCTGGATCTAGCGGCTGGTACGGGTGACCTGACTGCTGGTCTGGTCCGGCAGGTTGGTAAAAGCGGCCATGTTTTTCATACGGATATAAATGCCGCCATGCTCACAGAAGGCCGTGACCGATTATTTGATCAGGGCATAAGCAGTAATGTTTCAACACTGCAGGTAAATGCCGAGCATTTACCGTTTCAGACCGCCTCAATGAATTGCGTCATCATTAGTTTTGGTTTGCGTAATGTGACGGATAAGCCGGCAGCATTGGCAGAAATGGCTCGGGTCGTTAAACCGGGTGGACGGGTTATGGTGCTGGAGTTTTCCAAACCTGTATTGAAATGGTTGCAACCTATTTATGATGCTTACTCGTTTAAAGTGCTCCCGGCGCTCGGTAAACTTGTTGCAAACGATGCCGATAGTTATCGCTACCTGGCTGAATCTATTCGTATGCATCCAGATCAGGAGACTCTGCGAGAGATGATGCAGAATGTTGGTCTGGAGGGCTGTCAATATCACAATCTAAGTGGCGGTATCGTTGCCCTGCATATTGCGTATAAATACTGAAGAATAAAGCCGAAGACAGAGACCCTTACGATAATGATTCCCGACGTGCTGTTAAAGCCTGCACAATCTTTGCTGGACCGTGGTGTTGATAACTCTACAACTGCGGCTGCCTTATGTGAGCGCCTTGAGGGGAATAGCCTGCAGATATCTCCTGTACCGAGAGAACTCGGGCTGTATTTTGTAGTGATTAATGGGCAACTGCAGGTCAATTCGGGTGCTGTTGAAAACCCAGATGTCATTATCAGTGGCTCACTCGTTAATCTTGCCCGGCTTGCTGGCAGTGATCCGGAAGATGTGATTCGTGATGGCTATGTGACAATTAATGGAAATGCTGATATTGCGGAAAATTTTCAGGCTTTATTAGCGCTGACACGGCCTGATTGGGAAGAAGCGCTTTCCAGGGTAACAGGTGATGCTCTGGCACACGAAGCAGGCAGGGTTTTTCGAGGTGTTGCAGGCTGGGCGACACGCGCTCACGACAGTCTTGGTCGGAGTGTTGCTGAATATCTGAGTGAAGAAAGTCGTGACCTTGTCGCTACGACTGAGCTTAAAGAGTTTTATACAGATGTTGATCAGCTGGCAATGAATGTGGAGCGTGCAGAAGCGAGACTCCAGATGATTAAAGAGCAGGCCATTAAAAATGGTAACGATGGGGGCTTGGTAAGTAAGTGAAACATCTGCGGCTGATTTTACGATTGCTGGTTATTCAGCGTGTGCTTGTTCGACACGGTCTTGATGAGCTTATTTCATCAACACATCTGTTTCGCCCGGTACGATTTTTATTCCTGTTATCACCCTGGACCTGGGGGCAACGCAGCTCGGATGAGTCACGGGGTGTTCGTATCCGTGAGGCCCTGCAGGAGCTTGGCCCTGTCTATGTGAAATTTGGCCAGTCAGTGTCAACTCGGCAGGATGTGTTGCCGGATGATATTGGTGAGGAGTTGGTTAAATTACAGGATCGTATGCCGCCGTTTTCTGCTGAGGAAGCGCAGGCACAGATTCAGGCTATTTATGGTAGTCCGGCAAATGAAATATTTGCTGAATTTGCACCAGAAGCACTTGCTGCTGCATCTATTGCCCAGGTGCATGTCGCACGTTTGCATAGTGGTGAAGAGGTGGTTGTTAAACTTCTGCGCCCGGGAGTACGTAAGCAGATAGAACGGGATATTCAGGTTTTATATGCATTAGCTGGTCTGGCTAAACGTTACTGGAAGGATGCACGGCGGCTACGGCCATTAGAGATAGTGGCTGAATATGAGAAGACCATTCTCAATGAACTTGATCTGATGCGTGAGGCAGCAAATGCCTCACAACTGCGCCGAAACTTTTTAGACTCAGATCAATTGTATGTACCGGAAGTGTATTTTGATTACTGCCGTACCGATGTGATGGTTATGGAGCGTATCCATGGTGTACCGGTTAGTGATATGGATGCCCTGCGTCGTGCGGGTGCCAATATTCCCAAGCTGGCTGCTAATGGCGTAGAAATATTTTTTACTCAGGTGTTTAAGCACAATTTTTTCCATGCTGATATGCACCCGGGTAATATTTTTGTAGATATCACAGACCCTGATAATCCGCTGTATGCCGCTGTTGATTTCGGCATTATGGGCATGCTGGATGAACATGACCGGCGTTATTTAGCAGAAAACTTTCTGGCATTTTTTGACCATGACTACAACCGGGTTGCACGTTTGCATGTGGATTCAGGCTGGGTGCCTCCTGGTACTCGCGTAGAGGAATTTGAGTCAGCAATACGAACCGTATGTGAGCCTATCTTTAACAAGCCCTTAAAAGACATTTCCTTTGGTCAGATTCTGGTGCGTTTGTTTAGCATCGCACGGGCATTTGATATGGAAGTACAGCCGCAATTGGTGTTGCTGCAAAAGACACTTCTGAATATTGAGGGGCTTGGGCGGCAGATGTACCCAGAACTGGATCTATGGCAAACCGGGCAACCCGTATTACGTGAATGGATGGTAGAGCGTACAGGACCCAAGGCCATGGTGAAGCGTTTTAAAGAAGAACTGCCGGAAATTCGCTACATGCTGGACCAATTGCCTGTGGCTGCAAGGAAAATACTTGATCGACTGGATGAACCGGCTGTCGCAAAACAGCCTGATCGCCTGACACAGCAGCGCTGGGCACGGCAACGCTATCTGGCGTTTGTTGGCGCATTAAGTTTGCTGGCTGGGGTTTTGCTTATAGGCCAGCAGGCAGAACCTGTATGGCTGGGTTGGGCGCTGGGTGGATTTGCAGCTGTATTGCTCTATATCGGTCGACCCAGGCCGTAGGCTTGGGTTACAGGCAGGATATAGCCATGTACTGGCTTTTATTTCGCATGGGTTGGTTTGCCCTGCTACTTCAAGCAGAATAGCCAGCCATTTTGAACGGGGTGTTAGACTAGTATTTCTTATGATGGCAGCTTTGTAGTGATATAAACTCCACTAGCTGATCAGAATAAGATGCACAACAAGAACGAGGAATATTGAATGAGTCGGATCGACACTGTCGGACAAATGATGTCCGATGAAGAAGAGGCAAAAATTGATTTAACGCCCATGCTGGACGTTGTTTTTATCATGCTGATCTTCTTTATTGTCACAGCTACCTTTGTGAAGGAACTTGGCCATGATATCAATAAGCCGCCGGATGTTGATATTGTTGATACTGAATCGGAGTCCATTACGATTGTGATTAAGGCTACAGACACCATTGAAATTGATGGTCTTAGCGTTGATAAGCGTGCTGTCCCCGCCATGATTATTCGCCGTAAGGCTGAAAATCCCCAGGCCAGTGTTTCCGTACTGGCGCATTCGAAGTCGCGGGCTGATACGCTGGTCTCTGTAGTGGATTCGATCAAAGAAGCGGGCATTAAAGATTCTGTGCCTATTAATGAGCTTAAGGATTAGCCTTACCTAAGGCATCATGTCCCGTATAAATTACGACTCAAATACCAAATGGGAGCCTCTGATAGGTTATTCCCGGGCTGTGCGGGTCGGTGACACTATTCGAGTGTCAGGTACAACTGCCACAGACACTATTGGTGATGTTGTAGGCACCGGTGATCCATATACTCAGGCTACACAGGCGATTGCTAACCTGAGGGCTGCACTGGCTGAATTTGATGCCAGCCTGGAACATGTTGTTCGCACCCGTATTTATGTAGTCAATATTGCTGATTGGCCTGAAATTGGCCGTGCCCATGCGGAGGCGTTTGCTGATATTCGGCCCGCATCTACCATGCTTGAGGTTCGCCGTCTGGTTGATCCGGAGATGCTCGTTGAAATTGAAGCGGATGCTGTTGTGCATGACTGAATAAATGGGGTCAGAGTAAAAAACTGACACTAGAATTAGTTTTTACTCTGACCCCATTTATTTTATTTAGGGAAACAAGATGTCTGCGACCAGCTATTTTCTTAATACGGCTTTCAGCGGACCCGCCTGGCTAAAATGGGTAATGCTGGTAGTTATTATTCTCGGTATCGGCCTTGGTGCAATATTTTTTGCCGCACGGACACACCACGATCCCTCTGTATACAGCCCCAAACTTGCCTGGGTACGTGCCTGGCTCTACTACTGTTTTGTAATTTTATTCAGTTGGGTGGCTGGCCCACTTGGCGTAGTACTGGATAACCCTCTTATTGCTGCAGGACGCTTACAAGATACAAGCTGGTTAATTGTTGTCTCTGTGTGCTGGCTCGTATCAATCTGGGGCTATGTTTACTGGTGGCCACGTGGCACCCTCACGCATGGCCGCAAGCTGTATTTACTACCCGCTGCTTTGCATGGTGCCTTCTGGGGTATTGCGGCGGGTTTGTTGTACCTGTCTATATACGCGATGCTCGAACAATTTGCTTTTCCGGGCATAGTCAATGCATTGCTGCTGGTTGCTATTCTGGCCACCTATAATATGAACTACCAGGTTGGCTGGTGGGATATTTTTGTTTCACCCCCGCATAACATACGTGCTACCAATACGGGCAAAGTTGCCTTGTCACATCAACCGTTCCTTATAGCAACACTGACCCTGCTTATCATGTATGGCGATGCAGGTATGTTTGTACTGTTGTCTGCTTTTGTGATGACCTGTTCTGCACTTGCAATGCGTTTTCCACCCTTCTGGGCGCAAGGCGGTGAGCAGGTATCACGTGATACGGCCATGGGTGAGTAGCCGTTAGCGAAACTGACCTATTGCTGGCAGTTTGCGCTGTTGCACTTGGTGCTATCGTGCAGGGTGTTAGCGGAGTGGGCGGTGGCTTTATTATGGTGCCATTGCTGGCGATGATTAATTTAAGTTTTTTGCCTGGGCCGCTGATATTTGGCAGTCTGTCTATATCCGGTTTAATGGCCTGGCGTGAACGCCGCCATATTGATTATCACAATACCAGTATCATTCTGGCAGCTATTATTCCCGGTGCTGTTATTGGCGCATGGTCACTGGCAGAAATTCCACCGGACAGTTTGGGGTTGATGTTTGGTAGTGTGATTCTTTTTGCGGTAATAATTTCGCTGTGTGGCGTCCATTTTCAGCTTAACCGGCCTAATGGTATAGCATCAGGGTTGCTGGCGGGGGTGATGGGTGCAAGTACCGGTATTGGTGCGCCTGTGATTGCCGTACTGTATCAACGTGTTGCAGGGCCCATGGTCAGGTCTACCCTTGCCTTTATATACACAATCGCATCTTTATTGATTGTTTGTGTGCTCGCGGTATTTGGTGGTTTTGGTATTGATGAAATGCAGTATGGGGTTATGTTGGTGCCAGGCTTTATGCTGGGGTATCTTTTTTCCAGGCCCCTGGCGTTATATTTTGATCATGGTGCTACCCGTTATGTCGTGCTGGGTGTTTCTGCAACAGCGGCAACCAGTCTGATTGTGAGTAGCCTGTAATACAATGAACAGAGATACGAGCGAGAGACTGATGTTGCGGTCTGATACCATGCTTGGGTTCTGGTTTGCAGCAATTACTGCAACAGACAGATGATCCTGCAGCGGGTTTTATAACCACTGGGCCAATACCGCACAGGAGTGCATAGCGCTGATTCTTGTTCTGGGTCAGTTTCCACGTAATATTTTCTGTATCACCTCTGGGGTTTATGCGCATGATGCAAGGGTGTTAGCGCACCTGGGCCAGGGTGTTACTCTTGGTCAGCTGGTTTGGTATTAATGCAGGTTATGGGCGTTTTCTTTATAGAAACAGCTTGTTGGGCTGCAGTTCAGCTGAGGCTGTGGGGCTTTTTTCTGACTGAAGGGGCTGAAAACTTTGGCTAGTCTGGTCAGAATTGACCTGTCCTCATGGTGCTATTGCAGGTGTCTGAGGTCTTTTAGATTGTACGATTGATTTTTGGGCTGTTCAGGGTCGGTGATCAGGGTCTTTTCTGGTAGGATGTTGCGCCCTGAAGTAGGCTCCGTCAATTTTATTGACGGTCTGGTATTTACGTTCTTACAGGTGGCCCGAATGTCAGGTTGCTAACGTGTCTGATTAATAAAAATAGTAAAACAAGAAGATAAAGAAAAGGAGACGGCACCTTGCGTTCCGTTTTACGAGCAAAAATTCATAAAGCTATTGTGACTCAGGCTGACCCTGATTATGTCGGCAGTATTACAATTGATAGAGATCTCACCGAGAAGGTTGGCTTATGGGCCAATGAAAAAGTTCTGGTTGCCAGTAATACTTCAGGCAATCGACTTGAAACATATGTTATTGAAGGTGAGCGGGGCTCAGGAAAAATTTGCATGAACGGCCCTGCTGCTCATCTTATCGCTGCAGGTGAAGAAGTTGTCATTATGGGGTTTGAATATACTGATGAGCCTCTCGATCCTAAAGTAATATTAGTTGATAAAGAAAATAATTTTGTTCGCTATCTTACCGAAGAAGATTCCCACTGATTACCGCATAGAATGCCTGAAGATATAAATCATTACCTTGGTGAAGACCCTGCAGCCTTACGGGAATTTGCAATTAATTTTGCACGGTTAATTGCAGGACTTGCTATGGATCCACATGGCTATTTTGAAAAAAAATATGCAGCTCGTATTGAGCGCTCTGAATCAGAACAGGAAGTTCGTGGCGTCCTGACACAATTGGTGCAATGGGCAGTTAGTTCCGCAGTTTCTGATGCGCAACGAGTAACACTAGATAAAGAGCTTGGCGATCGGGGTATGCCACCTATAGATACCCTAAGAGCCAATTTTTTATTGTAGTTATATGCTCCGGCCTATCTTCTCTGTACGGTCGTTATGTCTTTTATTCAGATGTAGAGCATAAAAGCCTGAATCATGAGCTAGCTAATTGTGGCATACCTAATTTGAAAGATTTTTGGTTGCACCTTTTACCTTAATCAGTTATATCCTGAGAACAGGCTTATTTACGATGTTGTAAACTGTGTCGGGGTGAAATTACGCACGCATGGTTAGAAGAGGTGTATGAAGTACAGTCGGGATATTGATGGCTTAAGGGCGATAGCAGTTCTTAGTGTAGTGCTGTTTCATTTGGGCATTGAACAGGTGTCTGGTGGTTTTATTGGTGTAGATGTTTTCTTTACTATCTCCGGCTACCTGATTACCTCCATTATTTTAAAAGATATCGCTGCAGGTAGGTTTTCTATTCTGCGATTTTGGCAGCGTCGTGCCAGGCGCATTTTGCCTGCCATGTTTGCACTCGTATGCACCTGTTTACTTGCCTCATGGCTGATCCTGTTTCCAGTTGAACTTATCCTGTTTGGTGAAAGTAGTGCGGCAGCATTGTTGTTTGCATCAAATTTTTTATTCTGGAGTGAAACAGGGTATTTTGACCTGGCCTCTGAGTTGAAGCCACTGCTTCATACGTGGTCACTTGCTGTTGAAGAACAGTTTTATTTGGTCATCCCCTGGTTGTTGCTAATTAGTTATCGGGCCGGGCAAGCTGCATTAAAAATGATCTTTGCTGGTTTTTTCTGTATCTCCTTTGCGTTGGCTGTTTATTGGGTAAATACAGATGTTGAATTTGCCTTTTACATGCCGCATACCCGGGCATGGGAATTATTAATGGGGTCGCTGCTTGCTATAGGTTTTATGCCTAATGTGCAGTCCCAGGTGACAAGGGAGCTTATGGTTGTCACTGGTCTAACAGCAATTGTTTTTGCTTCGTTGAGCTTTTCATCGGCAACCCCTTTCCCTGGTCTTGCAGCAATATTCCCCACTTTGGGTACAGCGCTTATTATTACCGCAACAAATTCTGGTACAACAAGATTTAGCAGCATACTTGCTAGTAAGCCGCTGGTATCTGTCGGGCTTATTTCCTATTCACTTTATCTTTGGCATTGGCCGCTTATTGTTTATGCGCGTTACATCACCGGTGATGAACTTACGCCTTTGCTGCAGATTTTTATTGTGGTGTTGTCTTTCATTTTGGCCTGGTCTTCTTGGCGTTGGGTGGAAATGCCAGTTCGGCAAAGTGAATATTGGTGGGGTCGAAAACTATTGGTTGGTTGCGTCACTATAACTGCCGTGCTGGCCATTAGTAGCATCATATTGGTGGCTCAAACAGGTGCTCCTTACCGATTTAATGCTGATTACCAGTCTGTGTTCAAACTGCAATACGAAAACCATGATCGACGGGAGTGTCATTTTGTTAACGTGATTCGTGTAGATCAAGACAGTCTATGTATAAGAGGTGCTGAAGGTGCAGAGCCAAGCTTTGTGCTTGCAGGTGATAGTCATGCAGATACTATGAGTACGCCAGTTTTTGCAGCAGCTAAAGAGCTTGGTATTGCAGGTTATCAATTTACACAGGCAGGATTTCGTCCTCTACCAGGTGTGAAAAGATTAGGTAAAGAAAGAAGCGGGCTTTTATCTGAGCGCTTTGCACTCTTTTTAGAGGAAAATCCTTCTGTAGGCGTAGTGATATTGCATGCTTTTTGGAAGCTTCAGGTTACTGGCTCAACTTTTCGACACAAGGGGTTTGTATATACCGATGAGAATTATGATGGCACAGGCGTAGAGTATAACGCCACGAGCTTTGCTAAAGGTTTGGATAGGTTGGTTAAGCGTTTCCCGGATAAAAAGTTTGTGCTTCTGGAAGATATTCCCAGTGGAGCTGAGTTTGATCTGAACAGGTTGCTGAGAATCTTATACTTCAGTGATAGTGAGGTAGCACAGATAGATGAGGTTAGTGGTATTCCACGTAGTCAGTATCAGGCCGACCTTGATACCTATCGGCAAATAATTGATGACCAGATTTCTGCTGACAATTTACAAAGGGTCTCTTTGGCTGATGTGCTTTGTGATACTGAATTCTGTTACGGCACCCGTGAAGACGATATCTTATATAGAGATGGTGACCATCTAACGTTGGCGGGTGCTGCCTTGTTCGTTGACTACTTCATTAATTTCTTTGAGCAGGTACTCATTCACGATTCGTCCCATGAGTGATCACTCTTTGAGGTTGGATCATATAGGTTTGCGGGTGACTAACCTGCAAAGGAGTACGCTTTTTTATACAGCTGCACTTGAGCCACTGGGCATGTGTCTGCTTGGTGAGAGCTCTAAACATGCGGCTTTTGGCATCGGTTCTATGCCTTATCTGAGTATCCGACTGGCAGAACGGGTTGCAGGTCCGACCCATGTGGCGTTCCTGGCTGAATCCCATGCGCAGGTAGATGCGTTCTATCTGGCGGGTATTAGTGCCGGTGGAACTGATGGTGGGGTGCCGGGACTCAGGCCTGACTACCATGAACATTATTATGGTGCCTTTGTGCTTGATCCGGATGGTCACAATATAGAACTGGTTAAACATACCCCTGTATAAGTCACTGTAAATACCTTTTCTGGTGGTATTCATTGTAATTCTCAGGTGCATTTTGTGGCATGGCTCTGCTTTGCTGCCTGTATGTACAAAATGTTTATGCAAGAAATCACTCGTCGAATTGTGCGGTCCTATGCTGATCTCCTTGCGCACAATAATTTACCGGGGTACAGCACATTACCCTGGGTTACCCGCTGCGGTCTGAATCTGCGTGCTCTGGGGGGCTTTGTTCACTCGGGTGAATTTCTGCGCTTGCTAGTGTATCTGCTGGTCTGGTTATTGGCAGGTTTTAATATCGTCTGGCAGCTGGATTTGTATAACGCCGCTGCCGCACTGCCTGTGCTGCTGGCTTGTTTGTGGGTATGGCCATGGCTTGCGGATGCGCGGCGTCGCTGGATTTACCGTCTTCTGAGAGGTAGTTAATCTGTTCACAGGCTAACGGTTTGGTTAGAAGAGTTGATGGTGGTCTAATGGTCAGCATGAAAAAGGTCATGCGATTGCTGCTTATATTTCTGGGTGCCATGGTGGTGCTCGGCATAGTGTTGAGTATCCTGCTGGGCATATTTATTGATCCAAATGACTACCGTGAAGAGATTTCTACGGCAGTTGCTGATGCAACCGGCCGTACCCTGACGATTGAGGGTGACCTGTCGCTGCAGACTTTTCCATGTTGTGGCATCAGGCTTGGCCCACTTGAACTGAGTAATCCGCCGGGTTACCCGGAAACACATTTTGCCCGAGTAGAAAATGCTGCAGTTAGCGTTCGGTTGTTGCCCCTGTTGCTCTCTCAGGAATTACTGGTGGGTGATATTGAACTGGATGGTCTTGACCTGGTGCTGATCAGTCGTGCAGATGGGTCAGTCAACTGGCAGTTTGGTGAAGACACAGATAATGCTGATACAGAGGGTGTAGAGCCAGCTGTTGAGGACTCCGGCAGTAGTGTCAGCAGTCTGGGTGTCGCGGGTATTTATGTGAGTAATGGCCGGATTCTTTATCGTGATGAAACGAGTGGTGAAGAATTTGAAGTTGGGGATATCCAGTTAGCGACAAATCAAATAAGTGATGGTGAACCCTTTGAGCTGGATGCATCGTTAAATATTAGCGGGCTGGCACCGGATACACAGCTTGTTGCCGAACTCACTACGGCTGCTGTAGTTAATACAGCTGGCGGAACACTTGATATTGCCGGGCTGGATATGCAGTTGGGTTTCACCGGTGCTGACTTACCCGGGGGTGCAGCACAGGTAGCGCTTAAACTTGCTGATGTAAGCAATCTTGGTGCAGATGAATTTACTGTGGCCGGACTTGTAGCAGTGGTGCGTGTAGCAGGTCTGATCATTAATGTGAATGCGGCAGGCAGGGTGACAGGGGAGACGCCCGTATTAGCAGGCAGTTTTTCTGTTGAGCCTTTTGCCCCACGTGCATTGCTTAAAGAACTCGGTGAACCCCCATTGGTAACTGCTGACCCGGTAGTGTTGGGTAATGCTGCATTAAAAGCAGACTGGGAGCTTAATGATGATGCTGCCAGACTGAGTAGTATCAATCTGACTCTTGATGACACAACTGCTAAGGGCGGGTTGCACGTCACCAGCCTTGATAAGCAAAGCCTTAAATTTGATTTGCAGTTTGATGCCATCAATATTGACCGCTATTCCGCGCCTGTAGAAGAAGCCGGTACGGGGGCAACAGCTACTAAGGCCGATGACGACGACGAACTTAATTTACCTATTGAAGACTTACGGACACTAAATCTAACCGGTCGCTTGGGCTTCAATAGTTTGCGTGTGGCGGAGGCATTGCTGACAAATGTAAGTATTAACATCAATGCAAAAGACGGGCTGGTCCGTATGCACCCCCTGATTGCCGATATCTACAACGGTGGATATGCGGGGGATATCCGGCTGGATGTGCGGGGTGCAACGCCGGAAATATCGGTTAATGAAAGGCTTACCGGTTTTCAGTTGGGCGAGTTTCTGGCAGACACACAGGATAGAGCTGATCTCACCGGTATTGCTGATGTCCATGTGACAGCAAGTTCACAGGGCAATACCGTGTCTGCATTGACACAAAACATTATCGGGGATGCCGCACTTGAATTGCTTGATGGCAAGTACCAGGGTGTTGACCTGTGGTATGAAATTCGTAAAGCACGTGCGGCCATTAAAGGTAAGGAAAAGCCGGCCGAACCAGCAGAAATTTATACGGATATCAGTGAGATATCTGCAACAGCCACATTTAAAGAGGGCATAGTGAGTAATCGTGACCTGCGAGCACAGATACCGCTTATTCTGCTGAAGGGGTCAGGTGATATCAATTTAACTGACTCTTTGATGGACTACCGGCTCAAGGCTCAGGTTACTGGTACCAAACAGTTTAATGATGGCTCTGAAATAGATGATTTTACAGGTATCACCATACCCATTCGACTCAAAGGGGATATTGAAAGCCCGGGTGTAACAGTAGAGCTGGGTAAAGTGATGGGAGATATTGCAGAGAAAAAAGTAAAACAGAAACTGTTTAGAAAATTAGGCATTGATGAACCAGAAGAATCAAATAATGGTGAAGAAAAATCTTCAGACCCAAAAGAACAATTAAAGAAAGGCTTACGCGGCCTGTTCAAGTAATTGGTTCCTGCCTGCTGGCAATGACATCGGGTGCTGCTGAAATAGAATTGCTTGATGTTGAGCGTGAAGATGGCCGTATTTATGTGAGTGCGAGTCTGATACTTGATGCACCAGTGCCGCTCGTATTTCAGGCATTGTCAGATTATGAGCATTTTGCCGAACTGAGCACGCGCTTTCAGGAAAGTCGTTTCCTTGAGCCTGCAGCCAATGGGCAGCCGCGTATCTATACAAAGATTGAGGGTTGCATCTGGTTTTTTTGCCGAACAGTTCAGCGCTATGCACAACTTGAACTCATTCCCTATGTAAGTATCACAGCTACGGTTGAGCCTACTGAGAGTGATGTACGTTATGGTGTTGAGAGTTGGGAGTTTACAACAGTAGGTAAGGTGACCCGGGTCAGTTATACCCATGAGATGGAGCCCAAATTCTGGGTGCCGCCGATTGTAGGCTTGTGGGCAATTAAAAGCGTTTTGAATAAGGATGCGTTGGAATCTGCACAGCGTATTGAGCTGCTCGCACTTGGGATAGACGATAAAGATATTCAGAGTGAATAACTTCAGTAACAAACTGTCTGAACTTTTACTGGTTTGGTGGGATAAGTATGGACGGCATGATTTACCCTGGCAAAAGAACCCTGTGCCCTATCGTGTCTGGGTGTCAGAGATCATGCTGCAACAAACTCAGGTAGCAACAGTAGAAGGTTATTTTGATCGCTTCATGCGGTCATTTCCTGATGTTGCTGCTCTGGCAAAGGCAGAGCAGGATGATGTATTGCATCATTGGTCAGGTCTGGGCTATTACAGCCGGGCCCGCAACCTGCATAAAGCTGCACGGAAAATTGTTGCTGAACATGCGGGTATATTGCCTGAGTCACTAGAGGAGTTAGTGGCGCTACCGGGTATAGGCCCATCTACGGCGGGCGCCATCTTGTCTTTATCGATGCACAAGCGTCAGCCAATACTGGATGGCAATGTTAAGCGGGTAATGGCACGGGTGTTTTGTGTAGAAGGTTGGCCGGGCTCAACTGCCAACATGAAGTATTTATGGGAACTGGTTGAGCAATGCACACCCGTAAGCAGAGTAGACCATTACACTCAGGCCATTATGGACCTGGGCGCAACCTTGTGTACCCGTTCTCGTCCGCGCTGCACTGACTGCCCTTTGCAGAGTAATTGTCAGGCGTATGCAAAAAACCTTGTTACACAGATCCCTGCATCTAAACCTAAAAAAGTTAAACCAAGGCGTAGTACTGTGATGCTTATGGTAGTTAATCATGATGGTGAAATACTGCTAAAGAAAAGACCCTCTGCTGGAATCTGGGGTGGGCTGTGGAGTTTCCCGGAGCTTGAATCCAGCAATGAAGTGACCAGTTGGTGCCAGCAGCAGTTTGCGCATATTCCGGAACAATCTCAGGTCTGGCCTGTGATTGCACATAGTTTCAGCCACTTTGACCTGGATATGACCCCGGTGGAGGTTTATTTATCGAAGACCACCACTAAAGTCATGGATGGTGATCAATGGCTCTGGTATAACACCCGCTCGCCAGCGGGGGTTGGGCTCGCAGCCCCGGTTGCAAAACTGCTAAATGTAATGGCTGAGAAGGCGCTGGACGCCCGGTCAGGAGAATAATAATGAGCCGTACCGTACAGTGCTTAGTGTTGGGGGAAGAAAAACCAGGCCTTGACCGGCTGCCCTACCCGGGCGACCTGGGCCAGCGCATTTTTGACAATGTCTCACAGGAAGGCTGGAAAAAATGGCTGGGCCACCAGACCATCCTTATTAATGAATATCGGCTGGTGCCCATAGAAGCCAAGGACCGTAAGTTCCTTGAGGAAGAAATGGAGAAATTCTTCTTTAAGGGCGGGTCTGAAGCCCCGGCTGAGTTTAAGCCGGAATAGCATGCTTGACTCACAGGGAGCGCATCGGTCTAATACCGCCTCCCCGCCAGCAGGTGTGGATATTGCAGGGGCGGTTTCAGCCGCGAACAAAAAGTTAAGGCCAGGTAGCTCAGTTGGTAGAGCAGCGGACTGAAAATCCGCGTGTCGGCAGTTCGATTCTGCCCCTGGCCACCAAACAAAAAAAGGCGCCTGTTGGCGCCTTTTTTGTTTGGTGGCCAATTGGCCTACTTGTTTACCGCGTCAAAGGTTGCTGATAATAAGAAACACCGGGTTTCTGCCCTAATCCTGTTAAGTTCTTGGCTATAATTCAGGCAGCGTTGTAGCTTGATAATTATTTATTTTTACCTATGCCAGAAGGTC
>JAAERX010000033.1 GCA_024229935.1 Gammaproteobacteria bacterium | reverse complement strand
CTCACTAGCAACCCACACTGATAGCTTATCCCCTGCAACTAAATCATTTAAGAACCCGCCGCCTGAAATATTAGTACGGTCTTGACCGTTACTCGCTCGCATACCTGTAGGGCGTTGGCTAAAAACATATTGCCCAGCGCGTTCAATACCGAAAATAAACCCAATGTTATTGCCGTTTGCTGTGCACGATATGTCCAGCCATGCGTGACTAACATAATATTTGCCGCTATCAGCTATGATAATTTCACCGTTAGATACGGTTAAAGAGCCGCCAACGTCTATCTCATCGAACTGCGTAATTTTAATGAACCCTTTATAATCACCGCCCGTTAATGGTTGCGGGTTATCAGGTGGCGTTAAATCTTCGTTACCTGTACCGGTTAAGCCGTTAATGGTTAGCGGAATGTTTGTGCCATTGGCTTGCTTTTGTGTATAACCAACGCTCGCATAAGTGTTTAGTAATTCGTTTAATTCATCAATCATTACAGCACCATTTAGCAACGGCTCTAATGTTTCGTTGGCTTGGCTGATAGGGTTAATACTATCTTTTAAGCCTTGTTTGGCTTTCTGTGCGTCAATCCCTGCTTGTGCGTCTGTTCTGTTACTCATGATATTCCTTATAACCTCTCAATAGTTACTACAGCGTTATAGTTTGTTATCTCGTCACCACCGTTAAAATGTAACTCAAACTCTACCGCCATAGGTTGCGAGATATAAGCAATACAAGGTATTTGCGAACCTGAGTTCGCCCCATTATTACTTAATACAATAGTACCTACAACACCAATAAACGTATTATTAGAAGCGTCGAACAATTGAAAATCAGCATAATAGTTTACCGGCGTACCGACACAATTAACCATTGCTTCTATCTTGTATTTATTACCGGCTTCTAATCTTATTTTTTTATCGCTAACTTTTGATATGTCGGAGCTATCATTGTATATCTGTGTGTTTGCTATCTCTAAAACAGGGTCGTTGAAGTCAACAACACCTGCCGCATAACCTCTTTGGTACATAGCGGTATGGGACGCCTCATCAAGCATTCTTGCCCCATCTAAAATAGGCTGAAAAGTTTCGTCAGCTTGGCTAGTTGGGCTTATACTGTCTTGCGTACCCTGCTTAGCTTTCTGTGCGTCTATTCCCGCTTGCGCGTCTGTTCTGTGTGACATAATCAACACCCTTAAAACAAAATAACCCAGCGATTGCCAGGTTATCTTTTATTGTCTACGGTAAAGCTTGACGACCATTCTTAGCAACTCGCGGGGTTCTTTTCCCTGCTCTGTCACCATCAGCTTCTAAAGCCTTACCCAAGTAAGTAGTTGGCAGCCCTGCCGCTAAATCACTTGATTGACCTTTCGCTGTGCCGTCTTCCATCCACCAAACCAAGCCGGTTTTTAATGTGGTCGCTTCAATAGAAACG
>JAAERX010000032.1 GCA_024229935.1 Gammaproteobacteria bacterium | reverse complement strand
TCAATAAGCAGAATATGGCTTCAAGAGTTAATGCGCAGTTGCCAAGCTCTGAGCGAAGTGAAGAGATCGATGTTGGTTATCATCGTTGTGGTTTTCGCCTAAAAGGTAATTGCTTGGAGATATATTGGTTTCGCACTATGGCTGAGTTTAAGGGTAAGCCAGTATTTATTAACAAAGGGCGTGGGACTCGTTATTCGATAGAGCGTTTTAATGGTTTGGCCGCATGGGAAGAAACGGCGATAACGCACTGCGAGGATATCTTTGAACAGATAAGGGTTGAGAGTAAGGGGAATAATCGACGACGACGTCGCTTGATTGTCAACGCCGGTTTAAAAATGACCCACTTAACGTCTAAATCGCCGGTTTAAAACTGACCCACCTAGCGTTGTTTTATAAGTGTGTGAGGCGGGGCTATCCCCGCCGATTTTTTGTTCTTTAGTCGGTAGCTTTCACCCGATATCTGTACGATATGAGAGTGATGTAACAATCGATCGAGCAGTGCCGCTGTTAGTGTTGCGTCATCGGCGAAGGCTGTCGACCACTGTGAGAACGGTAAGTTGCTGGTGACGATTACACTCCCAGATTCATACCGTTTGGCAATCACATTAAAGAATAAGTTGGCCTCTTCTCGGCCAAAGGGC
The DNA here is from genome assembly GCA_024229935.1 of Gammaproteobacteria bacterium. Classification (GTDB taxonomy): domain Bacteria; phylum Pseudomonadota; class Gammaproteobacteria; order Steroidobacterales. Next base: position 1,770 of record JAAERX010000032.1, on the reverse strand, counting down.
AAATAGCCTATCTCATCGATAATCAGCAGCCTAGGACTAAGAATGCTCCGTTTTAAATACTGTTCTAATCTACCTTGTGCCTTGGCTGTTGAGAGTTGCAGCATAAGATCAGCCGCTGTAATAAAGCGTGTTTTGATGCCCGCCATAATCGCTTTATAGCCCAACGATATTGCCATATGACTTTTACCTACGCCGCTAGGTCCCAACAGAACAATGTTCTCGGCTCGCTCAATAAACGCTAATCCCGTTAACTCTAATAGTTGCTGTCGTGGCGCTCCGCTGGCGAATTTAAAATCATAATCATCGAAGTGTTTGATGGCAGGCAGTGCAGCAAACTTCAACAACGTTTCCTGAGTACGGAGCGTACGCGCATTGATTTCTGACTGTAATAATTGCTCTAAGAAATCAGCTAGGCTCCAGTCATTGCTGCTGGCATTGGCGGCGATAGCCGCCCATTCAACAGCCATAGCATTGAGCTTGAGTGATTCACAGCGATCTCGTATCTGATCATATTGGAGATTCATAACCTCACCTCCAATAACCGATCATAAATCGCTAATGGATGCTGGAGGCTTTCAACAGGCATAGGTGTAGCGCTCAGGTTGCTAACAATAACCGGCATGCTCGGCGCAGGCAGTGGTAGTAAATCATGCCGCTCTTGATCGAGTAAAACCTGAGGTTTAATACCTGTCGTACCATGGATTCTTTGATGAGCAACGTCGGCGAGCCAAGGACCAACATGAGCATTTGCTATGTCGACCGTAAGCGTCAGACCTAATTGATTCATAGTGGCGACTAATGGCGTGATATAGCTTTGCTTTAGGTAACTATTGAACCGCTCAACCTTACCCTTTGTTTTAGCTCGGTAAGGTCTGCAGGCTCGGGCTTTATACCCATACTTAACCGATTGTTCGAGTAGCTTGGCATTCCATTTATGTTCACCTTCGCCATAAGCGTCGCGTTCAATCATAATGGCTTTGGCATTATCAAAGAGTATCTCTTGCGGCACACCACCGAAGTAAATCATGGCCTCTTCAATACCACGCAGCCAGTCATCTTGCTTCTCGTAGAGAGAGAACCTGACGTAGCTCGCTCGGCTATAACCTAGCGTTGCGACGAAAGCTTTAATCTTCACTTTTCCACGTATTATCGTCGTGAAATCGACCTGCATTTGCCGGCCTGATGGGGTCTCGAAACGAACAATAGGGTCTAATGCCGGTTGTTTAAACGGAGAGGTGAATAGCTTCAGCTGTGTAATACCGCCGCTATAACCTCTTTGCTGGATCTCATTCAACAATACCGTTGCCGGTATCCAATGCGGCTTCGCCGCATTAATTCGCTCGATAATATAGGCTTTATAATCATCAAGCTTAGTGATGGTTTTAGGCCTCTCACAATAACCTGGTTTGAGTGATTTATTCCTTAGATAACGTCTGACGGTGTTTCTTGAAAGGTCGAGTTCTTTGGCTATCGCTCTGATGCTGTCGCCTTGTCTGTGTCGAACATGTATATCCACAATTGTCTCCTGAGTTAACATCACCGCCGCCTAATTATTAGTAGGCGGTAATTATGTCCCAGGTGGGTCAATTCTATTCCGGCGCTGGTGGGTCATTATTCACCCGGCGGTAACAGTTAGCTGATAATGGTTACAATGCAGTTGCCGTGACTGCTGTGGGTAGTGGCACGGTGGGGGCAGGATCTTATACTGTGACACTTGAGGGGGGAGAGGTTTTCTCCCTCACCCAGGAAGGTGATGATTTCTATGCATCG
>JAAERX010000031.1 GCA_024229935.1 Gammaproteobacteria bacterium | reverse complement strand
GCTAATATGATTGACCCTTTTGCCCGGCGACAGTTTCTCCGTTTTCTTGCCGCTTCACCATTGGCAACACTGCCAGCTGACTTTAGCTGGGCTTACCCTGAACGAGCAGTTCCAGGTAATCTTAATGAAGTACTGAATATATTTCAGCTTGATCAGGTAGCCCAACGCACCTTATCTCCTGATGCTTATCACTTTATTGTTGGAGCAGCGGATGATGGTGCAAGCAACCGTGCGAACCGGGAGGCCTATAAAAAAGTCTCATTACGCCCACGACGACTGGTGGATGTAAGCAATATTGATATGAGCGTTAAACTGTTTGGTAAACGCTATGCATCACCTGTAATACTGGCTCCTGTAGGTGACCAGCAGAAGATAAATGCAGATGGTGAACTTGCAACTGCCCAGGCTGCATTAAGGCAAGCCAGTCTGATGATCTGTTCCATGATGACTAATGCCAGCATTGGTGAGATCGCATCAGTTGGCGGTGCTTACTGGTTTCAACTGTATCCCTCAGCTAATCGTAGTTTCATGAAAAAGCTCATGGATGATGCCAAGGTGGCAGGGTGTGATACCGTCGTTTTGACTGTTGACGGGCCTGTACGCGGTAATCATGAGGCTTCCCGCTGGTTCAGGTTGACCCGGGACAGAAGTCAGGAACAACGTCAGGTGAGGCTGGGGAATTTTGAAAATTTTGCGGGTTCCAAGGGCATAGGTGACCCGTCTTTGAGCTGGGATGACCTTGCCTGGTTTCGTGACAATACGTCTTTAAATTTTATCCTCAAGGGCATAGTGACCCGAGAAGATGCAAAGCTTTGCCATAAATACGGTGTAGATGGTGTGGTTGTCTCTAATCACGGGGGCAGGCAGGAAGGCAGTGGGCGTGGCACGCTCGAAGTTTTACCTGAGATTGTTAAAGAACTTAAAGGTAGAATGCCCATCCTGATGGATGGCGGAATTCGTCGTGGTAGTGATGCTTATAAGGCCTTAGCACAAGGTGCTGATGCCATATGCATTGGTCGGCCTTACTTGTGGGGTCTGGGTGCTTATGGTCAGGAGGGTGTTGATAAATGCCTGAGAATTCTTAATGCTGAGCTGAAACGTACCATGCAGTTTGCAGGTACGCTGAACCTGGCTTCAATTAATACGGAAACAATTTACGTTAATGACTGACATGATGAATGAAGCTGTTGCTGCTGGAAGTAAACGCGATCGTACTATTCTCCTGGCTGGACTAATTACCTATGGTGTTGGTCAGTCGCTGCTTTATATTATTCTGATGCCGCTTGGGCTGGAGATTGGCCTGAGCGGTGGCCAGCTGGGCACAATTATTTCAATTTCCAATCTGGCGATATTATTTACTGCTCCGGTTTGGGGTAAGACAAGTGATTCCTGGGGGCGTCGCACGGTCTTTGTCATTGGTATGGTCGGTTATGGCATTGGCTATGCATTGCTTGCTGTTGGTATACAGGCGGGAATGGCAGGTGTTGTGCTGGGGTTGCCGTTGTTCTTGGGCTTGCTTGCTGCGCGGCTGGTCTATGGGGTTTTTGCAGGTGCTGCCCAGCCCGCAGCACAAGCTTATATCGCGGATACCACTGATGCAGCTAGTCGGCCACAGGGTATGGCAATGATTGCTGCGGCCGGTGGCCTGGGAACGATTGTGGGCCCTATCTTTGCTTTGCTACTTGCAAAGGTTCATCCGTTGGCGCCTATGTATGGGGCAGCAGTTATTGGCATTGTTTGTGCTGTCTGGGCGCACTCCAGGCTTGTAGAACCGGTGAAGCATGAGCAGAAGTTGCCGAGTGAAGGTACCCTGCGTGTGATTAGAATAATTTTTCCCTATTTATTGGGGTGGTGTGTTGTGTTCTTTGTGTTTACGGCTATACAGCTTATTGCCGGGCTATTGCTCGGTAGTCAGATCGGCATCACAGATGCTGATGCACTAACGAACACTATGGGGATTGCATTTATTTCTATGGCAATTATGACGGTTATTATGCAGGTGGTGGTAATGCAAAAGATAAAGATGCAGCCGCGCTTGCTGTTGCGCGTTGCTTTTATTCTTTTTGGATTGGTATTGCTGGTGTTGCCTACGGCAACGACTACTATGGAAGTTTATCTGGTGTTTATTGGAATGGGGTTTACTGTCAGCTTGGTTATGCCAAGTCTGACATCTGCCGCAAGTCTTACGCTTGGCCCTCAGGATCAGGGTATTGGCGCGGGATTACTTGCAGCAGCTCCAACTTTTGGTATGGTTCTTGGCCCCATGACTATGGGCTTTATGTTTGAGAAAAGTCCTGTGCTGTCGATCCAGTTTTGTGCGCTGATGGTGATTCTTACAGGTATTTATTTCTGGTTTGTGAATGTTCCACTTGCTCCACTAGTCCAGAAAAAGTAACTTTTGGTGTCTGACACCAATTACCATAAGCTTTGTAGTTTGCTTTCTTGCTTGCGTACAGGAGAACCGGTTATGAATCACCGCAGAATATTTATAGCGCAGGTGTCGGCTTTATTGGTGGTTGGTCCGGCATGTGTTTTGGCAGAAGAAACCGGTCCCTTGGTGCGGGTATACAAATCTCCCACCTGTAATTGTTGTAAAAAATGGATCAGGCATCTTCAGGATGCAGGTTTTAGGGTTGAGGCAACAGATGTTTCTGATATTGGTGCCTATAAAATAGAATACGGGGTTCCCCGTGCATTGGGTTCCTGTCATACCGCAATCGTTGATGGTTATGTTGTTGAAGGGCATGTACCTGCAGATAATGTGATAAAGATGTTGCGTCAAAAGCCTGAGATTATAGGTATTGCTGCACCTGGCATGCCGATGGGCTCTCCTGGTATGGAAGGGCCAAATGCAGAAGCCTATGATGTTATTGCTTTTGATGCTGATGGAAAAACGTCTGTATTTGACACGCATACACCTTAAAGGCAGGGCTGCTGTTGCCCCGGTGTATTCAGGGAAATTGATCTGGATATAGTGGTGCTATTTTTACCAGATCACCAGCAGCCATTTCGCCGGCCTCTTCATCTGCAATTAACCAGCAGTTGGCAGTCATGAGCGGACTTATTTTAAAAGATTCCTGGCCCGGTAGTGCTACAACCTGTAACTGACCGGTGTCATCACTCATAGCCTCAGCTTTAGCAAAGAATCTGAAGCCCTGTTTTTTCCCAACCGGTTTTTTAAGCATGGCTGTGAGGTATTGCTCTTCCGGCAAGCCCTGCATTTGCCTGAGTGCAGGAATCACAAAAAAGCGTAGTCCGACTGCAACAGCAATTGGATTCCCGGGCAAACCAAATACCAGAGTGCCGTTTGGGAGGCGGGCAAATAATACTGGCTTACCAGGCCGAATAGAAACACGATGAAACAGAATATCAGCACCTAATTGTTCCAGTGCGGATGGTATGAAATCCATCCGGCCGGCTGATACTCCGCCTGTAGTCAGAATGACATCTGTATCTTTCTGTAATTTTTTTATAAGTGTGATTAGTTCATCGGCTGAATCACTGGTGCGAAAAACACCCGCACTATTTGCACCTATAGATGAAATTGCGGCTTCAAGATAAGGGCCATTTGAGTCATTAATCATACCGGGCCCAAGTGGCTGGGTATTAGCAGCATCTGTTAGTTCATTGCCAGTTGTTATGGCGGCTACTCTGGCGGGTTGCCGGGCTGATATCCGGCTCACGCCGGTGGCAGCAAGGCCCATAATCTGGTTTGCCTGAATAAATTGTCCTGCATGAATGAGGGCGTCACCTGCTGAAAAATCTTCACCTGCAGCACGCAGGTTTCGGCCAGTATGTATGGGCTCTGTGAGCTCGATAGAGATGGGCTTCCCAGTAATATCCCGTTGAATTTTTACCAGCTCCACGGGGATTACCCCATCATAGCCTGTGGGTACGGGCGCGCCGGTCATTATTTCCCAGGCCGTGCCAGCTGTCCCCAATTTGTTAGTAATGGCTTCTCCGGCTGTTACTGTGCCAATTACAGGTAGTGAGACAGGCTGTTTGACAGATGCATTTTTAGTGTCACCTGAGTGTAGGGCGAAGCCATCCATGGCTGAATTATCAAATGGAGGTACAGCCGTCGGGCTGGGCTGGTCAATTGCTACCACTGCATTGATGGCATTTTCCAGGTTTATTAATTCAACTGGCAGCGATGGAGCTGTGTCGATAATAATTTTAAGCGCTTTGTTGTATTCAATCATGTGCTAGCAGTTAAAATTTTGGGCTGACCTCTTATTTTTTCTTTTAGGAAAGCTTCTGCAGAAACTCTTTAAATGAGGTGCCCGGTTGACCCATAATTTCCTGGTAGGAATTTGTCTTGATACCGGGTGTTTCACCGTTGGCAATCTCTTCAAACAGATAGGCCACTGCATCTGAATGCCAGTCATTTCTGTGGAAAGGCCGAATGGCTTCTTGAAAAACTGCGGCGTCGCAGTCATCGTATGCAACATCCTGACCGATGCTTTCGCCAATCATTCTGGCTATGTCATTAAAGTTCATAACTGGGTCTGGACCGCTAATGTCATAGCACTGACCGTAGTGCTGTGCGGAATTGTCATCAGTCAGCACGTGGGCGATGAATGCACCTGCGTCAGTGCAGTCAGTCAGTGCCACAGTACCATTGCCCATGGGCATGGATAGTTTGCCGGTCGATTTTGCCATTGCAGGTGAACTACGAAAGTTTTGCATAAAAAAGCTGGGTCGAACAAAAGTCCAGTTCATGCCGGATGCCATGATGGCGTCTTCTGCGGCAATATGAGCCAGAGGAATCGGGCTGGTCGTGCCACGTACGGCTTCAGGTGAAGATAGTTTTAACAACCAGGGCAAGCCGGCCTGTTTTGCTGTTTCAATAAATGACAGTTCCAGGCGCTGCTGATCTTCGCCATTGGGCAGAATCAGTACGGCTCTGTCTATGCCTTCCAGTGCTGCCTGCACAGAAGCGGAGTCTTCCAGGTCGCCTTGTACAAGTTCAACGCCCTTATTTGCCCAGTCTGCAGCTTTGTCGAGATCGCGGACCAGTGCCCGGAACTTAATGCCCAATTTCAGCAAAGCATTTGCGGTTGCGCCGCCGTTATTGCCTGTAATACCTGTCAGCAAAATCATGAATCTGTGTCCTTGTTGAAAATGTTTGCAATGGAGGTTCCGTCCCTTCTTTTTATCCCGCTTAATATGAGGGTGAGGGTGTCTGGGCTGGCTATTGTACACGTAAAAATGGTTTTTGGAGCAGGTTGCAAGGCCTTGGTAAGCAGGTGCAGGTTGCAGTACTATCCACAGCCTTCTACATGATAGTGTGACAGCATGAGTGAATTGAACTACCAGTCATCTGGCAATGGCAATGCGAATAATGCCTCGCCTGATCGCAGCATAAATGATGCCCGAGATGCCTCTGGCACTGCGCCTAATCGCTGTCTGATGTATGCAGTGTTTTCGGATATAGCTGCATCCCCATTTGATGCAGAGCCTGCAGTCACTGGTGATGTATCTGAAATTACAGCACTCTCACTGCCTTATACTCTGTCGAACCTTGAGGGTTTACTGCAGGAATGGCGGGCTACAGATAAAGCAGTTTTGAAACGTGAATACAGTGGGTTATTTGAGGTGGGTAGTGATGGGCCCCCTGTGCCAATTCGGGAAGACTTGCATCGTAATCAACCGGCCGGGGTTCGTGAAGATATTGTGCGGTTTTATGAATATTTTGGATACGGTTTGGAAGATAATTTTGCCTGGTCACCAGATCACTTATCGATAGAGTTGGAGTTTATGCATTTTCTTTGCTTTCAGGAAGCAGAGATGAGCATTAATGATGGTGATGCACTTTCTTTTCAGCTGGCACAGAAAGACTTTTCTGAGCGGCATCTGGTGAACTGGGTATCAGGATTGGCAGAAAAAATTATTGAGCAGCAGCCAGATTCACTATATGGACGGTTGGTTGCAGCTATGAGTGAGTTTTTAGTGAAAGACTTTGAATGGCAGTCATCTACTATAGACTCAGTTTCATAGTAGCCTGATTGTTACTGAGCAATTGGGGTCTGGTCCCAGTAGTTCGCAGTTAAGAGCATGGTGTCTGTAGCGTGGACCAGTTTGGTACGTTCGTTCCCCGAAAGTGGATTCCATGTTGTTATTCCAGTCTGACTAATTCAGGGCAGATTTATGCAGAATTCTACTACTCAACAATCACCATCCCCGTTATGGCCTAAACCTGCTGTTGCCTGGTTTGGTGTTGGTGTGTTGGTTGTGGCATTTATTTTTTCGATAGCAGATCGGATAATTATTTCATTATTGGTTGACCCAATTAAAGCCGATCTGGGGCTCACCGATACTGATATGGGTCTGATGATGGGGCTTGCGTTTGCAATTTTCTACGCGCTCATGGGCCTTCCTATAGGACGTTTTGCCGATAAATACAGTCGCAGAATAATTATTGGTAGTGGTATTTTTATATGGAGCATTATGACTGCTCTGTGTGGGCTTGCTCGTTCTTTCACGACACTTTTTTTAGCTCGGGTTGGTGTAGGCGTTGGTCAGGCAACACTATCTCCTGCTGCTTATTCCATGATTGCTGATTATTTTCCAAAGGATAAGCTTGGTCGTGCACTAGGTGTTTATCAGTCTGGTGCATTTTTTGGTATTGGTCTGGCATTTATCTTTGGTGGTTTGGCTATACAGTTTGCTGCCGGTTCAGAAGCTATTGCCTTGCCTGTTATAGGTAGTGTTAAGCCCTGGCAGATGGCCTTTATTGTTATTGGCTTACCTGGTGTTCTGGTTGCATTGATGATGTTTGCAGTAAAAGAGCCTGTACGACAGGGTGTTACTGCAGCCCAAAAAAATCAGGAGATTGGTTTGGGTGATGCCTTTCGCTTTATATTCCAGCGTAAACGAGTCTTCCTTGCTCATTACACTGGTTTTGCCCTGCTTGCCTTGCCAATGACTACACTGGCTACCTGGGTTCCCCCTTACTTTATGCGAGTGGTAGGTATGTCACCACCGGAGACAGGTTTTAAGCTTGGGTTAATTGTGCTTATTTGTGCGCCGATAGGTGTAATCAGTGGTGGCTGGTTGTCTGATACACTTTTAAAGAAAGGTTTCAAAGATGCGGCACTGCGAGTTGCTGTATTTACAGCAGTACTTATGGTGCCGTTAAGCATTCTTGCTACGACTATTAAAGACCCAATTCTGGCATTGGTTGTCATAGCGCCGTTTGCATTTGGTGCAAGCATATCAATGGGTCTGGCGCCAACAGCTTTACAGCTGGTTACGCCGAATCGTCTGCGTGCTCAGGTTTCTGCTGCATGGATGCTATTTCTGAATATTATTACAGCAGGCCTTGGGCCTACAGCTGTTGGTTGGATCAATGACACTGTATTTGGCGATCCAATGGCTGTTGGACAATCTATTGCAGCGGTAAATGCAGTTTCAGTATTCCTGGGTGGTTTGATTCTATGGCTAACATTGAAACCTTTTAAGGCAGCAGTTGCAGAGCAGGCTGATTAGCATACCTTGTAGTTTTGCAGGGACTGGGGGTCTATTTTATCTTGATGGGTTCGCGTATGCTGCCAACCATTATTTGTGCTCATAATGTTATGAGTGAGTGGAGAAATTGCATGAAAATAAGCTTTAGTTTTGTTCTGGCTATGATTGCCAGTATTTTTCTTATTAGTGGTTGTGATCAGGTTTCTGGTGGCAAAGCTGATATCGCCGTTATGGATATATCCGTAATTGCTGAGGCTACCGGGCAGGACGAGGCTATTCGTTCAGAGGCAGAAGCCATCAGGAATCAGCTGGCCGGCCAGTTGCAACAATTTGCGGAAACACTGGATCAGCAGCTAACTGAAGAGGTTGAGAAAGTAGGTGCTAATCCAACGCCGGAGCAGGCACAGTTTCTGCAGCAGCTAAATATGCAGGCACGTGCCCAGATAAATGAGGCGCAAACTCAGGCTCAGGCTCAGGCGGCTCAGGTTGAACAGCAACTGGTTATAGAGTTTCGTGATGCCATCAGCCCGCTGGCTGAAAAGATTGCTAAGAGTAAGGGGGCCAGCGCTGTAATGGCGGTTGATGCTTATGTGTTCTGGTTTGACCCTGCTATAGATATTACTGATGAAGTGATTGCTGCCTGGCATGCGCGTCCTGCAGAAGAAGTGGCTGAAGAAGCGATAGAAGAAGTTGTTGAGGTTCAGGCTGAACTTGATGCAGTTGAAGATGAGCTTCTAGATGCTGAAGCAGATATCTTAGAAGCAGAAGAGCAGATTGATGTGCTGGAAGAAATTATAGATGATGCAGAAGTATCTGCTACCGAATAATTACTTCGGGTAGGTATACCAGAAAGTTTTTTAAAAGGCGCTGAATCTAATGCTTCAGCGCCTTTTTTGTATGGTTATATTCTGGATACTTGGGTTTTAATATTTAAAGAAAGGTTTAAGTAGCACAAATCCTGTCAATTTCAGACAGCTGTTCTGTAGTTAGTTCTACATTTCCAGCTGCAACATTTTGGCAGAGTTGTTCGGGTTTGGTGACACCCGCAATTACAGTTGCAACATAAGGTCTGTTGGTGAGTCCGGCTATTGCAATATCCAGCATGCTATGGCCAATAGACTCGGCATAATTAATCAGTGCCTCAACCTTGTCCATTTTTTCATCGGTCTTGAATGCGCCGCCCCATGCGGCCAGACGTGACCCTTCTGGATCCTCCTGCCCCTTGCGGTATTTTCCAGTCAGTAGCCCACTCTCAAGTGGGAAGTAGGGGATGATGGAAATGTTTTCTTTTTCTGTAATGGGTAGCAAGTTATCCACCATATTTCGGGTAAGCAGACTGTACCAGTTTTGGGCTGAGACATATTTGCTGGTGCCGGCATTTTCAGCAGCGCTCAGCGCTTCCTGAAGTTGTGTGCTGCTCATGTTGGAGCAGCCGATATAACGTACCTTGCCTTGCTGTATCAAGTCTTCTAAAGCACGTAGAGTTTCCTCAGCAGGTGTATCGACATCAGGGAAGTGGTATTGATAGAGGTCAAGATAGTCTGTGCCAAGATTGCTGAGGCTTTCCTCGACATGACTCATGATGTAATCACGGGTGCCACCACCTTCAGCGCTGCCACCTTGTCCTCCCGCCTGGGCACCAAATTTTGTGGTTAGTATTATATCTTTACGTTTAGTGCCAAGAGCATTGCCTACATACTTTTCAGATGTGCCTGGAGGTGCACCATAAATGTCAGCGGTATCAAAGAAATTAACACCTTCTTCAAGTGCAGTCATTATTACTGAGGTACTGGTTGCCTCGTCACACATTGAGCCGAACATCATACAGCCAAGGCCAACGACTGATACCTCTAGATCTGAGTTACCGAGTTGTTTAGTTTTCATTTATTTTATTCTCCGTGCTAGAGTTCTGCAGGTTGTTCAGGTTTACTGTTATTCGCTCGCACATAAAGTGCAGCTGCCATCAGTAAAAAATTCATTAGCCCCATCATGATGAAGGGGGCGGTGCGGCCAATGCCATCAAATACTTGCCCGCCAAGAAAAGTGGTGGTGAGTATACCCAGACCACCTAGAAGTCCAAATACACCCACAATAGAGCCACGGTATGGTGAGTGTGACTCCTGCCCCAGTAGTGCACCGACGGATACAATGACGCCGGTTTCACCCATGCCTAAAAGTACGGCAGCCGGGTATAGCATTGGGCCAAATGGGTCAGCTACCTGGCTCATTCCAATGTAACCAAAACCAGCCAGAGCCAAGCCAAAACTCACTGCCGTAAGGCGATTCAGTCGGTCTGCAATGAAGCCCATGCACGGGGCCCAGATCATGGCGCATATCTGGATAAAGGCAAATAGCAGACCGGCTTTCTTAAGTGCCTCTGCAGTAGTCATGCCCTGTTCAATGCCCACCTGGGTGAGCCATAAAGAGAAAAAAGTGCCAATCACTGCAAAATCACCGCGGCCGATAAATGCACCTGCATAAGCGATGGCAAGTCGGGGGTTTTCAGCACCTGCACGCACGCCTTCACTTAATTGTTTAAGTAGGGGCTCACTTTTTTTTGTGCTGTGTGGGGCGCGAAATAAACCTAAGTAAAGTATTAGTCCAATTGCCAGGCATATTGCTGCAACTGTCCAGAAAGTGTAGTAGCCGGCTGTAAGGTTATCTGCCCCAGCATTTTGGTACATAGATGGCAGCCGGGTGAACAGGGCGGCCATAATGACGACACCAAGGCCATTAAATATACTGGTGGTACCGATCCAGCGGCCCCTTGAACGTTCCTGTATATAGTCGACCAGGCAGGCACTAAGCATAATGCTGGTCATGGCAACGCCAACTGCAAATAGTCCGCGAATTATATAAAGCTGCAATATGCTTTCGGCCATAGGGTAGACCGCATAACCTACAGCTACAAATATAAATCCCATGCTGTAGATAAGTGGTCGTCCCAGACGATCAGATAAGGCACCGACCAATCCAGCGAGCAGGATAAAGATAGTTTCCTGAAATGCATGCAGGTTGCCTGTTAATGCTCCCTGTTCTGCTTCTGGCACATGGAGTAATTCAGTGAGTACATAGGGCTGGATGAAGCTCATGAAGCTCATCATTGCTATTGTGCCAAAGGCAGCAAAAAGCATAGTGCTGAGATTGGTGCCAGTTACACCAGGTGTGAACCATAGTGGCCCGAGCTTCAGTGTGTTATTTTTTTGCATATATCCTTGCTTGATTTGGACTGTAGTTTCATTAAGTGTTGACCAGATGCAGTAGTTGTAGGCATGGGTAGTCTAGTCAGTTTTCTTGTTAAGACGCTTTAGCTCCTTACGAGTGCTTTCTGAAATAGGCACAGACATAGCGCCTGAAATACAGTCCACCAGATTGCTGACAAATAGATTTGCGTCTATTTCAAAAGTATTACTGGGCATGCGTCGTAATTTTTCCCGGTCAGACAGTGAATGTATTATTTGTTCAAATGCAAGGCCAAAGCGCTGGCCAAAAATCAGATCAGGTATATCGGGAAGTGCTTTTCTCAGCAGCTTGAGTGTTTGTGCCAGGCCACCGCTGTGTTCCTGTTTTGATAATGTAACCAGATTAAGCTGAGGATGCCCTATAGCTTGTGCCATAAAACGAATGTAATAGCAGCCATTTTTTTCTTCATCAATTTCTGCAACGATGGGGTGAATAATCGCTTCAACAAGAGTGCGAACATTTTTTTGCTGGCCTGCTTGCTTAATATGTTCAAGCATTAATATGCGGCGTTCGTTTACATGCTCCATGCGAACCTGATAAATGGACAGGATCAGGGTTTCTTTGGTGCCAAAATGATAATGTGCAGCAGAGGAATTCTTTTGTCCGGCAGCGACATTAATTTGTCTAAGTGATACGGCATCAATGCCTGATTCGGCAAACAGATGTTCCGCAGCGGCGATGATCTGTTCCCGCGCGACACTTTTGGTTGACTTGCGGGCTAGGGTTACAGGCATAATTAAATCATGCGACTTAAAGCGCTGGATGTCAATATCAGCTAGCTTTTCACCTGCTAAAGCTGATTACCAGTAATGTGTCCAGCGGCTTTGTTCAGAGAAATGCCTGAATGCGTCGCGCTTATCCTTGGGCAGGTATTTGCTGTAACTATTTGGGTCGTAGCGTTCCTGATACTGGTCAAGTACAGGTTGATAGAGTTTGAGGTGTAGATCCGGGATGCGGTGTTTAGCTCTGAACTGTGCAATGGGGATCATGACCATACGCTTGGTTTCAAAAGGGCCGCATTTTTCCATTTCGACTCCGCGTGGTCCGAAAATAGCTGAACGTCCGGAGCCACCATAGGCTTCATCATCAAAATAGCCCGGGTTACGTGTGCCTGTACTCACTGAGTTGTTACATATCATTGTATATAAGCTGTTGTGGTAAGAAGTCAGGCGCATGTCGTCGTATTCGAAACCACCCGTGGCAACCCGACAGATAATCTCAGCCCCCTTAAGAGCAAAACAACGGAATAATTCAGGTTCAAATTGTACGGCTGACATAGCGATGTTACCGATATCAGTGCGTGCAATCGGGATGACTGCATCTTGTCCATACATTTCTACAAATTGATCAAGCACATCATATATAACGGTGGTGTACTGTTCAGAACCTGGAAACATGCCACGTACATTACGCTGCTTCCAGTGTTTGGCTACGATGCCTTCGGGACCAATCATAACCATTAAATGCAAAATATGGTCTGGCCAGTCTGGGTCCTTTGCATAGGTTCCAAATACTACATAGCAGTTGTATTTTTTACAGCGTTTGGTGATTTCTTCTGTTTCTGGCCCGGGCACTTCAAGCGCCAGCCGGTAATGTTGTTCACGGGTCCAGCTGCTAAAGCCACATATTGGGAATTCATGAAACAGTAGCAAGTCATTTGGTGGGCCATTGCTTTGTGCGATATCTATGCACTCAAGCATGTAATCAAGGTTGCGCCGTATGTCAGGGTCAGGGTTGTCACCATTAACACCATTAACGCGGGTCTGTACGACAGAGGCCAGAATCATATCTCGCCGTAATTCTTCTACAGGGTAGGTGCCGTCTTCTCTAACCATCTGGTCACTCATTGCCAATCCTCGTTAGTTACAGTACTGCTTTTAGCTGTGTCTGGTTATGCAAATGTTAATCTGAATTACTGGGTGGCTGAAATACTCTGGCAAAGTAGTTTGCCAGGTCTGTACTAATTTCCTCAACAGTATTCTTTTCGATACCGGCAAGGTTTTTTGCCAGTTGTTTTTTTACATCCAGCTGCATCTGTCGGGCTATCTGAATACGTTGTGCCTGTGGTGAGCCTGCACCATGCATGGACTCGGTCAGATAACCAACTGCGTTGCGTCCCAGCGTCATATTCTCGATCAGACGCAATATACGTATACGATCTTCAGTCGAAATATCATCCCGGCCTTTCAGGTATTTTTTAATTATGGGGCCAATGTCAGGATGTCCCAGATCCTGCTCAGAGGGTAGGGTTACTACCAGTCCTCCGGCCAGATCCTGTGCTAGCCTGCCAATCTCATAGGGCATTTTGGTTACATGATGTTTGCAGACATTAGCGATCATATCGTCATTAATATAAGCGCCTGATTTAGTTGGGGTTGCCTGGTAACTGCTGGCAATACCAGTGCTGTAGATAGTCTCGTTAAGATGGGTCATCTCAACCAGCTTATCCCTTATATGTGAGGCTTTTTCAGCACCATTGTATTCGGCAATGGTAGCTGAAGCCCCTATAAGTACGTCACCGACACCTGATTTGCAGACATAGCTACGACGGTGGTAACAGGTAAAGCGTTCGACCAGCATGGCTGCAAAATCATGCTCACCATTCATGAAGATGTATTCATTAGGAATAAATACATTATCAAGCACGATCATGGCTTCCTGACCTGCAAATTTTTCATTACCTGCATCCAGGCCACTGCCTTCCATGCTGCGGGTATCGCATGACTGGCGGCCATAGATGTAGGTGATACCTTTGGCATCAACCGGGATAGCACCAACTATGGCAAAGTCTTTGTCATTCTCACCCAGTCGTATGGTTGGCATGATGATGATCCAGTGTGAGTTCACACAGCCAGTCTGGTGGGCTTTTGCACCACTTACGTAAACACCCTTATCAGTGCGCTTGTTTATGTGCACATACATATCAGGGTCAGACTGTTCATGAGGAGCCTTGCTGCGGTCACCTTTGACATCGGTCATTGCACCGCCGATTACAGAGCCGGCAGACTGGGTCATGCTTATGAATGCTTTAAGACGCTCGTGATAGTTACTGTTGTATTGTTCATCAATCTCATATGTTACTGAGAAGAGAGAGTTAAGAGCATCCATGCCGACACAGCGCTGGAAACAAGTGCCTGTTAGCTGTCCCAGCCGACGTTGCATTTTGTTTTGGATAACCAGGTCTTCTGGGTTTTCAGCAATGTGGAGGAATCGATTAATACGTTTGCCGGTAAATGGTGAAACAGCTGTCGCCAGTTCTGGATTGCTGGTTGCCAGATCGTAGGTTTTTGCAATGGCATTAATAGATGGCTGGATCAATGGATGATCGACTGGTTCGGGGATGCGTTCACCGAAAAGGTACACATTCATATCACGGCCACGTAGGCTTTCTATGTACTCTGCACCAGTGCTAATGGTGGCTGCTTCTTTTCCGGATTTGGCTTTGGTCTGTTGCATGTGCATCCTGATGATTCTTTGTTAACCTGTTATTTTAGCATGGGACCTCAGGCTTACGACTCCACAGAGTGGTATGTATTGCTTGTCTGTAGACTGGATTTGGGTGCATTATTCAAGTTCTGGTTGTAAAAGCTTTGACAGGGAGTTGGCTTTAAATGATTGAGCAAATATTTGCTACTTCCCCACTAAGGAATGCTGCATTTCGAAAGCTGTTCAGTGCGCAAGTTATTGCCCTAGCGGGTACCGGGCTGACAACAGTGGCATTAACGTTACTTGCCTATGATCTGGCGCAGGAGAATGCAGGTATTGTTCTGGGTACAGCACTGGCCTTTAAGATGCTGGCTTATGTCGTGTTTTCTCCTGTTGTTGGTGGGTTTGCACACCGTTTGCCACGCAAGGAATTGCTTGTCAGCCTGGATATTGTTCGTGCGGGTGTTGTACTGCTAATGCCCTTTGTTACTGCTGTCTGGCAGATTTATGCGCTGATCTTTTTGCTTAACCTGTTTTCAGCTGGTTTTAAGCCTGTCTTTGCTGCCACTATTCCCGATATCCTTCCAGATGAATGTGATTACACCAAGGCTTTGTCTTACTCACGTCTGGCGTATGACCTGGAGAATCTGTTAAGTCCGATGCTTGCTGGTATTGCGTTGTTGTTTTTCAGCTATACGGGTTTGTTTGTGGCCAACTCAGGAGCATTTCTGATTTCGGCAGTATTAATCCTGATAACAGGTATGCCTGTAACAAAACCACAGGATCGGCTTGGCGGAATTTGGGCGCAAATCAGTTTTGGTGTGGTTGCTTATATGAAAACGCCGCGTCTACGTGCTTTATTAACCTTATATCTTGCAGTATCAAGTGCCAGCGCTATGGTCATTGTTAATACAGTGGTGTACGTCAAGGAAAACCTGGGAGGTGCGGATACGCAGGTGGCGATGGCATTTGCTGCGGCTGGGTTTGGGTCCATGCTTGCCGCCTTGAGTGTTCCCAAGATTTTGAATGCTGTTTCGGATCGTCTGGTCATGCTCACTGGTGCAGTTGTTATGGGGGTGGGTGTACTTGGTATTAGTTCAGCACCCGATTTGAGCTCCATGTTGCCTGTCTGGTTTTGTATAGGTTTGGGTTGGTCTTTGGTACAGACTCCGGCAGGAAGGCTGGTTAATCGTTCTGCAGCACCAGGTGATAGGGCAGCTTACTTTTCAGCGCAGTTTGCGTTGTCACATGCTGCCTGGCTGGTTGCTTATCCAATTGCAGGGCAATTGGGTGCCTATTTTGGCATTACAACAACAGCTTTAATCATGGGTAGCGCTATTTTGGTTTTTGCCGGCCTTGCGGCTTTGGTCTGGCCGCGGGCTGATGAGGTAGAGATTGAGCATAAACATGATCCGGTTGATCATGGGCATCTGCACACGCATGGGCAACATCATCATCATAACCATGATGATGTTGATCATGATAAACCACACAATCATCCGCATCATCATGAAGGCATGCGGCATGCGCATGTTTTTGTGATTGATGACCATCATCAGACCTGGCCAAGTCCCGGCTGCTAGTGATGAGCACCAAAACGAATCACAATTTCACCGCCCCATATACGCCCAGAGGTTGGTGAGAGGGCGTAACCCTGAGGGCTATTGTTTGTGCCTGGTGGATTGGGGGGCAGGTTTTCATTTATGCGGGGAAAACCGATGATGGCTGAAGGTGTATTTTTATCCAGAATATTGTTTACATAGAGCGTTGCTGTCCAGCGGTCTGTCTCAAGTCCACTGCGAGCATTCCAGATCTGGCGTTTTCCAATCTCTGCAAAATTGTTGGCTGCTGAATAACGGCCGTTCTCATAGGAATAGTCTGTGCGACTGAACCAGCCAAGTTCAGAATTTATCTGATCTATGTAAGTCAGAGATGTGACAAAACTATGTTTTGGGCTGTTCGGAATTTTATTGCCCTTAAGATTTCCATCACCAGTAACTTGTTCATAGTTTTCGCTGTAGCCTTCACGGTACTTACCATCTGCAAGGCCATAGGCAAATGTGGTGTGGATCTTATCCGTAATTGCCCAGGTGGTTTCAAGCTCGAGACCAAAAATGCGTGATTTTCCGGAATTAAAACCTACATTAGTTGGGATGCTTAAGGTTAGAGGTGGTTCACCGGGTATGCCAGTAGTTTCAAAAAAGGTTTGGTTCTCCCAGTCAATATAAAAAACAGCAAGGTTGGCAGTGACCTGATTACTGAACCAGGAAGTCTTGGTGCCGGCCTCATAGGTCCACTGTTTTTCTTCTGTAACAAATACATTGCCGCCATTCTCCAGTTCTTGTGCTGCAAAACAGGCATCCCGATATTGTCGGAAATACCCTATGTTGTATGCACCAGGTTTATTACCTTTTGCGGCTTGTATGTAAACCATCACATCATCAGATGGCTCATACCGCAATGTAAAACGTGGAGTGAAAGCGTTCTTGCTTTTATTATCACCATTTTCACCATCATACTTGGGCTTATAATATGCACTGGCCGGGTCACTACAGGTATTAGGTGACCTGATTTCTTTCTCGTCTCTCGACCACCGTGCTTCAGTTGTGAAGGACCATTTATCTGTAAGGTCCCAATCAAAAGCACCAAACAGAGCATAGTTATTTGTTGAGCTTTTTATTGGGACGCTTAATTGACCCTGACCAGTAATACCGGGACGGGCGGCATTGGCGCTATTTTCTTTGAAGTGATAATAGTAGGCACCAATTGTCCCCCGGATTGACTTATCACCTGGGCTATCCAAACGGGACTCCAATGAGAAATCCTTGCGTTCAAGTTCTTCATAAAAGTGAAACTGTCCTGTGAAGTCGCGGCTTGGGTAGCCATCAAGGTCATAAGCTGTCTTAAGTTCGCTTTTGTTAAATGCTGCACGTGAAGTTAGGCTCCAGTCAGCTATATCCTGATCGAGGCTGATGAGGAAGTTATACTGATCACGTTTTGCACCAGGTTCCTTCGGAGGTGCAATGTAGTCTTCAGGTGTTCGTCCGGGCCCAACGAAAGCTCCCTGCATTCCTTCCAGAAAGTCTGGGATATTCATGGCATTTCTTCTGTTGTCTGGATTAATTTTACCGCAGTAGGCGCCAGGTGAAGTGCTGTAGTTTGGTGCAGTTATATCCGTGATATCGATGCCAGGCCGATAACAATTGAGTTCGCTCGTTTCAACAATTAGTTGAGAGTAATGTTCATCATCGCCGTGCACATATGCGGCTTTAAAAGTAAGTTCAGATGAGTCATTGATTAGCCAGAGTAACTTGCCTTCCACCTGTTTAGTCTTTGTTCCACCGAGGTCGGAAGTATCACCATATTGAGGAGGATTGATAAAAGAGTTTGTATTTTGAGCCTCACCATCTTTTAGATCATTGTTCCATTCGCTTCCGAATTTATCGTAACTGCCAGAGGCGAAAAACATCAGTTTGTCCTCAATAACTGGGCCGCTCACCCAACCAGCATAGGTGCGGGTCTCCTCATCACCAACACGGAGTGTGAGTTCGCCTTCTAAATTATTGGTTGGTTTGCGGGTAACATAGTTCACGGCACCTGAGAATGTGGCACGTCCAAACTGGGCTGACTGAGGCCCGCGAAGAATCTCAACACGCTCAACTGGCCCCAGTGTGTAGGCAGAGATACTTCCGGATAGATAGGCACCATCGATAAAATATGATGCGTTTGGTTCACCGAATGTTTCGGGGGATGCCATACCACGAATAACAGGTCGGTCAAGTCTTCGTCCCAGTTGTGCCATGGTATTAAAGTTGACTGTCATTGTGGCAACTGCATCATTATTGTTTAGACCCATTGATTGCAGTTGGTCGGCAGAAAATGCAGTAATTGAAATAGGAACGTCCTGCAGACTTTCCTCACGTTTACGTGCGGTAACAACTATCTCATCGGTGTCTTTTTTGACAAACGGTGCGTCAATGTTCTCTTTATTTGATTGCGCAAAAGAGGTGGTGTGAATGAGCATTACTAGTATTGTAATGACAGATTTCAAGCTAAGTTCTTTGTAGAGTGTCAAGTTTTACCCCGGTGTTGTCAGAGCCTGTTATTTTTTGCGCTATAAAAATTGATTAATGCAGACCGGCCTTATATCCGATCTTATATCCGACCTTATGTATTAAATCACGTGCTTTAATATAAGCACTCTAAATCATATATACAAGGTCATGCAAGGGCTGATTAGCCGGCATGTTTTGATTAAAAGTGAAGTTCTTTTGTGGCAGCGGCGCTGCAGGGCTTAGCTGGCTTTGGATAGCTTGTTTCTAGTACGTTTCTTTACTAGTGGTATGGCTTCTATTACCCAGTTTTTTGAATTTTTTCGTGCCGGACATGGGATTGCAAAAGCTTTGTCCTTGCCATGGATGCGACGAAATTCCTTAAGATTGATTCGCCAGCCGGCTTCATCAAACTTGTTGAGCCATTTTCGGTAGGCAATAACGGCCTTATCGGCTGGCATCAATACTTCTTTAGTGTTGCTGATAGGCGTTAGGGTTGGATGCAATGCTTCCAGGATATCAATATCCTGTTTGGCAATGGCTTTATTACGTGCATGGATGGGGCCATCATGTTTTGTATTAAGCATTATGTTGCGCATGTTCAGGAAGAAAATGCGGGTCTTATTTTCGCTGATGGGTTGTTCAAAGAAGTATTGGCGGAAACCAGCGGTGGGCTGAATATTAATATGGGTGATTACAGTATTTGGGCCGTAGGTTCCACCACCAGCCCAGAGTGCACCTGATTCTGTACGTATTTCTTCCCAGACTTTAGGGTTAAGTGGTGGTGCATTAAATTTATGCATAAACCACATTCCCCAGCCCTGTTGGTTGTCTTCGGTTTTGTAATCATTGACACGGTAGGTATCACGATTTATGGCAGTAAAGCCGTGTGATGGATGAACAAATTCATTGTGTGCAGGATCGAGCGCGTTTTCTATTGAGCGCTCATAGTAATAGTCCACATCAAGCACCAGCACCTGGTTTGCACGCCAGCCTTCTTGTTCATATTCTTCAATGTCGAGTAATGGTGGCCGTTCTTCAGCTGGCAAATCACCAAGAAAAGCAAAAATGATGCCGTATTTTTCCTGTACAGGGTATGAATCCACTTTGGCTCGGGCATTAACTTTATTGCCATAGCCTACAGACGGAATATTCTGACAGTGACCCTCACCATCAAATTCCCAGCCATGGTAGGGGCATACGATACAGTCGTTAACAATACGGGGGGTATGCTCACCGGCAGACCAGGGGCCACCGAGTGAGGCGCCACGGTGTACACAGGTATCGCTTAGTACGTGTGCCTGGCCTGCCTGGCTACGGAAGGCCACCAGGTTAGTGCCCAAGACCATAACCTTTTCTGGCGATTTGGTAGATAAGTCTTCACTGCGAATAATGGGGTACCAGAAATTTATAAACATCTTTATTTTTCTCTTACTGTAGCCCAATGCAGGTGATAAAACCCTAATAGACATCCTCGGGTTGGCTGCTTTTGGAATCTATAAGTAATGGTACGTAGCGTAAAAATTACACTAAATACAATAGACTATAGCGGTTGAGTAAGGATGTCAGATGCTTATTTTGGTGCCAGCATCTACATGGTTGGCACTACAAAATAGCTGGTTGTTTATAACTAATGGTGGGGCTTATTCGAAACGTAATGCTTCTATAGGGTCCAGACTGGCTGCTTTACGAGCAGGAAGCAAGCCAAATAACAGGCCGACTCCTGCACTGAAACAAAATGCAATGGCCACGGCAGATACTGATAACGGTGTAGACCAGCCAGCAAGTGAGGCAAGTAGGGTGGCTGCAGTTGCACCAAGAGCAATGCCGATTAATCCACCGACTATGCATAGTATCATTGCCTCAACCAGAAATTGCAGCAGGATATTCATTTTTGTTGCACCAAGTGCTTTGCGTATACCAATTTCCCGGGTGCGTTCTGTGACAGTAACCAGCATAATATTCATAATGCCAATGCCGCCAACAATAAGACTGATGCCGGCAATACCAGCAAGTAAATAGGAAAAAATTTCAGCTGCATCAGCCTGCATGTTCAGGAACATTTTTCGGTCGCCGAGCATAAAGTCGTTTTTTCCGCCTGGAATTATCTGGTGCTCTTTACGCATGACTCTTTCAACATCGATAATCGCAACTTCTATAGGCACATCAGGACTTATCTGTACACCAATTTTATCCAGCTTATCATTTCCGGTAAGCCTGAATTGAGCAGTGCTTAGCGGAACCCATGCATTGCTGTCGTTATTAGTAAAGCCAACTGAACCTTTTTCCTCAAAGATGCCGATAATTTTATAAGCCGTGCCCTTGATCATCAGGCTTTGGCCTATGAGCATAGTTGCATCAGTTTCAAAAGTTGCCGGTAGTTCACCTCCCAGAACAACTACGCGCTTCTTGGCAGAATTTTCTGATTCAGTAAACATTCTTCCGTATAAAAGTTTATAACTGTTTACATCTGCATAATTGGGTGTGGTGCCAACTATATTTATGTTGCGGTTTTTGTTGCCCAATTTAACCTGAATGCGTCCCGCTGTCTCCGGTACTACAGCGGTAGCAGAGAGTACGCTGCGTTCAATAGCCTTTGCATCTCTGATGTTTAGCTTCTGGTCTGTTGCTACACCTTTGTGTCCGCCCCAGCCCATACTGACGGAAAGTATGTTTCCGCCGAGGCTGTCAAGTTGTGAGTTAATGGCCTGCTGTGCCCCTGTACCCAGAGCCACCATTGAAATAACAGCTGCAACACCGATGATAATGCCTAGCATTGTGAGGATGGCACGAAAGAAATTTACCTTTATTGATTGTAGTGCTACCAGAACCATCTCCCAGAATAGCATTTCAATCGTCCTTATCTTTTTTGTCGTCGTCGTCGGATTTCATGCCAGGCACTCCTACGACATCGCCCATCCATTTTTTGAATCGATCCTGAGACATAATTAGGTCTGAGCTTGGAAGTAAAATGATTTGTTCATCATTATCTATACCGGCTACAACTTCACTGTAATCAAGGTCGGTCAGGCCTGTTTGGATATATTGTGCATAGGGTTTTTGATCCCGCATGACAAATATCCAGTACTTTCCACCAAACAGGTAGCCCTGATTACTTAATGGTTCTTCAGGGTTGTTGCTATAAGAAGCCACATATTCTTCAGTATTATTTTCGTTACCAGTTGTTGTGTCCTCACTAGCTGCAGAGACTATGTCTGGCAAGTCCATCCCGCCGCTGGTTAATTGTTCCCTGATAGTTTTTTCAGTAATACCTGTAAACAGAGCGGCTGCCTCAATATCAGCAGCTGTACGTAAGGCAATGGTAGGTATTGCTGGGACTTTTAGTCGGCTCGCTATGTCAATTTCAACTTCTGCGTTCATGCCGGGTTTGAGTAGCCCAGATTCATTTTTGATTGTGACAATGACTGCAAAAAGTGTAACTGCTTCTTCATCTTCAGCCTGTGGTTCAACTTTAAGAACTATGCCGTTAAAGGGTTGGTTTGGGTAGGCGGCTACTGTCACGATGGCTAGCTGATCAGGGCTTATCTTGCCTATATCTGTTTCATCTACAAGGGCACGAACCTGCACATAGCGCAGGTCTGCCATTTTAATTAACTCGGTGCCTCCACCAACATCTTGTGTGGGTGAGGATATAACCTGGCCAACTTCCACATCACGTCTTATAACTGTGCCCTGAATTGGGGCGCGAACTTCAGTGTCATCAAGAGCAATGCGGGCATTCTCAACAGCAACTTCTGCACGTACAACTTCAGCCTTTGAGTTAGCGTATTCCAGGATACTCTGTTCTAAGTCAACCTGATTCAGGGTGCCAGACTTGAAGAGTTTTTCTGCACGTGTACGTTGTGATTTAGCAATATCCCTGCGGGCACGTGCAGCTTCAAGCTCTGCATCGGCCTGGGCCAGTGAATTTCGTGGTGTGCGTTTATCAATTTGCACAAGTAATGTGCCCGCTTCCACTCTGGTGCCAGTTTCAGCGCTGATTTCCAGTATCTCGCCAGAGGCTTTGGATTTTAGTTCTACGGTTGTGACCGGCTCGATAATGCCAGCGGCTTGTACTGCAACAATAATATTACGCTCAGTTACATTAGTAATATTCCATGTGCGTACTTCTTCATCCTGTGCGCAGCCGCTAAGAAAAATGCAGGTAAGTGTAATGCTGATAGTTATGTGTTTTTTAAAATTCATTATTAGTGCAGAGCTTTTCCTGTGTCTGTTTCAATGCCACCATCCAGTAGGTGAATCTGGCGGTTTGAATGAGCGGCAATATTTGCTTCATGTGTCACCAGAATAATGGTTTGTCCATTACGATGTAGATCGTCAAATAATGTCATTATTTCATTGCCGGTTTTAGAGTCCAGATTACCGGTAGGCTCATCGGCTAATATAATGCTTGGTTCGGTTACCAGTGCCCTGGCTATAGCTACTCTCTGGCGTTGTCCGCCGGACATTTCGCCGGGTTTATGATTTGCACGGTCAAGCAGGCCAACCTGATCGAGTGCATGTAGAGTTTTGTCAGCCCGTTCCTTGTGGTTCAGGCCTGCGTATATGAGTGGAAGTTCCACATTATGCAGAGCAGTTGCTCTTGCCAGTAGATTAAATGTCTGAAAAACAAAGCCAATTTCCTTGTTACGAATTCTTGCTAGTTGTCGGTCGCCTAATGCCGATACTATAGTGCCGTTAAGCTCGTAACTACCGGAGTCCGGGCTGTCGAGACAGCCGATCATGTTCATGAGGGTTGTCTTGCCGGAACCAGATGGCCCCATGATGGCAACATATTCATTGGGCAATATTTCCAGATTAATGCCACTTAGGGCATTAATGGTGGTGTCACCCATCTGATAGCGGCGACACAGGTCACTGATGTTTATTATTGCTCTTGGGCTGTTGGGTTGTCTGTCCACAACACTATTATCCTGTTTCAGGCAGCTTTTTTTGTACCAAAATGTAACGATTTAGCTTTAGTGTTTATATATTCGCTGTTTACTTACCCCCAGATGCCTTGATTTTGCGAGCATTTAGCCAGCCTGACAACCTTATAAGGCGTGCTGATAGATGCGCTTTACGCCAGTTACCGGCGGCAAATTTGTTGGCTTCTGCCAGGGTGGGGTAGATATGTACGGTGCCTAGTATCTTGCTAAGCCCAAGCCCATTTTGCATTGCTAGTACATACTCGCTGATTATATCTCCCGCATGTGAACCAACGATGGTCACACCTAGTATTTTGTCGCTGTTGGGTGGTGTGATAACTCTTACAAAACCTTTTGCCTCACCGTCGGCAATTGCCCGGTCAAGATCATCAATTTCATATGTTGTCACTTCATGAGCAATTTTTTGTTCATAGGCCTGTTGTTCATTAATACCTACGCTAGCGACTTCCGGATCACAGAATATGGCACGTGGGAGTACTGAATAATCCACCCGAAATTTCCAGAAATGACCAAACAAGGCATTTACGACGCAATACCATGCCTGATGGGCAGCAGCATGGGTGAGCTGGTATGGACCAGCAACATCACCACAGGCATATATATTTGGATAAATGGTTTGCAGGAAGTCGTTAACAGGAATAGTGCCATTAGGCCTGGCCTCAATACCGAGTGTACCCAGCCCAAGTTCTTTGCTGTTGCCATGTCGCCCGGTAGCAATCAGTACCTTGTCAAATTCAATTTGTCTTTCACCGCTTGCATCATCGCAGATAAGTATATTGCCGGGTTCGAATGACTTGGCGCGGCAATTAATAAGTACGTTTATTCCTGCAAAATGGAATGCAGTTTCAACTTCTGTTGCGACTCTTTCATCTTCTGCTGCAAGCAAGCGAGGCAGCATTTCAACCAGGGTTACTTCAGAGCCCAGTCGTTGAAATGCCTGTGCGAGCTCGCAACCGATAGCACCACCGCCCAATACCAGCAATCGTTCAGGTAGTTTGTCGAGTTTCCACAAGGTATCTGAGGTGAGGTAGTCAATTTTTTCCAGGCCAGAGATAGGTGGGATTGCCGGACTGCCACCTGAGGCAATGACAATACTACGGGTTGTTATTGTGGTGTTATTTACTGCAACGGTCCATGGTGATGTGATACGTGCATTGCCCTGCACGCAATCCACGCCCAGTGTGGAATAACGTTCAATAGAGTCATGGGGCTCTATGTGGGTAATAATATCTTGTACACGCCGCATGACTGCTGGAAAGTCAGTTTCTGCCTGGCCTGAATTGATACCAAACTCACGTGAACGGTCTATGTAGGATTTAATACGTGATGAGCGAATAAGAGCTTTGCTGGGCACACAGCCGGTATTCAGGCAGTCACCACCCATACGGCCTTTCTCGATCAGGGTTACTTTGGCCCCGGAGGCAGCTGCAATATAAGCTGTTACCAGGCCTGCTGAACCTGCGCCAATGATTACCATATTGGTGTCAAATGAGTCTGGTTTAGTGAACTTTCGTTGCTGTTTTGTGGTGTTGTAGTGGGTAAGAGACTTTTTAGCTAGCAATGGGAATATTCCCAATAATATGAATGAACCGATAATCTGTGGTGACAGGATTCCTTGTAATGATTCCAGTTGGCTGATTTGTGTGCCGGCATTCACATACAAAATGGTTGCGGGTAGCATGCCGAGCTGGCTGACCCAGAAAAAACTTTTTACGTTTAATCGGGTCAGGCCCATGACCAAGTTAATGACAAAAAATGGAAATAAGGGCACCAGCCGCAGAGTAAATAGGTAGTAAGGACCCTCTTTGTCAATCCCATTATTAATTCGGGTAAGTGTGCTGCTGAATCGTTGTTCAACAAAGTTACGTAACAGGTAGCGGGATAGCAGGAAAGCCAGGGTTGCACCAATAGTGCTGGCAAAGGAGACAATAATTACGCCTTTAATAATGCCAAATAAAGCGCCGGCAATGAGGGTCATTGCCGCTGCGCCTGGAATATTGATAGCTGTAACTATGATGTAAATAGCCAGATAGCTGATTGTGGCAATAAATGGATGTTCAGTTACCCAGTTATTAGCTTCAGTTTGCTGGGCTTTAAAGTTTTCTAAAGTTATGGATTGGTACAGATCAAAGTAGGCAGCTACTGCTATGAGCAGCAAGAATAGGCTGAAAATCAATAGTTTGGATTTGTGCATAGAGTAATGTATCTGTTTGATAGGCTATTTTGCATGATTCTGAGGGTTATAGGAATTATGTGGTGACTTTGTGCCTCTCTGCTTATGAGTTATGGTGAGCAACTGATTTCAGCGGTTAGCAGAAATATGAGAGATGATATTCAGGCGGTAGGTCCGGTGGTATTGCAGCCAGGCATACGTAAATTCAATTTCTGGTCCTTTATGTATGCCGCCTTCATATGCATTGCCATGCTGGCTGGTATGAACTTTCTGCAGGCCTATCTGCTTGAAGTGAATCTCGGTATCCCTAAAGGTGAGCAGGGTTTTGCTACCGGTATTCTCGCCACTGCTACAGAAATTGTCGCCATCCTGTTAATTATTCCCTTTGGTGTTCTGGCTGACCGTGTAGGGCGGCAGCAGGTGATGATTGCCGGAATCTTTTTGTGCGGCCTTGGTTATGGACTGTTCCCTTTTGCAACCACGCTGAATGAATTGATTATTTACCGGGTCATCTTTGCCATTGGTGCAGCAGCTCTTTCTGCCATGATCCCCACAGTCGGTAATGACTATGCGCAGGAGAAATCCCGTGGTCGTTTATTTGGCTTCAGTGGGTTTATGAATGGCCTGGGTGTTATTTTCATGAGTGCTGTTCTTGCGCAGATTCCCATGCTGCTGTCATCACGCGGGTTTACTGAACAGCAAGCCGGTACCGGTATGTTTATGGCCGCGGCCCTGCTTTGTTTTATTTCTATTGTAGTTTTTCGTTTTGGCCTTAAGGGTGGGGTGCCTCAGGATGTAGATGAAGCTGAGCGCCTACCCTTAAAGATGATGCTGATGGGTGGTATACGTGCAGCACGTAATCCACGTATTGTGTTGTCTTACCTGGCAGCTTTTGCCGGTCGTTCTGATAATGCGATCAAAGGGTTGTTTGTCTCTATGTGGATCTTACAGGTTGCCCCGGATGCTGGTATTGCCGTACCTCAGGCAATGGGGCAGGCGGGCAAACTTATGGGGCTTATGGGGGCGGTTACTCTTATATGGACTCCGATTTTTGGTTTTATACTTGATAAACTTAATCGGGTCACAGGTATGGGTCTGGCCATGTTATTAGCTTCTATAGGCTATGCATCAATGGGACTGATCTCTTCCCCGCTGGATAATTCAGCATTACCGTTTTTTATTATTCTGGCAATTGGGCAGGGTAGTGCGATTATTGCTTCGGTGACCCTGGTCGGTCAGGAAGCCTCTCCTGAGGAACGAGGAACAGTTATTGCTACCAATGGCTGGTTTGGCGCAGTGGGTATTCTGGTTGCCAGTCTTCTGGGAGGCATATTGTTTGACCGTATAGACCCATCAGCACCGTTTGTAATGATTGGTGCATTTCAGGCAGCTGTGTTTCTTTTTGCTGTTTTTGTGCGTATTAAAGCACCTGGGAAGTCACTGAACTTGTCAGAGTGAGTTTATGTTTCACTTAGCTCAAGTTACAATTTTTATAACACTGCTTATTTATACAGGGGCTGTTAATGCTTTAGGTTCGATTAAGGCATACCCTGATCTGGATAATTTCTTTTCATCAATACAGCTTAGTAACCCAAAGGGTTTTGTTTTTATTGATACGATGGTTCTTAATCGTGACTAGCCAACCCCATCAGGAATTGCAGTAAACATTAATCCGGAATTTCAGGATGTGCAATTTGGCTGGATACGAAAAAATAATAAGGATGTAGCACTACGTAATGTTGATGCGTCAGTAATAACAGCCATATCAACTAAGACATCTGCAGGAGAAATAACAAACCTGCAAAAACTGGAAGAATTGCATGAAGCAGGCATTCTGACTGATGGTGAATTTGAACGTATTAAGCTCAGGATTCCTGAGGAATAAGGTAATTACACTACCAGTGCCTTAGGTGAATGACTATGCCAAATGATGCCTAAAGAACCCTTAAGTAATGTGAGCTTTGTACAAGGGTTCCCGCCTATTGTTGGTGAACAGCCACGGGTTCTTATTTTGGGGTCTGCACCCAGCATTGCCTCACTTAAGAAGCTGCAGTACTACGGTAAGCCGCAAAATGCATTCTGGCGCATCATGGGGGAATTGTTTGGGGCAGGGCCTGAACAAATCTATGAGCAACGGATTGAAGTCCTTTCTAAAGCAGGTATTGCTGTCTGGGATGTATTGGCATCATGCAACCGTCCCGGAAGCCTTGATAGTGCTATTGATATGCGTAGTGCCGTGATTAATGAATTTATTCCTTTTATGACTGTATATGCAGGAATTGATCATGTGTACTTTAATGGCCGTAAGGCAGAAGAAGTATTCAACAGATATGTTTTGGCCGGGATAAATGAACTATGGTCGGATATTCACTACACTTGTTTGCCTTCGACCAGTCCGGCCATGGCTGTTCTCAATTTTGAGGCTAAGCTGGAAAAGTGGTCAGTTATCAAAACTGTATTGGAACAGCATGGCTAAGTGGTCAAAATTTGGTGAACGATTTACCCGTCCAACGGGCGCACGCCAGCTTATGGATGATTTGGGTGATGCACTTTCTGGTGACCATCCTGTATGTATGCTTGGTGGTGGTAACCCAGCACATATCCCTGAGCTTGAAGAGCTGTTTAGCAATGAATTGCGCAGGGTGCTGGACTCAGAGAGTGATTACCGCCGAATGCTGGCTAACTACCCTTCACCCGCAGGTGAGGAAAGGTTCAGAACTTCACTGGCAGAATTATTCGCACGTGAATATGGTTGGCAGGTAACAGCAAAAAATATTGCCTTAACCAGTGGTAGCCAGGCAGGTTTTTTTCAGTTGTTTAACCTGCTTGCAGGGCCGCAAGCTGACGGCAGCTTTAAACGTATCCTGCTGCCAGTTACACCTGAATATATTGGTTATCAGGATGTTGGTATACGTGCAGGCATGTTAACGGCGCTTAAGCCAACGATTGAAGAGTTTGATGATCGTACTTTTAAATATGGGCTTGATGTAGACAACCTGACTGTGGGAGATGACATTGGTGCCCTTTGTGTATCAAGGCCAACTAATCCCACTGGTAATGTTTTATCGGATGCTGAAATAGACAGTCTGATTGCAGTGGCATCGGCACAGGGTGTGCCGCTGATTATCGATAATGCTTATGGTATGCCATTTCCAAATATTGTATTTACTGAAGTTAAGCCGGTCTGGAATGATAATGTAATTATGTGCATGAGCATGTCCAAGCTGGGTTTACCTGGTCTCCGGACAGGTGTGGTTGTTGCCAGCGAGGAGATTATTGATGCGCTGGCCAGCATGAATTCTGTATTAAGTCTTGCAGTGCCAAGTGTGGGTGCTGTGCTTTTGCATGAGCTGGTTGAGAGTGGCCGTATACTTGAGATCAGTAAGAATATAATTCAACCCTATTACCAACAAAGAGTAAATGCCGCACTGGAATGGGTGCATGAATCCCTTTCCGGGACAGACTATCGTGTGCACAGGCCCGAGGGTGCTTTATTCCTATGGCTCTGGTTTCCTGAGATTCCAATTAGCAGTAATGAACTTTATCATCGATTAAAAGCGCGTGATGTTTTAGTGCTTTCTGGGCACCATTTTTTCCCTGGCCTTGATGAAGAGTGGCAGCATAGAGATGAATGTATACGGGTAACTTATTCTCAGGATAGTGAGAGTGTCCGAAAAGGTATTGCTATAATTGCTGAGGAAGTAAAGCGCGCATTTAGTGAAGCTTAGGTCAGGGTTTTTCAGGTAGTGTGATGTTGAAGCTTATGTAAGCCACACCCTATCCATAACCAGCTTTCTAAATTAGTAACTATCTTGTTCAGCCCGTCACAACCTCGTATCCTCCCGTTCTGCATCAGTTATCCATATAGTGAGAGTGTAATGTCTGACAAGATTATGTTTGTTTTTCCTGGCCAGGGATCTCAGTACGCTGGTATGGGTAGTGACCTGACAACTGAATATCCGACTGCACAGAAAGTATATGCAGAAGCCAATGATGTGCTTGGGTATGATATTCAGTCCTTATCTGCAAATGGACCAGAAGCGGAGCTGGGATTAACTCGTAATACTCAGCCTGCATTACTTGCCCATCAAATTGCATGTTTTGAGGTATATAAAGAGCTGACAGGTGGCAGTGTGCAGGCAAGTCTGGCCGCGGGTCATAGTCTGGGTGAGTACACGGCTTTAGTTGCTGCGGGTGTGATTAGCTTTGCAGATGGTTTGAAGCTGGTAAAAAAACGTGGTGAGTTAATGGGTGAGCATGGTGAGGGAGGCATGCTGGCATTAGGGCTTACAGTTGAAGAAGCAGCCCCTGTAGCTGATCGTTTCTACTGTCAAATAGCGAGCTGTAATTTGCCTCAACAGACGGTAGTTGGAGGTACTGATGCTGATCTTGATGCATTGGAGGCAGCGCTGCCTGAAATTTTCCCACGCAAACGGGCAACACGCTTAAAAACTGAAGGGGCTTTTCATACTTATCTGATGGTGACAGCGGCACGTGAATTCAGGACGGTACTGGATTCTGTTGAATTTGTTCCTAGTGATGTTCAGGTTTTATCTAATTACACGGGGCTTATGCATGAGGCAGAGCCTGATTCAATACGTACTCGCCTGTTCTTTCAGTTATTTAATCCTGTGAATTGGGTTGGCTGCATGAAAACTGCTGCTGGGTACGGGGTAAGTAAATTTATTGAATTTGGTGGTGGTATTGGTAAGGGTGAGAGCCCGGCTGAGAAAAAGCCTAATCTGCAAAGTATTATCAATAAGAATCTGCGGGCCCTAGAGTATGATGCTGACTATGAGGCGGCTATTAATGTCGAATCTCTCAAGAGTGTGGGTAACTAAGTGCCTGTTATTGATATGGCCTAACTCAGGTTGGCTGCGGGTATTTTGACTGTAACTGTTAAGCCTCCTCCTGGACGTGGTTGGGCGACCACCGTGCCTGCATGGTGTTCAACAACGCGCTTAACAATGGCTAGTCCCAGGCCTGTGCTGGCATTATCATGGGCGCCCGTTGCGGTTCGGACATAAGGTTCAAAGATACTCTCAAGATACTGACTTTCAACTCCTGGTCCACGGTCCGATATGGCTACGATAATTGTGGCTACTTTAGTGATGCCCTCTGACGCTTCTCTATAACTTGCATCAATATCAATTGTGCTACCCTCAGGTGCATAACGAATTGCATTACGTAGAATATTTTCAAAGCCGCTTAGTAATAGCTCAGGGTTGCCAATAACGGTTAGATTCTTCTGCGTGTTGAGTCGCAGTTGATTGCCTTTGCTTGTTGCTTCAATCTCTTCAACTGCAACCAGTTCTTTTAGTAGCTTGCCTATGCGGATAAGTTTTTGTTTGGGTGGTACAGGTGCTTCAAGGCTTGAGTATCGAAGCATTTCACCGATAACATGATTCATGCGTTCAATTTCCTGTTCAATCTGCTTGCGTTCATCAGTGGCCAGAGAGTTTCGCTGGTCTGCTAATCCTATGGCAGCTTGTAGTCGAGCCAGGGGTGAGCGTAATTCATGAGACATTTCTCGTAATAAATTCTCACGACCATCAATAAGTTTGCTGATTTGGTTGGCCATGGAATTAAAATCAGCTGCCAGAGTGCCGAGTTCATCATGACGTGCTGATATGGAGGTTGGTACCCGTGCTGTGATATCTCCTGATGCCAGCTCCCTTACGGCAAGCTGCAGTTCACTGACAGGACGGGTAATAGCACGTGCAATTAACCAGGCAACACTGGCAATAACTAGTAGAGCAACTGTAAACAGACCCAGTATTATTGTCGGTCTACCCCAAAGTGAAATTCCTTTAGGTAAAACAAGGAACGCATAGGTTTTACCGTCCTGGCCTACTAATTCAGGCGCCAGACGAACGGGTCTGAAGTTGCTTCCAGGCCTTGATGGTTCACCAATAACTGAGTTCCGAACAAATTCTGCATACTGATCAGGTAGTTTTCGGTTCAGGATATCCTGACCTGCCTCATCAAGAATATAGATGCTTACATCGGCTGGTATTTCAGCGCTGGTTTTTAGCCATATTTCCAGTGCTATACGCCCATCGGTGTGCAGTATTCTGGCGGCTTCTTCTCCTAGTGAACTATGTCTTGTTTCTATGTAGCCACGCAGCTCCCAGGCAGCAATTAACCCAAGGCTTAGTGCACCAATCAGAACAAAGGCCGCAAGTGCTATGCCTATATTTGCGGCAGTACGTAAATAGAGTTTTGGGTAAGGTAGCTTCATAAACTGTTAGCTTCAGAGGGAGTCTGTATCAAGTACATAACCGTGTCCACGCAGACTACGTATGCAGTCCTTATTAACTCCGGCACTGGAAAGTTTGCGTCTTAGTTTGCTGATAAGTGTATCTATGCTGCGGTCATAAGCTTCTATAGGGCGATGTAGTGCCAGTTCCGTAAGTCGTGCACGTGATATGACTTCATCTGGGTGGTGTAACAGCTGCTCCAGTACGCTCATTTCAGCTGCTGTAAGAGCGACCGCTTTACCATGGGCATGGCACTCTTTACGGCTCAGGTTTAGTTCTAGAGGGCCTGTTTTTAGCTCATCTACAGATATTTTAGTGCTACCACCGGCCCGTTTAAGAATGGCCTTAACTCTGACTGCAAGCTCAAGTGGGTTAAAAGGTTTGGGTAAGTAGTCATCTGCTCCACGCATTAAACCGAGGATGCGATCTTGTTCCTCCCCTCTTGCTGTGAGCATAATGACGGGTAAATCCTGAGTCTGGCGTAGTTTTTCCAATACATCAAAGCCATTCATGCCGGGCAACATGACATCAAGAATTATTAAATCTGGCTTAATCTCTGCAAGACGATCAAGGGCTGTTTCCCCGTCACCCACCATGACTACCTTGAAACCATGCAGCTCCATAAAATCGTGCAGCATCGTAGCAAGTTGAGCATCATCATCAACCAGCATCAGGCATGGGGTAGGTTCGGTCATTGGTAGTTGCGCATCCCAGTTACAAATTATTGCAGATGTTAACCATCTGTTGACACACCCAAGGCTTTGAAGGGCATAGTATTTGTATACAGAATTGCAAGTCAGGAAGATAGCTCATAAGCTAATTTGTGACCTAAAAGCACATATTTCGCAAGTCTGGGTATTAGTTTGTGATTAGTGGAAGTTGGATATTTAATACATGGAGTTGTTTGAATGACAGCTAAGACAGTACCTGTAAACAATCAGTCAGGATTCATGAATATGCTGTATCGCCCGCC
The DNA here is from genome assembly GCA_024229935.1 of Gammaproteobacteria bacterium. Taxonomy (GTDB): domain Bacteria; phylum Pseudomonadota; class Gammaproteobacteria; order Steroidobacterales. The sequence continues at coordinate 49,718 of JAAERX010000031.1, read as the reverse complement.
GTGGGTGGGTTTGATGGCATTTGTCATTGTTTTTGTCTTTCAGGGTATTGGCCACACCATCATGATTGTGATGGAGAATGTATGGCCGGGCGAACATTATATTTATGAATCTGCATTTGCTCTGGGTTTGTTTGGCGCAGTTTTACTGTTTTATGGAATGCGTAGTGATAAGGAGGTTGCCGCGACCTGGCTTGGTTTTTGGGCTGGCAGTTTTCTTTGGACAGGCTGGGTGGAGTTTGCCTTTGTCTGGTCTGGAGATTTCCTGCAGGTTCCGGATCTGATGGACCCAAATATAGCAGGAGAAATTGTCACTAAAGCTGAGTACCTGGTCATGATGTCCTCAGTTGGTGTGCTGGCAGCAACGCTGGCTTATTTTCTGCTTAATCCGGAAACCAAGTGTAATATGTTTCTTTGGTTGCAGCGTAATGCCAAACTTAAAACTGGTAAACCGACTAAAGGTCATAAGCGTAATTTTGCTGCAATTACGGCACTTGAAACAATTTATGTTATTTGGTTTTTTTACCTGGTGTTATTGTTCTTATATAACGATGATATTGCTGGTGATAAATCAATCGCTGCTTATGTGTTTTTCTTCCTTAATACAATTTGGGCCGTGTATCTGTTTCAGCGTTTGATTAAGTTCTGGCGTGTAACTACAGCCATACGCTATGGCATTCCAACAGCAATTATTGCCTGGAACTCGATCGAGCTTATGGGCCGGTGGAATTTATTTACTTCAATTTGGGAAAAGCCCCAGGAGTTCTGGCTGGAGATGACACTTTTTACAGTAGCTATTGTTATTGCTGCATTCCTTGCAGTAAAAACACCTGCTCACAAAAAGGCTGAATTATCCCGCCAGCAAGCTAGTTGACTGCCTAACAATAAGTCTCTGTAATTTACGGTAATTCTCCATAATGTGCGGCTGCGCACAGTCTGTTAGGTGCTGTCCGGATACCTTGAAACTGCAATGGTTTCGAGGGATTGGCATGGCAGTAAAAACGAATAAACCGGGTGGGGTGGCTGATAAAGTCAGTTATGAGCTATTGGGGTACTTTACTGAGTTGTTAATTTGCAGCCGGTGTTTTAGCCATAAGGTACAACGGCCGATTCGACAGCTAATATCAAGCCACCACCAGCCACTAGCCTTGTGCCATGCATGCAGTCGTAAGGTGCTGGCGCAGCATAAGGCCAGGGTGTTGAAATTTAACTAGGCTGGTTATTGGTGGAATTTATGGGCTTATTTTTTTAGGCTGGTTTCACAGGTTAAATCTGCTCGAGTTCTACAAGTGTTCCGCAAAAATCTTTAGGATGCAGGAATAGCACGGGCTTATTGTGTGCGCCAATTTTGGGTTCTCCATTACCGAGGATGCGTGCACCGGCTGCAATCAGTGTATCTCGTGCTGCAATAATATCTTCGACCTCATAGCACACATGGTGCATACCACCTGAGGGGTTTTTTTCAAGAAATTTTGCTATAGGTGAATCAGTACCCAGTGGTAGTAATAACTCAATCTTGGTATTGGGTAGTTCCACAAATACCGTTGTGACGCCATGCTCAGGCAAATCCACGGGTGCTGTAACTGAGGCCCCCAGATTGTCGCGATAAGTTGCGCTTGCTGCCTCCAGGTCGGGTACGACTATGGCTAAATGGTTGAGTTTTCCTATCATGCTTTGTCCCTGGGTATTTTCTGGTATTTTTACTTTTGATGAGTTTTAGTATGGCTTTCAGGCGTGGCTATAGCTGTGAATACTATTGCTATTTGCCTGCAAAAATATCCATTAATTCATCAGCAGCTGTAGTAGGTGAGAGCTTATTAGTAATAACAGCCTGCTCAAGCTCTGCAGCTTTTTCTGCTACTTCTGGGTTGGCCTTAAGCCGTTCTACCAGGCCGTTACTGATTTCATTCCACATCCAGTTTTTTGCCTGATGTGCACGATTGCTGTTGATTAGTCCTTCGGCATCACGGCTACTCTGAAATTGCTGGATAATTTTCCATATGCTCTTCGTTTGCTCGCCTTTAAGTGCGGAGCAGGCTTCTACGGGAACCTCCCAGTTTGCAGAGCGTGGGTGCATAAACATCAAGGCCTTGCGATAGTCTGTGACGGATTGTTCTGCAGTAAGTTCCAGATTGCCGTCAGCTTTATTGACCAGAATCAGGTCAGCCAATTCGACTATGCCTCGTTTGATGCCCTGTAATTCATCACCACCACCTGGTAATAGCATGAGCACAAACATATCTGTCATGCGTGATACGGTGGTTTCTGACTGGCCCACACCAACTGTTTCAACCAGTACCACATCAAAACCTGCTGCTTCAGTGATGAGCATGGTTTCACGGGTACGGCGGGCAACGCCGCCCAGTGTTGCACCTGCTGGTGAGGGGCGTATAAAAGCCTCAACCCTTTGTGAGAGTCGTTCCATGCGGGTTTTATCGCCAAGTATGGAGCCGCCACTGATAGCAGAGGATGGGTCTACTGCCAATACTGCGACGCGATGTCCCTGATCAATCAGGTGATTGCCAAGACTTTCGATAAAAGTCGATTTGCCAACACCGGGTACACCAGAGATACCAATACGTACAGATTTTCCGGAATGGGGTACCAGTTCTTCAAGTAATAGGCGGCCTGAGTTGCGGTCTTCAGGTCGTTGAGATTCAATTAAGGTAATGGCCTGTGCCAGTGCACGACGATCACCTTCCAGTACATGCGCAGCAAGTTCTGTTGCGTTGGCAGCAGACATTATTACTCAAATTCCAGAATTGGCTGGTCCACAACAAGACTATCGCCTTGTTCAGCCATTATCTTGGTAATTACCACATCATTTTCGGCGCGTAGGCTATTTTCCATTTTCATGGCTTCAACCACGGCTAACTCTTCGCCAGCTTTTACTTCTTCACCGACCTTAACGACAAGTTTAACCAGGAGGCCTGGCATAGGTGAAAGCAGAAATTTGGAAAGATCCGGTGGGATTTTTTCCAGCATATGACGATTTAGCTCTGCAGCGCGGGGCGTGCAAATGGTTATGTTGATTTGAGCTCCGCGACGGAACAGGCTGATACCTGCACCTGATTTATCCTGCTGGAAGCAGACTTTGTTGCCATTAACAGTTGCACGTACCAGAGCATCACCGGGTTTCCAGTCGGTAAGGACGTGATATAGCTCATCACTTACTGCTATATCATAGCCACCTGAAATGGTTCTTACACTCAGGGCTGTTTCTTGTTGATTGATAACAGCAACCCAGTCACGTGGCACCTGGCGTTCATGGCTGGGTACCTGACCAGAAAGTTGCGCAGCCCGGTCCATAAGCCGTGTGTTGATGGCACCAGCAATGACTATAGCCAGCGCTGGGTTATCCTGCGGCACATCTGCTGCATAAAAGCCTTCAGGGTATTCCTCGGCGATCATATTGGTGGTGATATTGCCCGCAATAAAGCGAGGGTGCGCAATAAGTGCATTCAAAAAACTAATGTTGTGAGAAACGCCACGTATGTAATAGGCATCCAGTGCTTCACCCATGTGCTCAAGCGCCTCCGTCCGATCATCACCATAGGTGATCAGTTTGGCAATCATTGGGTCGTAGTACATTGACACTTCGCTACCTTCTTCAATGCCTGTGTCAACGCGTACATGGGCTGTTTCAGTAGGTGCGTTGTACCGTACCAGTCGGCCGATTGAAGGCATGAAGTTGCGGAATGGGTCTTCTGCATAGACACGTGTTTCGATTGCCCAGCCTTTAAGCCGCACATCTTTCTGTTTCAATGTGAGCTTTTCACCATCAGCAATCCGAATCATCCATTCGACCAGATCCTGCCCGGTAATTAATTCTGTTACTGGATGCTCAACCTGTAAGCGTGTGTTCATTTCCAGGAAATAAAAGTTACGCTTGGCATCAACGATAAATTCAACGGTTCCGGCAGATTTGTATTGCACTTCCTTTGCCAGGGCAACAGCTTGTTCGCCCATTGCCTTGCGGGTTTTTTCATTAAGGAACGGGGAAGGAGCTTCTTCAATTACTTTCTGATGGCGCCGTTGGATAGAGCATTCTCGTTCGCCCAGATATATGGTATTACCATGACTGTCAGCGAGCACCTGAATTTCAATATGGCGTGGTTCTTCGATAAATTTTTCTGCGAACACTCTGTCATCGCCAAAGCTTGAGCGCGCCTCGTTCTGAGCACGTTGAAAGCCATCGCGGCACTCGTCATCATCACGTACCACACGCATGCCCTTTCCACCGCCGCCAGCACTTGCTTTAAGCATGACCGGATAGCCAATTTTCCTGGCAATCTCAACGGCATGATCCGGGCCATCAATAATGTCTGTATAGCCTGGGACGGTATTAACACCAGCTTCTTCCGCGAGTTTCTTGGAAGTAATTTTGTCGCCCATTGTAGTAATGGCGTGATTGCCAGGGCCGATGAATGCAATGCCGGCTTCATCAAGCGCTGTTGTGAAGGTGGCGTTCTCAGACAGGAAGCCATAGCCTGGGTGTACTGCCTGTGCCCCGGTTTGTTTGCAGGCATCAATAATCCGGTCTGCAATTAGGTAGCTTTCAGCTGATGGGGAGGGGCCTATGTGGATGGCTTCATCAGCCATACGTACATGCAATGCTTCCCGGTCCGCATCTGAATAAACGGCAACCGTCTTAATGCCCATCTTTTTGGCTGTCTTAATAACGCGGCAGGCAATTTCGCCACGATTAGCTATTAATATCTTGTCAAACATCGTAATCGGTACCGTCTTTTAAAGTGGGATGTTGCCGTGTTTACGCCACGGATTTTCAAGCTCTTTGTTGCTCAGCATTCTAAGTGAACGTGCAACTCGTGCACGGGTATTGCGAGGCATGATGACATCATCAATATAACCCCGGCTGCTGGCAATAAATGGGTTGGCAAATTTCTGCCGATATTCCTCAGTGCGTGCTGCAATTTTCTCTTCATTGCCTATGTCAGCCCGGAAAATAATTTCTACGGCACCTTTTGGCCCCATTACAGCAATTTCTGCACTTGGCCAAGCGTAGTTCACATCTCCGCGTAGATGTTTTGAGGCCATAACATCATATGCACCACCGTAAGCCTTACGAGTGATTAGTGTGACCTTCGGAACTGTAGCTTCAGCATAAGCATATAAAAGCTTGGCGCCATGTTTGATAATGCCACCAAATTCCTGAGCAGTGCCTGGCATAAAGCCCGGTACATCAATCAGTGTGAGAATTGGGATATTGAAGGCATCACAGAAGCGTATAAAGCGGGCGCCTTTCCTGGATGCATCCACATCAAGACACCCGGCTAGCACCATGGGTTGATTGGCAACAACCCCAACACTATGCCCCTCAATACGGATAAAGCCTATGACAATATTGGCAGCATAATCTGGCTGTACTTCAAAGAAATCGTATTCATCAGCCATCTTGGTGATGAGCTCTTTAATGTCGTATGGCTTAGCTGGATCATCAGGAATCAGTGAATCCAATGAGGTCTCTATCCGGGTTGCTGGGTCATCAGTTGGCCATACTGGTGCTGGTTCTCGGTTACTGGAGGGGATGTAGTTAAAGAACCGACGCGTCAGCATTATTGCTTCAACATCATTTTCAAAGGCAAGATCGGCAACGCCTGATTTAGAACTGTGTGTCATTGCACCACCCAGTTCTTCAGCAGTGACTTCTTCATGGGTTACGGTCTTCACAACATCAGGGCCGGTAACAAACATATAGGAGCTGTCTTTCACCATAAAGATAAAATCAGTAATGGCGGGGGAGTAAACTGCCCCACCTGCACAGGGTCCCATGATGAGTGAAAGCTGTGGCACAACGCCTGATGCAAGTACATTTTGTTGAAATACATCAGCATAGCCACCAAGTGATGCAACACCTTCTTGAATACGTGCTCCACCTGAATCGTTCATGCCAATAACAGGGGCGCCAACCTTCATTGCCTGTTTCATGATCTTACAAATCTTTTCAGCATGTGATTCTGATAAAGAGCCACCAAATACAGTGAAGTCCTGACTGTAAATAAATACGAGCCGCCCGCTAATAGTGCCATAACCGATTACAACGCCATCACCGGGTATTTTTTGTTCAGCCATATCAAAGTCGGTGCAACGATGCTCCTTGAACATGTCCCACTCTTCGAAGCTGCCTTCATCAAGCAGTAATTCAATTCGTTCACGGGCAGTCAGCTTGCCCTTCTTGTGCTGTTTGTCGATGCGCTTTTGGCCACCGCCAAGTTTTGCAGCAGCACGCTTTTCTTCCAGTTGCTCGATAATGTCCTGCATGATTACTCCGCTACCCCCGTACATACTGTGCTGGACGAGGTGTGTTTCTTATTTGCTTCGGTGTGAGCCGAATTTAAGTATTACATTTGTTGGTCTGTATCAGGCCGATGCTAAGTATCCGTTATTGTTGGTCTGTCTGCTAGCCTGAGCTGCGCTCACGAATGATATTGAGGACTTCACTGGCTGCTTCAGGGATATTTGTGCCTGGCCCATAGACTGCGGAGACCCCTGCAGCCTTGAGTTCGGCATAATCCTTCGGTGGAATTACCCCACCACAGATAACGATGATGTCTTCAGCTTCCTGTTGCTTCAGCTCGTCGATAAGTTGTGGTATCAGGGTTTTATGTCCGGCAGCCTGAGAGGAAATGCCAACTATATGCACATCATTCTCAATGGCATGGCGAGCCGCTTCCTCTGGAGTCTGGAAAAGTGGGCCTATGTCTACATCAAAGCCGATATCAGCAAACGCGGTTGCAATAACCTTTGCACCACGATCATGGCCATCCTGACCAAGTTTTACTACGAGTATGCGTGGCCGTCGCCCTTGTTCATCTGCAAACTTTTCAACATTCTGCTGTATATCCATGAAGTTTTGATCTCCCTCATAAGCAGAGCCATATACACCACTAATAGAATGTATCACGGCGCTGTGACGACCCCAGGTTTTTTCAAGTGCATCGGAAATTTCGCCAACGCTGGCACGCGCTCTGGCCGCATTAACGGCAAGCTCAAGCAGGTTGCCCTTACCGGATTCACCTGCTGAATTAAGTGCATCAAGAGTTGCCTGGCAGGCTGCCTCATCACGTTCCTTGCGTACGCGCTCAAGACGGGTGATTTGTGAGTCACGGACTGCAGTATTATCAATATCAAGTACGTCAATATCAGGTTCACTTTCGAGCTCATAACGATTAACGCCAACAATAACTTCCTCGCCACGGTCAATATTTGCCTGGCGTAGGGCAGCTGATTGCTCAATACGCATTTTTGGCAGGCCGGACTCTACGGCTTTAGTCATGCCGCCAAGCTCTTCAACTTCATCAATCAGTTTGCGTGCTTCTTTAACAAGCTCTGCAGTCAGGCTTTCCACATAGTAAGAACCTGCCAGTGGATCTACTACATTGGTGATGCCGGTTTCTTCCTGCAATACCAGCTGGGTATTACGGGCGATGCGGGATGAGAATTCAGTTGGTAGCGCCAGTGCTTCATCAAAGGAGTTTGTATGTAATGACTGAGTGCCACCAAGTGCAGCAGCCATTGCTTCAACAGTGGTGCGAATAATATTGTTATATGGATCTTTACTGGTCAGGCTGACACCTGAGGTCTGGCAATGAGTTCGCAGCATCAATGAGCGCTGATCCTGTGGCTGGAAGTGCTCTTCCATTAGTTCTGCCCACAGTAAACGTGCTGCCCGTAGTTTGGCGGCTTCCATAAAGAAGTTCATGCCTATAGCAAAAAAGAATGATAAACGTGGCGCAAATTTATCCACAGCCATCCCACTGTCTATAGCTGCACGTACATACTCGATGCCATCTGCGAGGGTGTAACCAAGTTCCTGCACACAAGTCGCTCCGGCCTCCTGCATGTGATAGCCGGAGATAGAGATTGAATTAAAGCGGGGCATGTTATGAGCCGTGTAGCTAATAATGTCAGCTACAATTCGCATCGATGGTTCAGGAGGGTATATATACGTATTACGTACCATGAATTCTTTAAGAATGTCGTTTTGTAATGTTCCTGCCAGTTGATCAGGGGAAAAGCCCTGTTCTTCAGCAGCAACTATATACATAGCCATAATTGGTAGTACTGCACCGTTCATGGTCATGGAGACAGACATCTTGTCAAGAGGAATGCTGTCAAACAGAATTTTGACATCTTCAACGGTGTCTATAGCCACGCCCGCTTTACCAACATCACCAACTACACGTGGGTGGTCTGAGTCGTAGCCACGGTGAGTGGCAAGATCAAATGCGACTGACAAACCGGTTTGCCCGGCGGCAAGGTTTTTTCTATAAAAGGCATTTGATTCTTCGGCTGTGGAAAAACCTGCATACTGACGTACTGTCCAGGGGCGACCTGTGTACATGGTTGCACGTGGCCCACGCACAAAAGGTTTGAAACCAGGCAGGTTGCCAAGGTGATCAAGGTCTTCGATATCTTCGGCAGAGTAGAGTGGTTTGACTGGAATCCCTTCCGGTGTATTCCAGATCATTTCATCAGGTGACTTGCCTTTGGATTCTTTTGTGGCTAGCTTGCGCCACTGTTCCGGTGTTTGTTTTTCCTGCTTGGTCATTCCTGCATCCTGTTTTTAAATATAGAGAGCCCGATTTGCCAGGCACATATTTACTTTGCTTTATTTTATTGTTGCTAAATGAATTGCGAGTATCCGTTTAGCTTCATCCACGTGCAGTTGTTCTATGAGCTGACCATTGAGCACGGTGATGCCCTGTCCCTCATTGCGTGCAACATCCCAGGCATGAATGATTTCCCGGGCAGTTTCAGCCTCTTTATCTGAAATACCAAAGGTTTCATTAGCAGGGGCTATCTGTTGGGGGTGAATCAGCGATTTGCCGTCAAAGCCCAGATTTCGACCCTGTTTACATGCAGCCAGAAGCCCATCCGGGTCATCCAGTGTGAGATGCACGCCATCAATTATATCAAGGCCGTGGGCTCTTGCAGTTAATAAGCAGTGACTAAGAGCATGTATAAGCCCGCTGCGGTCTGTAGAGGGCTGGATACGCATTTCTTTACTAAGATCTGAAGTGCCCATGATGATAACTTCTATCCTGGGTTCTGTGGCGATGATGTCATCAAGGTTCAGTAGGCCCCTTGGGGTTTCTGCCATAATCCAAATAGGCAGGTCAGCTGCAGCTCCAGCTTTACTTAATTGCCGGATGGCTTCTTTAATGACTGCTGGTGACTCTACTTTGGGTAGTAATATGGCATCAGCACTACTGGCAGCAACTGCAGCAGCATCAGCGGTAAACCATTCGGTTTCAACGGCATTGGTGCGGATAATGATTTCTCTCTGATCATAACCCCCGGCTCTGATAGTTGCTGCAACCTGTGATCGTGCAATGTCTTTGGCTTCTGGCGCGACAGCATCTTCCAGATCGAAGATCAGGCAGTCTGTCGGTAGGTTGCGTGCTTTTTTGAGGGCTCGTGAATTGGAGCCTGACATATACAGCACTGAGCGGCGAGGACGGAAATGAGTAGTCATTAGCTGTGGTTTTAATATTTTGCCAGATTAGTGAGTCTGGCAATGTTTAATATTTCTCTGTGGTTGCACACTAGGGGGTGGTTGTGAGGGGTTAATGCAGTGCGCAATTATAACGGATCAGATTATCTTCGTATAATCTTGTATTTACAGTATTTATAGCCTTTATGGTGTTGTTGATGGGCCGAAATAATTATTTAGTTAGCCTGAAAAGTATTGATGAATTGCTTGCGTAGCTGATTTTTTTGTACTTTACCCATACTGTTTCGTGGTAGTTGCTCAATAGTAAAAACCTGCTTGGGCAATTTATAGGTAGCCATTTGAGGCCTAATCTGTGCAATAAGTGCCGAGCCTGATATTTGTTTGTTATTTAGTGGCACTACAATAGCAACAACACCTTCACCAAAATCCGGGTGTGGTACTCCAATGACAGCTGACTCAGCAATATCCGGTAGTGAATCAAGTAAAGTTTCTACTTCACGTGGATATACATTCAGACCGCCAGAAATAACCATGTCTTTGGCGCGTCCTACTATGGTCACGTATCCATCTGCTTCAATAAAAGCCTTATCACCAGTTTTAAAATAGCCGTCCTCAGTAAATTCTGCAGCTGACTTTTTATGCATACGCCAGTAACCAGAAAATACATTGGGCCCTTTTACCTGCAGGTGTCCGATTTCATCGGTGGGTAATGTATTGCCATTATCATCTGTAATCCTAAAACTGACTCCGGGTAGTGCTGGGCCAACACTACCCGGACGGCGTTCTCCCTCAAGCGGGTTTGAGGCGTTCATGCTGGTTTCAGTCATGCCGTAGCGTTCGAGAATGGCATGCCCTGTGCGCTTTTTAAATGCAGTAAAGCTTTCTACTGATAATGGAGCAGAGCCGGAAATGAAAAGCCTCATGTTGCTGCACAGTTCAGGGGTTAATCGCTTATTTGTTAATAGTCGGGTATAAAATGTTGGCACTCCCATCATGACTGTACAGTCAGGTAGTGCATCCAGTACCGTTTCAGTTTTAAAGCGTGACAGGAATGTCATTGAACTGCCGCTCATTAATACGCAGCCTATGGCGACAAATAAACCATGTGCGTGATAGATTGGTAAGGTATGCAGCAGTCGGTCATTACTTGTAAAGCCCCAGCTTTCTGCCAGGGTTTGTATGTTAGCACTCAGATTGCCATGACTGATTTTTGCGCCTTTGGGTATACCTGTTGTGCCAGATGAATACAGCAGTACTGCAATATCGTCGGCTTTTCTCGGCACGGGAGTAAAATCAGGTGGGGTTTCCCGTAATATATTGTTTAATGAACCTTGGCCATTGGCACTAAGTGTCAGGATTTCGCAGTGTTTACCCTCAGTTAGTTGAGAAAATAATTGTTCTTTTGCCGGATCGCAGATAATGGCTGAAGGTTCTGCGTTATCAATAAAGTAAACCAGTTCATCAAGTTGATAATCAGTATTAAGCGGGTGAAATATCAGGCCAGCTTGCAGGCACGCCAGATAGAGCCAAACAGCTTCTGGGGATTTTTCAACTTGTACAGTGACCCGATCACCTGGTTGCAGCCCCAGGTCTGTAAGGCAGCGTGCTATCCGGGATGCCTCATCCAGCGCCTCCATATAGCTGTAGCGACGGCCCTCAGGAGTGTGTATTAGGGTGCAGCGCTGGTCATCCGGGAAGTGTTGCTCAAATACTGTAAACAGGTTTTTATTGTTATTGTTCAAATGCTGAGGTCCGCGCTATTGTTCATCTTATTGTTGGTCTTGCTTAGTGCATTGTAGCGAAATGTACCGCAGGCAAAAAATCAGGTTTTAGATCTATGGAAGAACTGCATGAGATGTCTGGGAATGCAGGGTTTTCTGGCTATAGGGTTGGTTTATTGATGGCCTGTTTGATTAACCTGTGCCGGATAAATTAAGGGTTTTGTGCCGGTTAAGCTAGTTGAGCAGGTGCTTATCCTGTCATTATCGTTTGATTGGGCCTTATAACAGTATGGATTGAAATTTCTTAGGCAGACTGGTCATTCTGTGGCCTGTTGTTACGAACTGTTACCAATAGCAGGGGGGCTTATTGTTACACTTCCGCGCATCTGCACGCATTGAGTATATTATTTATAGAGGTTATGGGATATGGGACTGCTGGACATTTTTCGACGTCATCCAAATACAATTAATGAGAAATTTGTTGAGAGTCCGCTTCGGGATAACTGGTATCAGGCCAGTTCTTATTATCCATCACCTTTTGCATTAATCACTACGGTAAATGAGGATGGTGAGACTAATATCGGGCCTTATCAGCTGACATTTCCTTTTGAGGTTATTAAGGGTCATTCATTCATAATGTGCAGTCGTATGAATTCAAATACGGATTTGCACCTGCAACGTACAAAAGTTGCGGCACTGAACTATGTGGAGTTTGACAAGGCCAAGCTTAAGAAGATTGTGGATCTTGGCTACCCGGGCCAGACCACTGAAGAAAAGATGAAGGATAACCCCTATACCCTGATTGATAGTCCGACACCCGGACGTGAAGCTGATGGTGATCGTTTTCCAAAGATTATCAAGGAGGCTTTTCAGGTCTATGAAGTCTCTGTTGATACAGAACAGCCTATACGTGACAACGGTGTTACACCTTCATACTTTGTGCTCAGAATTGAAAAAATATTGATGAAAGAAACCTGGCAGAAGAATCTTGCAGATGGGGCAACTCAGTTACCTAATATCCCACTTGCCTATGGTTTCCGGGATGGCGCCAGGTTCTGGTTTACTGAGCACAAGAAGCCCTTCTTTTTCCCAACGCCTACAAATAAAGGACCTAAGGAAGAGTCAATTCTGTATGAGGCAAATCGACTTGATGCTGAGTATGTTCAGTTTACGCGCGATGCCTGCAAGGAATTAACAGGCGTCCCGAGACCGTTTATCAAAACAGTGCTTAAGGGCATTATCAAACGTGCAAAAGAAGATGGTGTAGAGCTGGTTGATGTTGATTATGTTAAGAAGATTAATGCAGAGCGTAATTCCTAGGCTGTGGCAACAAACCTGGTTGGAGCCCAGGTTACAAGAGTTGCTATAGCGGCGAATAATTATTTTTGAGGGTTCACTTGCGCAGGACCTGCCTTTGCCGAATCCAGTTTGTCACGGTTAATGCCCAGCTTGTCTGCGGCTGTACTAAGCGCCTGATTATCCAGCAAGCCATCATTCTTCAGCTCTGCAAGTGCCGCATAAGCAATATGTGCTGCACTTACTTCAAAATGATCACGTAAATCGGGCCGTGATTCACTAAGGCCATAGCCATCTGTTCCAAGTACTGCATAGCGTCCTGGTACCCACTGTGAAATACCCAGTGGCTGGGCTTTCATGTAGTCACTGGCAGCGACAAAGACACCTTCTTCATTAGTCAGTAGTGCCTCTACATAGCATTGTTTGTCTTCTTGACGGAGTCGATTTGCACGTTCTGTTGCAAGGCCATCACGAGTTAACTCGTTGTAACTTGTCACGCTCCAGATGTCAGTTGAGACACCAATTGATTCAAGCATATTTCGTGCAGTACAGACTTCATTCATGATTGAGCCGCTGCCAAATAGGTGTGCTTTATGATTATTGCTGATTTTCTGAGTAGATTTACTAAAGCGATACATGCCTTTAATAATGCCTTCCTCGCAGTTGGTAGGCATTTCGGGCATTACGAAGTTCTCGTTGTATACCGTGATGTAGTAAAAAATTTCTTCATGATTCTGGTACATGCGTTCTATACCATCACGAATAATGACAGCCAGTTCATAGCCAAAGGCAGGGTCATAACTAAGCATATTAGGAACGGTGCTGGCTACTACATGTGAATGTCCGTCTTCATGCTGCAGGCCTTCACCATTAAGTGTAGTGCGTCCTGCAGTGCCACCAAGCAGGAAGCCCCGGCACAGCATATCGCCGCAGGCCCAGATCATGTCACCTACTCGCTGAAAGCCAAACACTGAATAGAAGATATAGAATGGGATGGTTGGTATGCCATGGATAGCATAGGCAGTACCCGCCGCCATAAATGATGCCATGGCGCCAGTTTCACATATGCCTTCCTGCAGTATTTGCCCATCCTGTGCTTCTCGGTAGGGCATTAGTGTTTTGCTGTCGACAGGCTTGTAGTGTTGCCCCTCAAAAGAATAAATACCAGCTTTACGAAACAGGCCTTCCATACCGAAGGTACGTGCCTCGTCAGGTACGATGGGTACTACGTATTTACCAACCTCATCATTCTGTAGCAGTTTCGATAGCATGCGTACGAATGCCATTGTGGTTGAAATTTCACGTTCTCCACTGCCCTTGAGGTGATCAGCAAAGAAACTCAGTTTGGGTGCTGTGAGTGTTGGGTATTCGGTTGTACGTTTTGGCCAGTTACCACCCAGCATGTCTCTTTGTTCGCGCAGATAGAGTATTTCCGGACTGTCATTATCAGGAATATAGAAATCAGCAGCCCTGGCTGCTTCATCTGTAAGAGGGATGTCTAACCGTGCAGCAGCGGCAATACGCTCATCACCCGTCAGGTCTTTCTTCTGATGGACAATATTTGAGCCCTCGTGACCCTCCATCCCGAAACCTTTGATTGTCTTGATTAGGATGGCAGTGGGTTTACCTTCGGTTTCGATGGCTTTCTGAAATGCGGCATATACTTTGCGGTGATCGTGTCCACCCCGGCGAATGCCACGAATTTCTTTGTCAGACAAGGTCTGCATTATTTCACCAAGCTTCTCGTTGTCCCCAACCCAGTGCTCACGAACTTCTTTGCCACTGGATACGGAGTACATCTGGTAATCGCCATCAACTACCTCATCCATACGTGCCTGCATGATGCCCTCATGGTCACGGCTAAACAGCACGTCCCATTCACCACTCCAGATCACTTTTATGACATTCCAGCCAGCACCACGGAAGCTGCGTTCCAGCTCCTGGATAATTTTTCCATTGCCGCGCACGGGTCCATCTAGGCGTTGTAGGTTGCAGTTGGCAACAAGAATCAGGTTGTCCAGTTTTTCCCGGGCTGCAATATTTATTGTGCCCAGAACTTCAGGTTCATCTGACTCACCATCACCTATAAAGGTCCAGACCTTGCCACCATTGTTGGGTTTAAGACCCCGGTTTTCGAGGTATTTGGCAAAGCGGGCCTGATAAATTGCACTTGGAGTGGATAAGCCCATTGATGCGCAGGGCATTTGCCAGTAGTTCGGCATATTACGTGGATGTGGGTAAGAGGACAGTCCGCCTCCTGGCTGTAATTCTCGGCGGAAATTTTTGACTTGTTCTGGTGGCAGGTTGCCATCCAGTAGTGATCTTGCGTATACGCCTGGAGATGCATGTGCCTGTACGCTGACCAGGTCACCACCGTAGTTTTCATCACGTAGCCGAAAAAAATGATTTAAGCCCACTTCAATCATGGTTGCAGCAGAAGCATAGGTGCCAATATGACCGCCTACACCCGTGCCGCTGTCATAACCCTGCAATACCATGGCCATAGCGTTCCAGCGGATAATATTTTCCAGACGTTCTTCTGTCTCAATATTACCCGGGTACAGGGGCTGTTGTTCCAGTGGGATAGTATTGCGATAAGGCGTATTCAGTGTTGCATCTTCAACAATGACATTTGCATCAGTCAGGTAGTCCCGTAGGGCCCGAAACACTGTCTTGGCGCGGTCAGGCCCCTCGGCCTGAAGCAGTGATTCCATTGATTCCAGCCATTCGCTGAGTTCAATATCGTCTGGTAATTTTATCACGTGCTTGGATGACATAGAGATAGGTCTTCTTTAGGTGTATATCAGTCGGTTTGACTCAGGGTGGCTATTTTAGCGAATCTGCCGGGACTTGTCGGGCTTAGTATATTGTCTTACGGCCGCACTATGGTTGAATCTGGTGAAAATGTCGCGTGATAATGAGTATAACAGCGGTAGGCTAGATTCCGGGCAGGCGATATACTCTCGGTATATACGGGTTAGCTAGGGCACTTATATTGGCTGACTATAGCGACATAATCCTATTACATGATAAAGCTGAGTATTACTTTCACATGAACGAACTTCAATTTACCCCTGAGGTAGAACAAATTACAGCCACGGCTTATGAGCGGCTAAAAGGTGTCATTCCGGATATTGAGTGGCCTGTGCATGCGCCGTATATAGCGGCAATAAATAAATTAAAGCGTGAGAAGAATGCTGTTCTACTGGTGCATAATTATCAAACGCCTGAAATTTTTCATGGTGTTGCCGACTTTGTGGGAGATTCCCTGGCGCTGGCACGAAAGGCAACTGAAGTAGATGCGGATATTATTGTGCAGTGTGGTGTGCACTTTATGGCAGAGACCACTAAGTTACTGAATCCGGATAAAACCGTACTTATCCCGGATTTGGGAGCAGGGTGTTCCCTTGCTGCCTCTATTACGGCTGCAAATGTTCGTAAGATGCGTGCGGACAATCCGGGTGTTCCCGTGGTTAGCTATGTTAATACCACAGCAGAAGTGAAAGCAGAGACAGATGTTTGTTGCACCTCTGCCAATGCAGTTGAAGTTGTGGAGTCACTGGGTGTTGATAAGGTTATTTTTACTCCGGATGGTTATCTGGCCCAGTATGTTGCAACTCAGACTGATGTAGAGATTGTTTACTGGGAAGGAGCCTGTGAAGTGCATGAGCGCTTTACGGGAACAGAGTTACGTGAATACCGCAAGGGCTATCCCGGGATTCAGGTAATTGCACATCCGGAATGCCCGCCTGATGTTCTGGAAGAAGCTGATTTTGTTGGTTCAACTTCAGGCATGATTAATCATGTAGGAGAAGTACGACCAAAGCAGATTGTAATGATCACGGAATGCTCAATGAGTGATAATGTTGCAGTAGAGTTTCCTGATGTTGAATTTATCCGCCCCTGCAATTTATGCCCATATATGAAAACTATTACGTTGCCAAAGATTCTTGAAGCACTACAGCACATGCGTTACCCAGTTGAAATAGAGCCTGAGATTGCTGCAAAAGCAAGGCTTTCAGTTGCACGCATGCTGGAGATTGGTCGCTAGGACCTCTCTGTTTATATGGGCCAGAGGCATAACACCCAGGTTCTTATTCTGGGCGGTGGCGTTGCAGGGCTGAGTATTGCGCTCAGACTGGTCGCGTCTGGTCAGAAAGTCACGCTACTGGCCAAGCGTACCCTTACCGAAGGATCCAGCCGTTATGCGCAGGGCGGTATCGCAGCAGTTACGGATGCTGCAGATTCAGTTGAGTCTCATATTGAAGATACATTGCAGTCAGGTGCCGGACTGTGTCAAGAAGCAGCGGTACGATTTGTAGCAGAGAATGCAAAGTCTTCGATTGAATGGTTACTTGACCAGGGAGTTGATTTTACCCGGGATGACAGTGATCAGAGGTTGCATTTGACCCAGGAAGGTGGGCATTCACAGCGACGTGTTGTACACGCCAGTGATGCAACTGGAGCTGAGGTTATGCGGGTGCTGGAAGAGAAGGCATACGCTAGCCCTGATATAGAAATTATTGATCAGAGCATTGCAATTGATCTGATTACGAGTGCCAAGCTTGATATATCAGGGCCAAACCAGGTGCTGGGTGTCTATGCACTCAATAAAGATTCTGGCCGGGTGGATACGTTTATAGCGCCGAAAGTGGTGCTGGCAACAGGTGGTGCCTCTAAGGTGTATTTGTACACCAGCAATCCGGATACATCGACAGGTGATGGTGTAGCCATGGCCTGGCGTGCAGGCTGTAGGGTTGCCAATATGGAGTTTGTTCAATTTCATCCAACCTGTCTGTATCACCCGCAGGCAAAATCATTTCTTGTCTCTGAAGCCGTACGCGGTGAAGGTGGCAAGCTGGTATTGCCAAATGGTGAGCAGTTTATGCAAGAGCACGATAAACGTGTTGAACTTGCCCCGCGTGATATTGTGGCCCGTGCCATCGACTATGAAATGAAACGTGGTGGATTTGATTCCGTATTTCTGGATATCAGTCATAAGCCGGCTGATTTTATTCTTGAGCATTTCCCAAATATTTCCAAACGCTGTGAACAGTTTGGTTTTGATATGACGAAGCAGGCTTTACCCGTTGTACCAGCCGCCCATTACACCTGTGGTGGCGTAATTGCAGACCTGGATGCGTGTACTGATATTGCTGGCTTGTATGCAGTAGGTGAGTGTGCCAGTACTGGTTTGCATGGTGCGAATCGTTTGGCGAGTAATTCCCTGCTGGAATGCCTGGTAATGGGTGCGTCAGCAAGTGAGCATATTCTGGCTAATAGTGGTGCAAATGATGAACATTGTGGGTTAACTGCAGCTGAAGTGCCCGGTTGGGATGAAACGCAGGTGACTGATCCGGATGAGCAGATTGTGGTGACACATAACTGGGACGAATTGCGTCGAGCTATGTGGGACTATGTAGGCATAGTGCGTACGGATAAACGACTGGAGCGCGCACAACACAGGGTACGTTTATTGCAGGAAGAAATACGTGATTACTACAGTAACTTCCGGGTTGACAATAACCTGGTTGAATTGCGTAATCTGGTGACGGTGGCCGATCTGATTATCAGTAGTGCATTAATGCGTAAAGAAAGCCGGGGTTTACATTACACGTTGGATTACCCGGAGTCATTTGTGAAAGATGAAATTTCTGACACTGTCATGGTGCCACCTAATTATTCTGCATCGGCTACAGAAGACGGCTAAACATGACTGCTGTTACTAAACGCAGCCTGGTAAGTATCAGGGCAAAGAATCCTGCGGCACGCATCCGTTTATTTTGTTTCCCCTATGCAGGTGGTGGTGCAGTTTCATACCGTGACTGGCATAAATCCCTGCCAGCTGATATCGAGGTCGCAGCGGTACAATTACCAGGGCGTGAGTGGCGTATAGCGGAACAGCCCATTGCAGATATGTCTGCCCTTGCCGCTGATGTATTGGTGGGTATGCGACCATTCCTTGATAAACCCTTTGCATTGCTCGGTACCAGCATGGGCGGAACCTTAATTTTTGAGCTGGCAAGGTTGTTACGGGCTGAGGGTTTACCAGCACCGACCTGTTTGTTGCCATTTGCCTGTGGTGCACCACAGACGCCAGAAAGCAAAATATTTCATACCCTGCCCGATGAAGAATTACTGGATGAGATCCGTAGCTTTGGTGTGCTGTCAGATGAGTTATCGACACATCCTGAATTGTTGGAGATGTTTCTGCCTATACTCAGGGCAGACTGCACCGCGCATGAAGCCTATAACTATGTTGAACAGGAAGCCTTTGATTTTCCCATATGGGTTTATGGCGGGTTGAGCGATGATACCGTGGAGCGCGATCGTCTGGATGCTTGGTCAGTGCACACTCAGGGGGATTTCAGGGTGCACATGATTATGGGCGGTCACCTATTTGTTGATGAGATGCCGGTTCAGTTAATGGACTCTTTGGCACGGCGGCTTTATGAGTCTATTGGCTGATTTTTCGGGCCTGAGTCAGCTACTACTGCAATAGTTATTTTTTTAGCTACCAGGGCGGTTAATCGCCCCGAAAGCGATAGCGAAAATCAATACCTATTGTGCGTGGTGTAATTACGTTTATGAAATAACGGCGTAGGGCAAAATTATTAGTGCCGTCATCAGTTCCTATAAAACTGGTGTCATTACGTACACCTGTTTCTGCATACTTGTTGAACATGTTGTCAGCAAACAAGGTTGCATCCCATGTGTCACCTGACAGGCCCAAAGATGCCGAATGAATTGTAAAGCCTGCAAGTGATTCACCAAAGTCACGACAGCAGTCATCACCGTCACCCAGTTTGGTTAATACATCACTTTGGGTGGTCATTTGATAAGAAGCCATTAGTCCGAGGCTATTATCCAAGTCAGTATTGTAGGTTACGACAAAGTTACCCTGATGCTCGGGGGAACCGGGTAAACGATCTCCATCTTCGGTTTCGACGCCATAAATGGGGCAGGTAAGAGTTGGATCATCCCAGTCAACAATATTGATACAGCTGTCTGATAGTTCGGCATTGGTATAGGCATAGCCAAGCCCAAATGACCAGTGCTCATTAAGTATTAATCGGGTTTCCAGTTCAATGCCCTTGGTTTCTGCAGAGCCACCATTTTTTGTAATAGCGAGAAAATCAGGGCTGGTTGCTTCGAGCTGTAGGTTTTTCCAGTCTGCATAGTAGACTGAGTAATTAATGGTTAGTCTGTCATCAAGCCATGAACTGCGTACACCAACTTCATAATTATCAATTGAGGAAGGTTTAATGAAGCGATCTCTGGGGAGAATTGTTGGGCCTACGTTAACGCCACTAGTACCCACCCCTTGAGAAAATAGTGCATAGCCAAGCATATTGTCAGTAAAAGCATAATCTGTATTTAGTTTGAATAGTGTATCTGAGTCATCCCCATCACCAGATTCACAGGGTGGCTGAATGAGGTCCCATGATTTATCCCAGAAGCAACTCTCCATAGAGTCGTCAAAATCAAACCAACGTGCACCACCCAGTACATGCCATTTGTCTGTAATCTGATAGCCAAGTTCGCCAAAGAAAGCGTACTCATCTGTGTCTTTGCTGGCGCTTATATACGTTACGCTATCATCAGTTGTTAGTGACCAGGGGTGATTAGGTGCGTATTCTGTGCTGCTTTGATCAAGGTTAGCTGATTGATAGAAACCGCCAACAATCCAGTCCCATCGACTGTCGGACATGGTTGAGACCATGCGGAGTTCCTGAGTAAAAATTTTATCGTCCGTATGGTCCTTTGTGTATGAGGAGAAGGCAGGAAAAGGATCACCAAAGCCAAACAATAGCAGTAAATCAGTCTGGTCCCGATTGCCACTATCATCATAAGTTGTATAAGAGGTTGTTGAGACCAGTTCTGCTATATCTGTATCAATATTAAATGTTAGGTTATAGATATTGTTCGTACGGTCATTTTTTTCCAGAAAACGTAAACCATTATCATAATTGCCCGTTTGTAGTGGTTGTACACCGGGAGTGACGGGGTCTGAATCAATAACAGCCATGCTATCAACAGTATTAATCTGGCGGCCGCCAACTTCCTGATCCTGAAACCGCCAGCTTAGTGTGGCATCAATTGATTCTGTAATGTTCCATAAAAGGGCAAGGCCTGCTGATTTGGTTGTATCATCATTTGTATCTTTCTCGGCGTGCAGGTCATCTGGTGTGCAGTCAGGGTCAGAGAAAAAAGGTTCAGGGCAGGAGACACCGGGGTCATTTACCAGGTAGTCCTGATCTATAAATCCAGGTGTATACAGGTAACCAAGCATGGCTCTAAGTGCCAGCGTGTCTTCTATCAGGGGTGCATTAATAATAAGGCTGCCGTTATAACCAAGATCATCACTTTCTGACATGCCGTATGAACGACCATTGGCATTGATTGTAAACTCACTGGTATCAGGTAGGTTTGGTATATATTTTACGGTTCCACCAAGTGACCGAGCCCCATACAGAGTACCCTGTGGCCCACGTAAAATTTCTATACGGTTAATATCAATGGGGTTCATGTCAATATAGACTGGTGTTTCGCCGTAGTAGGTGCCCACCAGGTCACCCTGAGAGTTGCGTAGTAATTCTGGTGCATTAATAGCGCTTGAATTTAACCCACGCATGATCAGAAGGTTTGCATTACGTGCGCCTTGATCAACCTCAATCAATCCTGGGGTCCAGCGAGCAACATCTGATAAATCATATATCTGCAAGTGTTCAATTTCTTTTTCACTTATAGCAGACAGGTTGTAAGGAACTTCCTGGATAGAGGTGTCTCGACGGGTTGCAGTAACAACTATTTCATCTGTTCCTTTTGAAGCGCCACTAGTTTCTTCTGGTTTGGCATCATCAGCCGCAAGGCTAACTCCAAAAAAGTTGCTTAGAATCATTGCGACTAGAGCTGTAACGGATGTTAGTCGTACAGGTGTGGGCCTGACTAATGGTTTGCTGGTCTTTGAGACCTTCATCATTCATTTCCCTAACTTTTTGTGTTGATTAGGGCTTTTATGCCCCAGATGGCTGTGATTTTCACTTTAAAGTCGTTTGGCACTTACTTATAACAGACAATTTGACAGAACCTGACCATAAAACAACCAACTGATTCTCATTTCTGAAGTCCCGTTATATGTGAAATCACTGAAAAAACAGAATAAAAGAGCGCTGTTTGGTTAGCTGGCATTTTAGGCCGTATGCACCCAGTTGTCAGCCTGTAGCACCCAATAGTGCTGTGTGTATGTATTACTCTCAATAGCCTTTAGGGTGGCGCATCAGGTCTGAGCTAGCAAGAACATATCTGGTAATCAGCTGATAAACCGTCTATCTTTGCCAACCCAATAAGCAGCCCCATGCTCTGTGGGTAAAGCGGAGATAGAGAAGTGGATATTGATTTAATACTGGAGCCGGACCTGACGCCGGATCAGATTACCGAAATTGGCCAGAAGGCAGAGGAATATGGCATTCGTGCTATCTGGACATCTAATTATTTTGCTCACTGGGATGGCTTTTTGAGTCTTGCGCCACTTGCGTTGTCGACTAAGAAAATTCTGATGGGTCCGCTGGCTGTTAGCCCATTTGAAATGCATCCACTGAAAATTGCCAATGCTTTACTGACACTTAATGAGATGTCAGGTGGGCGTACTGTTCTGGCAATGGGTGCAGGTGAAGGTAACCTTGAAGCAATGGCACTGAAGAAGCCTCAGAAGATTGTACTGGCAATTCGTGAGGCCATTGAAATAGTACGTGGTGCTGCACACGGTCAGTTAGCTGGTGGTTATGATGGAGAAATATTCAATGTGAACCTGCCTTGTGCCTATCCATGGGTCAAAGCAACACCGCCAAAAATATACGGTACGGCATATCGTCCGATGATGATGCGTATGGAAGGTCGTGTTGCCGATGGTTGTTATATTGGTTGTACACCACCAGAAGTTGTAGAGCCTGCAATGGAAGCAGTCCGCACAGGTCTGAGTCGACGCGAAGAGCAGCCAGAAGACTTCCGTGTAAATACCTTCTGGGGCTGGCATATTAAAGAGGATCGTGATGCTGCCTTTGCTGAATCAATTCGTGAGCTGCCTTGGCGTGCACGTTTGCTTGATCCTGAGATGATCAGCATGTACCTCAATGAGGAAGAAGTGAAAATTGTAAGAGATAATTATCAGGAATATGTTGATGCTTATTTTGACTCATCTAAGAAGATTGAGAATATTCCTTTTGAGATATCTGCTAAGTTAGCTGAAGGGTTGACCTCGACCGGTGGGCTGGAAGATGTGGATCGTGAAATTGAGCGGTACAAGTTATTTGCTGCAGGTGGCTTAACTGAGGTGGCATTAAGGCTGCATGGTCAGCCAATGGATGCACTTAAAATTATTGGTGAAAGAGTGGTTCCTGCATTGCGTTAATTTGATCTCATATCATCCTTAGTGCCTCCAGTGGAACAATATCAAAGGCAATGCTGATACGTTCATCTTTAGATTCAAAAGGAAATGTCTGATGCCAGAACCAAGAGGGGAAGATGATTAGTCTTCCTTCACGCGGCTCATAACGCCGGGTGTCTGGTTCTGCTTCGCAATAGAACCGTTCCGGTGGTTTATTGAATTCCAGCCAGCCAGCTTCAGCAGATGCTGCACCCATATCAGGTGGTAAATGGGCATAGTAGACGCCACTTAGCCATCCGAGTGGATGCATATGTGCAGTTTGTTGCCCGCCTGCCCGAATTAGAGTGCCCCATGCTCGAATCATTTGTGTTCCGTTAGCGGGCGCCATTACGGGGTGTTTATCAAGTCCTGATGCCATGAATTGATTGGCTACGGAGGTTACGCTGTCCTGGATAAAAGTCAGCAGGGCTTTACTGGCTAATGATGCTTCCATATCCAGTTCGCCTGTCTGATCGCCACCATATGTTGATTTGCTGACTGGATTTGTTAGTAAAGAGCTGTCTGAGCGTATTTGCGATGCTAATGCATTATTGAATACATTGAGATCAGCAAAGCCTTTTGGTGTATCAAGATCAAACACATGAACAAGCTTGGTGCAGTTGCTTAGTGTCAGTGCCTGCTCAGATTGGCCCGCATTATGGAGTGCCAGTGCATATGCGCCAAGGACCAGTCGTTCACCAGGATGCTGCTTAAGGAATTCTTCACATAAAGTAAGTGCGTCTGCATAATTGCCTGTGGTGCAGTGACAGTTTGTTAGATCAGCTACAGCTCGGGCATTGTATGGGTTTAATGTAATGGCTCGCTGTAGAATTTTTGTTGCAGACTTAATATCACCGGTCTGATAAAGGGCAAGAGCTAGATTGACCAGTGCCATATCTTCTTCATAGCCCTGTAATCTGGCTGTTTCGAGAATGCTGCCTGCCTCTTCATAGCATTTCTGGTCAAGAAGTACGGCGCCTTTAACCGTTAGAACATAAGGGTGGTCACTACTTTGTTTCAAAGCTGTTTCACATTGCTGCAAGGCTTGTTCATCTTCACCCGCATCACTTAGTGTTTTGGCATAATTACAGCGTAGCTGTACATCATCTGGTTGAATTTCCAAAGCCATCTGATAGAGATGTATGGCTTCCTGAATATGGCCACGTTGCTGCAGTAATGCACCGAGATTGGTTAGTGCTTTTATTGATTCTGGGTCTGTGTGTAGTGCATGTCGTAGGCTTTGTTCTGCCTGCTGCAAATTTCCGGCTGCCATATGTGATAGGGCAATTTCATTTATGTGCTCTGCATCCTTAGGGTTAAGCTTACTTGCTTGTGTGAAGAGTTTTAAGGACTCATCAATATCACCATATTCGCGCTTTAGTATGCCTTTGAGCCGCAATGCCTGAATATTGTTAGGATTTATTTGTAATGCTTGTGCATAGAGCAGGTCTGCATCATAAAGGTTGCCTTGTTGGTGCTCCTGCATTGCTTGTTGCAGATATGTTTCAGGATCGGTACTCATGTGCTGTGCCAGTTATTCTCATGCACAACATCGGCTACGTTACGGCGAAGTGAAGCATGGAATAGTTTACCTGTGTACCAGGCTGTTGGAATCAGGGCAACCTGAGTGTATTGGTCGTACGGAATGCCCAGCAACTCTGCTGCGGCTTGTTCATAAATTAGGTGTGCGGTTGTCCATGCGGTACCCAGACCTCGTGAGCGTGCAGCTAGCATATAGCTCCAAGTGGCTGGAATAATGGATCCATAGCTGGCAGAGTGTATTGCATTGGCATAACTACCTGTCATTTGATCATTGCGCCCTTTCATGC
This sequence comes from Gammaproteobacteria bacterium, assembly GCA_024229935.1. Classification (GTDB taxonomy): domain Bacteria; phylum Pseudomonadota; class Gammaproteobacteria; order Steroidobacterales. Next base: position 24,971 of record JAAERX010000031.1, on the reverse strand, counting down.
AGGGAATAATGTGTACGGGAACTTCTTGTAAATGCTCGACCAGATGCTCAGCTGAACTGATTACACGCTGGTGTTGTTGTTTGCGCTGTGGCTCATTTTCTTTAGTGGCAAGGTCATAGATAGAACCAGGTGCACCACGATATTTGTCCCATGCTGTGCGATACAGATCAGCCAGTTGTGTGCGCAGAGAGGCATCTGTCACGATCATGAACTGCCAGCTTTGTGTATTGCCACCCGTTGGTGCCTGTAGGGCAATTTCGATGCATTCATGCACAACTGCTATGGGCACAGGTTTTTTTAAATTAAGTCGCTTACGTACAGCACGAGTGGTGGTTAGCAGTTTGTCAGGGTTAAGATCGGTTGCAGACATATAAAGAACTCACGGTTGAGGTATCTAGAATTAAGCAATGGTAGCCTCATAGCTGCAGACAATCGACTGCTGGATATGCGATGTGGTCACTGCTATAAATGATATACCTGCTTGTGCCTGAGCAGGGTTTTATATGTACTTGACTTGGTTGTGCGGTCAGATCAGATACCTTTCGGGTATTCCTATTGATGCATGGTTAAGGGAATGAATGAAATGACAGGTGGACCACACAGTTTAGGCCCTATCAAGCTTGCCAGAGGTATTCGCCCGGCAAATGCTCTGTTCTTTGTGATGTCTGCATTACTTGGTGTATGTCTTACTACTTATATAAGTACGATTCAGCCCTATGTGCTGGCAGTTAATCTTGGCCTGCCAAATGATCAGCAGGGGCAGGTGAGTGGTCTGGCATTATTTGCAGGTGAGATTGTACTGCTTGTCAGTAGTGCTTTTATTGGTGCATTTTCTGATCGTATAGGACGACGTGGTGTATTTCTTGGTGGTGCTTTGTTATTGGCACTTGGCTATGTCTTATTTGCTTACGTAGATACTGTGGTGGCTTTGGTTGCTGTACGTATGTTTATATCTGTTGGTATTGCCGTCGTTAACGTCATGGTTGGAGTGTTAATGGTTGATTATCCGGCAGAGGAATCACGTGGCAAGCTTGTGGCACTGGCGGGTATTGCTATAGGTATAGGTAATATGCTGATTGGTATTATTTTCTTACGATTGCCGGAAATATATTCAGCAGATGGAACTGATGCGCTCACAGCTGGTCAGTTAACCATGTTTACCATGGCAGGTTTGTGCCTGCTGCTGGCCTTGGTTGTTCGTGCAGGCCTCAAGGGAGGCCGTCCTGAGAAGGCGCAAAAAAATGAGCCATTCAGGCAACGTGTGGGTATGGGTATACGGGCAGGGCGGGAAAATAAGCGGGTATTGTTGGCGTATTTTTGTGCATTTGTCGCGCGTGGCGATCTTGTTGTAATAGGTACCTTTTATACCTTATGGCTTATCCAGGCAGGTATACAGTCGGGTATGTCACCTGAGGTTGCGGCAACTAAGGCAGGTATACGTTTTGCCATGGTTATGTTTGCGGCACTTTTATGGGCGCCTGTTATGGGCTGGTTGAATGATCATATGGACCGTGCCCATGCTATGGGTTTGGCCATGGGTCTTGCAGCAGTGGGGTATATCGGTATCGCATTTGTGCCTGACCCCTTTGGAGTTTGGATGTATCCGGCCATGGTTGTGCTGGGTATAGGCCAGATTAGTGTGGTTTTGGCCAGTCAGACCTTAATAGGGCAGGAGTCTCCACCATCGTACCGGGGGTCTGTAGTGGGTATGTTCTCTATGTTTGGTGCAGCAGGAATACTCTTTATTTCCAGTGTGGGTGGTTGGGCTTTTGATGCCGTATCACCTTTGGCGCCTTTTATACTCATTGGCATTGTCAATAGTTTGCTGTGTTTTTTTTCCATAGGTGTCGCACGCGCAACACAACCGCGTAAAGATTATGCTTAGCGTATAAAAATATGATTTTGAGGAAGTAAGTATGAGCAATGGGTCCGTCGGTCCAAAATTACTGGCCGGTTTTGGTCAATCCATAGAAGAGCGCATTATTAGTGAGCTTGGGGCAACGCCCTCTGATCAATTTCCTGAATTGGAAGATGTAAAGAACCCTGCCGGTGAAAGCACGGGCTATGTGCATGTATTTAAGGCTGAAAAACTTGATAAAGCGGCATGTATGTCAATTAATGTAATGCCTGGTGGGCGTTACTTTAATATTCATATTATTCCACAGGCGCAATACAATATTCCACGCTTTAACTTTGAGGGTATGGTTACCTCTCATGGCAGTAAGATATCTATGGATTTGTATCCTGATATTGATGTCATTATGGATATACATAAGTTTAAGGAGCTGTGTAGTGGAGTGACGTCGATATACGATAAGGCTAGGAAGTCAGAAATTACTTTTCAGCCTTCCCGGTACACACATATGCGCGCTTTTTGTTCTCCCTATTTTTTAAATGCGCCTGATGTTGCTCCCAAAAACCTGACAATCCTTGAAGAGATTGCTAATCAATATTTTGATGTATGGTTGAATATCTATCATGCGGCAGAACTGTTAGGTGCACGAGAAGCCGAAGAAAGACAACTGAGGCGTGAACATATTGCACGCACAATTGTAGAGATGGACCCGGACCGTGACATGATTGTTAAGGTTTATGGTGAGGAAGCTGTTTGTTCTATTGAAGCAGCAATGATGGTGTAGGCCAATGTCAGGAACAAAGATGTCAGCCAGTCTTGTGATGTGATTTAAACCACATCCATGTGCCTGTTGCAGCTAATATAATGAACAGTATTGCTACTGCATCAGCTAGCCACGGGCCAGCCCGACCAAAAATACGACCGGAATGTAAATCCAGCAGAATTCTCTCTGTTGACAGGCCGCTGCCATGATAATTTTGATTGATTCTATTCAGTATGGATGAGGGTAATGCTGCATGAGTTGACCAGCTACTCTTATCTATAGGGTTGTTCGTTTTTACCCATTCAAGTAAATCATTATCGGCAATCCATATTGTATTTTTGGCATTAAGTACAAACGCCCCACTGGGCAGTAATCCAAAATTCTCGATACCTTCAGGGATCCCATGTCGGGCATCAAGTACCTCAATGAGTGCAGCTTCTGGTGTTAATATAATTAGCTGATTTGTAGTGGCAATAATAACTCCGTTATCACTTACAGCTAATCCCTGTAGATGGGTATAGCTTCCTTCTACAGGTACACCATCAAAATAAATACTTTCGTTTAGCTGACTTGCATAATGGCTCCCTGATATGTAGCTGACTGTTGAAGGTGTCTTGATGCCATACCAGTCAAGCAGCCATTCATTGCCCACTGTTTGCTTACTTAGATTAAGATCATCAGTATGGTTCAGTAGTAAGCCTGTTGTGCATATCACAATAACAAGTAATGCTGAACTAATGCCGCCATAACGATGCAGCATTGCAAAAAGATGCCTTTTTCGGCCTGATGGTATTGGCATGCTTATATTAACCTCACCATAATTAATCAATATAGGTTGATAACAACAAAGCAAGCCGTGCCTGTCGCTTGAGGGCATTAACAGACAGTGTTGCGCCGCTGATATTATCAATTGAATGATCAAGCTGGTTCTTTGTGTCCAGTTGAGCGTCCTTAAACTGGTTGGTGAAGAATGGGTAACGTACTTCCCAACCACGACTTTCCCTGAATATAAGAACTTTAATTGTTTTAATGGCGCCCGATTCGACAACTACGCCTGTGGTAATGGGCAGGTCTTTGCCAGTTTCATCCAGTATCCATGCGCTGCGATTAGCCACTTGCCAATAGCGTATACGTAGTTGACGGAGATTACGGCCCAGTATGCTATATGACTTATTTTGAATATCATTGGTAATCCACAGTACTGCAGATTTTGGCTCATTGCCGTCAAAAGCAGAGGCAATGAAATCTGCTGGCTCCTGGTAAATGCTTTCAGCATTAGCATTTACAGAAGCCAGCAAGATTAGACCAATAATTAGACCTGCATGATATTTACACAACATGAGTTCAGATCGCTATTATCACTACTAAAATGAATAGCCAAGACCAAGGTCTATGCCTGTGAAGTCATAAGTAGCTGCAGTTAGTGCCTCATCATAGTCACGCTCACGATAATCAAATTTAATGACCACATTCTCTACGGGCCAGTAACTAATACCGACCTGCCATTCGTCAAACTCACCAACCTGAAATTCATCCGTGTCACCTTTGATGGCATAGCCATCGAGGTTTTCATAGCGGGCATAAATACCAATGTCATAGTTACCTGGTGAGAATTTCCAGGATGGTTCTACATACCAGCCAGACTGGTTGTTGGCCCCTGCAGCTTTAATGTCATCACCATCAAAGTCCCAGTCGGCCCACAGTGCACGTACTGAAAGGGGGCCTTTATTGTAGATGGCATGGGTAGAGATAAGCTGGCCCTGACCAATGTCTTCTGATGATTTGCCTTGTGCAGCATTCACTTGTAGCTGGTAGCTGGCTGCTAGCTCTAGCCCTGGTACACCGGTGTACTTTAATCGTGCGGTATAAGCAGGATCATTAGCTGATGCTTTTGAGACCTTTTGTCGCCCTTTGCGTATCTGATAGTTATTACTCATTTCCAGTCCGGAGGTCATGGCGAAATCCCAGCTGAGCCCATTCTCATAGTGACCGCTTAAAGCTGCGCCACCCTCCCACCAGGTTGTTGGGATAATAATTTTCTCAACTGAGTTACGTTCAACACCATAAAATGTATTTGGCTCGTGATTTTCATTAATAATGCCAACCGGTACTAAAAATAGACCGCCTTGTATTGTGTGATTGTCATTCAGGTCGTATTGCAGATAGGCTTGTTCAAGTTCAACTTCACCATTTTGATCGTCACCGGCAATGGAATGTTCAACTTCTAATTCTGAGAAAAACCTTAAATCATCATTGAATTGATGATTGAAGTACAAAACGAAGCGGTGTAAATCAATTTCTTTTACATCTTTGCTGCTGTCTTTAGCATCAAGGTTGTTGTAATGCATTTCGCCATAGCCACCAATTTGTGTGTTTTCTGCCCATGAAGCCAGGGTTGATTGGCTGTTGGCCATTGTGTCAATGGCATCGTCGGTGGCATTAACACGTTGTTCATTGGCTGATACCTTTTCACGTGTCTCGGCAAGTTCCTGTTTAGTTTTAGCATCTTTACTTTTCAGAGAGTTAATTTCAGCCTGTTGTTGCTGGATAATTTCCCAAAGTTCACTGATATTACCCGGGGCAGGTGTCTGTGCCTGTGCCTGTAAAACAGGTATAGCCAGAAGGACCAGAAGAGTTAAGTTACGCATTGTCGTTTATCCTTTACTTTTTGCAGGCAAAACCGTGCCTGTAGTGCTAAAAAGCACTGTTTTCAAGTTGTTGAGTGAGTTTTTCCCTGCTTCTGCAGGTATGGTTCAGGGGGTATATAGCCCTTTCCAGAAGCAAATGATAATCATTCGCATTAAGTTTGGAAGCTGTGAGTTATACCTATGTTGTGCCTGGAATGGCTGGGTGAAGTTATTGCCCACAAGGTTTTACCCTGATAAATCAGAGAGGAAATGAACTGCCAAATAAAGACTTAACTGCTATTGAGTAAGCGAGGTTAGCTCTTCAACCCAGCCCGCTTCCATGAGATATCGATGCAGCAACCGGGTAGGGCCCTGAAATTCTAGGTTATGGATGGATGCCAGGTCATTGCTATTTTCAGCATTGACTGTCACCCAGTCAGGTGCCAACCCTACGGAGTCAAGGTGCTGGCGAAAATCCCCCTCGGACATTGATTGTATGTAGATGCGTACCTCATCGGCGTACAGTTTACCTGTGGCTTCCAAAATGCCGCCTGTTGAGTCTACATAGAACTTGTCTGATAACAGCATGGCAAAAGTAGAGATTCCCATAACAAAGCGTATAGGTTGGTGAGAGTAACGACGTAAATAATCTGTTAGTTTATAACTTTGTCGCAGCCTGGTAAGCATTACCCATTCATCCTGAGCGATAAGTTCTCGTAGATGTTCCAGATTGGTATCGATATCGCTGCCTTGAGAGGCATGCACACTGTTGATGCTGAACTCAGTGATACTGAGTGGCTTAACGTCCAGATTGGGTGTTTCATTTTTCAGGTGATCACCAGCGGCAGCAAATGTAGCTGAATCAATAACAGTGGAATAGCGTGTCGATGTCCGTTTTATAACCATGGGTCGCTTGTGGACAATTTCCGTAGGCGGTAGCTGGTTGCCATCACGTCCAAACAGAATAACCTGGGCCAGACCGCTGCGGATCATGGCCAGACCAATACGGGCTGGGTCAGTATCAGCAAAGACTAGGCCTGATAAATTGGCTACATCAACTTCCAGCTCACCTTGGTTTAGGTTATCAGATAGATTATCAAGCCCCCTTAACGGACCCTGAGGATTGAGCATTGCGCTGTATAAAAGGTTGACGCCGAGTATGCCTATAGCTTCCTGTTGCTGGACGGTTGTTTCTTCTAACAGGTTTACATGCAAAATAATGGTATTAGGTTCGCCGCCTGGCTCATCCTGGAAACGCAGACCCACCCAGCCATGACATTCATTTGTGCCCTCATAACTACGGGCAGTAATGGTATTGGCAAAGGCAAAAAAACGTGTGCCTTTGCGTTCTTTACTAAGGCGTTGGATCAACAGGTTGTATTCTTTATCCAGCATTGCCTCTAGGCGTTCACGGGATACATACCGTCCGGATTTACCGTAGATCTCATCACTGACCGTCATGTCATAGGCAGACATGGTCTTGGCAATGCTGCCGGCAGCCCCACCCACGCGAAATAGCCAGCGAGCGACCTCCTGAGCTGCACCGATCTCAGCTAAAGTGCCGTAGATGCGGTCATTCAGGTTTATTGATAAAGCTTTCTGGTGGGTGCTGAGTCTGGCGGTTTCCATGCCGGTATAGATCCTGATGTTGCTGGGGTTATTGGGTGTCTGTGTCCGCCACGAAGCATACGCAAACTGTGCGCCTGAGTCTCGCTGTATTTTACTGATAATGATATTGTGAGATGTGCTTAAGTGCGGATATTCATTATTTGTTGTTTAGCCACTGTCGGCTTCAAGAATATGTCATGACTGGCTATGAAAATCTCAAAATGCGGTAGTATTGGCGCCACAATGGGTCGTGGACTGACTGTCTCTGTTCAGTAAAAGCCCGCCTGGCACAGGATGTATCATGGAAGAAATTCTCGACTCGATTCTATTGGGCATAGTTCAGGGACTGACTGAGTTTCTACCGGTGTCGAGTTCCGGACACCTGGTGCTGGCCCAGGAGGTGCTGAATGCAAATTTAGGGCAGGGTATCCTGTTTGAAGTGGCAGTGCATATTGCTACATTATTTGCCATCCTGATTTTCTATCATCGTCGTGTAACACAGCTTATTTACGGTACGGTTACGTGTGATCGGCATGCACTTAAGTATGCGGGTAAGCTCATTATTGGTACATTGCCGGCAGTTTTTGTTGCACTGCTGTTCCGGCACTGGATTGAGGAACAATTTGACTCACTGTTGGGTGTTGGTATCTGTTTGATTCTGACTGGCTTTATAGTTTTCAGCACCCGCTTTACAAATAAACACACTGGACTGGAAGAGCCTAGCTGGGGAGGTGCATTTTTGATTGGCTGTGTGCAGGCTTTTGCAATATTGCCGGGCATCTCACGTAGTGGTTCTACCGTTGCTGCTGGGCTGGCTTTAGGGCTGAGTCCACTAGCAGCAGCAGAGTTTTCTTTCATGCTTGGTATGATTGCTATGGCAGGTGCAGGTGTATTGTTGCTACCAGAACTAACCAGTGTATCGCCTGAATTAATGAATGCCATTTTGTTTGGGTCAGTTGCAGCATTGCTGAGCGGTTTAGCTGCATTGGCTGCTTTCGTCTGGTTACTGCGAACGCAACGTTTCTTCATCTTTGCCTGGTATGCCTGGGTTGTGGGTGGTATTACGGTGGTCTGGGCACTGGCCTGATGCTGCTGGTCTAATGATGTTATGCGCCAACCACAGCTAAGAAATTGCTTAAAGAAGCTGGTGTAGATCATCCACAATAATATTGATGTCTAATGGTGGAGTGATAGTACCAACCAGGCTGGCATCAGGCCCTATTAGAAAAAGGGCTGAAGAATGATCAACAATATATAGCTCTGGATCAGGGTCAACAAAGTAGGGCGCACCCAATGCAGAGGCAAATACCTCAATTGTCTCAGCTGAACCGGTCATGCCGGAAAAATTTGGGTCAAAACTATCCACGTATTGTTTAATAACAGCAGGCGTATCACGTTCAGGATCAACTGATACAAATACAACACTCAGCGGGACATTCAGCTGATCCTGAATCATACGCATTTCTGCCATTTTGGTTGGGCAGATATGCCCGCAACTGGTGAAGCCCATAAATACCAGCGACCACTTGCCATAGAAAGTTTCTTTACCTGCCAGCTCCCCTTGTTTGTTCACCATCTGCAGTTCGGGTAAGTCACGTGGTGACTGCAATAGTGTAATTGCATGGGTTTCAATAACAGGAGTCTGGGTGAAAGGCTCTTTCTCAATCTGCAGATAGGCCCAAATCCCGATAAACATAACAATTAGGCTGATAACTGGCAGTGGTATAGGAGGCTTTTTCATGGTGTTTTTCATCGATCTGAATTATATAGCTGATCGGGTTCTGATGTACTACGTCTCCAGTTAACTGATACTGACAATAAAAAACGGCACGGGTAGTTACCTACCCGTGCCGCTGATTTTACTAAGGTCAGATCAGGTTTAAATCAAACCTCGTTCTTCTCTTTGCGATCAGCACGATCCTTGAGCAGAGGAATTTCATCCAGTACCCAGTTTTTGGATGTTCTGCGCGCAGGGGAAGGAATGGCAAATGCCTTATCCTTACCATGACGGGCGTTGAAGGCTACAGTATCGATACGCCAGCCCTTGTCATCAAACTTCTCCAGCCAGCCACGATAAGCTGCAACTGCATTGTCAGATGGAACCAGAACCTCATCAGTTGGTTTTAAGGGTGTTTGTTCTGGACACATGGTGGACAGAATCTGGATGTCCTGTCCTGCAATAACTTTATTACGTGCGTGGATAGGACCATTGTGCTTCGGATCCAGCAGGAAGTTACGCATGTTCAGGAAGAATATCTTTGTGTTGTGCTCATCCACAGGCGCTTCAAAGAAATACTGACGGAACATCTTATCTTCTGTGATGTTGATGTAGGTCGGCATAATGTTCGGGCCATAGGTACCACCGCCAACAAACACTTTCATATGATCTACAGTCTTCACATCACCCCAAGGTGTATCCTGACCACCGGCTGTATGGTGGTCTTTCTGTGGTAGTGGTGGAGAATCAAACTGCGCCCAGAACCAGAAGCCCCAACCCTGACGGTGATCTTCAGGCGTATAGTCCGGAACGCTATAGGTCTCGCGGTCTATAGATGAATGACCATGTGTTGGGTGGACGAACTCGTTGTGGGATGGGTCAATACCGTTTTCAATTGAACGTTCGTAGAAGTAAGGCACTTCAAGAACCAGTATTTCGTTGGCTGTCCAGCCTTCCTGATTGAATTCCTCAACATCGAGAAGTGGAATCCGTGTTTCTTCAGGCTCATCACCCAGGAATGCAAATACGATGCCGTATTTTTCCTGAACAGGGTATGAGTCGACCTTTGCACGTGCAGGAGCCTTGTTACCGTAACCAAGTGAGGGGAGGTTGACGCATTCACCGTCACCGTTGAATTCCCAGCCGTGATATGGGCAGACGATACAGCCATCAATGATTCGTGGTCTGTGCTCGCCCTGAGACCAGGCTCCACCTAATGATGCACCTCGGTGCGTGCAGGTGTCACTTAATACTCTCGCTTCACCGTTCTGGTCACGAAATGCAACGAGATCGACGCCAAGTAACCTGACTTTTTCCGGCTGGTCATAGCTTAGATCTTCACTACGAACAACCGGGTACCAAAAGTTGATATACATAACATTCCTCTTAAAATTTATATAAATATTGAGATCAGAAATATGAATTGCTTTACCTGACTTCAGTTGCCAGACTGTGCTGATTGATTGTTATGTCGCCCAGCATTTCTTTCTTCATACTTCCTGGCACGGGTGCCAAATCACAGTAGGTATCGTAGTCACCGGCTGTCCTTCCTCCCAAGTCGTAATTCTACCTATTGGCTCAGCCAAAATTTGGCCAGCGATAGTAACAATACTTATAGATGTAAATTACGCCTACGTAGTTGTTGTAGTTGTTGGGGCTCAGGCTGAGTTGGCAAATTAGATTGTCCTAACTCAGGTAGGTATAAACTGAGTCAGACATATAAGAAGTAAAGTGAGGTGGCTAAATTAGCAAAAATGAAACTGAATATTCAGTATTTTCGAGGTCTTTGAGCATATATGGCTGCTTGTAGGCTGCGCTCCATTGCTGCTGCATGGGGTGGTCGTTCTGTTGGTGGTAGTACCCGAGCTTTGCCGTGTTCATGGAGGCTGAGCCAGTGGATAGCCAGAATGGGTTGCTGTTCTGCATTAGCTATCAGTGCTACCTGTGCTTCACCCGGGTCTGTAGGGTTCTGTGCACACACGACACCGGTACTGCCATCAGGAAGCTGCACCCAGGTTCCGGTAGGCAATTCCCCAATTGCATTAATAAAGTGATCAACTAAATTGGCAGCAAATTTTTTACCACGCTGCTCTCGTAGCATATTAAGTGCGGCATCCCCGCTTAATCCGTCTGCGTAGTAGCGATGCAGTGAAAGGGCATCAAAGCTATCAATAATGCCCGCAATTTGTGCGTACAGTGATATTTCCTCACCCTTTAAGCCGAAAGGGTAGCCACTGCCATCAATACGCTCATGATGTGCACGTACCATCTCTATAGCTTCTGCTGATAACTCAACTGCTGATTCAAGCATACGGATGCCATCAGCTACATGTCGCCGCACAAAATTTTGCTCTGCTTTATTAAGCTTGCCGGCTTTGGTTTGAATTACGATCGGTACATTAATCTTGCCTATATCCAGCAATAAGGCTCCCAGCATCAACTCGTGTAAGGCAGCCTGATTGAATTCCAGGTGATGTCCCAATGCCAGTGCCCAAACTGCACAGCCTACTGACCTGCGATTTAGGTGATGCATACGGTGATTGGCAGTCAGTGCCCAAAATAAGGTATTTGGGTCATCAGCAAAGTTTTGGATTAACTCATCTATGGCCTGTTTGGCGAACTGTAATGTAAGTGGCTGCTTGCGACGTGCGTCATGATGGATTTTTGCTACAGCTGATGCTGTGTTATTAAGCAAATCAATTGCACGGCCGATTTCACTACAGCTGGTTCTATTACCCGATAATGAGGTAGCGGTAATGTGTGCTTGCTCACTATCACCGGGAGCAGCCGCCTGATCGTATGTAATTGTCGCCGTCGATGAAGCCCCATCTGTCACTGTGAAAGCGGATGCTTTGTTCTCAAAGTCAGGCAGAGCTTCTTTTAAGTGTTGATCCATCAACGATTTCCGCTGCTGCGCCGCATTCTACTGAATAATGAGATAAAAGCGAGATAAATGATGGTTTAGAGTCTGTTTTGCTGAGGTCCTATTGCAGCAGCTGCTGCAAAAATGTAACGGCCTTACGATGCAGTTCAGGACTGCCGAAGGATCTGTGTGATGGTGCCGCAAGAATGCAGGCTAGCGTCTCTAATTTGCGGTCGGTGTATCTTGCCTGAAGCTACTATGCGTGCCGATTCGGTATACAGGTTAGTGGACTGAAAAAATTGTGGTTAAGCCTTAAAATATATATTCCATTTCAGTACGTATATCAGTCATATATATAAGTAGGAATAATTACCTAGACACTTTTGTTTTCCAAACCTGCTAAATTACTTCAATACCAGCCAAGGGCGGCACTATGAATAATGAGAATACTCAAACAGTTTTGATTGTCGGCTCCACAGGCTATATAGGTCGGGCAGTTGTTGCGGAAGCAGTCAACCAGGGTTATGACGTTATTGCTGTCACCCGATCTCCAGCCAAAGAAGGGGAGTTTGCTGGCGCAGAAGTATTAGTTGGTGATGTCAGTAGCCCTGCCTCCATAGCAACAATGTTTCCCCGCAAGGTTGATGTTGTTATTTCCTGTTTGGCTACCCGCTCGGGACTGCCAAAGGACTTTGATGACATAGACTACATTGCAACACTTAATGTACTCAATGCCGCCCAGGAGCATGGTGCAGAAAAGTTTATACTCCTGTCAGCTATCTGTGTGCGCAAGCCGGACTTGCCGCTGCAACTTGCCAAGCTGAAAATGGAAGACGCACTCATGCGCTCAGGTATTGACTACACTATCGTCAGGCCAACGGCATACTTCTGGGTATTTGATACTCAAACCGAGATGATCATGAAAGGCAGACCGGGTTATGTGGTGGGTTCAGGTGAACAGGCTGTTCATAACCCTATCGCGAGGGAAGATCTGGCTGAGTTTATGGTGAGCAGTATTACTAACACTGAGCGCAAAGATAGAGTCTTTGTTCTTGGCGGGCCGGAAGTGCCTGATAACATTGTTAGTTATAGGGATGCCCTTAATATGGTCTTTGAATCCCTGGGTAAAGAACCAAATATCAAAAGCGTACCTGTCTGGGTGCTTAACACCTTGATTAACATTACCTGGTTTATAGGGTTATTCTCCAGAAAAATTGGTATGTTCTCAGCCTTCCTGAAAGTGACCCGGTATTACCTGGTTAATGATATGCGTGCCCCTGGTTATGGCTCCAGAACGCTTAAGGAACACATTATGGACACCACCAGAAAAATAGATACGTAGTTATCAGCAACGTGTCTGGGGTTGGTAAATGGGTTTAAACCCATTTATTTGCCTTGATGTTATGTCCGGAAACTTCAAATACCTTTTTTAACATTTGCTAACCTGTAGAAGGGCCCTTAAAGCTATAGGTATGGCTTTGTAATGCCATTTAATTTGACCGAATTTAATTTATTGTTACTCGGTTCTTTTAAGTATGCCAACTTCTTTTTTGACAGTATATCCACTGCTACAGCGATGGACTTTAATCTCCAGCACATCATTTTGCTGTTGGCTATTTCTTTTTATACCTTTGAGCAAATTACCTACCTTGTTGATACCAGCAAAGGTTTGACTGAGCCGCATGGTCGGCTTGAGTATGCGTTTTTTGTTAGTTTTTCCCGCAGCTGGTTGCCGGTCCAATTGTGCACCATAGTGATATGCTGTCGAATTTAAGGATTTGGCGAAACCCCGTGACAATACCCGCCAACAGGTGCTTGGCTGTTCAATCTTTATCATTGGCCTGTTTAAGAAGATGGTTGTTGCTGATAGCTTTGGGGAATATGCAACACCGGTATTCAAAATGGCTGCAAGGGAGCAGGTCGTTCCCTTTCTTGATGCAGTTTAGTATCTGACTTATTTAGGTTCTGATTCTTTATATATACCTGCCAGCCAAAAGAAACCTCCAATCAGGCAGAAAATAGATAAAGCAGGCTCTTGTGGGGGTTGCTAATGCAGGTTTATGATGCGGCTGGGCATGAATTGAGATGGTTGCACATAATGACCTGGTTGACAGAGTGGGTATTATTCGGCATTTTTGCTTGTCGCATTCTTGTTAAGGTTGCCCTAATGATAGTTAGATTAAATACATTTGCTGTTGCGACCAAATGGTGGGGCTTTCTGCTATTCAGGGGAAAACACCAGCGATGAAATTGCTTCCGGTTATTTTGTGTGGTGGTTCGGGTTCCCGACTCTGGCCCATGTCTCGGTCACAATACCCAAAGCAACTATTGCGGCTGATAGGGGACAATTCCCTTTTACAGGGCACGATGACCAGGCTTGGCGGGTTATCTGAACATTTGAGTGATCCGCTCCTTATCTGCAATGAGCAGCATCGTTTTCTGGTTGCTCAGCAATTTGCTGATATAGGCATCACACCAAAGCTGGTGCTGGAACCGCTTGGTCGTAATACAGCACCGGCAACTGCAATTGCAGCGTTGTTGCAAGAAGAGCCAGAGTCGACACTGTTGCTGATATTGCCCTCTGACCATGTTATCGGCGATACAGATGCTATGACACGTGCAATACAGACCGCAATACCTGCAGCTGAAGCTGGGCGCCTGGTCACCTTTGGGATTGTGCCAACCTCACCGGAGACGGGTTACGGGTACATACGTTCAGCCGGAATCGGTGAGGGTGTTATTGATGTGGATAGTTTTGTCGAAAAACCTGATCTGGAAACTGCGCGTGCTTACCTCAAGTCTGGAGAGTATTTCTGGAACAGCGGCATGTTCCTGTTTTCCGCCGCGACATTTCTTGAAGAGCTGGCTATACAGGCACCTAAAATGGCGGCGGCTTGTCAGGGTCTGGTTGCCGGGCTTGATACCACGGCAACCGAGATTCATCTAAGTGCTGATGAATTTGCGGCCTGCCCTGCGGATTCAATCGATTATGCGGTCATGGAGAATACTGACCGAGCCAGTGTTGTGCCTCTGGATGCTGGCTGGAATGATGTTGGATCGTGGGCATCACTACACGATGTCAGTGTGCAGGATGAGTCAGGTAATACAATTTTTGGTGATGTGGTTACAGTTGGTTGCACTGATACAATGATTCGGTCTGAAAGCCGTCTTGTTACTGCCGTTGGGCTTGATGGTTGTGTTGTTGTTGAGACCAAGGATGCTGTTCTTGTTGCTGATAAGAGTCATGCGCAGGAGGTTAAGACCCTTGTTAGTGAATTGGAATTAGCAGAGCGGGAAGAGGTTAAGCTTGGTCGGGAAGTGTTTCGGCCCTGGGGTAGCTACGATAGTCTTGAGAACGCTGAGGGCTTTCAGGTAAAACGTTTAACTGTGTTGCCCGGCGCAATTCTATCCCTGCAGTTGCATCATCATCGTGCTGAACACTGGGTTGTTGTCGCGGGTATTGCTCGTATTACGCTTGATGATAAGGTATTTGATCTTGGCGTCAATGAGCACACTTTTATACCTGTTGGTGCAAAGCACCGTATTGAGAATCCGGGTGACTCAATACTGCACATTATTGAGGTGCAGGTGGGTGACTATCTTGGTGAAGATGATATCGTCCGCTTCGAGGATAAATATGGCCGTGAAGGTCGCACTGACTAGACCCGCGCTGGCCCCATAATAATTTTTAATTAGGCTATACAAGATGACAAGAGATCTTAGTTGTTTCAAGGCGTATGATTTGCGTGGTCGAGTTCCCGATCAGCTTAACGAGGAGCTCGCATACGATATAGGCTTGGCCTATGCGGAATTCCTGCAGCCTAAAGAGATCGTTGTCGGTCATGATATCCGCTTATCGAGCCCATCTATGGTCTCAGCATTGATGGATGGGCTGACTAGTGCCGGTGTTAATGTCCGGGATATCGGGTGTTGTGGTACAGAGGAAGTGTATTTTGCAACTGCACACCTCGGTGTTGATGGCGGCATTATGGTGACCGCGAGTCATAACCCTTCAGACTATAACGGCATGAAGTTTGTTCGTGAAGGTTCCAGACCCGTCAGTGCCGATACGGGGCTGAATGAAATACGCGATAAAATAGCAGCGGGCAACCTTTCCAGGGCAGAGATTACAGGTGAGGTAATTCCGACTAACTGTGTTGATGCCTACCTTGAGCACCTGTTGGGTTACGTTGATTGTGCCAAACTCAAGCCGCTGAAAATTGTGGTTAATGCAGGTAACGGTGGTGCCGGGGCAACGGTTGACCGGCTAGAAGGCTCTTTACCCTTTGAGTTTATCAAGGTGCACCATGATCCTGATGGAACGTTTCCGAACGGTGTTCCCAATCCTTTGTTGCCTGAAAATCGTTCTAGCACGATTGATGCAATTCGTGATTCTGGTGCTGATCTTGGTGTTGCATGGGATGGAGACTTTGATCGTTGTTTTCTATTTGATGAAAACGGTGGTTTTATTGAAGGCTATTACATTGTTGGCTTGTTGGCCGAAGCGATGCTGAATCTGAATCCCGGGGGTAAAGTGATCTACGACCCCCGTTTGACGTGGAATACTCAGGAGATTGTCACTGCACAGGGAGGCCAGGCAATTCAGTGCAAATCAGGTCATGCATTCATTAAGGAACGGATGCGAAATGAAGACGCAATTTATGGCGGTGAGATGAGTGCTCACCATTATTTTAGGGAGTTCTCTTATTGTGACAGCGGCATGATTCCGTGGTTACTTGTGGCCGGCATCATTTCATCGACAGGCAAACCGCTATCTGAACTGGTGAATGACCGGATTGCACGATTTCCCGCCAGCGGTGAGATTAACCGCAAAGTTGCAGATGCTCAGCAAGCACTTGCCATTATTCGCGAGCGCTATGATGACGGTACGGCAAAAATTGATGATACTGATGGTTATGGTTTTGAGTTTTCGGACTGGCGTTTTAATCTGCGCATGTCCAATACCGAGCCAGTTATACGTCTGAACGTTGAGTCACGCGGGGATGCTGTGCTGATGGAAGAGAAAACTTCGGAAATTATTGCGCTACTAGATAAAATGTAATCTTTAAGCCAGTTGTATGTGGCGGCTGTCCTGAATAAAAAAATGCGGCTCTGTCTTTTGTTCTATTAAGAAGGGATTAATTCGCAGTAAAGGGTTCTTATGTCTGCCGCAATTATGTCCCAATTGTAGCAGCCCTCGCGGGATTCAATAACGCCTTCGATAATGGTTTTTCTGAGGTCAATATCTGTTAGCAAACGAATAATGGCTTTAGCCAATTCCTCTGGGTTTTCAGGAGGGACAATCAGGCCATTCTTCTTATCAGAGATTACATCAGGAAGGCCGCCTACTGCAGTAACGACCGGTGGAATGCCAAAAGCAAAACCAACCTGCAATACTCCGCTCTGTGAGGCCTCGGTATAGGGAAGTGCAATCACATCTGCAGTTTGATAGAGCTCGCTTACTTCTTCGTCATCCTGTCTTTGCAGGCGCAGATCAATTTTCTGGTCGCTTTTTACTAAGCCCTGATAATAATCAACGTTCTGTGCCTCTCCAGCTATGATAATTCTGACTTGGGGAATTTGCTGGCGGATAAGTGGCTCGGCTTTGATCAGGTATTCCACGCCCTTGTATGCATCAATCCGGCCAAACAATAGAACATTGAATCGAGATGGGTTTAGGTCTGCCACTCCGGTTCCGTATTTGCTAATGATTCCGTGGTGACTGACAAATATGCGGCAGGCTTTTCCAAAGCGATTCCGTGCGGCCACTTTCATTTGCTCGCCATGCACGATAATTGCATCACTCAGTTTGGCCCCCCAATCCAGAAGCTGCTGAGGGGTTTCAATCCACTTTTGTTTTGTTGGGTGTCTGGTTACATCGTGTACCGTTAGAATAAATGGCACATGACGAAGAAATAATTTCAGAAGCAACTCCCATATAACTCCACTTTGCATGTGAATAATGTCTGGAGATATTTTCTTGATATAGCGAGATGTTCTGAGCATTGCAGCAAGGTTACCGAGGCTTCCTACTCTTGGTGCTTTTGAAAACCAGACATTGATCCGTGGATCGAGGTGCTCAGCTACACATTCATCACCTTTAGTGAGGACTATGTGAACCTCTGTATCTGAAACCATCGCATTGAGTAAATCGATGAGATAGTCTCCGAAACCCCTTGTTATGTAGACGACCCTCATCTTCTGTCCTTTTCTGAGTAATTCTGGTGAGCTTCTATAGCATGCCCAGTGCAAATATCATTTAGGGTGTTGTTCTGTGATCAACCCGAGCATGCGGCGGATTGATGAAGGATTGATAAAAATATTGTATCCATTTCATGCAGAGCTTCCAAGACAAATAGTGTGAGTCATAAAGCGCGATGAGAATAATTGTGCAGGCAGCCGTTATGTTGCCTGCATCAGGTATCAATGTAGTCATGCTGCTATTGTTGGGCTTGATTCTCGTCAGGGTGCTGTCGGTAGAGTCCTTTGGCATTACACGCATGGCAGCAGGGGTTTGGCTGAGTCAGGCGGGCCGCAACAATAACCGCAAATTTTGTGGCATCATCAGAAATTAAGTGCCGGGTCGGGGTTTTTTAACGTACATGGGATCAAGCAGGAAGAAAGCCACAGGCCGATTTGCAGCGATCACTATCTCGTTGGTCTCTTTGATTTTTTCGCTGGCTGCAGCAGAGCTTGTAATGCGGGCTATGGGGCACACGCCCTTGCAGCCGCGTACACTGACTGGTGATGGCAGTCGGACCGAAACTCCGATTATGACGGAGAAGCATCCATCACTTGGCTGGGTTAACAAGCCGGGCACCTACAATTACCCGGGTTTTAGTGCAGACATTGAATCCATTACCGTAACTGTTCTGCCAGATCGCGGTCGCCGAACTATGGCTACAGACAGTCCGTTGCCGACCACACAGGACAAGCTGATTCTTGTGGGTGGGTCGTATATTCAGGGCTATGCCATTAGTGATCAGGAAACTCTTGCGTGGAAGCTGCAAAGGCAATTTCCTGATGTCAGCGTGCGTAATCTTGGTGTGCCAGGATACGGTACCTTCCAATCACTTTTGACCCTGGAGGATGTGCTTCCTGATATCGATGGTGGTAAAACCATCTTCTACGGATACATTGGCCATCACCAAATGCGCAACGTGCTGCATTTTGGCTGGTTGGAAATGTTTACCCGAGTTGGGGAGCCGAGTTATTTCCCGCCGTATGCAACTATCGGGGAAGATGGCAATCTGATGCGGTACCCGGTATCCAGCAGCAACAACTGGCCATTCCGTGATTCTCTTGCTTTGGTGAACAAGGCTGAAAGGGCATGGTTACGTTACTTAAGTCAGAGTCGTGCAGATAAACATGAGGCAGTTACTGAGAAAATTGTCGTCGAGATGCAAAATCTTGCGGAGTCTCAGGGGGCAAAATTTGTTGTATTACTGCTGTTAGACACCGACAGTTACACTCCTGATTTTATCCGTTTTCTGGATGCCAATGACCTCGACTATCTGAATTGTAGTCCGCCGGTGTTTGGGCCTGAATACCGTGTGGTCGGCGAAGGCCACCCGAACAATGAGCTGAACAGTATCTGGGAGCAGTGCATTACAAATTATCTGCAGCCGGGCGTAACGAGATAAAAAACCAGATGAGTGGAGCCCAAAAGCAATCTTTTACTGCAATGCTATTGTGGCTCGCTGCAGCGTCACTCGCCGGTATCATGGTCTGGCAGCTGTTCTCAAAAATAGTTTATGTCAGTGTGGATAGCGGCATTTATCTTGACTCAGCGCGTGCCCTGCTTGCCGGAGCCCGTCCCTATATTGATTTTGTCGACATTAACCCACCGCTTGCCATGTATTTGCATGTGCCCGTCGTATGGCTGGCTGATATTCTTAATACGGACAGCATTGCGGCATATTTCGTTACCGTAGTTGCTTTCATCCTGTGCTCATCTCTGGTCAGTTTTTATCTGGCTAAACGCATACTGCCTGCTGACTATCGGATAGCGGCATTTGCGATTGCACTAACACTGATTTACTCACTGCACAATTTTGACTCATCATGGTTTGGGCAGCGCGAACAACTCTTTATGCTTGCGCTGCTGCCTTACCTGCTACTTCGCATTGCCCGACTTCATGATGTGGCAGTCCCTGTTTATTTGAGCATTGCCATTGGTATTGCTGCCGGACTGATGGCAAGCCTGAAACCTCCCCAGTTCGGCGCCATCATGGTCGGTGTTGAATTGCTTATTTGCTTAAGACACCGGTCGCTGCGCGTGTTAATAGCCCCCGAGATCACAGCTGCAATAGGCGTGTCCTTAGCGTATGTCGCGTTGTTTTATTTCCTGGGTGGTGCCTCGTTCGATGTTTTTGTTAATCGATACGTACCATTGTTTACCTCCTCCTACAATGCGATGAATGATCCTGATGGAATGGTCCTGCCAACATTGCTACGACGATTTGGTCTGGAAGTGGCAATTGTTTTTGTAGGGTGGTGCGCAACCATGCTTCTGAAAATCCCAAAAGTATTGCGGGATTTAAGCACGCTGGCTTTGGTCGTCTGTGTAATGGGCATTGTTGTGTATATTGCTCAGGCAAAGGGGTTTGGCTATCACGAAATGCCCATGCGCTTCTCTGCCAATCTCATGTTGTGCCTGCTGTGCGGGATTGTGGTGCATAAATTACTACTCCGTTTCCGGGTTGACACTGCACACATGCCCTACATGGCATTGCTTTGTGTCCTTTTTTTTATGGCCGGAATTTCAGCCACTTTTTCTTCGGCCAACAATGCGGCTTATCGCAGCACCCAAGGGCTTGTAAAGTTAATCGCCGACAACTCCTCCCGTGGTGACAGGGTTGCAATTTTTGGTGTTACCCCATTGTGGTACTACCCGTCTCTGGTGCAACAGGACCGCTATTCGGGAACGCGCTATGCATTTTCTTTCATGATTCCGATGCTATACGACGGTGCAAGTGTGGAGCCGGATATTCCGCATGGATACAAAGTTGCTGGCAATCGAATTGATCAGGAACAACTTTATAAAAGTGAAATTCAGGAAGACATTGAAAAGCTCAAACCCGAGCTGGTGATAATCTATCGTCGTGACTGCCAGTGGTGCCTGCCGGGATTTTCAATGGAGGAATATTTTCTGGGTCAGGCCGAGGAATTTCCTTTTCTGCAGGATTACCTGATAGACCGCAGCAATGACTGGTATTTGGTTTTAACACCAAAAAGTTAAGTGACTTCTGATTTATGCGCCAATCTCAAGTTCTAAATATCACTCAACCCCTTTGTCGTGCAATTGTTTCCTGATGTATGCCCATGAATCATAACGTCATCCTTATACTCGTTAGCATCGGTCTTCTGTCGCTGGTGTCCCAGTGGCTGGCATGGCGAATTCGCGTGCCGGCCATTCTGTTTCTGCTGGCAAGTGGCATTGTGATGGGGCCGGTCACCGGGTGGCTTGTGCCCGACGCGCTGTTCGGTGAATTGCTGTTTCCATTTATTTCCCTGGCTGTTGCTGTGATTCTGTTCGAAGGCAGTCTGACGCTGCGTCGTGAAGAAATAAAAGGGCATGGCAATGTCGTTCGTAACCTTGTTACTGTTGGCGTGCTTGTAACCTGGCTGGTGATAGCTACGGTTACGCACTGGGTGATTGGGGCAGACTGGCGACTGGCCTTTCTGTTCGGCGCAATCATGATGGTAACTGGGCCAACGGTCATCATGCCTATGTTGCAGGCCGTGCGGCCCAATCAAAATATAGGCAATATACTTCGCTGGGAAGGCATCCTTATCGACCCGGTTGGTGCCATCCTCGCAGTGCTGGCGTTCCAGGTTGTACTGGCCAGTCAATTCAGTTCTGCACTTGACGAAATTCAATAGAATAAATAGGGTCAGGGTAAAAACAATTTGACGATAGTTTTACCCTGGCCTCATTTATTTTTGCCTTATTTACTCTTGTGGTGTATCCAGTAAAGCCTGACAGGTATGGAAGCAAATCGCTATGTGGCTGGCGGGATGGGAGCTGCCGAAACGTATGTCAAAGTTGTCATACGGTTCAGTGAGTTAAGTGGGGTATAGGTGTCGTTTGATGTATATAAAAACTCATACTCATAAGCCATAGAGGTAACTCTATTTAGCGTATTCAGCAGGTTAATATGCACTGCTTCATTAATTGACTGCTGATTGTGCCCAATTATTTTTTCAGCAGCTTTTGCACGTCCATCCCTGTAGGATTTTGATATACATGTAAGTCAAATTCAGGTGCAATAGCAAACAGGTGGTCAAAAATATCTGACTGGATGCCCTCATAGTTAAACCAGTTGGTGTCATTGCAAAAACAATAGGCCTCAATAGGCACACCGTCGTTACCAGACTGTAACTGCCGTACAATTAGGGTCATGTCATTATGAATCTTTGGATGATTCTTCAGGTAGTTATAGATATAGGCACGAAAAGTGCCGATATTAGTCAGGCGGCGCAGGTTAATGTCACTTTCACCAGGTGAATCCAGCGCCGCATTGTAGGCCTCCAGATCTGACTGCTTTTCTGCGATGTAATCTTTTAATAAGGCAAATTTACTAAAGCGCAGCTGTTCAGTATTGGTGAGTAAGCGAATGGAGTTGAGGTCGATGTTGATGAATCGTTTAATACGTCGCCCGCCTGCCTCATTCATACCCCGCCAGTTTTTGAATGATCCGGACACAAGTTGATAAGTGGGTATGGTTGAGATGGTCTTATCCCAGTTCTGCACAGTAATGCTGTAAAGGGCCACGTCGATAACATCCCCATCAGCACCGTACTGGGGTACCTCGATCCAGTCACCTACACGAATCAGGCCCTGACCTGTCAGCTGGATGCTTGCTACAAGGGATAACAAGGTGTCCTTAAACACAATCAGCAATACTGCTGTTATTGCACCAAGTCCGCTCAGTAAAATGACTGGTGACTTGTCAATCAGTGCAGCAATAACCAGAATCAGGCCAATAACAAAAATTATTATTTGTCCCAGTTGAATAAAACCTTTGATAGGCCGATTGCCAGCATCTGGCTGGTTTTCATAAATCTGATTGATGGCGGCCAGCAGGGCGGTGATGGTCAGCACGATCATAATGATCATGAATGCTTTGATTACATTCTGTAATGCCAGTTCTGCGGTGATGGGCCAGTTTGGCACAAGATAAATGCCTTGTTGTATGACTAGTGCAGGCACGAGCTGGGACATTCGTCCAAATACATTTTGTTTAACGAGTGCATCATCCCACTTTGCCTTTGAGCGTTTAGCATAGTGATGCAGCACAAATAGCAAAATATGTTTGGTAAGCACATAGGCAATGAATGCGCTTAAGGCGAGCAAGGCATTTCCTACGAAAGCCGGCAGTAGTGGGTTCATGGTCGCAAGTTGTGTAAACATAGATTCAAGCATAGGTATGGTTTGTCGTTTATTAAGCCTGTGAAATACTAGTCTAGCTTAAGTACCTCTGGTCAGACACCAGAATCGGAGAAGGGCTATATGCTAGTGGACAACACTGGTATTAAAAGGCTCACAAGCCTGAGGAGGTGCTTATTTCAGTGAGTTTGAATAGTATGTTTGGAGTTTAATTCTTTAGTCCATGGCATTTCTTGTATTTTTTGCCGCTTCCGCATGCACAGGGATCATTACGGCCTTGCTTGGCTTCAGTATGCCGAAATGGAACTGCCGCTACATGTTCATGATCGTGGTTACAATCTGGTCCATGCACATGCTTTGTGGGGTTGCGGCCTGTACCGCCTTCCTCATCCCAGTCTTTTTTTACTTTCGTCATAATGCTTGCTCAATGGGTCTGTTTATCCGTAGGTATGATAGCTTAACCTAATGTGAACTAAACTGCTTTTTCTTAGGTCTCCATAATATATATGACTCTTTGATCGAAGAATGTGTCTGGTGTTTGATGCCGGAATTGAGGTTGTCAGTGGCATCTATAGGTCTGAAGTTACCCGCTTGAACTTTCCCACCTGTTTAAGTTTCCAGACGCCTTCCATCAATTCATAATCTCGACCGATAACAATCTCTTGAAGTTGTTTAATTAATTGCTCCCGTATACTTTTGCCAGGTAGCCCACTAGGTGTCTCACAATCAAAATACAAGCGTAATGTTCCATTACTAAGCTGGTGCAGATGCCATGCTTTAAGTCCGGCAACACGTTCAAATTGAAAGCTCAATGGTGATATCTTTAAACCTGCGCCATCAATAATCCAATCATCACGGCGTGCTTCCAGCACTGTCATAACAGGCAAGCGTATGCGGCAATTTTTCTGGGCTGCATGAAACTGAATACGATCATCAAGCCGGTAGCGCAGCAAAGGCTGTGATTCAATAAATAATGGTGTGGCAAGTACACCCTCACTGCTGTCCTCAACAATAATTTCATCGCTATTAACGTGGTAGTCATGGCAATAAGGGCATTGCCATGCCATTGAACCCGTTTCCGTGGCGCCATAACGATCCAGTACAGGTATTGCAAAGGCCTCATGCAAAGAAGTACGCCAACTGTCTGACAGCTTTTCACCGGATGGTGAGACAATCTGAACACCTAACCCTTCCAGTGGTCTATGTAACTCTTCCACAAATCGTACAAGACCACTTGTTAAGCCACGCAGAATCTGTGGCTTGACCAATTTTAAAAGTGCGTGAATTTTTTCTGGTGATGCTGCAATGCCAGCTCGCCAGGTAAGCCAGGTATTACCACCAAAATTAAATGACCATTGTTGCTTGTCTGCAGGGTCGACATATTTGCCGTCCACAAAAATCACCTGTCTAATAATATTATTTGGTGAGGGCTGCAGGGGATAAAATAAAAATGGCCGATATGCCAGAGCCTGACGGAAGCGACGCTCAAGAACTGTATTTTTAATAACTGCCTGTTTACCTGTGGTACCTGATGAACGAGTTTCATACAGTATCTCAGTGGCAATAATGGGTACTGATGCTAATTCACTTTTTTCCAGTGGTGGTATATCACGCCAGTCAGAAAGGCCTGCTAACCGTTCAGCATAAAATTCATCATGATTTCGAAAGGTCTCTAGGCATTTATACAAATTCACCTCTGTCTGATCAGACAGAGCACGTGAAAGTAGGGTATTTGCCCATTCAGGCTGGGGTAAATGGTGGGCTGAAGTTGGAAACCACATAGTTGTACAATATTTCTAATGTATAGGATTGGGGTGAATGGAAGGCAAGAGTAAGTTTTTCGCTACTTAAAAGTAAATATGGTCATAGTCAGGGTTTCTCTGTACATTTATATATACGTATTTGGCTGGAGCATATAAGTTGATAAAAAAACTAAAATATAAACGATGGACACCTCAGGCTTTTGGCTTTTCTGATCCCAGTTTGACTTCCTCAACCAAGCCGCTCTCGCACCGTTATCCTTGGCAGCTGGATACACGTTTACATGGGCTTGAGTTGACAGCAAGGCTTAAACAAAAATTTCCGGCAGATCAACTGAAAGCTGAGTTCGATACAATTATTGAGCACTATGCACCACAGGACCAGT